>JBPOJM010000017.1:0-12533 GCA_052033585.1 Patescibacteria group bacterium | reverse complement strand
CCCCTTCATTTTTTCCTCCCCCTCATATGCCTCGCGTCAAACGTGGAACCCATCGCATCAAGCGCCGCAAGAATATACTAGCCCGCACCAAAGGAATGATGTGGGGTCGCAAGAACCGCATCACCCTTGCCAAAGTTGCCGCTACCAAATCCGGCGCTAACGCCTACCGTGACCGCCGCTTGAAGAAGCGTGACAACCGCGGACTGCAACAAATCCGCATCAACGCCGCCGCCCGCCTCCTCGGCACAAGCTACTCCCGTGTCATGGGCGACCTCAAAAAGCGCGGTATCATCTTAGATCGCAAAGTCTTATCCCAACTCGGCGCAGAACACCCAGAAGTGTTCGCCAAGATTGTGAAGGCGTAAGATCAAACACAGACAAAAGCCATCCTATAAATAAAAAGGGTGGCTTTTGTGATGAAGAAGAAAATTTGGTAGAATGAGGGAAATTTTATGCGAGAACGTCCTTTAAAAAGATTTACAGATAGAGCGACGGAAGAAAACCTGGAAAAACGCGCCACGACTCCGAGCACAGAGTCAGATCTCCCAGATCTAGAATCTACACGAGATGGAGGTCTTGCATTTGTAGGAAAAGTAAAAAAGGGTATAGGCTCAGCAGAAACAAAGGCCAAAGCCAAACAAAGAAAAACGGAACGAAAGGCTCTTGAAACAGAAGTGGGTTCGGCAGAGGAGCTGGGAATCGAAGAGATCCTAGAGGCTACGGAAGAAGAAACAAAAGCCGTTTTATTGAGAGAGGCGCAAATTGCCGCAAATAAACTCATACCAAATCTCTATATCGGAGAACAACGACGCATACGGGAGAGAGCTATAGATGAACAGCTAGAAACATTAGAACTCGCCTTAATAAAAGCCAGATTCGACGAAGATAAAACAAAAATCGATGAAATCGAGGAACTCCTAACCCCTCTTAAAGACGAATCGAGACGACTTATACGCTATAAAACCGCCGAAGAAGAAGTGGCAGCTCGTATTCAAGTAATGGAAGCATCGCGCAACAAGCTCAAGGCACAAAAAAAGCGTGTGAGCCCGGTCGAGGCCGCTCTTGAAGATCTTCGGGAGGTCCAGACAAAACTCACCGAAGCGAGCACTTGGGAAGATCCAAAAGAGGCGGCCAACAAAAAAAGAACCAGGGCTTACGAAGAACTACGACTAAGGAAATTCAAAGAGAACGCGGTAAAAGAGCTAGGGCAGAAAAAAATAATCGATCTAAAAGATTCATTAAAAGAAAAAAAGCGCTTACCAAACTGGACCGAGAGCTACGTGGGAAGAAGGGAACGTCTCCTGAAGACACTCCAAAAAAATATTGATGATCTCGCTTGGGCATTTGATGAAAAATATGGCACCAGTATCGAGCATGCCATCACAGGAGAAGAAACATTCACAGATCGAGCAAGAAGCTGGTGGAAAGATACATCCATCGGAAAGTTTTTTAGCAAAAAAACGGAGCAATACGGTGGCAGAGACCGAGAGAAGAAGGCAATGATCGAACAATATCGCCACCTTCAAGATCGCTATAGGCAAGAACTAAAAGAGGAGTCTACGCCCGGAGAAAAGGTTCGAGAACGAGCACTGACTGAAAGAGGAGAGATTTTAGAAAGGCGAGCCCTTCTAAGAAGAAACATGGACACCTTCGGCAAAGCTACGGCGAAGGCAATAAGCTCTTCCATAGGCGAGGTTGCTGCTAGACCCATCCTCGCCATTGCCGAACCTATCCTGAGGAGAAGGCAGTGGAAACAGCAATGGGAACGAATGCAAGGCGAACATAATGCGGAACTCTTCAATGAAATTGCAGAGTCCATATTTGATAAGCACAATGAAGGCGCGCTCGCTTATGTAGCCGAAGCCACCGGAATCCCTCCATGGCAACTCACAACCGAAGACATTGCAGAATTCTTCTATACCACCGCCGAAGGTGACGCCCTACGAGAAAAATTAATGAGCGATTTGCGTGAACAAATGAAGCAAAGAGAGAAATCTTAAGCGAAGCAAAAACCATGTCCCCTCAAACATGGTTTTTGCTTTCCTGAGAACGTGGTAAACTACCATCAAATATTTTTCTATGGAACGCCCTTTTGATCGAAAACCCAGAAGCGAGACCTCAAGAAATCGGTATGCACAATCATCCGCGGCAATGCCAGATCCTTTTGAAGTTGCAAACAGAGAATTCGGAGGGACTCCTCGGCCATTTGCTCGGGAACGCATAACAAAAAAACCACCTGAACAAAGTGGAGAATTCAAGAAAGCAAAAAATCAGCTCCCTGGAGAAGAAATTGTAGAAATTTCATCCAATGAATTAGAGGAAGTACCGAGTGAAGAAGCGGCAGAAGCAGCGCTCGAAATGGGCGATAGCGACACCATACCGACCAGAGAAGTCATGCCCTGGGCATCTACCATTCCTAATGAAAAAAGCCGCCAACAAAAGCGTGCCGAAGCGAAACAAGCAGAAAAAAGAACTAGCAGATCTGAAAAAACATCCAAAAGCATATTTGACGCAAATGATGACGAAGAAACATCCAGAACGAGCGTAAAAAAAGCACGCGGATTCTACCCTCCTGGAAGCCTACCCGAAGTGATCGCAAGGATGGATAAAGTCGAGGAGGATATTGAGCGACTTGACAAGCAACTTAAGAACGGCCATGAAGAAATTGTGTCAGGAACGAAGGAAATGAAAGAAAGCCTGACGAAAGAACTAGAAGCCCTGCGAGAATCCCTTACAGCCGCACGCAAAGAATCCTCTCCACTTCCCGCTACCGTCGAGGCAGCACAGCCCCCCGCTCAAGACCAACCAGAGATCAGCTGGAGCGAAGTAGAGATCGATAATCCAGATTTTGTCGCAGAACGCTCAAAACCATCACGTTCTAAGAAAAAAGGAGAACAAAAACCTGCTCTTGAGGGACAAGCTCTTTTAGAGAGCCTTGCCAATAAGTACGGGATCATCCTCTCCGCCGAAGCACGCGCTGCTCGCCTTCAAGAGCTTGATAGAATGATCGATCCAGTAAAAGTCGCGGAAGAAGCACGGCTCAAGGAACTCCTCGCGGACGATGAAGAAACATTGAGAACCACGGAAGACATCACGCCTAGCAATAAAAAGAGCCTCAGCGGAAGGATTAGAGAAACGAGAGCAAGACTCGCAGAACTCTCAGAAGAGCTCAGCAACGCTCGAGA
This sequence comes from Patescibacteria group bacterium, assembly GCA_052033585.1. Lineage (GTDB taxonomy): Bacteria > Patescibacteriota > Patescibacteriia > 2-12-FULL-60-25 > 2-12-FULL-60-25 > JAGOUY01. The sequence goes on along the minus strand of JBPOJM010000017.1, from coordinate 9,348 downwards.
CGAAAAAGACACTCTCCTCGAATACCCAACCGCCGCCGAGGAGGTTGAGTTCAACATGGCAGAAACCATTAATGAGATAGCTCGAACAAACCCCAAGAATGCGATACGTCTTCGGCAACTCCACAACACTTTTGCAGATCTGGAACAAATGAAGAACCTGCTAAGATCCGAAGCGGAAAATCTCGCCGAACGATATGGAATTCTAATAGACCCGACACAACGCGAAGCGCAGCTCACCCGCCTGCAAAAGAACGTAAGGAAGCTGCAAGAGGAATTCAACCAAGTCGATGACGCCATCCTTTCCCGCCAAGAGAGACAAAAAGAGACGAATATTTTTAAGGTTCGAGATAAATTAGGAGAAGAGATTAAAAAACTGGAAGAAAAACGCCAACAAATTCGGAATCTGTACAATGAGGCAGGTGATCGGTACAGCGCTGCACTCGTTTCAAGTCCTGAAAAAGAAATTGAGGCACGTATCCAAGAGCTTCGTGAAGACCTTGATAATGGATTTAAGGATACCCGAGTCGTCGACGAACGCATTGCAGGCTTAGAACGGTTAAAAAAACTCCTATCCCCTTCTGTTACCGCAAAAAACGAAGAACGAGAGGATCTTGGGATAGATTATTCTTATAGCCCGAGGCGAAAAAGAGAACCTGGCATAGACCTAGACAGTATTGCGCCAGAAATCACTGCAGACGAAGCAGACCTCCCAGAAGCATATGATGATGACAACGATGTCGGTCCCCTTCCAGACAGCGAAGTTGAGAAATTGCAACAAGAATACGCCAAGTACCGTGCACCAAAAGAAGAGCGTACACCCTCTCCTCGCGTAGCAGCAGGAGGGACGCTCGAAGAAAAAATTGCCGCGATCGAACAGATGGTAAAAACAAGAAGAACCCCCAGCGGAAGATGGTTAGGCGTTGATGAAGTATTAAAATTTGAACGAGCGGCAAACGCGCTAAAAAAGCAAAGACCTAACGCTGCAGAATATCTCGACGTACAAGCAGCAGAAATAAGCTCCAATGGAAGAGAAATTATTCCTCCACCTCTGCCACCAAGAAAAAAACAAAAGAGGGAGAGGGGAAATGTAGATGAAGGAATCATCGAAATGTACGAGGCTCAACAGAAAAAAGCCTCTGAACAAAAACAAAAAAATATCGCAACCTATGAGGCACGCGCCAATACTTACAAGACAGAACTAAGAGGAATCGCAGAAGAACTAGCCACATATGGTGAACAAGTAGAAATACCCGGCGAAGAGACCAGGCGACTCAAAAATACCGCACGCTCCTGGTTCAAATCGCTCTGGAGAAAGGTCATAGATCGGAGTGAGATCACGGAACTAAAAAAACGGTACGAAACAACACTTGAGCGGTACGAAGAAGCACAACAGCAAAAAAATGCTGTGGAACGGAATATCCCCGTCTATGAACGAGCCACGCTCACAAGAGGCCCACAAGGCTTTGCGGAAGTACCTGGACGAATAGAAGAGCGTAGAGCTGAACAAGTTGAGTTTGAAACTGAATTGAGACACCTCGCATTCACAGAAAGATCAGCCCAGAATTTAATGGATTGCTTCGTGTTAAACCAACGAATAGACGGGTCAATGCTGGATAAAAAAGAAAAGCTACAAGCAACAGATCGAATAGAACGAGCTCTCTTAAAACAACAAGCGGGCAACAAAGAATACAAAAGCATTACGCAAAAACGATTCAACGCCATCCCTATCGTACAGCTCGACAAATTAGCCACTGCAAAAGAGTTCTCTCGAAACTTCGAGTTTGACGAGGAAACGCTGGAAGGCGTCGAATCCATCCAAAACGATACAGAACGAACCTTAAAATCCCTAGAAGCAAAAGTAAGTTTAGGGCTAGGCACAAGAGATGAACGCGACGCCTCACGCAGACGATTAAACGAATTCAAAAAACTCCTCGGAGGAAAGAGCCCGGAGGAAATGGCTCAACGAGCAAACTTCATGGTAAGAGCTGCGGAACGCATTGCTCTCATGGAAATAGAAGATCGCGTCCTCCATCAAGATCTCGCCATCAAGTACGGGAGGCGCATCAAAGAATTAAAAGACCTGCTTGCTCCAAAAGGAGTCAGCGCAGAACTGCTAGTAGACTTAGAGAACGAATTAAAACGCGTCGTTCAAGCAACAAAAACAAGGTAATACACCCAATAAAAACACCCCGTTCATCGGGGTGTTTTTATATTGATCCGTAGCCTTACAAACTCCGCTCCTTCACCTCCTTGAGAATTTGCTCAATAAATAGCGGTTTTTCAATCACCTCCTGCTCCGCCTGCCCGCGTCTACGCACGGTAAGTTGTCCTCCCTCCACCTCCTTATCTCCTACCACCAACATCACGGGATGCTTCGCTTTTTCTGCATTACGGATCTTCTTTCCTACAGACTCCGCCGAAGCATCAACTTCTACACGCAACCCATGATCCATCAATTCTCTGGCAAGAGATTGAGCAAAGTCTACATGACGATCCGCCACCGGCAATACGGCGATCTGAACCGGAGCGAGCCATACAGGAAAGGCCCCCGCAAAATGTTCGATCAACACCCCCATAAACCGTTCGACGGAACCCAAAATGGCACGATGCACCATAATCGGACGTTTCTTCGTCCCGTCCGCATCTGCATATTCAAGACCAAACCGTTCCGGTTGGTTAAAGTCCAATTGAATCGTCGCCAACTGCCATTCACGCCCAATGGCATCCTTGGCCATAAAATCGAGCTTAGGACCATAGAAGGCCGCCTCACCTTCCCCGATCTCTACTTCACGCCCAACGCCCCGCATAACCTCTGCCAGAGCCTTCTCGGCGGAATCCCAGGCCTCGTCTCCGCCCAAATACTTCTCGGGCTTTTGCGGGTCACGCACACTCAACCGCACACGATGAAAGGACATGCCAAACCCCGCATAGAATTTCTCCGCGATATGATAGATCGCAAGCGCTTCATCTTGCACCTGGTCAGGCCGACAAAATACGTGCGCATCATCCTGCGTAATCGAACGAACACGCGTAAGCCCCTGCAATTGCCCCGTATTCTCGTCACGGTAGACGGTGGTCACTTCACTCATGCGAATGGGTAAGTCACGATAGCTGCGTGGCTTTGAAGCGTAGATCTGCGTATGATGCGGACAGTTCATGGGCTTCAAGACAAACTCCTCATCCGTTTTCTTGCTCGAAACATGAAATAAGTCATCCTCAAACTTATCCCAATGTCCAGAGGTCTTGTACAAGTCAGATTTTGTGATGTGAGGAATCCAAACCCGTTCGTAGCCATAGGGCTTCATGAGCTCCCACACAAAATTGGTGAGTAATTCACGAATCGTAACCCCTTTAGAGGTAAATAAAGGCAGCCCCGAACCAACCAAGGGAGAAAACGCAAACAAATCGAGTTCAAACCCAAGCTTCCGATGGTCACGCTTCTCTGCCTCCGCCATCATGGTTTCATGCGCCTCTAACTCTTCTTTTGTCGCGAAACACAATCCATAAATACGCTGCATTTGTGGGTTTGTGTCTTTCCCACGCCAATACGCACCAGCTACCTTATTCAGTTTCCAAACCCCAATCTCTTTTGCCTCAGTAACATGTGGCCCACGACACAAATCCACAAAGTCTCCCGTGCGATATATGGTCACAACCCCAACATTTTGTGGATCAACATCCTGCGCCTCTTCCGCCGATACTTTTGTCGTCCCTTTAGTCTTTAAGTCCGTCAATAACTCAACCTTATACGCCTGTCCCATCTCCTGAAATAAAGCAATCGCCTCATCAATCGGCAGCTCTTCACGCGTAAAGACAGGATTTTCTTGTACAATCCGTGTCATCCCTTTGTTAATCGCTTTAATATCATCTGGTGTAACGGAACGACCAAGATCAATATCATAATAAAACCCATGCTCAACCATCGGACCCACCCCTAACTTCGCCTCCGGAAAAAGGCGTTTCACGGCCGCCGCCATGACATGCGCCGCACTATGACGGCGCGTTTCAATCGGAAACATATACTGTAGAAAAAATGAAATAAAAAACGAAACATCCATCGAATGTTTCGCACGGGACCCCGCCATCAGCGGGGCGGTTCCACCCGTCTTTCCCGCCATCGGCGGGACGCTTCATTTCTGAACTTGTCGACGCTGGTTGGTGAGGCCAGAGAATATCCCTACTATGAAAGAAAAGGCCAGGGGTTGTCAAGGCGTAGTTAACGTTCACGATTCCCTTCCTGATCTACACTCCCCATATCCAGCATATCCTCGTACACATCCGCCATGTCTGGCGCAAGCTCTTCAGCTCCCGCAAGCCACGCCCCGCTCATCTCCCCCTCAATCCAAGCAAAGATAGCCGATCGAAAAGCAATAAACTGAGGATCATTTGGCCCAGCAACCTGACTCGCCTGTCGAAACAGGTTGTTCAAAGTTTCTACGTCAGCATGTATTGAGTCAAGCACACGCTGTCTAGATTCTGAAGGAGGGATACGTGAAGCAAGACGCGTATGAGATAAAAGGGTTTCTAAAGAAACCTGACCCGTACCGCCACCCGAAACGGCTCGAGTCAAACGCGAAAATAAGTAACGAAGCTGAGGATCATGAACACCTGCTGAGCGTAGAAAGGATGAATCATACCGATCACGATCTTGCTCGAGAACATGCACGACTTGTCGCCATCGATGAGCAAGCGCCAATTGGGAGCGAGAAAGATGATCTGAATGAAAAAGACCGCCACTGCCTAAAAGATAGTTAGCCATCCATCGCGCATTAGACGTTGAGGAATTTTCTGAAGTCCTTGCCCATCGTTGAATAGCACGATCTAAAGAAGGAAAAGTCAATCTTCCTAACTCACTAGAAACCATTTGAGAAAAATGCTCTTGCTGAACCCTTCCCCTATCCGCCTCCAATCTCATCACGAGCCGCTGGTGCGCCTCTTGACCACGTTGAAAAAAATTCGTTCCTCTCCAGTCCCCGACCAACGCAAGAATCCAGCCATACGGCATCATCTCATCCAAAGGCTTGTTATATTTCCTCGCTAAACGATGCGTGAATTGCACATTCAAGGGACGATGGAGCAAAGGGTCATTCGCTGCCAACGGCTCCATAGTAAGCGCATCCGCCATCAATTCAGCAAACAATTCTTTACGCTGAATCGTATCCTCTTCTTCCTCTGAAGCAGAACCGCCTTCGTACTCATTAATATAGCTATAGATCGTTTGATGATCATCACGAACGAGCTCCTGTAACGCACCTTGCAAACCAAGCTTAATCTCTCGAGGAATTTGGTCGACATTCTCTGGATCAATGGCATGCGCAGCTTCATGAAATAAGGTATGACTAAAAGAACGAACGGATTGTCCTTCTGCCGCATCTATGGTGAGGACAATATGAGATCGTACTCCTCTATCCTCAGAGAGCGTGCAATGACCCGCCTCATAACGAGAGGTACCGCGATACGACGCAGGCATTGGAATGCGCCGAGAACTATACTCAATACGATGAACATTTGCTCCCACTAAGGAGCCGAACGCCTCTCTCACACCCGTTTGGAGGACAACGGGAGAAAATCCAACCTCTTGGAAGGCATTATCAATTTTGATATCCGAAAGCGGTTCAGAAACGGTCGCCTCCCCACTATGAGCCCTTGCCTCAACTGTGTTATAGATCGCCTCCGCTCGATTGACAGTAACACCAACACCCGCCACAGTCTGCAATCCAAGCAGTAGATTCCATGCCAACGCCCCTTTAGGAGAACGTCGGAACTCCAGCACCCGCTGCATCCAAGATTTAGCCTTGCGATCTGCTAATACCTGTTCCCCCTGCTTCTCTGTAGCAGTCTCATGAATCCCTGCCGAAAATTCCGCGCTCATAGCCCGTTCATCTCCAGACGTAATTCTGCCCATCGCTTCGGCCAAGCTGCTTTCATTTGAGGGAAAAATTGTTGAATGAAAAAAGCGAGATCTTGTTTCATCCCATCACTCATTGGCCACTTGATGAGCTCATTCCAATAAGAAACAGCACCATCTGGAAGAGAGCATAGCTCCAAACCATACCGTGAGGCAGACACCTGCAGCGCTTCAAGCGCATGAGCATCTGAAAAAAGAACCCGTTCATGAACAAACTGCGTCGTCACCGTCTTTCCATTTGCACGTGTCACAGAACGAAGGACTTCAATCCCCTGCGTTTGCCATTCCGACATTAAAGATGCTAAATGCTTCTTCCCTTCCGCATTCGGAACAATCGCAACAATCTTCCCGTTCTTTTCTTGAACCTCTCCCCAAAATATCTTTGTCTTGGCATCAAAGAGAAGATGCATATTGAGAAAATACTAGCACACATACGTATAAATACGAAGACGACTTACATAACGCTTGACATTCACTCTAAACAGGCATGGAATAGAAATAGAGGCTCTTATTCCTATCACTATATATATGGACAACAAGAATAACAGCACGACAAATCAACACAACTCCTCCACTTCAGACATGTCTACCCTCGCCACCAAATCCCAAGAAACCATGAACGCCATTAAACAAGAAGGTGAACGCTACATCGGTCAGGCCAAAGAACAATGGAACGATTTTAAAGAACAAGCCCAAGATAAAAGCAAGGAAGTGCGCGAACAATTCGACGAAGTAACTCGCTCTGCCGATCGATACGCACGCCAAAACCCTTGGCACGTGGCAGGGATCGCCGCAGCCGTCGGAGCGGTAGTCGCGCTTGCTCTATCAGGCAGATGTCACCATCGCCGTCGCGATTAATTCATCATCTTTAACAAACCTGGGAACCTATACAAAACGATAGACTCCCAGGTTGTCTGTCGTTATGCCGACTATCCTCCAATTGGTCATAAAATACCTCCTAGAACGCACAGGTGAGGCTGTATCCTCTCGAATAAGCCACGCCATCGCACCCGTCGCTCCCTATCTCCGTCAATTAAGCCTAGGCCTAGGCTGCATGGTCTTGAGTATCCCCTGCTTCATGCTGACATTACTATTCCTCACCGCCTCCCTTTTTCTCCAACTCATCCACGGCTCCGACTGGAGTATCCCAGCCCTCTGGACATCCCTTGTAACAACCATCATAGGCGGAGGATTTTTAGGAGCTGGATTAACCATCCTTAAAAAGAAATACCGTCCTGACCAGACATGAATAGATACGCGTATGTCAGCCCAACTACCTATAAAGATACTCCTTAAGAAAGCATATGTTGGCTGGAAAGAAGATCACGGATCCAACCTCGCCGCCGCTTTAACCTACCACGCGATCTTCTCGATCACTCCCCTTCTTCTCGTGATCCTGGCACTCGTTGGAGCCCTCTATCAAGACTCAAGCACAGAACTACTCCAGCAAATACGCGTATTTGTCGGCAAGGATGCAACGGAGCTCATACAATCTATGCTCGAAGGAGGAAAGGTCGCTTCCCAGAGCGGGCCTGCATTTTTGATAGGTAGTTTTTTAACCATCGTAGGCTCCATAGGCGTATTCAAACAATTAAAAATCGCCCTCGACATTATCTGGGAAATTCCTCCAGGAAACATGCCTTGGCGAGAAATCGTAAAACGCTATGTGGGGTTATTCTTATTGGTTGTTTTTACCAGCCTCTTCTTTATTGCTTCACTAAGCATAAGCACCATTCTCTCCTCAACGCGTCTCTACGCTCTAGACATCATTCGCGGCTCCCCCCACATTTATGCAGCCCTTAACCAAGTTATCTCTCTCATAGTCAGCACTCTCCTATTCGGAGTACTGTTTAAAACCCTCCCAGACACAAACATCGCCTGGAAACATGTGTGGCGTGGGGCTATTTTCACCTCTCTGATCCTCGCCATACAAAAATACGCCTTCGGCTTCTACCTATCCCACAGCAGCGTCCAATCCGTTTACGGAGCTGCGGGCTCCCTCGTGGCCCTCCTCCTCTGGATCTATTACTCCGCTCAAGTCTTCCTGTTTGGAGCAGAAATTGTAAATGCGGAACAAAAAATTCGTGAAACGTGAATCGTGTAGCGTGAATACCTGATCTCTCCTCTCCCTATCTAGGGCCTACGGGCCAGGCAGATAAAAAGGAGGCAAGATAGCCGTGACGCCGGCTAAATTTGAGCAGATTTTCTAGCAGGAAAATCTGCGTACTCAATTTTATATGTGCCGCACCTACAAGCCCATCGCCTACCTTATTTTTTCTTCATCGCCTCCCCTATTCTTTCAATAGCAAGCACAAACGCCGCTTGCCGATGTGTAATAGAATATTTCTCCGCCGTCTCCGCCACGGCTTTTGACGCTTCCACCATGAGCGGCTTCATGCGCGCAAACACCTCTTCCTCCGTCCAATGTTCATTGGTTTTATTTTGTTGCCATTCCAAAAACGAAACCGTCACCCCACCCGCGTTTGCAAGCACATCCGGAATCACGACGACGCCATGCTCAGCAAAATACGCATCCGCTTCGGGCGTCGTTGGCCCATTCGCAAGCTCAAGGACAAGTTGCGCACGTACCTTAGGCGCAACCTCGGCGGTTAATTGATTCTCTAAAGCAGATGGTACGAGTACACCACAGGGCAACGTCAAAATATCCGTCTGAGACAACGTCGGGAGACCTTGGAATCCCACGACGCTTCCCGTTTTTTCTTTATGTGTAATAAGCGCAGGAATATCTAATCCATTCTCGTCGTGAATCCCTCCCTTGGAGTCAGATACCGCTACCACCTTGTAGCCATGACGATGAAAAAGCGTTGCAATCACATGCCCGGCATTTCCAAACCCCTGCACAACAACGGTGGCCGACTCAGGATCCATGCCCACCTTGGCGCGGAACGCTTCAAAAACATAGTACCCACCTTGCGCCGTCGCCGTTCCACGGCCTTCCGATCCACCTTTGGCAATCGTTTTACCCGTCACAACTGCTGGCTGAAACGCGCCAACAATTTTTCCATATTCATCTGCCAAAATATCCATGATGGCAGGCGTAGTATTCACATCTGGTGCAGGAATATCTTTGTCAGGGCCAATCCCATCCGCAATGGCGCGCGTAAAGCCACGCGTTAATCGTTCAAGCTCATCTTTTGATAACTCTTTTGGATTGACTGCAACCCCTCCTTTTCCTCCGCCATACGGAATTCCAACCACGGCACACTTAATAGCCATCCAAAAGGAAAGCGCTTTTACTTCATCCATATCAACTTGTTCGTGATAGCGAATCCCTCCTTTGTAAGGACCACGTGCACTATTCCATTGCACGCGATACCCGTGAAAGAGTTTCGTTGACCCATCATCCATTTTCACGGGCACATGCACATCAATCACTCGCTCATGATGACGCAAGCGTTCAATCACCTCTGGCGCAACCT
>JBPOJM010000031.1:0-7375 GCA_052033585.1 Patescibacteria group bacterium | reverse complement strand
CCTTTCTCCAGGTACTCTACGCCTATATGGATATAACGCCCGTAGAACTCGAACGGTTGGCCGTTTTGACGCGTCTAGCACTGACGGAAGAGGAAAAAGCCTCTCTCTCAGGACAATTGGGAGATGTTTTAGGTTATGTGCAGCGCTTAGCAAAGGTAGATACACAAGGGATTCCCGAAACCGATACAGTTGTCCAAGGCTTCATTGGGCGCAAAGATGAGCCTGCCTCACAAGACGCTCAAACGCATGACCAGATCGTCAACAACTTCCCGGACCGTCTCGCAGGTGCCCTACGTGTTCCTGCTGTGTTTGAAAAACCCAAAAAATAACCTGCTATGGATCTCTTGAATAAAACCATTGTCTCCGCCAGTGAAGCACTCGACAAAAAAGCATTCTCTTCAGAAGAGCTTACGCGTGCGTACTTAAAACAAGCGCAAGGCTTGAATGTTGCGCTAAACGCATACCTCACTTTAGATGAGGAGGGAGCATTCGCAGCCGCAAAAGCGTCCGATATGCGCCGTGCCTCGAATAAGGCTCTCGGTCCTCTTGATGGGATTCCGTTGGCGATCAAGGATAATATTTTAATACAAGGCGTACGTGCTACGGGCGGTTCAAAGATTCTTGAGAAGTATCTCGCGCCGTATGATGCGACCGTCATCCGGCACTTAAAAGAAGCGGGAGCGGTGCTTCTCGGAAAGACAAATCTTGACGAATTCGCGATGGGTTCTTCGACCGAGCATTCTGCCTTTGGTCCGACCAAACATCCTGGTGATATTGAACGCGTACCGGGGGGCTCATCCGGTGGCTCTGCGGCCGCGGTCGCAGGAGATATGTGTGTGGCTGCGTTAGGATCTGACACGGGTGGTTCCATTCGTCAGCCTGCCGCCTTCTGTGGTATTGTCGGCCACAAACCAACGTACGGAAGCGTATCTCGTTATGGCGTAATGGCGATGGCTTCTTCCCTCGATCAAGTCGGTCCGATGACAAAAACCGTCGAAGATGCATCATTATTATTCAATGTCTTGCGTGGCCAAGATACGCAAGACCAAACTACCGTTGCAACAACAGAAGTTCTCTTGGAAAAACGCAAAGACCTCAAAGGTATCCGTGTTGGGCTTCCTCGCCAAGCCTGGGGACAGGGGATTACGGACGGAGTACGTGCCCATACCACAGAAGCGGTAGAAGCTTTACGTCGCCTTGGTGCAGAAGTAAAAGAAGTCGATTTACCTTACGCGGATGAAGCGTTAGCGGTGTATTATATTCTCATGCCTTGCGAAGTTTCCGCGAACCTTTCTCGCTACGACGGAATCCGCTACGGACAACGAGCAGATGCTTCAAGCTTACTTGAAACGTATCTCCAATCACGCGGCCAAGGACTGGGTTCTGAAGCACGTCGCCGTATCATGTTAGGAGCTTACGCCTTATCTAAGGGGTACTACGATGCCTACTATCGCCAAGCGCGTAAAGTGCAAACGCTCATCCGTCGTGCCTATACGCATGCCTTCCAAGAAGTAGACGTGCTCGTAACACCTACCACCCCCTCCACGGCTTTCAGGATCGGAGAAAAAGTCTCTGATCCACTCGCGATGTATCTCGAAGATGTCTTTACGGTTGGGGTAAATGTGGCTGGTTTACCTGCTGTTTCCCTTCCCTGCGGTTTACACGAAGGTCTTCCGGTCGGGATCCAGTTCATCGCGAGCCACTTCACCGATGCCAAGCTCCTCTCCATCGCCCACGCCTTTGAACAAAGAGAAGGATAGATCGTATGCTCCAAATCATCCTCGAACCTTCCCCGACCGTTATAGAGAGTCCAGCGACGGTCTCCTCACAGATTTCCGCCGGAACGGTTCTTGGATTTTTTATTGGGGGCGTTGTCCTGGTGACCTTTCTTGGCATTGGTATCTATCGCTTGCTGCGCGTGTTTCGTCGTCCAGAATTACACGGAACATCACGTGAGCAAATTCATAAGCGTTGGGAGCAAATCGAGCATACCGCTACACAGGGGGTCATGGGGTCCAAGCTTGCAATTATTGAAGCGGACAAGCTCCTTGACCAAGTTCTGCGTTCCATGACGATGCCCGGTACAACATTAGGCGAGCGCCTCAAATCGGCAGGGTATCAATACCCAAACATTCGCCACGTTTGGAGCGCGCACCGTCTCCGCAACCAACTTGTTCACGATACTTCGTTCGAAATGGGTTCACGCCAAGCACGCCAAGCACTGGATGATTATAAGGCCGCGTTAAAGGTTTTGAATGTGATGTAACATGCTCCCATTTATTTCCTCACACACCTATACGATCGCAGGCCTCACGTTTCAAACCTGGGGAACGTTTATCGCCCTTGCGTTTGCTGTCGCAACATACATTAGCTATAAACGTGCCCAACAAAAAAAACTTGACCCCCACCATATTCTCGAACTCGCCTTTTGGATTTTTCTCGCGAGCTTCATTGGATCACGTCTCTTCCATGTCTTTATCTACGAGCCCCAGTATTATCTTGCGAATCCATGGAAGGCGATCGACCTGCGTACGCCAGGCTTTGCGATTTTTGGAGGATTCATTGGGGCGGCCATAGCATTTTTTGTGTATGCCCATCGACACGCATTGAGATGGATTGAGTATGCAGATACCCTTATTTGGGGATTGCCTTGGGGATGTGGAATCGGGCGTATAGGCTGCTTTCTTATCCATGATCACCCGGGCACGCTTACCAATTTCATTCTTGGTGTAAAATATCCTGACGGCTCAACGCGTCATGATCTTGGCTTGTATTTATCCGTCATCGGATTCGTGACCGGAGGCGCCTTTGTCTATCTGAATCGTAAACAACGTGCTCCAGGCTTTTGGCTGGGAACATACATGATGATAGAGGGGGTTGTGCGCTTCGCGTTAGATTTTTTACGGATCGTAGATACAAGGTATCTTGGGTTAACACCGGCGCAGTATCTATGTCTCCCTCTTGTGCTTGTGGGCGGTTGGCTTCTCCGTAGATCGCGTGCTTGATCTTTTCTTTATCGATTCCGTGCTATACTCTCTCCCAATCTATGATGTTTGACGTTCTTATTGTAGGGGGAGGTCCAGCGGCGCTGGCAGCCGCGGTCTATATTGCGCGTCAAAAACTTTCGTTTGTTATGATTGCTCCCCAAATCGGAGGGCAGGTGAGTTGGTCTTCTGATGTTGAAAATTACCTCGGCTTTCATTTATTGGACGGAGCTGCGCTTGTAAAACGGTTTCGCACGCATCTTGAGGATTATAAAAATACCTTCACCCTTAAAGAAGGGGAAACGGTTTCTAAGCTCGAGAAAACACCAGGAGGTTTTCGGGCGATGACGACCAATGATCAGGTCTACGAAGCGAAAACCGTCCTCATTGCCACGGGCTCTGAGCATCGCGCGCTTGATGTGCCGGGCGAGAAAAAGTTGTATGGCCGAGGAGTAACGTATTGCGCCACCTGTGATGGGCCGCTATTTCGCGATAATGTTGTGTTTGTGATCGGTGGCGGTAATTCTGCGATGGATGCAGCGCTCTTATTGGAAAAGTATGCTCAGCGCGTCACCATCATCACGGTGAATAAGGAATTAAAAGGGGATGACATCATGCAAAAGAAGATTGCTGCCTCCTCTAAAATAAAGGTCAAAGTACAAACAAAAGTTCAAGAAGTGCTAGGGGAAACAAAGGTTACCGGCATTAAGCTCATGGCGCCTGACGGATCAGAGCGCGTTGAAGTTGCGGACGGTGTCTTTATTGAGATCGGATTAGTACCGGCTTCTCAAATGGTGGATTTTGTGGCAAAAGATAAACGAGGCCAGATTGTTGTTAGTAAGACGAATGCCACCAATGTCGAAGGGGTCTGGGCGGCGGGGGATGTCACGGACGTCACCCAAAAACAGATCGCGGTCGCCGTCGGGGAAGGGGCAAAAGCCGCTCTGTCTATTATCCAATATCTTCAAACCACTGCCTAATCTATGTCTGAATCCAAGAATACATCCCTCATTGTCGGTATAATTGCCGTAACCGTTTTGTTATTTGCTGGACTTGCCTGGCTTCTTGTCCGTACCCCCGCCTCTCCTTCAGTGAGTCGTGCCGGTCAACCTGAAAATGTGACGTTCAGCGACGAGAATAATCCCTTTGTAGGGCCCGCGGATGCAAAAGTGGTGGTTCGCTTGTTCAGCGATTTTCAGTGTCCCGCCTGTAAGTTTGCAGAGCCTGCCGTGAAAGCGGCCATGGAGCAGTACAAAGACCGTGTAAAATTCGTTTGGAAAGATTTTCCTCTTGAAACCATTCATCCGAATGCGCGCCTCGCTTCAGAGGCGGGCAGATGTGCCGCGGTGGAAGGAAAGTTCTGGGAATATCACGATCAATTATTCGCGAAGCAAACAGAATGGGAGGGATTATCCAACCCATTTGCAAAGCTTGTTGAAGAAGCGGCTCAGGTAGGTATTACAAGTCCTTCATTCTCCGCCTGTCTGCAGACGCGTGGCCAAACAGCTCTCGTCCGCCGTGATATCAGCGAAGGATTCGCGAATGATGTCGACCGTACCCCAACCGTCTTCATCAACAACCGTCGTTATTTTGCCATGACAAGTGCCGAATGGAAGAAGAATCTTGACGCGGCATTGGCAGAAGTCGCATCAACACAACCATAAGAGTCAAAACTCTTGACGAACGTCTTGAATTACCCATTCTGCGTACGTACAATACGTTCACCAATTAATTCGCTCTTCACCTTTATTTTGTACTATGGAGAATCAGTCCTTTTGGGCCGGGAGTCCTAAGTCCATGTTCTACATGGGATTGTTCCTCGGGATTGCTGTTACCACTACCATCGGCCTTGCAAGCGTATTAGGCATGGCATGGAGTGGAAAATCCTTTGTGGGCAGTGGCGCGGGAAATCAGGTAGCGCAGCTCCCTAACCTCCCTGCCCCTTCCGCAGATCCCAATGTTCCACAGCCAACCGTTCCTTCCAAGCCAGTAAAGGAAGTGGGGGCACAAGATCACATCAGGGGTAATAAAAATGCCAAAGTGACATTAATCGTCTACTCTGACTACGAATGTCCATTCTGTAAGCGCCACGAGCCAAGCATCGCGCAAGCGCTAAAGGATTTTCCAAATGACGTTCGGGTCGTTCATCGTCACTACCCCTTGACCTCAATCCATCCAAATGCACAAAAAGCAGCGGAAGCAGTAGAGTGTGTGAATAAGTTGAATGGTGGTGATGCCTTTTGGAAGATGCACGACAAGATTTTTGCCGCCGGCTCTCTCAGTAATGATGGATTCGTTGCCATGGCCAAAGAACTTGGGGTAAATGAAGCAAACTTTAAGAAATGTCTTGATTCTGGTGAGATGGCTGCTCGCGTCGACGGAGACGTTGCCTCTGGGAACGATTCGGGCGTCGAAGGAACTCCAGCCACCTTCATTAATGGTCAATTGGTCAGCGGAGCTGTCCCATACGCCAGTATGAAGGCTCAAATCCAGGCTGCAGGCGCTACGAACTAACAACAACTCAGGATAAGAAAGAACGAGGCCAAGCCTCGTTCTTTTGATCTACTTTTCCTTCCCCCCTTCTCTCTATCTAGGGCTCGCACGGCCTGCAGCTTTTTTCTTCCTACTGCTGTCTGAGCAAGGAGACATTCCCCCGTTGAGGTCGAGCGCGGCTGCAGGGGGTGGCTCCGGTCCGCCATAAATAGCTGTGGCGGAATGCGAGTTCAGTAGGAAGAAAAAAGCTGCAGGCTGTGCGAGCCCATCGCTTATATATCACCATCAATCCATCCTAAGCTGTCACCGTCCCACGTCTTGTTAGCCACTTCTCATATCCTAATTTCACCGCCTCTGTGGTGACAAAATAAGCGACGACGACCCCCAATATAATCAGTAAGTGATTGTGTGAAGGAGCTTGGAATTCGAAAACACCCCCACCCACCTTCGTGTACGGTAGAGCGAGTGTAGCGACGCCAGCCACGCTCGTAAGAGCCACCAGAGTCCATGCCGGTCTCCTGGCGCGCCAGAATGGAAGCTTGGTTCGGATCGAATAAATAAAAATCAACTCAGTTAAAATACTTCCCATAAACCAATTCGTTTGCAAGATGGCCGGTTCAAAGCGATAGAAAATCCCAAAAAACACAAAATCAAAGACGGTACTGGTAAGACCGAGGACGGTCGCAAGTCGGACGATCTCGTGAACTTGATAGGTGTGTGGACGCTGCAATTCCTGGGCGTCGACCGAGTCCGTTGAGATCGCGATCATGGGGAAATCGGACAGTAAATTCAAAAGAAGAATTTGCAGTGGAAGCATCGGCAGCGTAGGAATGAAAAACGAGGAGATGGCGACGGCATAGAAATTGCCAAAGTTGGAGGCGAGTGTTGCTTTGACATATTTTGAAGTATTCGCAAACACTTCACGGCCTTGGCGGATCCCACCAATAATTACCTCTAGGCTTTGCTGAAGCAAAACAACATCTGCAGCCTCACGAGCTACATCAGACGCGCCTTGCACCACAATGCCGATATTTGCCGCTTTAAGCGCAGGGGCGTCATTAATCCCTTCTCCCAAAAACCCAACTTCAAATCGTTGTTTTAGAGTTTGGATGACTTGGTGTTTTTGCTCGGGAGACACGCGTGCAAAGACCTGGTGCGTCAGGACGGCCTCCTGTTGCGCGGAAGGAGAGAGGGCAATAAATTCCGCGCCCGTCATCACTTCTTTTTCGCTCGCAATCAATCCAATCGTGCGAGCTACCGCGGCCGCGACATCCGCGCTGTCACCCGTAAGGATTTTCATGGCGACTCCTAGGGCCTGTGCATCTTTTACAGCCTGATAGGTACTGTCCTTGATAGGATCCTCAAACGCAATCAATCCTTGTAAGGTGAATCCATGGCCTTCTTGAGCCGGCGTATAGGACTGTGCATCACCCATGGCTTTCGTGGCAATCGCGAGGATACGGCGACCCTGGAGGCCTTCTTGTTTGGCCCAAGCATGTGCTTGCGCTGCTTGCTCGCTGCTCATGAGACAGCTCTCCAACACGATCTCGGGAGCTCCACGTTGAATAAGGATGGCGCTTGTCCCTTCTTGCACCAAGGCGCTATTCCGCTTACGCATAGGGTCAAAGGGAAGCTCAGCGAGACAGCGTACCATCTTGAGTTGTTCGCGCTTCTCTTTATCTACGGCCTGCCATAACGCAATATCAAAACTATTATTCGCTTGCTGTTTGGTATCACCTAAACAAGAAGAGGGAAGCGTGGCGTACCACAAACCTTGTTGCGGCTGTATGCCATAGATATGGGTGACGCGCATTCTGTTCTCGGTGATCGTTCCTGTTTTATCCGTACACAGAACCTCAACGCTGCCCAAATCTTCAATCGCAGATAAACGTTTCACT
>JBPOJM010000007.1:0-76655 GCA_052033585.1 Patescibacteria group bacterium | reverse complement strand
ACGATTCCTTGCTCATCTAAGTTGCGCAACTTTTCTTCAGACACGTTTGGAATATCAGAAGTCACGACTTCGAGACCGAGCTTGGTATCACGAACTTCCAATTCATGATGCTCGATGTGAATGGAGGTGAAACGATCGGTGTGGACGAGACGTTCGGACAAAATGATGGCGTCTTCGTAGTTGTAGCCGTCCCAGCTCAAGAAAGTACACAGCAAGTTTTGACCGAGGGCGAGTTCCCCTTTTTGGCACGATGTCCCATCGACCAAGACTTCACCGGCATAGATCTTTTGCCCCTTGTTTACGAGAGGACGCTGATTGATACACGTCGAGCTGTTGGAACGGGAGAATTTGGTGAGGTCGTAGCGGTGCATGCGTCCGTCTTCGGATTGGAATTCGATGTGTTTTCCATCGACGGCAACCACTACACCATCTTCTGGCGCGATGAGGGCGTGACCGGAATCGATGGCGGCGCGACGTTCGACACCGGTACCAACGATTGGGGCATCCGCCTTGATACAAGGAACCGCCTGACGTTGCATGTTGGTTCCCATTAACGCACGGTGGCCGTCGTCGTGTTCCACGAATGGAATCAACGATGTACCGATGGAGAGAATCTGTTTGGAGGAAACGTCGACGTAATCAATCTCGTGGACATCGACGACGGTTGGTTCTCCATTTTTACGTGCACTCGCACGCGCATCCAAGAAGCGGCCTTGGCGGTCGAGAGCGGTTGTCGCGGGAGCCGTCGTACCACGCTCTTCTGCGAAGGCATTGAGATAGACAATTTCACTCGTGACGTAGGGAGTGATGGGCAATTCTGGAATAGAAACTTTTTTAAGTTTCTCGGCAAGCTTGGCATCAACTTCCGTGCCGGCTTCGGCCACAACTTTGCCTTCGCCATCACGGACGTCGACACGCAATGTTTCGCCGACGGCATCTTTCCCATCGTTTTTTGCCCAGCTCTTTACCTTTCTGTATGGTGTTTCAATAAAACCGTACTCGTTAATACGCGCATAGCACGACATGTGACCCACGAGACCGATGTTAGGACCTTCTGGAGAGGCAATCGGACAGATGCGGCCGTAGTGGGTGCGGTGCAAGTCACGCACATCGAAACCGGCACGTTCACGGGTCAGACCACCAGGACCCATGGCAGATAAACGACGCTTGTGCTCAAGTTCAGACAATGGATTGGTTTGATCCATGAACTGCGACAACTGCGAACTCATGAAGAATTCGCGCACGGCACCGATCACTGGACGGGCGTTGATGAGTTTCGCGGGCGTAATGGCCATGATGTCGAGGGTCGACATACGGTCTTTGACGATACGCTGCATGCGCGCGAGACCGATGCGGAAACGGCTTTGCACGAGCTCACCGACGGCACGGACGCGGCGGTTACCTAAGTGGTCGACGTCATCTGGTTCTTCTTGCGAGATATTCAAGCGAATCAACTCGCGGATGATATTGATGAGATCTTCCTTGGTCAAAATACGGTTTTCTTCTTTGCCAATTTCTTCACGTGCCGCAGACAACCCGAAACGTTGGTTGAACTTATAACGACCCACGACACCAAGGTCGTAGCGATCGAAGTTGAAGAACATGGCATGAATCAAGGAACGCGCGTTGTCGGCGGTCGCAAGATCTCCTGGGCGGATGCGGCGATAGACTTCGATGTACCCATCTTCTTCGCTCTTGGCGGCATCCTTTGCGAGGGTAGCCTCGATGTAGTGGTTGAGTGGATGAACATCGACATCGGTGAAGAGCTTGGAAATGTCTTCGTCGTTGCCAACGCCAAAGGCACGCAAAAGAGACGTAGCCGCCACTTTGCGTTTGCGATCGATCTTTACCCAAAGCACGTTGTTGGCATCCGTTTCAAATTCGAGCCATGCGCCACGGTTTGGAATGATTTTGGCTCCGTAATAGCGGCGGCCATGCATGAACTCGGCGGTGAAGAAGGCACCGGCGGAACGGACGAGCTGAGAAACCGCAACACGTTCGATGCCGTTCACGATGAACGTTCCGCGTTCGGTCATGACTGGGATATCACCTAAATAGACTTCTTGCTCGCGATCGATGCCGGTGCGCTTGTTCACTAAGCGGGTTTTGACACGCAGTGGCGCTTCGAAGTTTACGTTCTTTTCTTTGGAGGTCTTTTCATCAAACTTTGGTTCGTCGATGTAGTAATCCACGAAGAAGAGCTCAAGATCACGACCGATAAAATCTTTGATCGGTGAGATTTCTTTCATGAGCTCGCGAATCCCCTCTTCTAAAAACCAACGATAGGACGCTTTTTGGACCTCGATGAGGTCAGGCAATGCCATCGCGTCACGGGCGGCGGTAAAGTAACGACGCTCTTGCTCTTTGGCGGCGTTACGACGGAACATCATTGTAGGCATGATATTCTGAACACGTGAGTGTTCTTTTGACGTGGGGTGAGCACGTGAACCCTCCTTATATAAGGACGATCTATGGCGAGAAAGGCCAGCCGGGGCGAGATCGTGTCTGATACGGAGGATTCAAAGGGGTAAGTTGTCTGAAAAAAAGGCTCAAGTGAGATACGGATGCTCGGCGAACATGTGTACGGCGCAAAACGCCTCTCAACAAAAATAGGCTTTGTTAAGAGGTTTTTAGGCGCTTAGCATGGTAGGCGTGAACATGCAAATTTCGCTTGAATAAGCGGACTTTACCCTAGTTCCGAGGGATCGTCAAGGGAATACCCTTACGAGCCAGACCCAGATCCATGAGGACTTGACAAAACCTTGAAAAAGGCGTATGCTATCCCTTCAAGCTGATCCTTTCCAATGTGTTGGCGACGGACCTGGCGAGAGCCTCAACAGAGGACCTTTCGACAGCCACCCTTGAATATGACCGACTCCGGTTTCGACTGGATTCTCTCATAAACAAGCCTATGGGAATAGCATCGTTACGGCGATGTGCTTCCCGCCCCGTCATCAACACAGTGAAAAGGATCCCAAAACGACGTTGAGACGAGGAGAACCCTTCTGCACCCCGAACCCGGGTCGTGTGGGAGCGAGTGCGACCTTCGAGCCGGCGGATACGTCTGCCTCCCTCGAAGGAAGCACTCTTTGACCGGATGGCCTTCGGGCCTACCCGTTCATCTTCTCATCTTAGCGGCGTTTCCCCGGTCGAATGACCGGGTTTTTTGTTTCTTTTGGCTCCCCTCCTCCGGCAAGGAGGGGTAACGGGAGGAGTTCCAAGAAACAATGGTAGTGGTGGGTTATATGGCGCTTTTCTATTGACTTTTTGCCTATTTTCAGGTATTATTTTTAGTTGTTCTTTGATAGATTGTCCGAAATGGATGCGTGAAATGTGGTGATTTTAGGCACCCGTTTCGGACTGAAAGACATCAACCGGCCAATGGCCAACGCAACGGAGACGCTCATGAGCAAGGACACTGCCAACATCGTCAACTTCTTCCTCACCACCCCGAACCACGTCATCATCTTCCTCGTGACCGACCCGCTTGGCCGCGCCCTCAGCACCTTCATCGCGGTAACGGGCACGCCGCAGAGCTGCACAGTCGCGTTCCTCGGAACGGAGGGGCTGGCCGGAACGCTCACTGCACGTGCACCGGCAGCAAGCTCGCTGCACGAACGCACCCTCGTGTACCACAGCGATCCCAAGCAGCTCCACGAGCTGATCTGGGCCATCGCTGACATGGCCAAGACGTTCGGCTACGACATGACCGCGAACAGCCCCACGCGCGAGGAGCCGATGCGCCGGGGTCAGGCGTGGTACCTGCGCCTCAAGGACGGCGCCCTCGAGCTCAGCTCCCGGTGACCGACTTCCTCCCCTCTGACAAGGACATGCTGTTACGCTGTCCTTCTCTCCCCTGCGTGTTTCTCGAAAGAGGAATATGAAGGGGTGAGCATGAGCTTACCAACATCAACGGCCTACGTGGCCACAACAATGGAGGAAGGGGATCATGAACATCCGCGACTATCTTGCCAAAGGCCCCGGGCTCTGGTTCTTGGCGGTCGATACCGCCGATCAGGTCATGGAAGTACTCTGGTGGCACGAGCAAAATCTCTGGGAGGTGCGGCCTTATCCGCTGACCCGCATGGGGGCTGATCACGCCGCCGCCCTGATGGAGTTGGAGCGGCTGCTCCCCGCTTCTGACGGGGCCTGTGTCGTGATCTACGATACGCACCTCGTGAAGCTCGCAGAATTCGCGCAGTACGTGGCCGCGAGCTGCTGCGCGTCGGACAGTACGGGGCAGCCGCTGGAGCTGGGGCCGTTCAGCGTGCTCGCGCTGATGCTCTGCGATGGCCAGGCGAAGCTCCAAATCGAGACCGCTATCTTATCAGAATGATGCATACGACCTGCCTCACCTCTCTCAAGGACATGCTGTTACGCTGTCCTTCTCTCCCCTGCGTGTTTCTCGAAAGAGGAATGTGAAGGGGTGAGCATGAGCTCACGTGCTTCAACGGCCAATGTGGCCATCACAAAGGAGACCGCCTTGATTCCGAAAATTGTCGATTTTCTCACCCTCCACCTGAAGGACATCCACTTCGTTCTCGCTGAAGATGGGGCGAAGGCCATGGTGGCGGCCGGAGGCGACCTCGAGCGAGTGTCTCCCCTGCAGCCCTACGGCCTGGAGGGGATGGGGGGTGATGATGCCTCCCGTCTCGCCAGGATGGAGGAAATCGTGACGCGGGAGACCGCGTGCGATCTACTCATCTACAGCGACGACGCGGTCGAACTCCTCGCCTTCGCGAACTTCGTCGCAGGCGCGTTCCAGAAGGAGACCTCGGACCACACGCAGGATCTCAGAGACACGCCGTCGCCGGCGTACTGCGAAGTCCTGACCTTCGGCCTGGACATGCAGGCCATGGGCGTGATCTTCAAGCTGCGTTCGAGCCTGCTCGGCGACGAGATCATCCTGGGTGAGCTCGACTGGCCCCAGCCGAACGCCGACACCCCCTTCCCCAACTGACCCCCACCTCTGACAAGGACGTGTCCGTTTGACTGTCCTTCTCCCCCCTGCGTGTTTCTCGAAAGAGGAATGTGAAGGGGAGAACGCTGCACAGAGCTAATCCTGAGCTGCATCTTCTCACTCGGAACTGACTGGCCTCGCGCTGGGTGTACACACTGAAACGTGTACGACCTGGCGCGGGGTTTTGACGTTTTAGCTAAACGCTCCTTGCTACTGAATTATTTTCAATCCTTTTACCCGTCGAAAATCTTTGTCGCGTGTCATGAGTGAAGCGCGTAGGCTAAGAGCTGTGGCAGCGATGATTCCGTCGGCTGTTTTTAAACGATAGGCGCGACATACCTCTGCCGCCTCAAGGGCGAGTGACGTATTTAGGTCAACTATCAACATATTTTCTTGTAGCCATTTTCTTATGAGGAGGCCTTGGCTTGGTGGTAATTTTGGAAATGCGAGAAGTTCAACAGCACTCACCGCGGAAACACAAAAACGCTCTTCTTGCAGACGAGCCAAGTCGATAAAGTCCGTTACAGTTTTTTCTCCTTTAAGGTAGGCGATTAAAATATTCGTATCGAGTACGATCATATTTTTAGCCGTTGGTCCGATTGGGAACGGATCTTTTTTTGGTAGACGAGACCATTTACCGGATTCGTTTTCCAGAGTCCGCGAATCTTTTCCCAATAGCTCGTGGCAGAAGAAGTGCTTTTTTTGACGACTGTTTTTGGTCGTGTTTTTTCGCGAGCAATGGACATAGGTTGTTTTTACCCTAACACATATCTTCTCTCCCTATCAACGTCTTGACAACTCCTCCTATCTATGGAACGGGGTGAGATATGTCTGATTCGATTTTGACGGCTTCGATTGTGGGGCTAGATGCGTATCCGGTGCGGGTGGAGGCGGATATTACATCTGGGTTGTCTGCCTTTATTGTGGTGGGGTTGCCGGATGCGGCGGTGCAGGAGGCGCGGGAGCGGGTGCGCAGCGCACTCAAACAAAGTGAGGTGTTGTTTCCGCGCACGCGGGTAGCGGTGAATTTGGCGCCGGCGGATGTGAAGAAGAGTGGGACGCCGTTTGATGTGGCGATGGCGCTCGCGATTATGGTGGCGCAGGGAGATTTACCGGCACATCTACCGAAAGTGATGGTGGTGGGAGAGTTGGGATTGGATGGATCGGTGCGGCCAATTCATGGTGTATTGGCGGTGGCCGCGCTCGCGAAGCGAGAAGGGATTGAGGAGCTAATTGTCCCCGCCGAGAACGCGGCGGAGGCGGCCTTGATTGGGGAACCGGTGAAGGTGCGGCGGGCCGCGACATTGCGACAGATCATGGAGCATTTACTCGGGCGCGAGCCGCTCCCAGAAGAACCGTGGCAAGCACCGTGCCTAGATCGTCATACAACGTATGCGTATGACTTTGCCGCGATTCGTGGACAAGCCCAGGCGCGACGGGCACTTGAGATTGCGGCGGCGGGCGCGCACAACCTGGTGATGCAGGGACCGCCTGGATCGGGGAAGACGTTGCTCGCGAGGAGCTTTCCTTCGATCTTGCCGAACATGACCTTGGAGGAAGCGCTCGACGTGACACGCATTCATTCGATTGCCGGAATTTTGCCAAAGCGTGGACTTATGATTGAGCGGCCGTTTCGTGCGCCGCACCATAGTGCGAGCATGGTGTCGTTGATTGGAGGTGGTGCGATGCCACGACCGGGAGAGATTTCGCTCGCGCATCGTGGCGTCCTGTTTTTAGATGAAATGTTGGAGTTTCCACGGACCGTACTTGAGAGTTTACGACAGCCCTTGGAAGATGGAACGGTGACCGTCAGTCGCGCGCAAGGGAGTTTGCATTTTCCGGCGCGAATGATGTTTGTGGGGGCGCTTAATCCTTGCCCGTGTGGGTTTATGACAGATACGGATCGACGCTGCGAATGTACACCGATTCAGATTAATAAGTATCGCAAGCGCTTGAGTGGACCGCTTTTGGATCGGATTGATTTGTTTTTGGAGGTGCCAAAGGTAAAAACGCAAGAGCTTTCGGATGTTGCACTCGCGGAATCGAGTGGCGCGATCCGCGCCCGCGTGGAAGCGGCGCGGCAACGACAGTTGGAGCGCTATGGTGCAGCTGGGTTAACGGCGAATAGTGAACTTGGGAGCCATCAGGTCCGCTCCCTTCTTACCATCCTCCCGGAAGCCAAGACATTGCTCCGTCATGCGACGGATCGGTTTAAGTTATCAGCGCGTGCGTATTTTCGTACGATAAAGGTTGCACAGACCATTGCAGATTTGGCTGGGGCGGCGCAGATAGAGACGGCTCATATGGCGGAGGCGCTTCAGTACCGCCAGCAGGAACATGTGTAGGGAATGTTTTTCTTTTATCTTAGCCTCTTTTATTGATTTTCTGGTTGACGGAGGCGGAGAGGAACGTTATGGTGGATGGACTACTTGGGGATCTGGTGGTTGTGGGAGGTTGGCCTTTTTATCCTTATCATCTCTATTCCTACTCCCCTTAAAACAATGGTCGCGAGAGTTTTGCTGGCAGGGCTACGTCTCCTCCAGCTTCTTGGACGAATTTTGGGAAAAATTTGGTTGTTTTTGTTACCCGTCTTGCAGCCACTGTCTGGAATCATGCTGCGTTGGATTGTTCTGCCTTTCTATAAAACCGTTCTGCTTGGGCGGTTGCGGATGGCGAGCGTCATGACCTCGGCGCGTGGTTTTTTCTTCCTCCTATTTACCAATAAATACGTTTTGCATGCGGTCTTGCTAGGAATCGTTCTTTTTACCGTCTTCTCCCAATTCCAAGGACGCGATGCGACAGCACACGATCCTGGGCAAGGGAGTATTTTGTATGCGCTCGTGAGCGAAGGACAAGATGAGGTTATCCAAGAAGAGATTTATCTAGATGCTCCCGCTCCGCGCGTGAGCTATTTCGGAGATGACACCATTGAGGCGGTGCCTGATATTGATTTCGATTATGAACCCGGTATTGCGGCTGATTTGACCGTACCGGGGAGCATTGCTCAGCAACCAGGTCTCCCCTCTTCTCCCGACGGCGCATCGACCCAGCCAGACGTCATTGTCCAGCGCACACAAACGGAACTGTATACAGTGCGTGAAGGCGATGTGGTGGGAACGATTGCGCGCCGGTTTGGGATTACGATTGAAACCATCATTAGTGCAAACCGTCTAACAAAACAAGCCTCCATCAGACCCGGAGACACCCTTAAGATCCCTGCTACCTCGGGAGTACTCCATGTCGTAAAAAAGGGCGATACGGTTACAAAGTTGGCGCAGACTTATAGAGCCGAGGCGGATAAAATTATTACCATAAACAATCTTGCCGACCGTGCTCTTACCCCCGGGGAAGAAATCGTTATTCCAGATGGCGTGTCTCCCGTCGTTGTGGTGACACGACCGTTGAATACGGCCGTGCGTCCCAACATTCCTACAACGAATATAAAAAATAAATCTCTTGATAAATATCAGGAATTAATTGATGTGCGCGGAGATACCCGGACGAAGCCCGCAGACATTAATGTGAACACCGCTCCTCTTACCAAACTTCTTTGGCCAACCACTCAGCACTCCATTACACAATATTACGGCTGGAACCACACAGGTGTTGATCTTGATGGAGATTATGTCGATGCCATCTATGCGTCTGCCGATGGCGTCGTGGAAACCGCTGGCTGGAATAGTGGAGGGTACGGCCTTATGATTTTTATTGATCATCAAAACGGGATGAAGACGCGCTATGCTCATGCTTCAAAGATGTTTGTCAAAGCTGGTGATCGGGTAAAGAAAGGGCAGGTGATTGCGATGGTGGGTACGACCGGACGCTCAACGGGTACACACCTCCACTACGAAGTCTATTTGAATGGTAAGCGCCAAAATCCTTTGAAGTATATTAAATAAAACAGCCAAAGATCGTCAGCGCTACCAGATTTGACGACTTCGGATAGGAAAGATAGCTTACCCATCGCTGGTTAGAAGAATAAAAATCCGTTATTGTGTTTGCGTTGTGGAACAATCTTTTATCACGGTTGAGACTCCAAAAGATTCGACGATCCTCGCCTATGGGACGGCGCCTGGTTTTGCGTATCGACGTGTCCTCGTTTGGGCGTTGGTTGCGGTCAGTATCATAATTCTTGGGGGTGTTTTTTGGTGGGGTTTGTCGCGATCGTTCGTGATGAGTGCACAGACACTCACCATCGTTACCCGTCCATTCGCAGCACAAGAAGAAGTTCCTGCGAGGATTCAGGATCAGTTGCCCGGACCATGGCGCATCGCCCTCAAGAGCGGGTCGCATTGGCCGGTTGTTTTGGGAGGAGGCTTGGGACCGAATGGATGGACCTGGTTCGCTATTATGCCAAGATGGGTGGGAGGATCAGCCGGACTTCCCCAAGCACAAGCGGGACTAGGTCGCATTTTGTATGACCAGATGCCGACGGGAGAAGCTGGAACGATCCGTTATCTCGATGGGATAAAAACGTGGCTTCGTCACCCTCTCCAGCAGGCAAGCGGATCTTTCGCCCTTGGCGATGTCAGCACTTCCTCTACGGTTGCCACGTTTACTTATGACAAGAATACTGTGCGAACCTCTTTGCCGTTTGAACATCGTGTGCACGGATTCATGCCGCGCATGGCTGACATAAGCGTCAACTTGTCTGAGCTTAGTGGGATTACGCGTGATGAACTTTTGCGGGAGCTGCCCATCCCTCAGTTTGCGGTTCTGCCGGATGTACAAGAAGCTCATTTCATGTTTGGAGCGGCAGGAGCGCCGCACTCCATCCAACTCGTGCAGAGTGAACCGGTATCTAAAGAACGAGTGAAGGCGGTGTTAGCCGGTTTTGGAGTGACAACCAAGCGCGTGATTCAACTTGCGGATGGAACGCTTGCAACGGAGCTTACTAGTGGAGATGGAGACATGGCCTCTCCTGTTCGCTTACGTACCGGAGAACTTCTTTTTATCGAAGACCGTGACATTCGCTATGGAAGTAGCACGGAGCCATTTTCTGTGATGACGCCCGCCTGCGGTAAACAGCCCGTTGTCGGCAGAGTTTCGGCACGCGCCTTACAAAAACTCGTGCAGGGAATCGGGCTTGTGTTTGACGTCTCGTCGATTACCGGTTGGCAGTTAGGGGAAGACGAGGACGGCAACATGATTTTATGCAAAGAATGGTAAGTGATAAAAAAATATTTCTTTTCCACAGGGTGTGGAGAAAGATATTCTGGGGCTGGGTTGTAATAAAATATTGAGCTATCCACAAGCGAGGTTTGATCAGAAGGAAAAAATATTGTATTATGTGTGTGTAAGGTTCTGAGCAGCAGACCTCACAGTCATCGTAGGCGATGGCTTTCGTTCTTTCCATGTGGGTTTCGTTCTTTGTTAGAAAGTGTTCGTGAGTTCAGTCACATGTGTTAGGAGTTATGTTCGTTGTTCTTTTTCGCACCTTGTTAAGAGGAAGGTATGTCCAACCTCTCTCAGAACTGATATATTCGTCGATCAAACACAGCCGTGCTTGATGGAAGGATCTATCCGTTGGAACTCGTGAACCACGAGTGATTATCTCCCACGCTCTTTTTACTGCCAAGAAAGACTGGTTTCTGTCTTCGACGGAAACCGATCAATCCGTTAACTTTCCCGTTGTATTTAGCATTCGCAGAAGCGATGTGATGAACCTTCTCGTCGCATCACCTCTGCGAGTGCGGAAAATCAATACAAAAACTAACAGCAAGCGGGCCGTAACCGCGTTAGACGTCTCTGACGTACTATGCACCTCGGCGACCGCGGCGGGACAGTGGACGGAGCAGCCCTATCGTGGTCTCAGGATGTATCCCTATCGTTTGCGCCCTTCTGCGCAGAACGAGATCGGATCAAATCCAAATGACCCTGCGGAGCCGTTCGCGCCCCTCAAGAAATTGAGAGCCTGCGAGCGGCTCTATTCTTTTTACACTTTTTTCTATTTTGGATCCAAACTCCTCTATTGCTTTTTTCATATTTTTCCGATATCCTTTGATAAATATATGTTGT
The DNA here is from genome assembly GCA_052033585.1 of Patescibacteria group bacterium. Lineage (GTDB taxonomy): Bacteria > Patescibacteriota > Patescibacteriia > 2-12-FULL-60-25 > 2-12-FULL-60-25 > JAGOUY01. The sequence continues at coordinate 65,677 of JBPOJM010000007.1, read as the reverse complement.
CCTCTACTGCCTTGAATGAAATGAAAGGCTTGCTCGAGCAAGAAAAAATCCGCTTGGAAAAAGAGCTGGAAGCGTTTGGTGCATCAAAAACTGATGAAGTGGCGTACCCGGAAACAGGAGGAAATTCAGAAGACGACAACGCCGCAGAAATTACCGAGTATGCGGACGAGGTTTCGCTTGCCGATCGTTTGCGTAGTGAGCTTAAAGACACTCTTAAAGCGTTGGAAGCCGTGACAAAGGGCACCTATGGTATTTGTCGTTATTGCAAAAAAGATATCGATCTCAAACGATTGGAAGCCCGCCCAACCTCTTCAAGCTGTATTGATTGCAAAAAGAGCTTGACGCAAGAGATATAAGCCCCCTAAAGAGCGTATAAAGAGGCGTTTTTATGCGTCGTTTGATCCAGAACATTTGTCTTTGCACCATCACGGCCTTTGGGGTCGTGATTTTGGATCTATGGAGCAAAGGATTTTGGTTTGGTCGTGAGATCATGTGGACGAGCTTCGCCCCGCTCCTGCAAACAGTCCATCATCGTAATTTCGGACTCATCTTTAACCTCCCCGCGCCAACATGGTTGATTGTGGCTGTATCCGGAATTGTACTCGTCACGGTGGTCGTTTTATTTGCTCAAAAGCTTTGGTCATGGCCGCTCGCAGTCGGGCTTGGACTTCTCATTGGTGGCGCTCTGGGGAATGGTTACGATCGGGTCGTGTTCGGATATGTGCGGGATTGGATCTTAGCGTTTGGACGCTCTGCTTTTAATGTAGCCGATGTTACGATTGCAGCTGGGCTCGGTCTTCTCTTTACCTACCGCAATAAAAAGGTTGACGAACTTGTCTAATTGGTTATTATAGGAAGTACCTCCCTCAACTTCCGCAAAGCTCGCAGTGACTATTTCCTAACATTGGTGCGTTTGTGGCACTCCGCAAACTCTCTCCTCCCAACGTTTGGAGACTCTTATTCACTGGCGATGTTTTGCGGGCGTTGGGGGAGGTTTTTTTGTTTTATGGCAAAAGCTGTGTGGAGGTTGGGGAAGGGGCAGATGGTTTTTTAGGAATCACCCGAGTGGAGGTCGCCGGCTGACGAAGAGGTGAGAGACGGGTAGTTGTTGCAGGTTACTTGGGCATGCTGCTTGTAGGCGCTATTGGAACGTCGGGGGTAGAACTCGCTCCTTGTGAACGCTCATTCCAAACCGGTAAAGGACTATCGTAGACTACGCGGCGGACATCGGTGGTTTCACGGCCGTAGCGTTTGCGCGCGTGGACAACAACGAGGGTAGTGCCACGTGGAATATCTAAAGAGAATTGGAAAGCACCATCTGGCTCAACATAGGCTTGGCGTCCGTTTATGTTTACACTCGCGTCTGGCTCGGTATTTCCACGGATGACGACACTTGGCGCGTCTAGACGCGTACCATCTTTTGGTTCGGAAATGGAGAGGGTCGGAGGCTTCGAAATACGATGGCCTTGTAGAAAGACGTAGCCTCCAAGACCAATGGCGAAGAGGATAAAGCCGGCAGCAGCTACGAGTTTATAACCGACAAGAAAGTCCGTGAGATGGATTTTGCGGGTGCGTGGCAATAAATCTTCGGTACGGCGCTTAAAACGATTGGCGTCTATTCCTTCATGATATTTTTGGAGGGTGTAGGGTACGCTCCCCCCTAAAAAGGTGACATATGCGCGTAGCATGCGCTCGCCGTAGACGACATCATCTATCTCTAGCCAGCGCTCTTCTTCCCAGAGTCGGATCAGTGATTCGTTGATTTTAGTCTGAGCGGCAGCCTGAAGCCGCGTGAGCCCCGCGCGTTCACGCCATTCCACTAAATCTTGTCCAATTCGTCCGGATGTATTGATCGATTTTTGAATGAAGGCCATGGGAAGAGGGTATGGTCACACTGTTACTCCTCCTGTGTTTCTGGGGAAGTATTCTCATCTTCTGTTGGCGGTGGTTCATCGGAGCCGAGATCTGCTTTCAGAATCTCCCGAGGCTTGGCTCCATCGGCTGGGCCAATAAACCCTTCTTGCTCAAGGAGATCCAGAAGACGGGCAGCACGAGCATAACCGACTTTGAGGCGACGTTGCAAAAGAGAAGCGGAGGCTTTGCCCGCACGTAAGATTTCATCTTTGGCGGCGGGTATCAGCTCATCACTATCTCCATCATCATCACTCCCTCCATTCAACACGGTTCCCCCTGCGCCGGAGCGTTCAGTGACGGATAGATCGTAATCCGCTGGATCGTATTTTGATTTGATAAATTCAACAACTCGGCCAATTTCTAAATCAGATAAGAACGCGCCTTGTACACGCTTAGGAGTAGCTATTTCCGCGGTCGAGAATAGCATATCCCCACGACCTAAAAGCTTTTCCGCACCTTGTTGGTCTAAAATTGTGCGAGAATCAATCGCCGAGGCGACTGCGAAGGCGATGCGACCTGGTACATTCGCCTTGATGAGACCCGTAATGACATTTACAGAGGGACGCTGGGTAGCGAGAATGAGATGAATTCCAACGGCGCGAGACATTTGTGCGAGACGGACAATGGGACCCTCGATATCGGAAGCTGAGGTCACCATCAGATCAGCTAACTCATCGATAATGACAACGAGATAAGGTAATTTCTCTTGTACGCGTGTATTGTAATCAATAATGTTACGTGCGCCGAACTTGGCAAGCATGTCGTAACGACGATCCATCTCACGCAATGCCCATTTAAGGGCATTCACCGTTTCTGGAACTCGGGTAATGACAGGGGTGATGAGATGGGGAATGCCGTTATAGATTTGGAGCTCAACACGTTTTGGATCAACCATGATAAATTTTACGTCATCAGGGCCCGTCGTATACAAAATCGACATGATGATCGCATTCAAACACACAGACTTTCCGGAACCCGTGGCACCAGCAACCAGTAAATGTGGCATGCGTGCAAGATCTGCCACCCAGGGTTTGCCGGATACATCTTTGCCGAGGACGAAGGTGATGGGACTTTTGCGTTCGCGGAATTCCTTGGAATCAATAATTTCTCGAATCCCGACGGTTGCAACTGATTGATTCGGAACTTCGACGCCGACGAGGGACTTGCCAGGAATGGGAGCTTCGATGCGGATAGGGTGTGCCGCGAGTGACAGGGCAAGATCATTATGCAGACCAATAATGCGCGCTAATTTCACACCCTCAGAGGGCTTGAACGTGAACTGGGTGACGGTTGGCCCAACGGAAACCTCGCCCATCTCGACAGGAATTCCGAAGGTCTCAAGGGTACGGCGAATGACTTCGCGATTATGACCAATATCGCCAGAAGTAGGGCGCTGATCGCGACGCTCTAATAATTCTAGTGGTATTTCGACGCGAGGATAGCGCTTCTTTGGTTTTGTTGGGATCGAAATCTCCTCGTCTGACTCCCCTTCCTCCTCCCCTTCTTCGCCTGAATCATCCTGTGCTTCCTCCCCTTCTTCTTCCGCCTCTCCTTCAATCTCTTCGTCTTCTGATCCCGCTACCGTGTCAGACATCTCTGCGGGAACCGACATCGTACTTGATGGTAGATTCGAGGATTCAGCCATCGCAAGAGCGCGACGAGCACGTGCATCACTCCATTTCTGCCAAGCGGCCTGAAGACCGACATAGACCATCCCTAATCCCTTTATCACCCACCGAAAGAGGAAGAGCACCTCTGACAATGTGGCATTGAACATTAAAATGAAGGCCACAATAAGACCGGCGGTGGTGAGCGTTATGGCTCCGGCGGAGCCAAGGAGCTGGATGAGAGGATTTGCGATCATTTCCCCTAGTTTTCCCCCAGCGACGGCCAGGGCGGTGTCTGCGACTGGGGCCGTAGATTCAAAGCTAACGGCATGAACAAGCGGATTGAGTGTGAGAAAAAAGAGAAAAATACCAATGGCATTCGTGAGACGGAGCGAAAAACGGTCAGGAGCGAGAACGGAGTAGCCCCAGGCCATAAAAATAAACGGGAGAACAATCTTATCCCACCCAAAGACATGAGAGATCCCTTCGTCCAAAGCTTGCCCCAAAGAACCGGCTAAATCGAAATAGCCCAGCAAGAGAATAATTGCGAAGGCAAATAATCCAACCACCGCAAGACCACGACGTGTTTCGGGATCCAGAGTGAGATCAATAACAGGTTGTTTTCGTCGGCGTCCCATGATGCAGGTAGTTTAGCGTGTTACACGCAAGATGGCGAGAAGAAGATGGTTGTTTCCAAAAAGAAAACGTCCTCGCCGCCCTCTATCAGGTACAAGGCGAGGACGTTTTCTACTTTTTTGTCTTCTACTCTTCTGGAGGGGCTTCATCGTCCTCTGCGGGAGGACGTGGAGCGACGGATAATCCACCTTCTGAGGCTTCACGGGCTTGATAGGTTGCAATACATTTTTCACGGATTTGCTTAAGAAGATCTGGACGTTCGCGCAGCGTGCTCTTTGCCGCTTCGCGACCGACACCCAGTTTTTCTGATTCAAAACTGTACGTATTTCCGCTCTTTGCGATCACACCTAGCTCGACTCCGGCATCCAACAAGTCACCAGATACGGAGATCCCTTCGTTATACATGATGTCAAATTCACAGGTGCGAAAGGGGGCAGCTACTTTGTTTTTTACGATCTTTACCTTGACTCGGTTCCCGATGATCTTTTCCCCCATTTTTATTTGAGCAGAGCGACGGACTTCGACACGCACGGAACAGTAGAACTTGAGCGCATTGCCACCAGGCGTGGTCTCTGGATTACCGAAGACAATACCGATCTTTTGGCGAATTTGGTTGATGAAGATAACAGTGGTTTTGGAACGGGAAATAATGGCCGTGAGCTTGCGCAGAGCTTGGGACATGAGACGGGCTTGAAGTCCCATATGCTGATCTCCCATATCGCCTTCGATTTCTGCCTTAGGCGTCAGCGCCGCGACAGAGTCGACCACGACGACGTCAACGGCATTGGAACGAACTAAGGTTTCGACGATATCGAGAGCCTGTTCACCGGTGTCTGGCTGAGAAATGAGAAGCTCGTCTATATTTACCCCGATTTTGCGGGCGTAGTCTGGGTCGAGAGCGTGTTCGGCATCGACGAAGGCGGCGACGCCACCGGCTTTTTGCGCTTCAGCAATAACGTGTTGGGCAAGGGTGGTTTTTCCGGAGGCTTCCGGACCGTAGACTTCGATAATACGGCCACGAGGGAATCCGAGGACGCCGAGTGCCATATCCAGAGAGAAGCAACCAGTTGGTATGGCTTCGACCTGCATCTTACGAGCTTCACCAAGACGCATGATGGAGCCATCACCAAATTTTTCCTTGATTTGATCGATTGCGGTTTTGACGGCCAAAGAGCGGCCGTCTTGTTCTGATTTTTTTGCCATAGGTAGAAAGGTTCGGGGTGAATAAGTGTTCTATTTCCGTTCTATACGCACCATATCACTCGACCGCCCGCGTGTGAAGACAGTGTCAAGGGATCAAGCCTCGTAGAAACGAGGCAAGAAGAGGAAATAATTTATTATTTATTCGGAAAGATCATTTCGTTACGGGCAACGTCCGTAAAAGTACGGTTCAAGCGGGATGAACGGGCGCACACCGGGCGTTCGACTCCAGCGATCGAGGCAGAAGAGCGCTTCGGCGTCGGCCAGCTCGTTGCTGTCGAGCATGATGGAGGCGACTCCACCACGATTGGCGGGTGCTCCCCTACTCCCTGGCCAGTCGAGCAGGTACACACCCCCGCAGTGGGCGGAGAGGACGAGTTGTCCTTGCAGGCGTCCACAGATGGAGTAACTCAAGGTGCCGCCGGGCGTGCTTTCGTGCGGGTGACCGTCGAAATCGTAGAGGATCGTCGACCAGCCCGTCGTGCAGCGCGGCATCGTGGCCGGATCGAGGCGCACGATGAGCGTGTGACATTCGATCGGCATCGACATGACGTCAGGAGGCTCCATGATATCCGGAGGAGATGGACTCACATCGGAAGACGGAGGAGTGAACACATCCTCGAAGGGAACCGCATCGGAGGTATGTGTGACATCACGAGGCGGCGGGAATGACAGCTCTGAGTCTGCCGCTGCGTCGAGCGGGAATTGGGACAGCTCAGCGTCCGAGGTGGATGTCATACTGGCATCACGCCTGGGCATGTTGGCCGAGATGTCGTTGCTCCGGATGACATCCACCTGGCTCGTGGAGGCATCCGCGCGCGGCAGTTGGTCGAACATCGGGACGGTGTTGTCGGCGTCGACCTTGCTATCGAGCGGACGATCGGGACGAGAGCCAGCATCCGAGATGGCATCCAGGTCGTCACCGGCGGCGCAGGAGGAGAGGAAGAAGACGCAGAAGAGGACGAGCAGGAGGAGAGGACGCGCCGGTGAACCGAGACGGATGAACTGAATAACCGTACGCATGATAGCGCCTTTGTTTCCGAGGAATATTCACGTGCCTATCACGCGAGGGCTTCCTCCTCTCTTACGCTATGCATGACGTAAGAGAGGCAAAGCTCTCGCTTTGACAAAGCTTGTGAAGCTATTCCCCTGCGGGCGGTAACACAGTGATAGCCTGTCCAAGGTGAATGTAGGCATTCATCCGTGACGAGAAGAGGTGCGCGCAAGAACGCTCGAGCCGAAGCCAGAGCGTGGAACACGTACAGGCCGTAAACGTATTCTTTCCTGTAGAGTTCCTTGCCGATGCGAACCTCACCCGTAGACTAAATGTGAAAGGACACGGTGACAAAAAAAGCGTTAGTCCATGCTGACATGTTATGCTGCTATATGATCTTCTCGCCTATATTAGTGAGTGTTTTATTATTTTATTTGTGCACGACAGATAACAGCCTTGTCTGAACTTTGTATGCTGTGGATAATTTTATGCAGCATCCAGATCGTGAGATAGGCGACAAGGAGCCAGGCGAGCGGGAGATATGTCTTATCTAAATAGCCAAGTTTTATTTTTTCTGGCCAACGCGCAATAGCTAAAATGGCCCACAAACATCCAGACGCGGGCAGAATGACGAACTGCCCCCAGGATGAAACGGCCGGTATAACGAGCGCAAGTGCGCCGAGAGCCATCGTCCACGGAATGAGCGGAAGGACCATGAGACCGGTCGGTAATCCCCACAAGGTAAACGAGCCGAAGGCCCAGGCACCATAGGGCGTCGTCAATATCGTAGCCGCAAGAGTGGACGTTACTATTTCACGAAGGGTGTCTGAAGATATGTATTTTGTGAGAGCGGTATCTATCAGACGTCCGTAGGTGAGCAGGCCGGTCATGGCGAGAAAGGAGAGAGCGAACGATGCATCGAATAAGAGTGCCCATGGGTGCCAGAGTGTGAAGCCGAGAGCGGAAATGAGTAGGAGACGACTGGGGCGAATGAGACGACCGGTAAGTGGGGCGAACTGTACGAGGATGCCCATGATGGCCGCACGCACGACAGCGGCAGAGGCTCCCACGAAGACGGTGAAGAGGATAACTCCGATGACCATACCGATGAAACTTTGACGACGTGAGAGATGGAAGAGCGCGAGACAGCGCGCGACGACCACAACAATGATGGTCATATTGGAACCGGAGACGGCGATGATGTGGGTGAGACCGGCGTGACGGAAAGCGGTCTTGGCAGCTTTGGATAAATTGCGATCGCCGTAGAGAATGCCTGTGATGAGCGCAGCCTCGTCGGGCACGAAACGCTCTTGAGCGCGCTTGGTGAGGGAAGTATGTAAGCGCGTTAACCAGTAGCGTGGATCCAAACGGTTAGAGATACGTCCCGTTGCGCTACTGCTCGCTAGACCCTTGGGATCGGCAAAGATGAGACCGCGTGGGAGCGAAGGTTGAGCAAGAGAAAAGCGGTAGACGCCTAGTAGGGCAAAACAGACAATCAGACAGATTTTTGATATGAACGTGAGGAGTATGTCTGAGCCTCCTTCTTTATATAAAACAAAGCCAACTCCTCCACTTATGCTGATAGTGATGAGGAGCCAAAGTTGTGAGATGGGAACATATGGTCGGATACTGTGCAGAGCAACCCCACCAAGGAAGGCGGCAGCAAAGTGGCCCGCGTGGCGCGCGAAGGACATACAACACACCCCGTTCCATGGAACGGGGTGTGTTGTCAACGGTTTAGGGATCAATCTTTAGGCACCGATCCGGAAATAACAAACGTCACCATCTTTGACGATATAGTCCTTGCCTTCAACACGGGTGAGTCCTTTGGCGCGACAGGCGGCCTCTCCCCCATTGTCGACATAATCTTTCCAGGGGGTGATTTCGACACGGATGAAATTCTTTTCGAAGTCCGAGTGGATTTTTCCGGCGGCGACGGGAGCCTTACTCCCCTCTTTGACGGTCCAGGCGCGGGTTTCTTGCACACCGCTTGTGAGAAAGGTGATAAGACCAAGTAAGCGATAGGCTTCTTGGATGAGGCGATCGAGACCGGATTGGGTTTGGCCGGCGAGTTCCAAGTATTCTTTCTTTTCTTCTGGGCCCATGGATGAGAGATCGGCTTCCATTTTGATACAAACTGGGACGAGCATCCCTTTCAGGCCTTCGACGCGCTCCTTCCAAGATCCGTCGGCGAGCTGAGCTTCGTTCACGTTCACGACATAGAGCATGGGCTTGAGCGTAAGCGGATTGAGTTGGCGTAGAACGATTAATTCATCGTCCGTCCAATCAAGGTCGCGCAGCATCACTCCTTTATTTAAGCTCTCGACAGCTTTTTTGAGCACGGCGATTTCAAGTTCGAGCGGCTTGGTCATGCCACTGCGTGATTGTTTTTCGGCGTTTTGCAGGCGCTTACCGACACTTTCGACGTCGGTGAGGGCGAGTTCGGTATTGATGGTATCGGCATCGCGGACAGGGTTCACGGAACCATCAACGTGCAAGATATTCGTATCATCAAAGGCACGTACGACTTGCGCGATGGCGTCGGTTTCGCGGATGTTGGTTAAAAATTTGTTGCCTAAGCCCTGGCCTTCGGACGCACCTTTGACGAGACCGGCGATATCAACAAATTCGATAACGGTCGGGACGATCCGCTCGGTCTTATCGACCGCGCCTAAGAGAGCCAATCGCTCATCAGGCACTTCAACCACGCCGACATTCGGGTCAATGGTACAAAACGGATAGTTGGCGCAGTCGACCTGTTTTTTGGTGATAGCAGAAAAAAGCGTAGATTTACCTACGTTTGGGAGGCCGACGATACCGATTTGGAGAGACATATTGATGTGGGCGCATGGTAAGGGGTTTTGAGGATGTGGGCAAGGGGTCGGATCATTGACGGGAGAGCTATTTTTTCGTACCCTCCGTCTACTATTATGCCTACGATTCAAAAGACGGATTTGCCTAAATCCCAAGTGAAACTCGAATTTGAAGTTGGGTACGAAGAAGTACGCGCTTATTTGGAAGAGGCGGCTCGCGAAATGAGTACTGCGCGACCGCTGCCGGGCTTTCGTCCTGGAAAAGCCGGATTTGATGAAGTGAAGCGTGCATATGGGGAGATGTCGCTTCTGCAAGCATCGCTCGAGCGCATTGTGCGAGCCTTTTACGCCAAAGCGATTTTAAATGAATCTTTGGATGTGGTGGGATCGCCTGATATCCAAGTCGACCAATTGACGCCTGGGCAACCGATCAAATTTACGGTCACGGCTCCCATTGAGCCGAAGGCGATTGAATTACCTGATCTGAAGAAGTGCTCCGTCGAGCAAACGACAAAAGAAGTTGGTGAAAAGGAGGTAGATGAAGCCATCGAAGAGATGCGTAAGATGCGTCGTCAAGAGGTGCGCGCGGAACGACCTGCTACCTTGGAAGATTTGGTCGTGATTGATGTCTCAATGTTGAAGGATGGTGTGGTCGTTGACGGTGGCACAGGACGCGATTACCGCATCTACATGAATGAGCCGCACTATATTCCTGGCTTTACGGAAAAACTCGTTGGGATTAAAGCAGGCGAAGAACGAAGCTTTACCCTCCCCTTCCCTACTGAACATTACCAAAAACATTTGGCAGGGAAAGAGATTGATTTTACCGCCAAAGCAACAGGGGTATTCGAAATGCAGTTGCCGCCCGTGGACGATGCGTTTGCCCAAGGCGTTGGACTGAAAGACGTGGAAGAATTGCGCGGTAAGCTTAAAGAAAATTTGCAACTTGAAGAGAAGCGCCGTCGTGATGAGGCGAGTGAAATTGAGTTGTTAGAGAAATTGGTAGACATGACTAAGTTTACCGAGGTTCCAGAGGTTCTCGTGACGGATGAGACGCGTCGCATGATGGATGAATTGCAACATGGCGTGGAAGAACAAGGGATGAAGTGGGAAGACTATTTATCTTCTATCAAGAAAACGCGTGATGAGTTGCGCCTGGACATGACCACGCAAGCGATCCGTCGCATTAAGACGGCGGTGCTTGTGAAAGCGTTCGCGAAACAGCAACAAGTAGCAATTAGCGAAGATGAACTTGATAAAGAAACGGATGACATCTTGATGCGCATTCGTGAGAATGACAAAGAAACGCGCGAACGGATTGCTTCACCAGAATATCGCCAATATATTGCGATTCAGTTACGGAATCGGAAGACGTTGGAATGGTTGAAGCAGGAATGCGTGAAGGAGAAGAAATAAACTCTCTTTCCGTCATCCCGACACGTCGCTCGCGAGCGACGTGTCCCGAACGAAGTCATACGAAGACACGTCGTTCGCGAATGACGTGTCGGAGTGAGGGATCTCGCAGCGGAACGGGTATTATCAGAGAGAAACAAACGCCGCCTCGGAAGGGGTGGTGTTTGACTTTTTGTGTCAGAATGCTTAAGATTTTTCGTCGCCTGAACAGGTTAGGCGATATTCGCGTTAGGAGGATCAGATGATGCAAGGGATTGAATGGACTGCCATGCCTCCCGGGCTACAGGACAGAGTCGAGAAGATGCTGGCACGAGCGGCAGGGGTTCGCATCGGACAGATTCAGCAGGTACGGGATAAGGGCAGACACCTCTCGAACCATCTTCGTCCTACGTTCACCAGCTTCACGCTGGTCGACGGCGACGACAGGAATCAGGTCTGTCCACACATCATGCGTGTTCCGGTGTACCAGGGCGGCAGGCGTGCGACCCTTCTGCTCCAGCTGAGTAAGATTCCCTACCTGCGGGCCTGGGCTCAGTTCTCGGTGTACAAGGACGTCATGAAAGCCCTGGAAAAAGAGGGCCTGTCCTATCAAGATTTTCTCGGGCTCATCCCCCAGATCTTCCACTGCACCTTCGGTGCGTGCGCCGTGCTCGAGGTCGAGGCGGAAGGCGAGGTGTACATCCCGATGGGAATCCGTTGCACCGCAACGGCAGGTGGTTTCTCTGACAGCAAATACTGCATGCCTCCCGGCGGATACTGCAACCTCGCCGAGGATCCCTTCCACACGGCCTGGCGTGAATCCACCGAAGAGACTACGGGACTTCGTGGGATCTCCTTCGTCATGGATGAGGTGTGTGGCGTGAAGCTGTTCGCCGACGAACCCAACACCACGTTCGCGGTGCGCGCAACCGCCAAGGTTGCCAGACTGCCCAAGCTCAAGGGCAACTGGGAAGTGAAGGGCAAGCGGATGGCCTGGGTTCGCCGGAGTGCGGTGCTCAAGGACCTCCGCTATGACAACCGCGATCTGGTTCAGGCTTTCCGTAGCAGCGGTTTCCCTGACGTCTCCTCCAACCTCATCATCGCCCCTGACGTCGCGGCCTCGATGCGGGAGCTATACCACGGGCTCGGGCTGTACACGCCCTGAGCGTCGCTCATTCATCTTTTCTTCTCTCCCTTTCGGGACTCTCTTCCCTTCTATCTTTGCTAACGATTCGTATCGTTGTCGAAGAAAGGAGGGAGTGATGAAACTGTACCTTACAGAAGACGAAGCTCTCGCCTTGTGGTGGCGCGTCATCGCTCTTAGCACGGGTGATGATGACCTGATGAAAGACGATGAGGCTCAACTCATCGCAAATGCTCAGAAAGCGCTTAACGCTATCCTTCTTAGTTGGAAAGAGAACTGTGAGGCTCGCACCCCCGACCAACTCATCCATGGATTTCCAACCTTCTTTAAACCTAACCTGCTCTTCGCGCGCTATATCCGCCTCCTCGCAACGGCTCTTATGGAACCGGATATACGCCTGGATCTCACCTTCCCTGAAAAAGCGGGAATCCATCGCCTCCTTATCCAGCTCGCAGATAGCTATCGTCTAGAACCCTCTGCATAGTACTTTTTCCCTCTTCCTTCACGCATTTGGACTTCCTTTGCGTGTTTTTTGTTATTTTCTTTAGATCTGCTATCGTCTTTGTGTATGTATTTTGGCTGTCATGTGTCTGTTGCCGGTGGATTGCAGAATGCCCCAATTAACGCTGCTGCATTAGGATGCGAGGTGTTTCAGTTTTTTTCGCGTTCACCGCAGGGTGGACCGGCGCCTAAGATTACGCCGGAGATGACGGATGCGTTTGCGCAGAATTGCAAAGATGGGGGCTTTAAAGAATGGGTGATCCACACACCGTACTATATTAATTTTGCGAGTGAGCTTGAGAAGACACGTGGGAATTCGATTCGGATTGTGCGTGAGGAATTGGAACGGGCGACGATGCTAGGGGCAAAATATGTCATGTTTCATCCTGGGAGTGCGGGAAAGGGTGATCGTGACCAAGCACTGAAGTGGACGGTTGAAGGGGTGAAGAAGATCTATGATGGGTATGAGGGTGCGGCAACGCTTCTCTTGGAGATTTCGGCAGGAGCTGGTGCGGTGATTGGTGCGTCGTTTGAAGAAGTGGCGTTGATTTTGGATGGTGTTGACCAGCCGCAGATGGGGGTGTGTTTTGATACGGCGCATGCGTTTGCGAGTGGGTATGATTTACGCACAAAGCAAGAAGTCGATAAGACGTTTCGATTGTTTGATGAGGTCATTGGCTTGAAACGATTGAAGATGAGTCATTGTAATGATTCAAAAGTGGAACTCGGGGCGCGTAAAGATCGTCACGAACATCTTGGCAAAGGCTTTATTGGCGTGGACGGATTTGAGGCGATGATTACGCATCCCAAATTACAGCACATGAACTTCTATCTAGAGACGGAGCATGATGCGGTGCAGGAGGATTTGAAGATTTTGAAAAAGTTGAGGGGGTAGGAGAACGAATATTTTCTACCTTATGTACCGTTTGCCCGTTATTGTTATTCCGAATGCGAGTAAGACGGAGATGGTGGGATGGCACGAGGGGGCTTTAAAGATTCGATTGGCGGCTCCGCCCGTGGATGGAAAAGCGAATGAGGAATTGTGTCGTTTTTTGGCGAAGACATTAGGCATCGCTCCGTCGTTGATCGAGATTGAAAAAGGGATGAGTGGCAAGAGAAAAAGGATTTGCTTACCGATGTCTGAGGAGGACGTGAAAAATGGGTTGGGTATATAAAAAAGAAGCGTCCGCTGCCTCAGAGTGAGGAGGGACGAGGGGTGTAGGGAGAGGTTGTGCTAGTTGGAGTTCGCGGGGGCGGTGTAGGTGGTGGCGAGCCAGCTGCCATCCTGCGTGAACCTGTTCGGATCAGCTCCGTAGAGGCGCACCATGCGATCAGCTGCCTCCTGGAGTCTCGCACCGCTGAGGGTAGGGTCCAGCGTATGCACTATGGCGAGCGCGAAGGCTTTCAGTTCTTCCATCGGGAACTTCCTCCTGCCTGCATTGTGCATTATTTATATTTTTTTACAAGTTTTTCTGGAATCGGGTCAATTCCTCCTAACGTCCAGGGATGGCAGCGGAAGATACGTTTTATGGCGAGATGTACGCCATTGAATACTCCAAAACGACCAATGGCGTCGTAGGCGTACTGGGAGCAGGTGGGGTGGAATTTGCATCTTGGTTGGGTCGTGAAACGACGAAGAGGCCCGTGGTCTAAAGACAGGGTGTTTTGATACAAACGTATTAGGTATTGAAAAAAGAGGCGCATACTATTTTGCCTGTCATCTCGAGCGAAGTTATACGCAGCCACGTCATTCGCGAACGACGTGGCGCAGTCGAGAGATCTCGCAGCGGAACGGGTAGCCCCTTCGGGAAATAAAGAGGAATAGGCGATGGGCTCCGACACAAGTGCTATTTTTGATCAACTGCTGTCCGAGCAAGGAGCTAAGGCCGTTGCACTCGATTTGCGGTTGCAGGACTTAGCTCCGGTCCGTCACAAAGAGCACAATAAAGGCGGAATGCGAGTTCAGTTGATCAAAAATAGCACTTGTGTCGGAGCCCTAGAGGAGTCGAGGAGGGGGTAACGATTAGGGATCACGACCCGCCCTTATATACAACCGACGTTTTGCGGCGGGCTTTGGGGTTTTTGCGGGGGGTTGGAGGTGCTTTGAGGGCTTCGGGGATTTTTTCGAAGGCGCGTTTTACGGAGGCGACGAGAGCCTGGTATTCCGTGGTCGTGGCTTCGGGCTTAGCGATAAAGAGGATATCCATCTTTAATGGCCAGAAGGGGCGGACGACTCCGAGAGCTTCGCGGAGGCGGCGTTTGACGCGGTTGCGAGCGACGGCGGTTTTGAAGATTTTGGCGCTGGCAACGAAACCGATTTTGGTAGGTTCTTGGCTTGGGCGGAAGCGGAGGGTGAAAAATGGGCCAAAAACAACGCGCCCCCTCTGGGAGAGGAGGGCGAAGTCGCGCATGCGGCGCAGGCGATCGGTGCGTGGGAGCACGGGATTAACGCTTGTTGACCTTGGCCGTTTTAATGGCGATGCGTTTGCGGCCTTTGGCGCGACGGCGAGAGAGAACTTCGCGACCGTCAGCGGTTTGCATGCGTGCACGAAACCCGTGAACGCGAGCGCGTCGACGCTTTTTGGGCTGGTAGGTTCGTTTGGTAGCCATAAGAATGGGAGTACTCTAGGATATTTATTTGGTTTTGGCAAGGTCTCTCCCCGCAAAATCCCCATGGTTTTTGATAAGCTGTGGATAAACTGTTGGTTTTTCCACGGGTTATCCACATGTTTGACAATGTGATGCAGGATTGAAAGTATCCAGCATATACTCCTATGGACTTGCAAGCACTTTGGCAATCCGCCCTCGGTGAGATCGAGCTCACCTTATCCAAGGCCAATTTTACCACCTGGTTTCGCAACACCTTTATCAGTTCCTACGAAAATGGACGGGTGGTGGTGGCTGTACCAAATACGTTTACAAAATCTTGGCTAGAGCGCAAATACCATGACGCGATTGCCAAAGCATTGCGCTCCGCCTGTTCACAGCCGATCAGAGAAATCCATTATCGTGTTGAGGTACGGAACACCACCGTGCTCCCGATTGAGCATTTAGCTGAACCAACTCCCTCCACCGATTCGGAACACGACCCTCTTCAAGCGCCTGGCGTGGATGGATCTTCTTTTGAGCCGACGACGCGGGCGGCAGATCTTGGACTTAACCCTCGCTACACCTTTCCACAGTTTATTGTGGGAAAAAATAATGAATTAGCTCATGCGGCCTGTATGGCCGTGTCAGCGAAGCCGGGACAAGCATATAACCCCTTGTTTATTTACGGAGGGGTGGGGATGGGAAAGACGCACTTACTCCAGGCGATTGGGCACCATGTGTGTCGGGATAATACAAATGCCAAGGTACAGTATGTAACCTGTGAACGGTTTACAAATGAGTTTATCCAAGCGGTGCGCAGCGGAGCCGCAGGGGATTTTAAGGATCGTTATCGAACAGTTGACGTGCTTTTGATTGATGATATCCAGTTTTTAACTGGAAAAGAAGGAACACAGGAAGAATTTTTTCACACCTTTAATACCCTCCACCAGAACAATAAGCAGATCGTGATTGCATCTGACCGCCCACCTAAAGATATCCAGACCCTAGAAAGCCGCCTTCAGTCGCGCTTTGAATGGGGCATGATGATTGATATTACAAAACCGGATTTTGAGACACGTGTGGCGATTTTAGAGGCAAAGGCTCGAGAAAAGAACTACCCACTATCGACCGAGATCCTGCACATGATGGCGGGAGCCATTCAATCCAATATCCGCGAGCTTGAAGGCGCACTCAACAAGATTATCGCCTACCACCAGTTTAAAAATATTCAGCCAAGCGCGAGCTCGATTCAGCCTCTACTCCAGAGCTTTACCCCTACGATCACTAAACGAACGGTAAGCCCACGCTTACTCATTGAGGCGGTGCGTGGACACTACGACATTAGTCATGAGCAGATCGTAGGCAAAAGTCGCGAACAACGGTTTGCTTTACCGCGCCAAATCGCGATGTATCTTTTGCGTGAGGAAACAAAATGTTCTTTCCCCACCATTGGGGATCATTTAGGTGGACGCGATCACACAACCGCTATGCATGCGTGTGAAAAAATTGCACAGCTTATCCAGGATGATACACAGGTGAAGCGGGATATCACGCTCATTTTAGAGCGGTTATATAACACTACCGCTTAGGTCTGTGGGTTCCGTCGGGAAAGCTGGGGACTAGGTGTGCGGGGACAAGCACCCTGTGAGGCAGCGGGCATCTTGTCCTCAGGATATCCGCTGTTATCCCGTTGTGTCGCACAGATGACTGTGGAGGCGTGCGGGGATTTTCTTCTCTAAAATAGTAGGGTTTTGCCGCTTCTCCACATCTCCACAGGGCTTACTATTACTACTTCCGTTTTATACATCTATCTCACCTATCTCTAAGCCACCCTCTTCTTGTGGAAAGCCCAGGACTTGAAGGGATCTTGCCTATAGGTCAGGATGAAGACGAATCTATCTTATTGAATGATTATGATTTTTGCCTGTACACAAGAGAATCTTCTGCAAGGCCTTTCTTTAGTTGGTCACATTGCGGGGAAGAGCGCCAACCTTCCAATCTTGGCAAATGTGCTTATGAAGGTGGAAGAGGGAACCTTAAAGTTAAGCACAACGAATTTGGAAATGGCGGTCTCTGTGATTGTGCGAGGACGTGTCGACCAGCCCGGGGAGTATACGGTGCCAGCCAAGCTGCTACAGGATTATGTATCCTTGTTACCCGCTGGAAAGGTTGAGATGAGTGTTACAGAAGAGGGGCTTAAAATTAGCGCGGATGATAAAGTTACCACGATTAAAGGGATGCCAGCGACAGAGTTTCCTTTAATCCCAAAATTGGCACGGGATGGTGCGTATCGGTTTCAGGCGGAGCTTTTGAAACAAGCGATTGGGCAGGTGGCGTTTGCTGTGTCGAGTTCTGAATCGCGACCGGAATTATCGGGTGTATCGTGCGTATTTCATGGCGAAGAGCGTCCGGATACGCTTTTAATGGCAGCAACGGATTCATATCGCTTGTCTGAGCGCGTTGTGACGATGTCTCAGGGGGGCAACACGCGTTCGGCGCGGTGTATTGTGCCTGCGAGAGCTCTGGGTGAGATTGGGCGCATCCTGTCGGCGTATAAGGATGATGTGGGGGTTCCAGAAGTTGTTGAATGGTCGATAACCGAGAGTCAGTTAGTATTCTCATATGGGAATGTGGAGCTGGTGTCGCGATTGATCGAGGGGTCGTTCCCTGATTATCGTCCTTTGATTCCACAACAGTTTAAGTCGACGTTTACGGTTCAGCGTGTTGAGTTGGCTAAGGCGATTCGAGCCGCAAGCTTGTTTGCTCGCCAGGGGATCTATGATGTCTTGTTTGAAATGAAGACCCCGAATGGATTGAGTATTTCCTCGTCTGATTCTGGGACGGGGGCGCATACAACCGTGCTTAAGGGGCAGTTGGAAGGAGAAGCGAATAAAGTGACGCTTAACTTTAAATACGTGTCTGATGGGTTAGCGGCGCTTGGGACGGATCAAGTCACGATTCGTATGATTGACGCATTTAGTCCGGTGGTTCTCAGTTCGGAGAAAGCGGAAGGGTTTAAGTATATTGTGATGCCGATTCGTCAGTAGGATTTTCCACATCGTTCTCGGGTGTGGGGATAGTGTGTTGAAAACACGTGCGGATAGCACGTGTTTTCTGTTCCAGGTGCGGAATTTCTGTTACGCTTGCGATGTTTTATGGCGTCTTTTCAACGACATTTTTGGTTTGGTGTTTGCGCTCTTTTGCTGGTTGTTGGGCTTGCGGCGGCACTCACGCGCCCATTCGGGGAGTTTGCCTTGAATGATGACTGGATTTTTGCGCGAGCTGTGCAGGATTTTTCTCTTGAAACGTTCAGGTTGGACTCGTTTATTGTCCCGGTGTTTATGGGGCAGTTATTGTATGCGAAGGGGCTTGTATCTTTATTTGGTTTTAGTCTGACGCTCTTACATGTTTCAACGTTTGTTTTTGCGGTGATGGGTGTGATGGCTTTGTATCGTTTATTTTTATGGCGTGTAGGGGTTGGGGTGGCGGTGATCGGGAGTTTGGCGCTGTTTTTTCAGCCCCTTTTTTATAATTTGAGCCTTTCGTTTATGACGGATGTGCCGGCCTTATCTTTGGTGATGGTTAGTCTGTTATTCTATGGACGGTGGTGGAATTCTCCGCGCTTAAGTTGGTTATGGTTAGCGCAGTTTTTTGCTATCTATGCGGCGACTATTCGGCAGAATTATGCCGCGGTGTTTGTGGCCTCGTTTTTTCTTTTGTTGATGCAGCCTGACCGGCGAGCGAAGAAGTTGGGGTTGTTGGCTGGGGTTTTTCCTGGTTTGATCTTATCGATCGGTTTATATTTTTTTCTGCAGGTACGAGGATGGTGGCCCATGAATATTGTTTCGTTCCATGTGTTCCATGATTTGGGAGGGCTTTGGGAGCATATGAGAACTCAGTTCTTCTATATTTGGCAGTACGTGTCCTTTTTGTTGATTCCCGTTCTATTCCTCGCAACTTCTTCTTTAACGAGAGCGTGTAGATGGTATGTGTCTTTAGCAGCTGGGCTGGGGGCTGGGTTGAATATTGTTCTTTTTTCTGTTTATGAAATAGCCTTTCCGTTCTTTGGAAATGTTTGGACGAAGTATGGATTGGGCGTGAGAACGGATGTTTTATCGGGTGTGGCAGAGGTAGTCTGGCCGACTTGGATGTCATTTTGTGTGACGGGATTGGTAGGTGCTGCGAGTGGAATAGTGGTCTTTTTTCTTGTTGAGAGTGTGGCGCGATCGTTGCGACGCAGGTCTGACCGTGTTGAGGGGGGTGTGCGTGGGTATGAGCGGTTTTTGCTGCTCATTCTTTTGTCTCAGATGGCAGCTCTTTTATTGTTTCGAAGTTTTGATCGTTATTATTTGAGTGTTTTTGTGCCGGCTTTAGTTCTCGCGATTTTTTGTTGGATACGGACACCGCCATCCAGAACGATGATGGTCTGTGCGGGGTGTTGGATTGCCTGTCTGGCTTTGTTTTCAGTTACGGGCACGCGAGAATATATCTCGCTTACAAGAGCGAAGTGGTTGGCAGCGGATGGGTTGGCGCGCCAGGGAGTGGCAATTACTGATATTGATGGGGGGTATGAGTGGCTCGGGTGGCGTTGGTACAAGAAAGGGAATCCAGAGATTTTGCCGTATTATGATCCGAAGATGCCGTGGTATATCACGACACTGGTGCCGGAAGTGACTCGTAAGTATGTGTTGTCGTATTCACCGGCGTTGGAAGGATATCGCCTCATCTCTACCTATTCTTACGAGCATACTTCCAGAACGCGAGGGAAGTTATATGTATTGAAAAAGCAATAATAGAACAATCCCCAGGCTGTATAACCTGGGGATTGTTTGAGTGAATTAATTTGTGATGATAAGTGGAATGGATGCGCTGTCCGTTGAAGCGCTTTCGTCTTGGGGGAAGCCAATGACTTGGAGTTGATAGCCACCTGCTGGCGGACCCAGAGGGATGCGGATAGAGACTTCGGTGGCGGTTGGAAGAATTTCACTGCCCGCCAAGCGATCGACTCCGTCTGTGCCCACAAATTTTATATCGAGTCGTCGGTAGCGAGTTGGTTCTGTGATGCTGAGGACAGCGGTTTTGGGAAAGGAGGTGCGTGACCAAGTTTCGCTGGCGCTTGGTGAGGTGATGAGGAGGTTGAGGCTTGGATCACGCTCCGCGGTAAGTTGGATGGGGGTATTTGCCTGACCGCTATTTCCGACATCATCGAAGGCGATGATGGTGAGTTCATGGGTGCCGGTGTCGATGGTATTAGGGACGCGGGCTTGGATGGTCCATGGTGCGGCACCGGAGGCGCCGAGGAGGGTTCCACCAATACGTGCTTCGACACGCATGATGGGTCGGATGCTGCTGACGACGGGTGTCACGCTGAAGCTGCGTGAGGAAATCGTTTGTCCGCTCGCGGGTTGTAAGATGCTCACCTGGGGACGATTGGAGGGGGTGTGGATGTCATCGTATTCGGTGGGAGGGGTTGAAGTGGTGTTCCAATTGTTGCGCGTCACCCAGGATTGAACCCCAGCTTCCCAGTTTGCGAATTGAGGATCACTCGCAGGATTGGTAGGGGTGGGGCCGAGTGGATCATCTTTATCGATGTAGTAGAGGATGTTGTGGGCTTCGCGGTAGGTGCGGGCTTCGATGAATTCTGGCGGCGTGAGATCTGTCGCGCGCTTGCCGCTTATTTTATCAATGTTGATGGTGGTTGAGGTTGTATAACCGAGAAGTGCAGCTTTGTTGGTTGTGGCTGGATCGGGTGGTGTGAAGCGTTCAACCGGTGTGTTTTGGGTCGCGCGACGCATGTAGGCTTGCCAGATAGGGGCAGCGACGGCAGAGCTGTCAGCGCCGCGCTTCATTTCTTTGTTGTCGTTATTACCAACCCAAACGACGGTGACAAGGCTCGGGGTGTATCCAACCGTCCAGGCGTCATGGTAGTTATTGGTGGTGCCAGTTTTGGCAGCAACGGGTCTGTCCGGGAGTGTGAGGCTATTGCGGGTACCAAAGATGTAGGCACGTGCCTCATTGTCAGACAGGACATTCGAAATGAGGCGTGTGATCTGTGGTTCCATGACTTGTGTGCCAAGGGGTTTTTGCCATTCTTCGAGAATGTTTCCATTCGAATCTTCCACTTTCAAGATCGCACTGGTTGGATAGAGTGTGCCCTCGTTCGCAAACGCGGCAAACGCCGACGCATGCTCTATCGGTTTTACTTCTCCTCCGCCCAAGACAAGGGCGAGGCCGAAGCGAGAACGATTTTTAAAGGTGGTGTAGCCAAGTGTTTCGGCAAAATCGAGTGTTCTGGAGATGCCTACAAGATAGAGAGTTTTTACCGCGGGAATATTGAGTGACCCCTGTAGGGCTTGGCGCATGGATATCGGGCCATTTTCTTTCAGGTTATAGTTTTTTGGCTCGTACGGGGTGGTATCTGTTTTGAAGGTGGTGTTTACATCCCATAATATGGTTTGAGGGAGGAAGCCTTTGATGAAGGCGGCCGCATAGACGATCGGTTTGAAGCTCGAACCCGGTTGACGAGGATTTAGGGTGACGTTGAACTCGCCATCGATTTCATCGCTGAAAAAATCCTTGGAGCCGACCATGCTTAAAATTTGTCCAGTTTTTGGATCAAGAGAGATGAGAGCGGCGTTGGTGAATTGGTATTGTTTGCCGCGCGCCTCTACGCCTTTTTTAATTTCTTCTTCCGCGGCTTTTTGTTTGTCGTAGTCAAGAGTGGTGATGACTTTGTAGCCACCTTCTGCTGTTTGTTTAATGCCGTATTTGTCTTCTAGGATGCCACGAACGTACATGGAGAAGTGAGGCGCTTCGATGTTACTGATTTTTTTTGGGATGATTTTTTTTAAGGTTTCTATTTTTTTTGCGGCTTCTGCCTCTTCTTTGGTGATGTACCCTTGTTCGGCCATCAGATCGAGGATGTAGTGCTGGCGTATGACAAGACGAGGGCGATTATCGCCACTTAGGCCCGTGCCATAGGGGGAGAAGAAGTCTGGGCGTTGTGGGATGGCGGCGAGAAGGGCGGCCTCGTCGAGGGTAATATCTTGGACGCTCTTACCGAAGAAGGTGCGAGCAGCAGATTCGACGCCGTAGATGGTGGAGCCGTAAGGAATTTCGTTGAGGTAGAGTTGGAGGATTTGATCTTTGGTATATGCGCGCTCGAGTTGAAGGGAGAGGATGAATTCTTTGAGTTTGCGGACAGGAGAGCGTTTGTTATCGAGAACGGCGTTTTTAATAAATTGCTGAGTGAGAGTTGAGGTGCCCTGTAGACGCTGGAGTTTGATAACACTCATGCCGACGGCACGAATTAAGCCTTTCCAGTAAATGCCATGATGTTCATAAAAGCCTTTGTCTTCTATTGAGACAGTGGCGTGTTGCATGATCTTTGGAATTTTATCGATGGTGACGAGGGTGCGCTTTTCATCGCCGTGGACTTCGAAGAGGAGGTGGGTGCCGGTTCGGTCGTAGATTTTGGTGGATTGGGCGATTTGGCGGCTCCCGAGAGTGTTTGGGTCGGGGAGGTCACGGCTGATCCAGGCGGCGAAGATGGTTAAGCTCAGAGCACCGGCGGCGGCGAGACTTAAAATGACGGCGATTATGGTGCGTACTCGTCCGGGAGCGGAAAAGAAGCGTTTGAGCCTGGATGGACGCTTGGGAGAGCTTGCCGAGCTAGAAGTGCTTATGCGTTTGGTGAGAAATGGCATAATTTTTTGGCTAAAATAAGGCTTTTTTCTTGCTTTACCCATTGACAAAATGGCAAAAATGGAGTATTCTATCCCTTCGAACCTTTGAGAGATCTGCCTAATACGTTGTGTTTTGCAGGCCCTCCAGAGGTTCTTTATTTCCCCCATGAATTTATCTTCCATTGGATTCCAAACGTTCAAGATTGCCTTAGCCCTATTCTCGCTGCTTTCCGCCTTTGCGTCCAGCGTTGCCTCGGCTAAAACGGTTTCGATTGCTTTGGCAGACAATGCCTATACCTCTACAAGTGCGGTCGTTAGCCGTACCTGGGTGGATCATATCGCGAGTGCGGATGAGCCTGAGGTGATGGAGGAACCGATTGTGGAGCCTTCTGATGCTCCTGCACAGACGATCAAGGTTTTGTATCGTGAAATGACGGCCTATACGTCTCGCCCGCAGGAGACAGATGATTCTCCTTGCGTATCTGCAGATGGATCTGTTGTGTTTGATGGAATGGTGGCCTCAAACGGCCTTCCATTTGGAACCAAATTTCGTATCCCTGACTATTTTGGGGACAAAGTTTTCGAAGTGCGTGACCGTATGAATGCTCGTTATACGACCCGTATTGATATTTGGATGGATAACACCAAAGATATGTATCAATGGGGGTATAAGAAAAATGTAAAAATTGAGATCATTGAAATGGGAACGAATGCCCATAAATGGAATGATCCGGAGATGAAGATTGCCCGTAAGACGGATACGAAGTGTGGGCAGAAATAAGAAATACATAAAACCCCTCCTAGTAAATGGAGGGGTTTTTGTTTGATGCGGATGGCCTTCGGGCGGAAAAATATATAGGCGATGGGCTCCGTTTGTTTGTTCTTTTTCCCCGTACTGAACTCGCATTCCGCCGAGGAGCTTTATTTGTGGCGGACCGGAGCCAACACCTGCAACCGCAAATCGAGAGCAGCGGTGTCGTCTCCTTGCTCAGACAGCAGTACGGGGAAAAAGAACACACAAACGGAGCTCTAGGTGAGGAGGAGGGGGCGGGAATGGGCCGGGGCTTCACGGATTGGGGGGAGTTTGTTAGGATCATGACGTTTACAATTCGATGTGCGAATGATTGGGTTGCCTGTCGTATGTATATGGACGATGTGGCGTGCCCTGTCGCTCGCGAGCGACAGGGCGTGGTACTTCGTGCCGCGCCTCCTCGTTCGGAACCGAAAGCTTTAGGCTTTTGTACGCTCACTCGTCGGCGTGGTAGCCAAGTGGTAAGGCAGAGGTCTGCAAAACCTTTATTCGTGGGTTCGATTCCCACCCACGCCTCCAAAAATATCCTCTCATTTAACCATAGATGGGAGGATGATTTTATCTATGTAAGTGGGAATCCTTCTCACCCACGCCTCCAGGAAAACGAACATCGAAGGATGTTCGTTTTGCGTTACGAGGGTGTTCGCGTAAACTGGGAGGATGAGGCGTGTATTGATCAGATTGGTATTGATGGCGGGGATCTCGCTTTTGGGAGCTGGGTGTTTGACGTTGCCGCCGGCGATGGTGAAGTCGAGGCAGACGATGGGGCCGAGCTTAGAAGTCACACGGCAAGCGTTTGGGTCTGGGATTGAGTTGGTGCGTGCGAACATGGCGACGAGTACGGCGGGGCAGCTGTGGTTGTTTGGGTTTGATCAAGATCAGTATCGTTTTTTCTTTGCGAGTACGGGGACACGGATGCGGATGCGTGAGTGGAGGGATCTGTATCCGCAAACTGTGGCGGGGATTAATGGGGTGTATTTTATGGAAGATCTGACGCCCTCAGGATTGTTTGTGGGTGAAGGGGTGAAACAGACAGCTCGATTATTTGATGCGGATAAATCAGGATTGATTTCTGTGCACGAAAAAATGGACATTTTAGATACGGCGAGTTCAGGGGTGCGCGTGGCGCAAATAAAAGGAGGTGCGCAGACGTATCCGATTTTGATCAAGGATGGGACGGATATGCTGACGCGGGATACGGGGAAGGAGGCGCGGCGCTCTTGGGTGGGGACGGATCGGGACGGGCGGGTGTGGTTAGGTGTGTTATCTGATGGAGAAGTGAGTTTATATGCGCTCATGAAACGGTTGATGGAGATGGGAATTGCGTGGGATATGGTGGTGAATTTGGATGGGGGGCCGTCGACGGGGATATTTGTAAAAGGGGAAGAGGGGGATGTGTTGAAAGAGACGTTGGGTGGGGTGCCGAATGTGCTGTTGGTTGAGAGGAAATAAAAAAATATTTTGGAATTGAAAGCGCACCCGGATGGACGCGCCTTCGAGGAGGCGGGTGTCGCGGGTGCGTGGGAGGAAGGGAGCACGTGGGGCGCTGAGGAGGGAAGAAGGGGCGGGGGTTGTGGTGGGGGTGTTAGGTGTGCTTGTACGCCTCTGTCCATCTGGTCCAGCAAATTGCGAGGATCATGCTGGAGAGGAGTGGGAGCCAGATCATGAATCCGCCCTGCGTACTCCACCAGTCTTCCGGGAAGAGTTCGAGGGAGCAGGCGGCGGTAGAGAGTCCGTAGCACACCAGCGTGCCGGCGAAAATTTTGCGAAGCCAGCTCGCGCGCTGTGGCGTGACGCAGTGCTGTGACTCCAGATAGTTGTTGTGTTCGACTATGGGGGGTGTGAGGCATGCCCCCACGATGAGGCATGGTACCCAGAGCAAGCATGCAGGCCACAGTGACGAACCGATCCCCAGGCAGAGGCTCCCGCCCACGAATCCCAGCAGGACGGAGTAGTGGGGGTCGCCCTTCTCGCGCCGGGCGAGCGAGCCGCACGCGAGCGCGTGCAGAACTCCTACGGTAACCGTGAGGTTGGTCATGGGATCCGGGCTTTCGATCGTGATGACGGTACCGCCGATGATCATGCCGAAGATCGAGATGCAGAATGCGATCCCGACGACCTCGCTGAATGTGAATACGGAAAAGAAGATGACCGCGATTGCTACCTGCCAGTGCATGGCTTCTCCTGGGCGACGCGGGGTTTGTGGTGCGTCTTTTGCCCTTTGAAGAGACAAGATTTCTCTCCTCGAAGGGGAAAAGACGGACATGCTTTTGCAAAGTACGAACGGGTATTTATATCATAATATAGCGATTTTGTCAATAAAAGAGAGGATTGAAACGTATCTTATTTTAGCCAAAAAGAGGGGGGTCTATTTTCTCGTGTGTTTGAGATATTTTTCTGACTCTATCGTACATAGTACACACTATACTATGTACCATAGACCATCTCATCCCATACGTTTGTTGTTTTTCTGCTGATATTCCATACTGTCGGGATATGTCTTCTGCTTCTCGTCGCTTGTTTATTTTGGATGCGAATGCGCTTTTGCATCGTGCTTGGCATGCGCTTCCGCCGCTTACGAATCCGGAGGGGCAGGTCGTGAATGCGGTGTATGGCGTGATGATGATCGTTATGAAGCTACTCGAGAACGAGATGCCTGAAGCGATGGTGGCGTGTTGGGATACGGAGGCGGCCACGTTTCGGCATGAGGCGTATAAGGAATATAAGGCACATCGAGAGGAGCAGCCGGACGAGTTATATGCGCAGATCCCTTTGATTCAGCAGGGATTGGCGACGTTGGGGGTGGATTCGTTAGAGCTGGACGGATATGAAGCGGATGATTTGTTGGGGACGATTGCGGTGCGGGCGCAGGCAGAAGGGTGGGAGGTTGTGATTGTCACGGGTGATAAGGATGCGTTTCAGCTTATCCGACCCGGGATTTCGGTGATGACGTTTAAGAAAGGGGTGTCGGATACGCTTACCTATGACGAAGCTGAGTTGAAGGCGCGCTTTGGGTTAACGCCAGCGCAGTTTTTGGAATATAAAGCGATGCGTGGTGATCCGTCGGATAATATTCCAGGAGTAAAGGGCATTGGAGAAAAGGGAGCGACGGATTTGTTGCAGCGCTTTGGGAATATGGAAGGTATTTTGCGAGCGGCGCATGATGCAGCGTCTGATTTGACGAAGTCTACACGCGAGAAGTTGTTAGCAGCGGAATCAGAGATTCCGGCGATTGTGTCTTTGGTTTCGATTGTGACGGATGCGCCGATTGTATGGCAACCGCACTTATTGGAGCGAGACCAGGAAGGGTTGCGGACGTTTTTGCGAAGCATGGGCTTTAAGTCGCTCGTGGGTAAGGTTCAGATGTCAGGAAAAGACAAGCGCGTGGATGAAAATGCGTCTCCGACATCCCCAATGGAGCCTGATGTACATCAGGCGGCTCGTAGTCGAACGGGTGTTCTTTTGCATGTTCCTGTGAAACGTTTGGAGCGTGCTAAAGAGGCGTTAGAATTTTTACAAAGCCTTCATCAGCAAAAAGAGGTGATGGTGCATGTGGCGCGTGGGGTTCAGGGATCTTTGTTTGGAGAGGCCATTGAGAGCGTCATTTTTGGTCTCATGACAGGTGAAGGGTGTTTGATTGAGATTCCTTCGACGTTGATTCGGGCGGAGAAAAACATACACGATGCCTGTCAGCAGCTATTTGATGATGTGAAGGTGGGATTTTTGGCGCATGATGCTAAGCTTCAGGTGAAAAGTTTGCAGATGTTGAAACTTGATTTGGGTCGTTGGTCGTTTGATGTGATGTTGGCGGCGTATTTGTTAGGAGCGGGTGAACGCAATCATGATTTAGCCAGTTTAGCTGAGCGGTATTTAGGTACGGCATTACTGGCGGATGCGGCTCCGATCAAGCAGGCAGAGGTGGTTATGGGCTTGATTCTGCCCCTGCGCGCCGAACTGGAAAAGCAACAATTGATGGACGTCTTGGCGCGGTTTGAGTTGCCGCTTGTGCCCGTCTTGGCGCGGATGGAAGAGGTGGGAATTAAGATGGATGGAAAATATCTTGGTGTTCTGCAGAAGGAATTTAGTGCCGATAAATCTCGTTTAGAGAAAGAGATGGTGGAGATGGTGGGACGTGTGTTTAATCCCGCTTCTCCTTCGCAACTTGCGGAAATGCTCTTTACGGATTTGGCATTGCCGACGAAGGGTATAAAGAAAGGGAAAACCGGCTATTCGACGGCGGCTTCTGAGCTTGAGAAGCTGCGTGGACAGCATGCGATTATTGAGAAAATTGAGGACTACCGCGAAGTCTCGAAGCTGCTGTCGACTTATGTGGAGGTGCTGCCATTATTGGCGGATGCAAAGGGGCGCGTACATACAACCTATAACCAAGCGGTAGCAGCCACAGGACGGTTGTCGTCTACGGATCCGAATTTGCAGAATATTCCGATTAAGACAGGGGCTGGGCGCAGAATTCGTCGGGCGTTTATTGCGGACACGGGAAATGTCTTGGTCTCGTGCGACTACTCACAGATTGAATTGCGATTGGCGGCAGCTTTGTCTAAAGATCCAGCCATGACGGATGCGTTTTTGCATGGTGAGGATATTCATCGGGCGACGGCGGCAAAGATTGCGGGTGTGGCATTGAAAGATGTGACGAGTGATCAGCGACGCACGGCGAAGACGATCAACTTTGGAATTCTGTATGGACAAGGAGCGCATGGGCTTGCGAGTGTCGCAGGGATTTCGTACGCGGAAGCGAAGATTTTTATTGAGAAATATTTTCAGGTGTATGCGCAGTTTCGGACCTATATTGAAGAGACGAAAGCGTTGGCACGTAAGCTTGGATACGTGGAAACGTTGTTTGGACGAAAGCGTCCGATGCCGGAGATTTTGTCTTCGATTCCGATGTTGCGGGCACAAGCAGAACGTATGGCCGTGAATATGCCTCTGCAAGGAACAGCGGCGGACTTGATGAAGCTTGCGATGATTGAGATTGATAAAAAATTACCGATGGTGTGTAAAGAGGCGAAGATGTTGTTGCAGGTGCATGATGAAGTTGTACTTGAGGTCCCTGAGAAAGATGCGGAGCGCGTGGCGCAGTTTGTGAAAGAGACCATGGAGAATGTAGAGAAGGTGGGGGTGCCAATTGTGGTGGAGACAAAGAAAGGGTTGAATTGGGAGGAGATGGAATAATGTTATTTAGGCGATGGGCTCGCATGCCTGTGGCTTTTTTATTCCTACAGAACTCGCATTCCACCTGTAGTACTTATGGTGGACCGGAGCCGAAGCCTGCAACCGCAACTCGACCCCAACAGCATCATCTCCTTGCTCAGACAGCTGTCGGAATAAAAAAGCCACAGGCATGCGAGCCTTAGATGAGGGGAGCTGGGCAGATGATTTTATGTTACGAGTCAGGGGCTTTTGCGTTTTGCGTTTCTAGATTATGGTAATGGGCGATGTTGATTATTTGTAGTGGGCCGGACACGTTTCGGGCGCTTGATAAGGCGCGCGAGTTGGAAGTGGCGTTTAAGCAGAAGTATGATGTGAGCGGGATATCGGTTGAGCGTATTTCGACCGGGAAAGAGGCGGTGACAGAGGTAGCGGCGCGGGCGGGGGCGGTTAGTTTGTTTGCGCCACGGAGATTTGTGCGTACGTCACAGGTGTTGGGTGAATCTTCTAAAGCACAGCGAATGACCTTGAAACGGGCGTTGAGTGGCGATCAAGAGGGGTTTATTTTATTAACGCTTGAGGATGAGCCTCCAACGGCGACGGTTTTAAACGAGTTAGGAAAGGAGATGAAGATTGTTCGCTATGATTTCCCGTTGTTACAGGGCAAAGCGTTTTATGAATGGGCGTTAGAACTGGCACAGACGCTAAATATACAAGATTCTAACCGCGTAAAACGGATTTCAGAGGCGACCGAAGGTGATAGCTGGCGTTGCTTTTATGCTTTGATGAAATATGCGGTGTATCCAGAGGGAGAGTTCATTATACATGCTGAATTAGAACAAAGTATTTTTTCGTTTGCGGAGTTATATGTAAAAGGTGATGCCCGTTGGGCAGCGATTATGGAAGAGTCGGAACTTACGAAACAAGTGCTGACAACGTTTTTACCACAAGCGCGTGCGGCAGTGCGTGTGCGAGACGGAGCGGCCGATGGGTTGCACCCGTTTGTCGTGCGAAAATTGAAGGGTCAGCCCTTGGAAAACGCGGATGATGCGCTGGCAAAACTGATCGAAGGGTTTTTTGTGCAGAGAGCGGGATATGGGGATGAGAAAGATGCGCTGGGGATTTTGTGATTTACAGAAATGTATCATAAAAAGATCTCCTGTGCGGGAGATCTTTTTATGCAAAATAGAGGTGAGCTTATTTTGCTTCCATTTTGTTAAGCTTGCGATGAAGGGAAGATGTCTTGCGGCCTGCTTTGTTCGCGTGGAGGATGTTGTTCTTTGAGGCTTTCGCAATGATTTGCTGCAATTTGCTGCTTAAAGCAACGGCTTCTGTTTTCTTACCTTCTTTGACCAATTCGTTCATTTGCTTGGTAAGAGCTTTGACGTGGGTCTTCAAAAGGCTGTTGCGTTCAGCGCGGCGCTTGTTCTTACGCAAATCTTTAATGGCGGCATGCTTGTTTGGCATAGGATTGGCCTCAAGAGTACGGTTTTTTGAAAAGAATGTCAATACAGCGGTTGGATGGTTTCTTCTGTTATTTGAGAAGAATCGATTATTTCTCTTGCTATGCAGTACAGGTTTCGTTCTCAATCGTGGTTATGCATCGAAACTTGCGCCTAACGCCCGCAATCATGATAGATGGTTGTCACGCTTTCTCCTATGAAGATGTCTGGCGAAATGGATGGGTTATCTTGAGCTGAAAATGGTTTTCTATATATCATATTCGTTGACGTAGCGATTTCTCTCCTCTATACTCGATTTGACATCAGACATACGTATATATTTTGCGACACATGTTCCCATAGTTCAATGGATAGAACGAGGGACTCCTAAGCCCTAAATAGTGGTTCGATTCCACTTGGGAACGCCATGCTACCTCAGTCATTTCAGGCAAGGATATATATTTTACGACGCATATTTTGGTGGTATTCATGGGATATTCTTGTTAATGTTTCACGTGAAACATTGCTCATGCGTCGATGGTGGTAGTCAGATTTTTTGAGCAAATGCAGCAAATTCTCAGAATAAAGTGTTATACAGTACATAAGCTAATGTTTCACGTGAAACATTAGCTTAGATCCCCTGTCGAGTGCTATAAGTTGAGCAATGTTTCACGTGAAACATTTTGAAAAATTTTGGGCCGATAGCTCAGTTGGTAGAGCGCTGCATTCGCATTGCAGAGGTCAGGAGTTCGACTCTCCTTCGGTCCACCATACAAAAAAACAACGCAATAGCCGTTGTTTTTTTGTATGTAATGTTTGCATGGTAGAGCAATCCGTTTATGGCTAAAACAATTGACCGCATTTCTATTATTTTAGTACTTAAGGAGTCTCATATGATGAATTTTCTAGCATGAGGCATAGCTGAGCGATATCAATCAATGGATTGATTATACTAAGTAGCTTGTAATTTCTTGTAACTGTAATGTTTCACGTGAAACATTACAGTTACAAGGTTTATAGAATGGAGCAATGTTTCACGTGAAACATTTTTGACATTCCATACAATGAATTTTTCTCATCTCAAAGTTTATTTAATTTTTTGATCTGAATTTATCACTTATTTTAGGTAACGTAATGTTTCACGTGAAACATTACGTTATTTCTTTTTTATATATGATCGATCCGTCTTTCTCTGTGCTTCATATGCCTCAGATTATCAATGTATGTTTCACGTGAAACATTCATTGATTTCCTTGCCCACTTTCTGTGGCACGACATTTTGCGCAATGTTTCACGTGAAACATTATTATGCGACGCTTGTCAGTTAAGGCAGTGCGTCTGTTCTATTGTTTGAGTGCTGCGACGTGTAATGTTTCACGTGAAACATTACACAGCCTACTTTCGTACTTTAATTTGATCTGTTTATATCAGTGATTTTGGCGGTTTGGGCTGTCGATAGATGTTTCACATGAAGTATCTACCGACTTCTTGGTTGAATTTCTGAGGCGTGTGATTCTGCTTAATGTTTCACGTGAAACATTATTATACGACGCTTGCCGTACTTCTTCCTGAGAGTGGTGGCTTTGTTTCAAGAATAGTTTGAGTATTGTTTCACGTGAAACATTTTCTTCTAGTTCATTACCACGTTTAGCCGTACTTTTTATGTTTGTGTTTGCTGTCAACGGATTCGTGCCGTGTTCGATCTTTTTACTTTTTTCTGGATGAATTTTGATGGAATGTTTCACGTGAAACATTATTGTGCGACCCATTATGGGTTGATTTTGTTTACTGTTTGCAGAATGCTAGTCAGCATTATATATTTTACGACACATCTTGTGTTCTCGAATATGGTTGTGCAAATAGTTTTCTTCTATTTGGTTAGATGCTGTTGCATGTGTCCGTATGTGTTATGATTAGGATGATGAGATTTGTTTCTTTTGTCCTTTTGTTGTTCTTGCTGTTAGTGCAGCCGGGTTTCGGAATGTCGAGTGTCACGTACCAAATCAATTGGGATGCGATTAATATTGGCGGTGATGATTTTGCCTCTAGTTTGAATTATCAACTTAATGATTCGCTGGGGGGTATTGGAGATGGCACAAGCACAGGAGCATTGTATGCGTTACGAGCAGGGTATCGCGCCGCAGAATCAACCACGGAGCGATTGAGTTTTCAATTGGGTGCTCAAGAATCGGCGACGCAGGTGACCTATTCTAGTTTTTCCTCCGTCGCACGCACGGTAACTGTGTCATCCGCGGGATATGTGACCACGGGTGACTATATTGGTGTCGTTGAAAATGCTGGATTTTCTCAACTGATTGCGATTGGTCGTGTTACAAGTGTCGTGAGTAATGTCATCATTGTTGATGGATGGAGTGGGGATCAGGCAAGTATGAGTAGTAGTCCGTCGGGCGGGGATGACTTTGTGTATCGATTAGAGAGTTCTGCGCTTGCGTTTGGCACGGTGACAGCTGGGGCGCAAAATGTGTCTTTAGCAGCCGTGTCTGTAGATTCTAGTGCGACAAATGGATACACAGTCTATCTTCAAGGGGATGGATCTCTTCGTTCCGGTAGCGCATCGATTGCTTCCGTGTCTGATGGCGCCGTCTCGGTGGGAAGTGAAGAATATGGAATGAGTGTGACAGGGACCCACGCGTTCTCTCCAGGAGTGGATATAGCGGTGACTTCTAGTCAGCGTGTGGTGGGGCAGAGTGCAGCGGTGTCTGCTGATGAGGGGGATAGAGTGGGAATGACGTTCAAACTATCTACAACCGCTTCAACGGTGGCCGGATCATATAGTCAAACGCTTTATTACACCCTAACGGCGAACTATTAGGTATGTACTTTGTATGGTGGCGTAGAATTGTTTTGGTTCTGGGTATCGCCGTTTTTGTCTTGCTTGGAAGAAGTGCGCAGGCGATGGAAGTGCGTCCGCCCATTTTAGAAGTGAGCGCGCGAGCCGGTGAGTCAACGGGTGGAGTTTTTCTCTTAAAAAATACTGAATTAGTGGAAAAGACGTACGTTTTTCGTATTCAGGGGTTTGTGCCCCAAGGGGATCAGGGGCAGCAGGTATTTTTACCGCCGACCGACACGCAGGGTTTACCTAGTTGGTTATATTTACGGACTCCGCGTGTCACATTAGCGCCTGGTGCAACGGTTGCGGTGCCGTTTTTGTTTCGTCCGCCACAAGGGGTTGGGGCGGGAGGCTATCAGGCGGTGATCTTTGTTGAACCCGTGAATCCTCGTCAGATGGAGGGGGTGGTGTTGGGACGTCGGATTGGGGTGCTGGTGTTTGCGACTGTCGAGGGAGATGTAAGGCGATCCCTCCTAATCTCTTCTTTTCAGCGTGTGTCCCCAAGATGGAGTGCGTCTTTTTCTCCGCGTTTTGAGGCTGTGTTGCGTAATGGGGGTGAGGCGCATGAGGTGCCTAGCGGACGCGTAATGATTAAGAATGTGTTTGGACAAATTAAAGAGTCTTTTTCGCTGCAGTCAGCAGAGCGGGTAGCGCGTATTTTGCCTCGATCAGAACGGCGTTTTTTTCTCGCTTCCACTAGGCGACATGCTTGGATTGATGGTTGGGGGGTGGGGTGGTATAGAGCGGAGCTTTTACTGGATGAGCCATTTATTGCCAGAGCAGACGCAGGTTGGTTTTTTGTGTTACCATGGAAGTCGGCAGGCGTTTTAGGAGGGATTATTTTTCTGGGTATCTTCATACGAAAGCGGCGAAGGTAGTGTTTTGGAAAAGAGGTGATATCACATCTCTTTTCGATGACGTTACGGTTGTCTCTTTTTTTGCGGACGGTGATTTTTTTTGGCATCGGTTGTTTGTATTTTTTGGGTGTATCCGTGCAAGCTGCGTCTTTGACACATGTGAAAGATATCATGACCCGTCAAAAGATCGGTTTACCGTCTAACCATGAGATCCAATTCGTGACTGTTTCCGGAGTAGAGTCCCTTTCGGATACGATGACGCTTGTTTTTGAAGCGGGGTTTACGCTGTCTTCAATTAGTGTTGCGGATATTGCTCTAACTCATGGGGTCACGACAGGTTTTGAGACTCAAGAGATACTTTCTACAAGCGCTGCGGCGGGAGTGTGGGGAGTTGCTATATCCGGTCAAACGATCACGCTTACGCCACCAACTGATGTGTCCACGGGTGAGATTGTCGCGGGGCATCGTGTTGTTGTTCGGATTGGGACGTCGGCGGGAGGGGTTTCGCAAATTACCAACCCTTCGACGGTGGCGACGTATGCTGTCACAGTTGCCGGAGGATTTGGTGATACGGGAGACGTTCTTATTCCCATCATCGCGGATGATGTCCTTACAGTGAGTGCCACGGTTCCACCGACCTCTTCAGGTGGAGGTAGCACTGGAGGCGGGGATACAGGTGGAGGTGGGGCGACGGCTGGACCGCCGCCACCTCCTGCGCCACCGGCTCCGCCGGTGTCTGAGCCTGCGCCTCCACCCATTGTTCCTCCACCCGTTACCCCGCCTGCGGAACCATCAGTTCCTTCAGTCGGTCCATCGGCTGGGGCAGGAGAGGGATCAGCTGGAGCTGTGGCGGGTGGAGTAGGCGGAACGAGTGGGGGAACTGGAGCAGGTGGGGCGACGGCTGGATCGGGGCTCGCGACGCTCATGTTTCGTGAAGCGCGCGTTGTCTCTTTAGAGGAGAGATCAGTTGTTTTAACCTGGGAGACGGATCGTGTTGCTTCTGGGCTGCTTGAGTATGGGATAGATGATTATCCTTGGCGTGTGTCGGAAGAAACGCTTTTGCGGACGCATACGTTGCGTGTAAACGGACTTCAGCCGGATACCTTGTATCAATTTCGCATTACAGCTCGTGCCGGGAGTCAGGTGGTTAGTCGTCGTATCATGGCACGCACCTTGTCGGATGTCACGGCGCCGACCAATCCATCTGACTTACGTGCGATTGGTCAGGAAGGGCAAGTTACTCTCGAATGGGTGAATCCTGTCTCAGAGGACTTTGCTGAGGTGATTGTGATCGCGCGCGATGATCGTTTTGCGACCAGTCCCTCTGATGGAAGAGAAGTGTATCGTGGAACCGCACAATCGGTGGTGGATAGCGGGCTTTTAGCGCGCCAGACGTATTACTACGCGCTATTTGCCCGTGATCAAAATGGGAATGTGTCGAGTGGAGCAATTGCGTCTGCGCAGACTTGGGAGTCACTCATTCCATCGATTCCTAGTGGAGTGACGACTACTTTGCCAGGACTGCCACTACCCGTTGAAGAACCGTTTTTTGGCGTCATCCGTGAGGTGCGTCCGATCTGGTCGGATGAAAGTGGTTCGTTTGTCTTTCAGTCGGTGAATGGAATATTTGAGGCGTTTTCTCAGCAGGCTATTAAGGTTGTTGTACCGGAGCGTATTGAAGCGCGGCGTGTAGAGCGAGTAGAAATGCGATTGGCAGAAACGCGCTACCAATTCGTGAAGGATGCGACAGGAGCATGGTCAACGACGGTACGGTTGCCATCTCAGGGAAGGGTAGAAGTTCAAGTGGAGGCTTGGTTGGAGGATGGTTCACGAGCACGAACGAAGGCTGCTTTTTCTCTTGTGCAGCGCGCTCGTGTAGTGGAGGAAGCTGGCCAGCAGGCAGCCTCTGGGACGGAAATTCGGGTGATGCGGCAGACACCAGAGGGGCTTATTACCTGGGATGTAAAAACATCTTTACAGGCGAATCCATTTTTTACGGGCATAGATGGGGAATATGGGTTTTTTGTGGAGCCTGGGAAGTATCGTTTATTTGTTCGTAAAGAAGGATTTCTGTCCTTTGATCAGGAGGTTGTTGTGAAGGGGAATATTCTTGGTGTTCCACTTTCGCTTCGTGTCGCTACCCCTATTGAGCAGGTGCTCGCAGCGGCGCGCGAGATTCTGGAGTCGCCGGCGGTGCAAGAGGCGAATACGCAGGTTGTTGCGCCTGCCGTTGTGGCGGTTGCCGTCACAAATTTGGCAACGGCCGCCTCGGCGACCAGTGTGTTTCGTTATTTGTATTTCTTGTTTACGCAACCATTACTTTTATTACGACGACGGAAGCGAACGCAGTGGGGAACGGTTTACAATGCGTTGTCTAAACGCCCCGTTGATTTGGCAATCGTTCGTTTGGTAGAAGCGGGAACGGGACGGGTGGTTCAGACACGGATTACGGATGCACAGGGACGGTATTCGTTTTTTGTGAAGCCAGGGACATGTCGCCTGCAGGTGGTGAAGCAAGGATTTCGTTTTCCGACTCAGTATTTAGCCAATGACCGTGAAGATGGTGCGCTTATCGACCTGTATCATGGAGAGTTAATTGAGGTGAAAGAGAGTGGAGCGCTCGTTGCCGCCAATATTCCGGTGGATCCGGATGAAGTTGTAGAGAAAACGCCCAAGAAGATGGCGGCGGAAAAACGCTTTCGTGTCTTTCAACGCGTGGGAGCAAGTGTGGGCTTGGTCGCTTCGTTGGGGTCGCTCATCTTATCGCCTGGATGGTTAACAGGGGGCTTTTTTCTTCTACAAGTCGTTACTTTTGCGTTGTTTTATCGTTTAGCTGCGGCATCCAAACCAAAGGACTGGGGGATTGTCTATGATGGTTCCTCGAAGCGAGGTCTGGGTCAAACAGTGGTGCGTATTTTTGATAAACGGTTTCATAAACTACTGGAGACCCAGATTACAGACAAGGACGGCAAGTATGCGTTTTTTGCCGGTCCTAACGTGTATATGCTAATGGCGGATAAAGCCGGATACGAGGCGTATCATTCACCTGATCTTGATCTTACCCAAGCCAAAAATCCTGTGATATCAGAAAAGATTATTTTGCAGCCAAAGAAGGGATAATCACATATTATCCACAGTATATACACAGCTGGTGTTTTTCTTGTACATATAGATAGCGTTTAATCTAAGCCAAAAAACAATAGAGTGAAAAAACGTCTATACTTAAACAAGATATGTTGGTGTATGGACGTTTCAGCTCTTTGTGGCTTACCCGAGTATTCAGGTTGGCGGTTTTTTGTTTTATTGCTGCTCTGTTTATTTTTGTTGAAGGCTCATTTGTTCAGGCCGCACCTGGAATTAATCGGCAGATTAGCTATCAAGGAAAGCTTTTGAATGCATCGGGAGTGGCGGTGACGGATGGAACCTACCAAATGAAATTTAGTTTATATTCTGCAGCTTCTGGGGGAACGACCTTATGGACTGCGTCCGGAACGACGGCATTACCGACTGCGATACCGGTAGCGGTTCAAAATGGATTGTTTAGTTTGTTGTTGGGTGACTCATCAGCGGCGGGATTTTGGCAAAACACGTTGGATAGTGTGAATTGGAATACAGATACTATTTATTTGGGGGTCACGATTGGGTCTGATAGTGAAATGAGTCCGCGGAAACGATTGGGTGCGGTGCCGCAGGCATTTAATGCGGAACAACTCCAGGGGATGTATGCTTCGAGCACCGCAAGCGGAGGACAGGATTTGTTTACGGTTAATCAAACAGAGAATAATGCGGCGACGAGTTCACGTACCGCGTTGTTGGTTCGATCAAGTGGCACGTCGAACCAATATGATTTCTTGCTTCGGGGTGTGAACGATCAAGACGAAACAGTTTTTTCTTTAAATAGGCAGGGTTCGGTGACGGGTTCAGGGCTGTTCTATTTTAGTGGGAGCGGGACGTCGACGTTGAGTGGGTCACTGAGCGTTCTTGGGAACGTATCTTCTAGTCGTTTGATGGTTGATCAGGGGTTAACGGTTGGGCAAGGAGGGATTTACTCGGACGGTATATTGAATGTTGCCTCTTATTCGACCTCAACGTTTACGGGTAATCTTTACGTGTCTGGGACAACCCAATTAGGTGTCACGAAAATTTCCGGAACATCCGTCCAGTTACTTGTGAATACGTCTAGTTCTGCTGCGGTTGCGCGCTTTACCAACAGTGCAGATTATAATGTTCAACATGCTGCTTGGGGTGCGTATGTGGATCGGTTGTTGGTTGGTCCCAATGCTGCTGCGACGGGGACAAAAGTTTACTCGATGGTGCTCAACTATGGTTTGAGTGGATTGTGTTTGGCTCAGGATTATCGGAACTCTTGTCCCGGGTATACCGGAACTCACTATAGTTTGATTGCGGACGATACCATTTCTTCTAGTGATGCCTTTGACTTGGCTGAATCCTATCGTCTTCAAGGGTATGCTACGACTACGGATGTATTGGTGTTTGGAAGTGATCCGGTGAGCATGCAGCAAAGCTCGGGGGTTGCTTATGACCCGCGGATTGCGGGCGTGTATTCCACAAAGCCAGGGTTCTTGCTCGGGATGCTTCCTGATGGGGTGCCGGTTGCTCTTACTGGACGTGTGCCGACCAAGGTTTCCCCTGTGAACGGAGCCATTGCTATTGGTGATGCCCTTACAACATCTGAGTATCCTGGTGTTGCTATGAAGGCAACGAAGCCAGGGATGATTTTGGGCTATGCCTTGGAGGCAACGAATACCACGTCTACGATCGAGGTGTTTGTGAAGACGGGGTACTCCGCGGGAGCTATTTTGAATACGGATGGACGAGTGGCGCGTTTAACGGATGATTTGGTTATCGAAGCGCGTGCAGACGCGACGCCAGGAGTTCCGACGATGAATTCTTGGGGACTTACATTTCGTGGCAGTGCTTGGGATGGCATGCAGGCCAATAAAACGAGTTTTGGGCTCCTGACGGAAGTCACAACGCCGACGTCATCTTCCTTTGTGATCCGCAACACCTCATCCTCTAACGTGTTTGCGATTACTCAATTGGGAAAGGCCACTATCGCGGGGGATATGGTTCTCGGAGGTCGGTTGTATCCTGCTGGTCGTCAGGGAGTGCAGCAAGAGAAGTATATTTTTCTCGATGATACAAGCACTTCGACGCAATATATCGCGACGAATGCAGATGGATGGCAGGCAAATGATTCGTATGACTTTGCCGAGCGCTATTATTCGCCCGATAAGTTAGAGCATGGAGATTTGGTGGTGGCGAGTGAGCGTGGACGATTTCATGTACAACGTTCTTTGAGTGAGACGGGATTGCTTATGGGGATTGTGTCGACGAAGCCTGCGTTTATCGCGGGGCGTCCTGACCCGGATACCTATCCGATTGCGCTGGCTGGTCGTGTGCCTACGAAAGTTTCAGCTATGAATGGAGCGATTAAGATTGGTGATCCGCTTGGCCCCTCTACCATTCCTGGAACGGCTGTAAAAGCGACGAAAGCAGGTCCAATTGTAGGGTTAGCTTTGGAGGCGTATGACGGATCGAGTGTGGGCAAGATTGAGGTGTTTGTGAATCCTGGGTGGTGGGGAGGCAAGGAAGCAGTATCGAGTATCGAGAATCGAGTATCGAGCGAAGAGGTGAAAACGGAGGATATGGCGAAGGAGGTTTCGTATCGTGGGTTTGCGTATGTGGAGGCTGGATCGAAACGGGTGCATGTCGCGTATGATTCGGTCTTGAGTTATCCGAATATTCAAGTGACACCACGTGGACAAGTAAATGGAGGCTGGTGGACGGATAACTATACAGATACTGGATTTGATATCTTCTTACATGATAAACAGATGCGTGATGTAACGTTCGCGTGGAGTGTGCAAGGGACGCCGACGGGTGCACGCGTGTATCGTTCAGATGGAACCTATGCGCTTGTAAATACGACGACGGGAGAAGCTTTGATTCAGACGTTGGCGACAAGTACACAGCCGACGGTACCAGAGCCTGAGGAGCAACACCCGACATCGCCTTCAGTGGCGCAAGAGGTTTCTACGAGTACACAACCGGTTGTTGCGCCGATTGAGTCTGTCGTTTCGAGCACGGAGCCGGTTGTTGCGCCCGCCCCCGAGGAGACAGTGCCTGTGGTTGTGGAGCCCGCGCCTTTGGCTACCGAGCAGCGTGAGCTTTCTCAGGACGTAATAATAGAGAATGCGGAGGTGGCACAGAGGGCGACGGAGGGAGAATAAGAGGATGCCCTAAGAAGCACGCTGCTTTGTGTTATACTGGCATGTATCTATGTCTAGGTCTTCTGCTCTTTATGGATAATGTCCAGCGTACCCGGATTGGAGGATGGATGTCGTTTATCACCGATATTTGTTTGGCGTTACTGATTGTGATTGTGCCTGGGTTGGCGGCTACGAGTTTTGAGCGAGCA
Source organism: Patescibacteria group bacterium (assembly GCA_052033585.1). Classification (GTDB taxonomy): domain Bacteria; phylum Patescibacteriota; class Patescibacteriia; order 2-12-FULL-60-25; family 2-12-FULL-60-25; genus JAGOUY01. The sequence continues at coordinate 25,630 of JBPOJM010000007.1, read as the reverse complement.
GAATTGTTTAAGCATGGGGTTTTGATTGGTCTTGTTGGGATTGCGCTTGTGGCTAGAACACTACGGAGTGCGTTTGAGCGTCGTTCCGAAGTTCGCATGGGATGGACAAGTATTCCTCTCGCATTATTTGGTATTGGGATTTTTTTGGCGACGATCTTTTCTGCTCACCCGTATTTATCGTTGGTAGGACAATTTAGTCAACGTGCCTGGACGTTTTCGAGTATTGCGGCGCTCCTCATTTTTGCATGGTTGGTCGCGCAGCGGGTCCGAATGCTCCTTTCATATTCGGCCTTATTATTTTTGTTGTTACTCGGATCTTTGGGGGTGGTTGGAGCGGGTATGTGGTCGGTGTTTTCGGGAGAGGTGGTGACGGTGGCTGGAAGTATTTATGCCTTGTCGTTGTGTGCGAGTGTGGCAAGTGTTGTGTCGCTGGGAGTGATGATGTTCGGCCGTCGCCTTGAAGGCGTGTTTTCTTTAACCGCCTGGCCTGGAATGGTGGCGCGAGGCAGTGCGTGGGTTCTATGGCTCGCTTCCCTGGTTATTTTATGGCGCGTGCAGTTTTGGGTGGCCTGGATGATGGTGCTTGTAGGTATTGTGTGTCTTACGGTCTTCATGGTGCTTGGAAAACAAGATCTTTTTAAGAAAACAAAGCGGGGAATATGGTTCCTTTTGACTATGGTCATGGCGATGGTGAATTTGATTAAGCCGATGACTTGGGAAACGCCGGTGGCAGGAGAGGTGGGATTGTCCACGTCTGCTTCATGGCAGATTACGCAGCAGACCGTGGCAGCACACCCTTGGTTGGGAACGGGACCAGGGACATGGGCCTATGATTATGCCTTGTATCGTGCGCCGCAATTTAATTCCACCGCCTTTTGGGCGAATCGGTTTGACCGTGCTAGTTCACAGTTTCTCACGTTGTTTGCGACGACGGGAATGGTAGTGAGCGGACTATTCATCCTCTTTTTGGCGGCGGTGTTTGGGGTGGGTGTGTATCGGTTTCTCAAGGCACGACGTGGCCATCATACACATGATGTATTTGAAGAAGGGTTGCCTTTGCAGATCATTGTGTTTAGCGGTTGGACTGCGATGAGCGTCGGGCTGTTTTTCTATAACATGAACTTATCACACCAAATTATATTTTGGACGCTGACGGGGTGTCTCATGGGCTTCTCCGCGCAGATGCGTTTAATGGTGGATGGGATGCGTCGACCTTGGAAATGGCTTTTGCCTATGAAGGCGCTTGGAATAACAATTGCAGTATTAGTGGTGCTGGTACTGGGTGGTCAGACGTGGTGGGCGCAGGCAAAGACGGAGCGGATTGTCTCTGCCTATCAACGTGGAGAGATGTCTTCCCAGGAGGTCGTAGAAGCTTTGCGGGCTGTGCGAGCCATTCATCCTTGGGATGATATGTCTGCTCGTGCATTGGCGCAGGCGTACTTAGTGCAGGTTTTACAGCGCGTGAAAGATGCTTCAACGAGTGAACGGTCGCAGATGGTGGGTGAACAAGTGACGGCGATGGTGGATGTAGCTCTAGAGGCGACTCGCTTAGCTCCGGCCAACTCAGATAGTTGGGCAAACGCGGGGATGATTTATGGCGGAATCGCCTCATTTACTCAGGGGGCAGATGGATTTTCGATCAAGCAGTATCAAGAAGCGATGCAGCGTGATCCACAGCATCCCGATTATCCGTATCAAATTGGAGGACTGTTCTTATTGCGTGCGCAGCAACTTCATGTGTTGTTTGAGGCAAAAGAAGCGAGCGTGCGAGAGCAAGCGATGCAGCAAGAGCGTCAAGCATTGGAAGATGCGGCACGTTGGACACAGGCATCCTTGAGGTTAAAGCCTGATTATGTGCCTGCTCGGTACCAAGAAGCGGTCATCTTCCATCGGCAAGGGAAGGGGGAGGAGGCCTTTCGAGCCTTGGAGTCTGTTGCAGCGCAGGAGCCTACGGCTGACCGGATTTTTGAGCTGGGGATTTTAGCGATGCAGATCAATCAGTCAGCGCGGGCGATCGCGGCGTTTGAAAAGGTGTTAGCATTGGATGCAACCCAGGTGCGTGCACGTTGGCAGCTTGCATCTTTATATGAGGAATCCGGACGTTTATCGGATGCGTTGGCGCAACTACGTCTGGTGGCAGCGAGTGTGCCGACGAATACGGCGGTTCAGAAGCGTTTGCAAGTTTTGGAAGAGCGTATTGGAGCTGTCCGCTAATTTTATGCGTTTATTTTCTTGGATTAAAGGCAAAACATCCTCGACGAACGTCGGGGTGCCAGCGTATAAGGTGGAAGCGCGTCGTGCAGCGCTTGCGAGCGCACAGCGTGCATTAGCTCAGCGCATGGAAGAGGTGATGCGACAGGCGGAGAAACAACTGCTTTCGATGGTGGATCGGATTCGTCGTTTTGATGGAAGTGCGGTTGTGGAACGTGAGCTTGAGATGGAGCAAATGATCTTGGGGCGATTGGTGGAACGGTGCACCATTGTACAAACACCGACAACGGAATTATTACGCGAATGGCGGGATTGGTTGCGGGCGGTGCGTCAGGAAGTGGTGACCGATGTAGAACGCGCGGAATTGGTGCGTTCAGAGTTGTGGGTGCGTGGGGTGATTATGGATGAGCGAGTAGAAAATGGAGCAGGATCGACAGAAGCAAAGACAAATGTTCTGAATAAGCAGCAGGAGATGGAGGATGCGTTTGGGGAATGGGATCAGTATTTAGGAGAACGATTGCCGCAGAGTGCAGTATTTTGGCAGAAGCGTGTGGAGGAATTGGGGGAACGAGGAGAGACGCATGAGATGATGCAGCGGGCGGTGAAACGCATGCGCGAGGCGCATGGGCATGCCAAAATATGGAAGAAAATGCAGGAAGGGATGGGTTAAGGGTTGGTTTGGAGATGTTTGAGGCGGAGACGGATGGTTTCAAGGTCTCGGTCTGCCATTTTCTGTCGGTGACCGAGTTGTTTGATGTCGGTTTTCAACTCTAGTTTTACGTCTTGGAGTTCTTGGTGCAATTCCTTTTTTGTTTCTTGTATTTCCTGACGTAATTCTTGCTTGCTTTGCTCTAAATCTTCTTTTGTTACCATTTTAGAACGAATGTCTCTAAAATCTGCGTCTACATGAGCAAAGGATTCTTGCATGACTTCAATAATATCGTCGAAGCGTTTATCCATCTTTTCAAATCTTTGGTCATGAGCGTTAATTGCGTTCATGATATCGCGGAGGGTAGGTTCGGGGAGGGTCATAAAAAGGTCGACTAAGGATAGTTTATTCCTATACTCCGTTCCATATTTAGAGTGATCTGTCAAGGGTTGACGGACAAGCATGAATTTGGCACACTCTGACCGTTCATATTGGGCTCTTAGCTCAGCTGGTAGAGCGCTTCCATGGCATGGAAGAGGTCAGCGGTTCGATCCCGCTAGGGTCCACCACGCAAAATCTCCGCTTTAATGGCGGGGATTTTGTCTTATGTTACAATGGATTTGTATTTAATCTTCCAGCAGTTATAAAAGGAATCAAAAGATATAGTCTTAAACAGAGAAGTGCAACGCGTTTACTATTTGTCTGCCTATTCTTATCTGTAGGACACCTCTCATTTGTTACCATTTATTATGTTTAAAGAGCCAAAGCCAAGAGAGTATGCAGAGCGAAAAGAGGGCTTTGTATCTGCTGAGATCTTATCTTTCATTGATTTTGAACATCCTCGCATTTTTGAGACTACTTATGGGCGTGTTGCTGCAGCTATTGATGCTGGTTTACGTCAGGAGAAGATTGAAGATAGGATTGTCATTGCCCCGGCGGCAAATTCCTTTGCGGTTATTGATGGGATGGGGGGAATGGGGCGAGCGGCTGAAGCGGCTGATGCGCTCGCGGAGAGAATCGGCGCAGTATTTGAAGGAACATTTCAAGACAGATTTCGTTCTTCTTTGGGTCCAAGACGGCAAGTGCCTTGGAAGGATCTTTTTTATGGTGTCCATGAGTCGGCCTATTGTGAATTCCTCTCCAAAAATTATGGAGGTGCGGTATATTTAGCTATGAGACTGATGAATAAAGAACTAGAATACTGCATGGCGGGAGATGTGCGTCTGTTGTTTTTTAAGAAAAATGGACATGAGATTCCCATTTCTACCGAGGATGAGGGAAGTTCGGCTGGGGTTACGAATTCTATTTCGAGAAACGGTAAAGGAACGGTGACGCATTGGAAATTGCCGTTGCGGATGAATTGGCGGTTTGTGCTTGCATCTGATGGGCTTTGGAAGTGTTTATCTAACGAAGAAGTGATGAAGCTTACGGTTGGGAAGTCTGCAGAAGACGCTTTACGTGCTCTTCATGTTAGGAGTTTGGAGGTTATGAAGGAACAAGGAGAAAGCGATCATCGGAGTATTATCGTGGGCGACATAGATCGGGTTATGTAGTTTTCAAATTAATGTCTTCTATGGATATCCAACAAGATGAACGGTTCATGCGTCGTTGTATTGAGCTTGCGAATGAAGCGGGTAAAGCGGGGGATTTGCCGTTTGGGTCGATTGTGGTTTTGGATGGGGAGATTTTGGGAGAGGGGAGTAATCTTTTGCAGCAAACAAAGCAGATAGATCGACATGCAGAACGCATCGCCCTGTTACAGGCGCAAGAGCGGTTGCAGAGCCGCGTTTTGAAAGGATGTACCGTGTACACGACGGTTGAGCCATGTCCGATGTGTTCGTTTCCGATTCGTGAGTTACATGTTTCGCGTGTGGTATCTGGGTTGCGTTCCCCCGTGATGGGTGGCTATACCCGATTTGGTGTCCTACAGGATACGGGGATCTCGGATAAGGTGCTGGGATATTTTGGAGCGCCGCCGGAAGTGGTTGAAGGTGTGTTGCGAGAGGAATGCATGGAGAGTTGGAAGGTGTGGGCACCGGAGATATGGGAGGGGTTTGTGAGGAACGGAGTGTTGGAGTAGTTGAAGGTCACAAGCTATGACCTCAAGTTTTAGAAAAGCGTTTTGATGGGAATTTGAAGTTGTGTTTGATGCGCTTTTAAACATAAAAGAGACCGGTGAGGGTCTCTTTTATGTTTGCTTCAGGAGATGAACAGGGGGTTCGTCTCTTAAAGGGAAGTGGGCGGGGGTGCCCGTAGGGGGGGGGGTAGATGACGGAAGGTGCGTGGTTCAGATCGCGACGCCAATGTCTGCTTCGATGTTTGCCGTGCTGAACCAGAGATCTCCGGTTGCGGGGTCGCCGTGTACGGTGATGATGCCGTCGTTCTCCCCCGGGTTCTCTCCGATGGGAGCGTAGACGTGCCGGACCTTGTTCCACGCCAGCTTGAGGCGGATGAGCAGTGCGCAGGTCAGCGAGTAGTCTTTCGCGGCCGTACGCACGCCGGTCTGGGTGAGGTGTCGGCGTACTTCTTCGAGGGTGATCCGCTTGCGTGTGGGGGTTGGAGGATTCTCGCTGAAGGTGAGCCATGGTTTTGCCATGTGGCTATGCCTCTTCCTTGCTTAGCTATTTTGACGACCTGTCGAGGGAGCTACCCTTTTATTTTCCTATCCCTTCGAGGATCTCCGGGCGTTGGAAACGGTAGCCTATCCTGTCTCAGGGCGCGTTTTGTGTCAATATCTAACAAAAGACCCTGCAGGGAGCAGGGGGTTTTGTGCTACTTTATAGATTGGTATATCTGCTGGGCAAGGGCGTATGCTTCCGTAAATGCTTGTTTAGAAGTTTTATTATTCGCGGTAAGTGCAATGCTACAACCGTTTTTTCCTGCACTAGCTTGATCCCATGCGCCTTGGATAATGTATAATCTGTATTCTGGTTCTCCTTCGTAGCGGCTTTTTTCTGTCCCTTCGTAAAGTACGGCATCCCATGCCCTTCCATTTCTTCGGTTATAACTTCGATGAGCTTTTTCTGTGAAATTCCAGCTAGGATAAGATGTCAGCTTGCTTGTCGGGCATTCAATAGAAATATTTACGAGAGAGCTACCATTTAACTGCCACCCGGTCTGCGTCTGTTCAAGTTTGAAAGTGGATGGGTACTCTGCTTCGAATTCATTCCAAGTGAACGTTATAGGTGGGTTGGGCAGGGTACCGGTGGTGGGAGAACTGCTCGTGGCATTGTTTTTAATAGGTGTTTCTTGGGGGTTTTTTTCAGGCATCGCAGGAGTTGGAATCTGGATTTTGTCTGTGCGCTCCTGCTCGATTCTTAGTAATCGATCATTGATTTTTAGTTGAGATTCAGCAATGCTTTTTAGGGCTGCGTCGAGGTCTGGATTTTTTTTACTGGATGTGTGCCATACAGCTGCTACAACAAGAAGGGCGGAAAATATTATGGACGCAGAAACGATCTTTGCTGAGGAGTCATTCATATGGTGGTATCTTCTTTGGAAGGATAGCACATTCTCTTTTATTCAGCTACAGTCATTACACGATTGCTTGATGTCTTAATATACAAATTTTCAGCATGTAGCCATGGGCATAAGGTGTCCTTTTTGAATGCTTCTTTATTCTTCCGGACAGTTTTTTGGGACAAGATAAAAGACCCCGCTTCATGCAGGGTCTTTTATCTTGTGTTTAAACAAGTGATGCGTCTGGGCTTGTGGGAGCTTTGAAGGGTTTGCCACCGCCGAAGGGGGACGATGAGCTTGGTTTTGGAGGCGAGGGGCGCGGGCTTGGAGGTTTGCTGCCGGGGGCACGATCATCGGTCTTGGGGGCGGGTGGGTAGGTGTTGCCTTCGGCGCGTTTCATGGAGAGATTTACGCGGCCGAGGGAGTCGATTTCGTGGACGATGACGTTGACCATGTCGCCGACTTTTACGATATCTCCCACTTTCGCGACACGATAGGGCGCCATCTCAGAGATGTGTACGAGACCTTCAACCTTAGGAAGAATTTCGACGAAGGCACCGAAGTCCATGAGGCGTGTGACGACACCGCGGAAGGTTTCACCGACTTTAACCTCGCGGGTGAGTTGCTTGATCCAGTTGACGGCGGCTTCGAGGGATTCTGGGTTTGAGCTTGTGACCATCACGAGGCCGTTGTCTTCGATATCGATCTCAACTTTATGGGTGGCGATGATTTCGTTGATCATTTTGCCGCCCGGACCAATCACATCGCGGATGCGATCTGGATTGATCATGAAGGAGATGATGCGAGGCGCATATTTGGATAATTCTGCGCGAGGGGCAGGAATGGTTTGTTCGATGAGGTCGAGGATCTGGTTGCGCGCGTCTTTGGCTTGAGCAAAGGTTTGTTCGACGACGTGCCAGGGGAGACCAGATGTTTTGGTGTCCATTTGGATGGCGGTGATCCCTTCGCGTGTCCCGGCGATTTTGAAATCCATGCCGCCTTCACCGTCCTCAAGATCTTGCAGATCAGTGATGACTTGGTACCGGTTATTTTTTTCGTCGCTTGCAAGACCCATGGCGATCCCGGCAACGGGTGCGGAGATAGGTACACCGGCGTCCATGAGGGCGAGAGTTGAGCCACAGGTGGCACCCATGGAGCTTGAGCCGTTCGAGCCTAAGACTTCGGAGACAACGCGAATGGTGTAAGGGAACGATTCTTTATTTGGGAGGACGGGCATGAGGGCGCGTTCTGCGAGGGCGCCGTGACCGATTTCTCGACGACCAGGGCCGCGGTTGGGCTTTGTTTCGCCGACAGAGAAGCTTGGAAAGTTGTAGTGGTGGAAGTAGCGCTTTTTGGCTTGGTATTCCATGGTGTCGAGTGTCTGTTCCATGCCAGGGGCGCCAAGCGTAACGCTTGTGAGGACTTGGGTTGAGCCACGTTCGAATAAACCGGAACCGTGAGTGCGAGGAACGAAGGCGACGAGAGCTCCAAGGCTACGGATTTCGGTCACGCTGCGACCATCGGCGCGACGTTTGGTGTCTAAAATTTGTTTGGTGATTTCGCTTTCGACAAAGTCGTTGATCGCGACATCGGCTTTTTTGCGCATGTCTTTGCCGATGCCTTCGGCGGTGAGGTAGGTATCCACTTCTTTTTTTAACCGGCCAACACAGACTTTGCGGTCGGCTTTGGTTTTTAAAGGCTCGGTAAAGACGATACCGGTTTTTGTCGACAAAAAGGCCGTGACTTTATCATGCAAGGCTTGAAGTTCGGCACGCTTAGCGGCTTCTTCTTCGGTCTTGGGGGTGTCGAGATCGATTTTGCTTTTTCCGACCGCTTTTTGTACTTGATTGATGAGATCGATGATGGGATTTAGGTGTGTGAGAGCGAGCTTGATAGCTTCGAGGGCGACGGTTTCGGGCACGATATTGGCACCGGCTTCGACCATGATGGTTTTTTCCGATGTTCCCGCCACGACAAGATCAAGATCACCCGTGTCGATGTCCGTGTACGTCGGCATGACTATGAGGTTTCCCTCTTTGCGACCGATGCGGACAGCGGCGATCGGTCCGTTCCATGGAATATCAGAGATAGCGAGGGCACAGGCAGAGCCGATGAGTCCTGGAATATCGGCATCGTTTTCTTGGTCATGAGATAAGACGGTTGTCACGACTGCCACTTCATTACGAAGATTGTTGGGAAAGAGTGGACGGATCGCGCGGTCAATTAAGCGCCCTGAAAGAATTGCTTCGTCGGTGGGGCGACCTTCGCGTTTGATGAAGCGGGAGCCTTTAATGCGACCAGCGGCGTATAAACGCTCTTCGAAGTCAACGCTTAACGGAAAAAAGCCGGCGTCTTCGCGAGCTTCACCGAGGGTGGCGGTACACAGCGCGACAGTATCACCATAGCGAACCACACATGAGCCATTGGCTTGTTGGGCGAGTTGTCCGACACTAATGGAAAGTTTGCGACCAGCGAGATCGATGGAGAATTCTTTGGGAGCAGTGATCATAAAGAAAATATCGAGAATCGTGTATGAATGAGGGTGGTCGCCCGGAGACGAAAGGTGAGAGGGCTCAGCTCAGCGTCTCGGGGCGAACAAACTTAACAGTACGTTGTTTTTTCTTTTCCGTCATCCCGAACGGAGTCATACGCAGTGAGGGATCTCGCAGCGAAGCAGGTATCCTCTTTTTATGCTCTCCCCTGACAAGAGCCTGCCCAGCACCATTATGCGGGGGGAGTTGGAGGGGTTGGGTTCGCTGGCTACCTGTTTCCGGTCGAGATTCCTCCGTCGTCGTCGGACTCCTCTTTCGGAATGACGGGGAAAGTATGGCTTAGAACGTCACGCGAATGTTGCGGCCTGTAGGAGAAGAAGGGGTTGGGGGTTCTTCGTCTGACGATAGAGTAGACGAGCGAATGGGTTTTCGTCCACGGGCGGACTTAAGAGGTGTCAGATTTGCGGGATCAGGCATTAGATCCGACGGAGGAAGGGAGGGGATTCCATCGAGCTGGAGGGGTTCGAAGACCGATTCCAGGGACGGGGTGGTTTTTTTGCTTTTGAGGGTGGCGTTGGAGTGGTGTCGGTTATGGAGAAGAAATTGCTCGGGGTTTTCGTTGAGATCGATAAAGCTGTTGACCGCTTCGCGGAAATGGTTGTTGGTGGAAGGGCCAAAGGCAACAGCCTCGCAGACAATGCCCATGGCTTTGAGGTAGTTTACGAGGGGGATGAAGTCGCCATCACCGGTAACAAGTACGATGACGTCTACGCGTGGTGAAATGGCCATGGCATCAACGGCCATCCCAACGTCCCAGTCGGCTTTTTTCTCGCCGCTGGCAAATTCTTGCACATCTTTGACTTTGAGTTCGATGCCGTTGGAGGTGAGGGCTTCAAAGAACGCTGTTTCTTCGCCGGTTTTGGATTTGGCGACATAGGCGATGGCGCGCACGAGTTCGCGGTTGCCAACAGCAGCTTGAACGAGAGCCGGGAAGTTTACGCGAGAGCCATAGAGATGCTTTGCGGAGTGGTACATGTTTTGTGTGTCGATAAAGACCGCGACACGTTGTGAAGGGCGTTGTAACATATTGATAAAAGTAATTGAGTATCCAGTATCGGGCATCGAGCGCAAGAGGGTCTTCTTGGCTTGAGAGGCGAGAAAGGGCTCTGTAAAAATGTCTGAAAGAGTTAAATTAAGGAGAGGGTAAAAGATAGCCTCTCGCAAAGATAAGGAGTTTTATCAAAAAGACTCAAGATCAATAAAATAATACTAGATTTTTTCACTTTTGTCCAGTTTTCTCTTTATGGGGAGAGTGGGAAACAAAAAGACTCCATACGAGGAGTCTTTTTGTTTAGATCTTGAGCTTGGCCATCAATTCGTCGTAGGCCTTGTTGTCGGTGCGTTTCAAGTAGCGCATCAAGCGGCGGCGTTCGCCAACCTTTTTGATGAGACCACGGCGGGAAGAGAAGTCCTTCTTGTGGGTCTTCAAGTGGTCGGTCAACTCTTTGACCTCTTCGCTCAAGATGGCGATTTGGACTTGAGGGGAACCGGTATCGGTGGCATGGGTCTTGAATTTCTCGATGATTTTCTTCTTCTTTTGTGGGTCTAACATAGAAGCGTTCAACGACGTTAGCGTGCGGATCGGATCCTTGGGAATCCTGGTCAGGACGGCATCGTCGGGTAAGCGCGTTCGTCAGGATGTCCGACGAGGCGTAAGAATAAGGGAAAACACGAAGTTTTCGTGGATAACCCTAGCAAATTCTTAAGAAAAAAGCAAGCGTCCGGAGGGCGGACGCGGGAGGGTGGGTTCAGTTGGAAGAAAAAGAGTGAAATCGTTCAGGCGGCCATCAGGTAGAAACGGTGTGATCGCTCGTTGAGGAGGACGATCGTGGCATCGCTTCTGGGAAGGTCCGTGACGGTTCTCCAGCGGAGAATGGCTCCACGCAGAGGGTAGGCGGTGGGGTGGGTGTCTTCCTTCCCTCCGCTATCTCCTACCAGTCTTCCATCTTGAATGTGTACTTCGAATCCCTCCTCGAGGAGTTGGAGGGCTTTCTCCTTTCCGATGCGTCGAGCGGTGAGAGGTCGACGTCTGCGGCCTGGGTCTCTTGCGAGTCGAACGCTCATATTCCTCCTTCCTTTTTCTATCGTGCGCGCTGCGAGAGTGAACGTCAATAAAAGAAGCAGAACCCGGGTGGGTTCTGAAGCAGGGAGTGCTAGAAGTTGTGTGAGCGGATTCTTACGGGCGGTTCAGGAACTGTGAGAACAACAAGACAGGTATCGAGTTCGGGATAGCTGTCCCGAAATTCATTTTTTCTCATGTCTTGGCATCCTGTTACCACGACTTCGTAGGGAATCGGGCAGGGGGTGGAGGTAAACTCATCGTCTGGGTCGATGACGAGGTCTGCCAGCTTTACCTGGTGGGGCGAAGCTCCTCGACGTCTTGGGTGAACCATGACGCTTTGATTTGCCCCATTTCTTTTTAGCGCCCTGAGTACCTCTACCTTTTCGCGAGAGGTAAGGGCACCTGTAATGCAGCTCAGTGGGATGAAGCCTCTGCCGATCTCGGCTCTGCGCTCCTTTTCTCTTGTGGTCGGATCGAGAATGAGCACTTCTACATTGTTCCTCTCGTTCATCACCCTTCTCCTGACCTCTCTGACTCTTGGAGGGAAGTCTCCGCGAGTCGATCGAGGTCATGAGATTGTTGTGTTGGATCTAAGAAAACTCCTCCCGGGGTGCGGGAGGAGTTTTCTTAGATAGGTTACGTAGATGTGTAGGTATCTAGGTAGCCATGGAAAATCCACCGCGTGAGGAGGTCGTCTTAATGACGAGAAGTGTCGTAACACAAAGATCCATCCACTTGTTGATAAAGCGGATGGCATTGAGGTTACGATACGCGCGGTGACTCATACCTAGCTTTAATGTGCATGAGGTAAAAAAAGGTGTCAAATGTGATTGTGGAAAAGTCCCTGCTTTTTCTCGGAACGGGGTTCTGAAGAAAAGGAGAGCCGCGAGGAATCGCGGAAAGAGAGGACGAAATGGGCGGGTCGTGTTAGAAGCCGAAGCCTCCGTTTGTGGATCCGTTCAACCAGCTTCCGCGTGCGCGAGGCGGTGAGTTCGGATCCGGGGGAGGAAGTTCGGCGAGAGAGGTCAGCGTCCCATCATCCTTCTTTGCTGCGGGTTCGTCAGGAGGAGAGGGTGCTGCATCAGGAGGGAGGGCCGGAAGCTCGAACGGATCTACGGCGTCTGCTGTCATGGTATTTACTCAGCTTGTGTCCAGGATGCTGTCCTGAACGAGGAGAGGGGCTGACCTCTCACCTCGAGACAGGACACCATTGGATATACGAAAGGCCACCCGGGAGGTGGCCTTGAGATCAAACGTATGTACGCTCATCTTCGTCCACCTAGGGTGACGGAAAGAAGCTAAACATAAAAACATTTGATCTCATATATAAAGAATAAGCTTGGTAGAGACGGGCGTCAAGAGAAGTGTTTAGGGAATCTTTGTGCTTGACGAGGGCTGTAGATTTGATACAAAGAATTACCCTCAGCCAGCGGCAATCGGGCCTGGGTTTGAGGGTGAGGCATCATGTACCGTCTGACGTTGACGCTTGATCTCGCGGACCTTTTTTTCAGCAATGGCCTTCGTGATTGGGGGTACGCCTCGTTCCTCGAGGTGCCTCCGAAAGACGTGGAGGACGCTCTGCTGGCTCCCGGGGAGCTGGGGGCGCAGCTCTTCGCCATGTGCTGGATCTACCAGTTTTCTGATCTGGAGGACCCTGGACGTTCTCCCGAGCAGTGGGGGCTCGCGCTGTGTATCGTCAAGGCGATGGACTGCGAGATGCCTGCTCCCACCAGTGTCTGGGCGCAGCTGAACGCACGCCTCGTGGCCAAGGCTGGGCAGCAGGGCTTTCAGCACGAGGCACTCGCACGTGTCGAGGTGCGCACCTTCCCGCGCTCCAACCAGGGCGGTGGCCACGACCTCGCGGCCGCTCCGACACCTCCGGTTCACTGATCACCAAGTGACGTTTATTCATCCTTCCGTACTTCTTATTTTCTTAGCGTTTCGTGCTTATACGGGCGCTTCTTTTATTTATGGGTGTGTTCGGATTTGACGGCTTATTTAAAACGTTCTATTCTCGATTTATATGCAGCAGGTGCGCGTCATTGCTCTCATTATTAGACCTCCCTCACCGGTGGTTTGTTGAGAGTTGACCTGACTCCTGACAAAAACCTTCCGGTGTACGCCGGGAGGTTTTTGGTTCTGTGGTCGTGACCGATGCCCTAGGGGACTTCACCCCGCATGGGTTACGACGGACAGGATCTGTCATGGATACGCGCAAGGATGATCCCCCGGCTGATCAGCGTCCCACTTCCCCCGCCGTTTCTTCGGCTCGTCCTGACCCGTTCGCGGGCTCGGATCCGTTCGCGAAGTTGGGGGATACTCTCAGCAGGTGGTACAACCTCAGCACCCCTGACATCATGATGTGAGGCTTAGTCCCCACCCTTCTTTTTATAGCGTCTTGCGAAAGCAGGCGCTTCTTCTTTTTCTAAGCCTTTCCATTTTTGTCTGGTATTGATACCTTCTTTTCATTATGCAACCGCGCCCAATTCATGACATGGAGGCTAAATGGCAGAAAGCTTGGCAAGAAGAAGGAACCTATTCGGCAAAGCAGCCGGAGACGGAGAGTATCCAGCGTCAGAACGAGGCTGGAGCTGAAGCCGCTTCCATACGTGATACTGGATACTCGATACGCGATACTAAGTTTTACGGACTTATTGAATTTCCGTATCCGTCGGGGGATGGGTTGCATGTGGGGCATCCGCGATCGTATACGGCCATTGATATTGCGACGCGCAAGCAGCGTATGGAGGGGAAGAATGTTCTTTACCCAATTGGATGGGATGCGTTTGGGTTGCCAACGGAGAATTATGCGATCAAGAACAAGGTGAAGCCGGTGGATGCCACGGCGAAGAATGTAGGGAATTTTACGCGGCAGATAAAATCGTTGGGGTTCGGGTTTGATTGGTCGAGGGAAATTAATACAACGGATCCGGCCTATTTTAAATGGACGCAGTGGCAGTTCTTGCAATTTTTTAAATACGGGATGGCGTATAAGGCGTCATCGACGATTAATTGGTGTCCGAAAGATAAGATTGGACTTGCAAATGAAGAGGCACAGGGAGGTGTATGTGAACGCTGTGGAACGGAGGTTGAGAAGCGTGAGAAAGAGCAATGGATGATTCGGATCACGGATTATGCGCAACGGTTGTTAACGGATTTAGATAAGGTTGATTATCTCGACAAGATTAAGTCGCAGCAGGTGAATTGGATTGGGAAAAGTGAAGGCGCGGAGATTGTGTTTCGGATTCCAAAGTTTGAGCGGGTGTTGGTCGCGACCAATAATAAAAGCAAACTTGCACGTGTGAAGAAGCTGCTGGGAGCAACGTTGCCTGGACTTGAGGTGTTGTCTCCTGCGGATCTTGGTTTAGAGGAGCAAGACGTGAAAGAAGGAGATGACATGCGTGAAAATGCGCGTGCTAAAGCGGCTGCCTATGCCCAGATGGTAGATCTGCCCATTTTGGGTATGGATACGGGGTTGTTTATCGCAGGAGAGAAGTTGAATGTTGCGACGCCAAAACGTAATGCTCTGGGGGGACGTGATGAGGCGTCGATGACGCAGGAAGAGAAGGCAAAAGCGATGGATGCGTTTTATCGTGGGATTGCTGAAAAGCATGGTGGGGAGGTTACAGGCCATTGGTTGGATGTGACGGCGTTGCGCTTGCCAGATGGAACCGAAGAGATGGCAGAGAATAAACGCCAGATCGTTTTGACGACTGAGCGCAAGGGGGAGATGGATATCTATTTTCCGGTACGTGGATTGTATCGAGTCGCGGCCAATAATAAATACGTTGTTGATCAGACGGAGGAAGAATCCGTTCATGTTGAATTGGGACCGCTTACGCGTACTCTGACCGAGTTGTGTTCCTATGAGCTGAAGGTGTTTACGACGCGTCCTGATACGATTTTTGGGGTGACGTATGTGACACTCGCGCCGGAACATGAGCTTGTACAAAAGCTTAAAGTTCAAGAGGGGTGGGAAAATGTACAAGGGTATATTGAAAAAGTAAGTAAGAAATCTGAGGAGGAACGGACGGGGGAAGGGGAGAAGACGGGGGTGCGCTTGCCGGGGGTGTTTGCAGTGAATCCCGTGAATGGGGAGCGCGTGCCAGTTTGGATTTCGGATTATGTGTTGGCGGGGTATGGAACGGGGGCAGTGATGGCGGTGCCCGCTCATGATGAACGTGATTATGCGTTTGCGAAGACGTTTGGGTTACCGATTCGACCTGTTGTGCAGGGTCCCCCTGTTGTCGAACGGAGTCCGATGGAAGCAGCCGGTGCGAGTGCGGGAGCCTATGGCCATCTTGGCGTTGATGTTGTGCATGCGTGCTGGACAGGAGAGGGGCATGCCATGAACTCTGGATTTTTGGATGGAGCGCCGACCTGGAAAGCGAAAGAGGAAGTCGTGTCTTGGTTGGAAGAGCGTGGGAGCGGGAAAGGTATGTCGACGTATCGTTTGCGTGATTGGGTGTTTTCTCGTCAACGCTATTGGGGAGAACCGATTCCGCTGGTGCATTGCGGGGCGTGTGCCAAGAAAAAGCAGAAGGCTTTGCTTATTCATGGAACAGGCGCGAATGCTAATAAGAATTGGCTTCCTGCTTTAAAGTGCGCCTTGGAAAAACAAGGGTTTGAGGTGTTTGTTCCAAGCTTGCCGAATCCGAAAGCTCCAAAGTATGACGAGTGGATGAGTGTTTTGCGACCATTGGCCGAGGGATTTGGCGAAGACGATGTGATTGTTGGGCATAGTCTTGGCGGACTAGTGGCTGTTAATCTGGTGCAAGACCTTGGTCGTAAGATTGGACATGTGTATTTGGTCGCCCCTTTGATTGGACCTATTTCTGATGAAGACTGGGCAGAGAAGCAGGCGGTTCGTCCGGATCGTGATTATAGATGTCTCCGTGAAATCTGGGATCGACCGATTGATTGGAAACGAATTGATTCGCTCGTTGGTAGTGGAGTGGTTTTGGTTTCTGACGATGATTCACGTATTCCAAAACAATCGCACGCCTTTATTCCGAATGGTTGGTACATAAAATCTCTTGGAGCGAAGGGGCATTTTCTTTTGAGTGATCATCCTGAGATTATTCGTGAAGTCCTTACGAGTAAAAACACGGGCTGGATTCCTGTACCAGAGAATCAGCTTCCTTTGAAGTTGCCGGAGGTTGAGGCGTATGAGCCGACCGATACGGGGGAGTCACCACTTGCGAAGATTCGCGACTGGGTTGAGACAACGTGTCCGGAGTGCGGAGGCCCCGCGATGCGTGAAACGGATACCATGCCGAATTGGGCCGGGTCGAGTTGGTATTTCTTGCGATACTGTGATCCACATAATGACAAAGAGTTGGCTTCATCGGAGGCATTGAAATATTGGATGCCCGTGGATTTGTATAACGGGGGGATGGAGCATACGACCCTTCACTTATTGTATTCGCGTTTTTGGCACAAGTTTTTGTGGGATGTCGGGATTGTGCCAGAGGAATGTGGGTCAGAGCCGTATCGCATGCGTCGTTCACATAACATGATTTTGGGAGAGGGTGGCGTGAAGATGTCCAAATCTAAAGGGAATGTGGTGAACCCAGATGACGTGGTCGCCAAATATGGGGCGGATGTGTTTCGGTTGTATGAAATGTTTATTGGGCCGTATGATCAGCCTGCGCCGTGGGATACCAATGGGATTGAGGGGATGAAACGGTTTTTGGATAAGGTGTGGGGGTTGTTTGGGGACGGCGCAACACGCAAAGCGCAACACGCAACTTCGGAACTGGAGACGCTTTATCATCAGACGGTGAAGAAGGTGTCGGAGGGTATTGAGAATCTGCAGTTCAATACCTCCGTGTCGCAGCTCATGATTTTGACGAATGCGTTTCAAGATCTTGGAGGTGTTCCTGTAGGGATGGCGGAGGGATATCTCAAATTATTGGCGCCGTTTGCTCCGCATATAACGGAGGAGATTTGGCGCACACAATTGGGTAAGACCTCTTCGATTCATGCGCGTGGGGCAGCGTGGCCGACGTATGATCCGGCCAAGTTGCAGGCGTCTACCTTTGAATTGGTGATCCAGGTGAATGGGAAGGTGCGTCATAAAGTGAACGTTCCTTCAGAGATTACGGAGGATGAGGTGAAGGAGATCGTTTTACCTTTAGAGCAGGTGCAACGATGGACAGAGGGGAAGACCCCGTCACAGGTGAAGTATGTGAAAGGGAGGTTGATCAGTATTGTTACTGAATAAATCAAAAATCAGAACTCAAAAATCAAAAATTCGTTTTTTATTGTATGGAAAAGGTAGATTTGGTTCAGCGTGCGAGAGCCTTTGGTGTAACTATTATTCAGTTATGTCGGAAACTGCCTAACGAGCGAGTTGGATGGATTGTTGGTGACCAGCTTATGCGAGCTGGTTTATCCATTGGGGCTAATCTTGCTGAGTCTCGTGGATGTGGATCAAGAACGGATTTTAAGCGTTTTCAAGAAATAGCCTTAAAAAGTGCAAAAGAAACGAAGTATTGGCTTGAGCTTATGCAGGAGGCAGCCCTGCTGAAAGAGGATGTATCTATGATACAGGATGAATTGGATCAACTTAGCAAGATGATTGCGGCTGGTGTTATTAAGCTTAAAGGTTTATAGTGTTTTCCGACTTAATTTTTTGATTTTGACTTTTGACTTTTGATTTTGGCTATATTATGTCGTTTAAACCTGTTCGCAAAGTGATTATCCCGGTGGCTGGTTTTGGTACTCGCTTCTTACCTGCTACGAAAGCGATGCCTAAGGAAATGTTGCCGATTATCGATAAGCCGGTTATTCAGTATGTGGTGGAAGAAGCGGTCGCTTCCGGTATTACCGATATTATTTTGGTTACCAGTCATGCTAAGCGCGCGGTCGAAGATCACTTTGATGAGAATCAATTATTGGAGTCATGGCTGCAGTTGCAAGGAAAGAAGGATTTGTTGGAACAGATCCGTGAAGTGACCAAGATGGCCAATTTTATTTATGTCCGTCAGAAGGGGCCCTACGGAAATGCGACGCCCGTTTTGAATGCAGCGCATTTGATTGGTTTAGATGAGCCATTTGCGATGGTATTTGGAGATGACGTGTATACGGGCAAGATCCCTCGCATTAAGCAGATGATCGATGTGTATGAGAAATATCATGATCCAGTTGTAGGTGTGGTGGAGGTGCCAAAGAGTGAGGTAAAGCGTTATGGGATTATTGATCCGCTGGTTGAGGTGGAGCCTGGGGTCTATCAGTGTAAGGATGTCGTCGAGAAACCTTCTCCGGAAGACGCGCCATCAAATCTTGCGAATAATGCTGGATTTATTCTGACGCCAGATGTTTTTGATGAGATTCGTCGTCTTAAACCTCCAGCCGGTGGCGAATATGTGACGTTGGATGCAGTGAAGCAATTAATGAAGAAGCGTCCTTTGTATGCCAAGAAGATTGAGGGGGAGTATCATGATACGGGATCGAAGATTGGTTGGCTTAAGGCGAACATGATGATGGCGCTGGAACGACCAGATTTAGCAAAAGATGTAAAGAAGCTCATGAAAGAGCTGTCGGCGTAAGTAGGTAGGGTTGTGTAATTGTGGTACTATGCCCAGCGTATGAAACGTTTGTTCATTCGCTTGGTTGGCGTTGTGAGTTTGGTAGCGCTCATGGGGGCGGGTTGCACAAAAGGATTACCGCCTGAGACGCAAAAAGCTTCGCAAGCTGTGACGTTAAATGTGTGGGGGGTGGTGGATGATATTGATGTGTATCAAGATACGTTCACTCAGTATCGGGCTTTGCATCCAAACGTGAGTTTTAATTTTCGCCGCTTACGGCTGGAGGAGTATGAAGATAAGCTCTTAAATGGATTTGCGGATGACCGGGGTCCAGATATCTTTTTGGTGCATAATACGTGGGTCGGCAAGTATTTGAGCAAGACAACGCCCATGCCGCTTAGTACGAAGGTGGCCTATGCCGTGGTGGCGGGGACGCTTAAGAAAGAAACGACATGGGAATTGCGGACGGAGCCCAGCATTACCCTGCGCGAAGTAAAAGAGCAGTTTGCAGATGCGGTTTTAGGAGATGCGATTCGGGTCGTGAGCGTTCCGGTTGTTGGGGGAGCGGATCCAAAAGCGACCACGCGACAAGAGCGATTGGTAGCGGCACCGATTTGGTTGGATACGATGGCACTTTATTATAATAAGGACTTGTTGAATGCGGCAGGGATTCCGACTCCGGCGGAACATTGGGAGGAGTTTCAGGAGCAGGTGAAAAAACTGACGAAACGAGATGGAGAAGGTAAGCTGTTACAGTCTGGCGCAGCTATTGGGACGGCTAAGAATGTGGAGCGATCAACAGATTTGTTGACGGTTCTGATGATGCAAAACGGTGCTCAAATGTCGGACGCGTCCGGTAGTCCACGTTTTGATCAAGTGCCAGAAGGTACGGTTACAGAACGCGCCGTGCCGCCCGCTTATCAGGCGGTGGAGTTTTATGCGGATTTTGCTAATCCTGCCAAAGAAACGTTTACTTGGGATGCATCGCAGCCGAATTCGTTGGAAGCGTTCATTGCAGGAAAGACCGCCTTTTTCTTTGGGTACAGTTATCACATTGACCAGATCAAGGCTCGAGCACCGAAAATTAATTTGGGCGTGACCAAACTCCCTCAAATTCAAGGGAATCCTGCTAAGAATATTGCGAATTATTGGATGTGGGTCGTGTCAAAGAAGAGTGCGAACCAAGATACAGCCTGGAATTTCTTGAACTTTGTGATGAAGCCCGAAACATCGAAAGCCCTGCTGACAAAGATGAAGCGTCCTGCGGCACGTAAGAGTTTATTGCCAGACCAGTTTTCGGAGGAGGTGGTTGGCGTGTTTGCCTCGCAAGTGTTGACAGCGCAGTCTTGGTATCGAGGGGCAAGTCCGCAGGTGGTGGATTCGGCTTTTGCGGTTTTAATCGAAGCGGGATTGTCCGGTGGGCAGCGATTAGGGGAGGCAATGCAGTTTGCGTCTAACCAGATACGACAAACGATGAGGGGTTCGGCGGATGAATAGAAGAGTGGTATACTTCTCTCATATGTTTTTACGTGTGTGGTTGGGGCTGGGGGTGCTCGTCGTGGCGCTTGGGTTATGGTTGCCAATTGGGGTGTTTGCCCAGGCAACAATTGGAGGCGAGTGCGTCGCTCGGGTTCCGGACCACACATGTACCGATGTGACGAGTCTTTCGGCGGCTGATCGTACCGCACGTGATTGTCAGACAGGACGCTGTCCTGGTTTGCCAGCAGGCGTTTTGTGTTGCCGTGCAGCTGCGGTGGCTGCCCCAGCGGCTGCTGCGGCACTGGATGCATTGAGATGCGAACAATATATATGTACGTTAGGGGAAGGCTATTCAAATGAAACGCTTACTTCTCTTCCGTCTTCACGTCCAGGTGAGGTGACGCCATCCTATGTTTGTACTGCGGCACTAGACATCTCGCAGGCCTGTCAGCGTTCTTGTGAGTATGCCTGCAGCCTGTATCGTCGTGGTGAACCAGGGATTACCACGCCGTATCGTTGTGCGCCGACGTATCGGCCACGTTGTTTTGGGACGACTCCTGCTGCCCCA
The DNA here is from genome assembly GCA_052033585.1 of Patescibacteria group bacterium. Classification (GTDB taxonomy): domain Bacteria; phylum Patescibacteriota; class Patescibacteriia; order 2-12-FULL-60-25; family 2-12-FULL-60-25; genus JAGOUY01. The sequence continues at coordinate 5,118 of JBPOJM010000007.1, read as the reverse complement.
GCGGCTGCAGCTTCTACCACGGCGCGAGTTACGTCTGACCCTGGTATTGCTGGTCGTTTGGGATTGCCTCCCTGTGCAGTAAGCCATGACCCGTCGATTGCCGGACGATGTACGCTTGATGATATCAAGACGGTCGCGGTGAATTTTGCGAATTTTTTGATGGGGTTGGCGGCCGCGTTTTTTCTCGCGATTTTTGTGTGGGCGGGGTTTAAATATATTTTTTTTGCTTACGATTCTGGCGTGGCGGCGGATGCTCGCAAGACGTTAGTAAGTGCCGCGATTGGGATGCTGCTTGTGTTGGGAGCGGCTACGATTGTGCGCTTTGTGAGTTCGGCGGCTACGGGAGGATCTTCTTCGTCGAGTTCTTCTAAATCTAGTGCTCCAACAGCTCCTTCCCGTTAATTGTATGCTCCGCCCTTACTTATTAAAGCTTGCCGTCAGTTTTTTTGTCATGGGTGCTAGCTTTATCATGACCGACTCTGTTTCTGCTGCGTTATTTGGTTGTCAGTTTAGTTGTATTCGTCGTTTGCCTCAGAATTTGGTTTGCTGTTCTCGTGCTGATGGGTCGTGTCCCGCACCGCCTCCACCACCTGGTCGATCGCGAGAATCCATGGGTCCTGTAACAGAAACGCAAGTTCGTGATTGGGCGCGTTTGGAGCCTGAGAATGCTGCTGCATCTGGATATATCATTAGTCCAGTTTACTATTCCGTTATCGAACGCTCTGCCCGTTTAGAGTCGGCTAGTGCAGATGCCTGTTCTACGGCTTGCCGTTCCGCGTGTATTTCTGAATGTGGACCGGCGCTTTCTTCAGGAGGGGAGCCCACAGGTGAACAAAGTCGCTGTTTGGATGCTTCACCTGTTCCTTCTTTTGTTAATACAAATACGGCAGCTTGTCGGAATATTGTGGGAGGTGGTGCGCTAGCCACCACCCTTCTTTCTTCTCGTGCTGCCCCTGTTCCGAGCTGTGTTCCAGCAGATGTGTTGAGTGACACTCCTATTGCCGGCCCTGCTTCTGGTGCTGCTTGTAACCCTCCCCCTATTCCTGCGAATGCTGCACCAAAAAAGTGTGTTTTCTACTGTTTACAACCGGGTACGGGTACTACTGGTGATGGAAGAGCAACTGTGGAAACGGGCGAAACGTCTATTGGACTAGCTTCGGGTGGTCAGACGTGTTTGAATGTGAATGCGATTCGTCGCGTTGGTACGCGAGCCTGCTCTACGCAGGGTGAGTGTGCGTGTGTAGATGAATGTAAGTCGACCTGTGGATCTGAAGGAGGCAAGACAAGGTGTTTTCTTGGGTCTGGAAATCCAGACCAAATCCTCGCATGTCCGGGCGCAGGGACGATTGGTCAAGCTCGTCCCCCAGTGTGTACCCAGGAGGTAGCAGACGGATCGCCGAGGACGCTAACGAATCCCTTGCGCACGACGGATATTGGAGAGTTGATCGCTCGTTTTATTCGAGCCTTGAGTGGGATTGCTGGATCTATGGCTCTCCTTATGTTTGTGGTGGGGGGAGTGATGTGGATGACGGCGGAGGGTAGTGATCGTGTGCAGACGGCGCAAACGATTTTGAAGAATTCTACTGTGGGGATTTTGTTGATCTTCTTCGCATATTCCATTGTAAGTTTGTTTTTATCGGTGTTGGGATTGTAAGTTTATGTTCCCCTCCTCCGGCGAGAGCTTGCCCCGCACCATCCTGCGGGGAGGGGTTATGGGAGGAGTTCCAGCCCAATAAATCGTAGCCTTTCGGGGCTACTTTTTGTTTTAGGCGCGAGTAGGGGGTGGGTTGTGATATATAGGCGATGGGCTCCGTTTGCTTGTTCTTTTTCCCCGTACTGAACTCGCATTCCGCCGAGGAGCTTTATTTCTGGCGGACCGGAGCCAACACCTGCAACCGCAAATCGAGAGCAACGGTGTTAGCTCCTTGCTCAGGCAGCAGTTCACGGAAAATAACAATCAAACGGAGCCCGAGAGGGGCGGACGGGGAAAGTGATCTGATTGTTGCGTGTTACATGTTACTTGTTTCACGCCCAAATGGTATGATGTGGTTAATATGAATCGAATGGCGTTTTTTCGTTCTTTGGCAGTCACGGCTGTAATTTTTTTTGCTCACGGCATGGGGACGTACGTGTATGCCCAAGCCACCCTCGGAGGCCCTTGTGTCGCGCCAGTTACTGCTGGCCATACGTGTACCGATGTTTCTAGCCTCTCGGCGGCTGACCGTACGGCGCGTGATTGTCGTACAGGACGTTGTATGGGATTGGGTGATGGTGTTTTGTGTTGTCGTGCTGCCCCTGCTGCATCCGATACCCCCGTTTCGGCGGAACAGGCACAATCAAATGTACAAGGCGCAGCCGCAGCTCAAACCGGGGCGGCGATTACTTCAGCGGGCGGAAGCTGTTCTTATAATGGAGTGAAGGACCCGTTTTGTGGTAAGTCTGTGGCGGAGATCATTGGAAAGATTATTCAATTTTTATTGGGCGCGGCAGGTGCACTGTTTCTGGCTATGTTTGTGTATGGAGGTGCAACCTGGTTGACGGCTGGTTCTTCTGACCGTCATGAACAGGCACAAAAAACGCTTTTGAATGCTGCGGCAGGTATTTTCGTTGTCATTCTTTCTTATACAATGGTGAGTTTATTAGTGCGTTTTGCGGGAGGCTTAGGGGTAGGGCAGACGGATACGCGTGCATCGATCATCGATGAAACCACACCTGCGGAATCTGGCACGACCGGACGTGTTAGTGGAGGTGGAGGGGCGGCGGGTACTTGTAACGTGGAAGCGGTTCGATTGGGCTGTAGCTCCTTGGTCGAGCGTGTATTGGAAGCGGGGATCTACCGTGCAGCCGTGATTACAGCTGGATGTACGCAAGCTTCTACAGAGTTTTGTCGCAATATCCGTTCTGCTGACTCTTGCGCAGGATCTTGTCCGGCGGTTTGTGATGGTATTCGTACCGTTCGTGCATCTGATATTCCTGTGCCCGTTCCTGACGGAGCCATAGAACGCTTGCGTGCCATAGATTGCGCAGCTGAATGTCCTGCATTGTGTGAGGCGGCGTTTCGCTAATATTTATCGCTGGTTGGTTGGTGGATGCATGATGTGCTATGATGTGGACGTCGGTATGCAATGGAAATTTTTATCTCATGCACGGAAAGGAGGTGAGGCTCCATGACAGTGCGTATGAAACAGATCGTTTCGATGGTCGCCTCCTTGGGTTTGGCAGCGAGTGTTGCGATGCCTATGGTAGTATCCGCTCAGTCCGATTCATTAACCGTTAATGATCTCGGCGTGAACGCGATTCAGGGGACGGTTAAGTTAGGTAGTGGGGATGTCCGTTCTACGGCCGCCCGTATTATCAACGTCGCTCTCGGGTTCTTAGGAATTATCGCCGTGGTGATCGTGCTTATTGGTGGATTCCAATACATGATTTCTGGCGGAAACGATACGAAGACCGCAGAAGCTCGTCAGTTGATTTTCGCCGGTATTATTGGTCTCGCGATTATTCTTTCCGCGTGGGCAATTACCAGCTTCGTTATTTCTCGTTTGGTCAGTGCAACGCAAGACGGGGTTCCAACCTAGTCGTGTGAAGCCGGGTTTGAAACGACCCACGAAGGTGAGATTTCTCTTTCGTGGGTCGGTTCTGCTCTCAGTACATTGTTTTATTTTCAAGCGCGTTGGTTCTCTAATTTCATGCGTACGTTTCGTGGAGTAGGTATTTTTCTTGCCTCGATCTTTTTGCTCGCGGCTACGGAGACTGTTGCTTTCGCGGCCGATGCGACCGTGCGAGGGGTTTTGAATCGCACGGCTCCCGCTGCTGGACTAACGAATGCTTGTGCTTCGGGTTCATGTGTTCCAACGATTGTGGGAGGATTGCTTAGTATTGTGTTGGGAATCTTGGGGATCTTGTTGATTGGGTATGTCGTGTATGCAGGGTATTTATGGATGACGGCGGGAGGGGAGGCGAACCGCGTTGAAGAAGCGCAGAAAGTACTCCGGAACGCGGTGATTGGAGTGGTGGTGATTGGATTTTCCTATACGCTCACAGGACTTATTTTGCGTTTTGTTGAAAGCTCATTTACGCCTACCGCTCCTTCCGCTCCGGTGTCTGAGGCGCCTGTTGCTCCTGTTGTGCCCACGGCTGAAGCTCCTGTGCCTGTGATTAACCCGTTTCGTCAAGGATGTCAGCGCACCACATGCACAAATGAATGTATACCACAGTTGTGTGGAACCTTTACCGGTCAACGTCGTTTTACGTGTGAGCAAGCGACCTGTCGAACGCAATGTGAGGCGCGTTGTGGATTGGATGGTCCGCCGATTCCCACTGCCCCTGTAGAGCGTTGTACGCCTCTCGCGGATTACCGTCAGTGTTTAGCCAATTGTGCTGCGGATATTGATGAGCGAGCTGGACGCCGGGAGTTTGCAACGCGTGAAGCTCAATCAGAAGCGTTGTCTGTATGTAATAATGATTGTGATTTTCTTTATTGTGCGCGTTAACCTATGATTTCTCTCTCGTCACCCCAAACATCGTTACGGCAGCGAGGACGTTCTTCGTTGCGTCCTATGCTTGTAGGTATTTCGTCTTTCGTCCTGACTGTTTTGCCAGCGATGGATTTTGCACAGTCACAGGGGCTCAGTTCTGTGAACGGAGGTTTGAACGCCGCCGCCCATACAGGAGGCTTGGGAGATTTTTGCCGGGGCACAGCCTTTAGTTCTTGTTTAGCGACGGTTACGGGTACAGCGATCAATGTGGTGCTTGGCTTAAGTGGGATCATCTTGCTGGGATATATTTTATATGCTGGGTTCTTATGGATGACGTCGGGAGGAGAGATGGAAAAGGCCAAAGAAGCACGCACGATGATCTCAAATGCCGTGATCGGACTCATCATCCTTATTTCCGCCTTTGCGATCTCTTCCTTTGTCCTGGGGGCGCTTACGCGTATTTCTGAGGGGAGAACGGCTCCTACTGCTCCCGCCAGCGGCGAGCCGGCGGTGCCTGCGCCTGCCCCTACTCCTTAAGAAGATTCACCCTTCGTGCAGATTTTTTTTCTTTTTGCTATACTAGCCTCACTATGAATTTGAAACATTCTTTGACCCGCCTTGGGTCAGCTGCGTTCCTTGC
>JBPOJM010000014.1:0-62832 GCA_052033585.1 Patescibacteria group bacterium | reverse complement strand
TAATACACCGTTCCTCTTTTGTCATTCCCTCTCCTCCTCCACCATCTGGACTCCGTTTGTTTGTTGTTTTTCTCCCGACTGCTGTCTGAGCAAGGAGACAATACCGTTGCTCTCGATGTGCGGTTGCTGGTATTGTCTCCGGTCCGCAAATAAAAAGATCCCGGCGGAATGCGAGTTCAGTCGGGAGAAAAACAACAAACAAACGGAGTCCATCGCCTATATATTACTACCCAATCACCGCTTCACAAGAACTCTCTACACGCCCCATCTTGGCAAGCGGGAAAGCAAAAAAACTATACGCCAAACTCCCCCACATCTTTTTTCACCACATTCTCAACCGCCGCCCACGAAGATGGGTTTCCACTCGGTACTAAAATCACGACATCATCATTCGGCTGCGCCTTAAAATAAGTCACTGAGGCCGTTAAAACACGGAACTTACGCCCATCTGCCACCACCGACCACTCATCACTTTGATCGTTATAAGTAAGCACCCCCATTAAGCGCTGACGCTCAATCGGTCCACGTTGTTTAAAAATAAAGCGTCCATTCTCCGTCACTACTAAGCGCAGCAAATCCCCCTCCACCAGCTTGGATTTTGACGCATAGTTGGGCGGAACCAGGTACTGCTTCCCATCCTCTCCGACCATGTGGATCCCATCAAACACCCCTTCAATCACACGAGAATGACTGGATGAGCTAAACGACGTGGGCGCCAAACTCTGTTGCTGACTCATCACCTCTGCAAGCTCCTGCAGGGCATCCGCCGCCTCCTCCTGCAAAAGAAGACGTTCCAAGCTATCCAACTGCTCCCGCATATGATCAATCACACGTCGCACCAGCGCCATCTTTGTATCCTGCGCCTTCATCCCCAAAGAAATCACCACCCCATCATCTTGACTCATACCTCTCTGCATACGTGATTGAAACATACTTTTGTTTATTTATATGAGATGTTTAACCTAGAAAAAATCGCTTACCATATCCTTCCTCTCCCGCATCTCCGCCTCTACCAACTCGCGCTTGCGTCCATATTTATAGCGCGATAACTCATGCACCATCTTGGCAAGCTCCTTACTCTGTGGACGCGTGGGCATAACGGGCTTGATGTTAAAAGGGCGAGAAGCCGTATTATCGATCAGAAGCTTCAAGTTACACGTAAACGCTTCCACATTCACCAAGTCATACAAGCTAAAGACCGGCAAAAACTCCTTTTCTAAAAATTCAGCATCCTCCACCCCAACACGAAAGGCGATAATCGTGCCCACATTTCCAAAAATAGAATCGCGAATCTTCGTATCTCGGTTTGCCCCTGATAACAGCTGACCGATAAATTGGTGAGCGATCACAAGATTTAATCCATATTTACGAGCCTCAGACAAAATAACCGAAATAGAATCCGTTAAAAAGTTCTGAAACTCATCAATATAGAGATAAAAATCCTTGCGTTCCTCAGCCGGCATTTCACTCCGTTTAAGAGCCGCGTCCAGAATCTTACCTACCACAATCATCCCAAGCAAGTAGGCGTTTAAATCCCCAATTTTCCCCTTAGAAAGCTTCACTAACAAGATCTTTTGGTCATTCATCACGTCATAAAAATTAAATGCGGATTTCTGCTGCCCAATAATCGGACGCATGTAATCGTTATAAATAAACGATGCCAGCTTAGAGGTAATATACGGCACCATGTTCGCCAAGCTCGATTCCCCGCCCGCCTTCAAGGCCTCCTTCAACCAAAAATCCTTCACCTCTTGAGATTGGCATTTAGACAACTTAAAATTACGAAAATCTTCATCCGCCAACACACGCGGTACATCCATGAGCGTACATCCCGACTCCACATGATCCATGAGCAACAAGATCGCATTACGCATGTACGTTTCAAACATCGGACCACCCGTCGATTTCAAGTCGTACAACTTATCAAAAATCTTCAACATTTCATTGATCACAAACGTCCGTAAATGCGGATAACGCGGATCAAACTCAAGCATATTAAGACCAAGAGGACGGTCAAAATCGGCGGGATCAAACAAAATCACATCATCCGCGCGCTCCTTGGGCACATACTCCAAGCATTCATCAACTAAGTCTCCATGAGGGTCAATGACACACACGCCGCGTCCCGCCTCAATATCTTGCTTGATGAGGGAGGCTTGAAACACCGATTTACCGGAACCAGATTTCCCAATCACGTACATGTGGCGGCGGCGATCGGGTTGCTTCATGCGCACCTCATACTTGTGGCCACGATACTCAGACAACCCCAGCTGGATCCCTTCTGTAGGTAAGTTTGGCGGAGGAAGAGCCTTGCGCGATAACAACCAGTTAATCTTAGGCGTTTCCGTCGAAGGTAAAGGCAGATGAAAAATGGAGGCCATCTCTTCCGCATTCAAAATGAGCTTATACGTCTCATCAAAACGACGAAAAATAAAGTGACGAATCATGCGGGTCTGTAACACCGGCATCTCTTTGCTCAAGCTATTGCCATACTCATAAATATTGAACTGACCATAGGCATTCAAAACATCATTTAAATACCGCTGAGCCTTTTCTGGAGTTTTTGCCGAGACCAACACGCGAATATTCACTTCTAATCCGGCCTTAGAGGACTTTTCCTCCAATCCCTTAATCATCTCCGTTTCCAAGGGAGACAAGTGATACGACTCACCGGGTTTTTGATCCTGCGCCACAATCGCCGAACCCAGTCCACGAAACACGTGCCCTAAGGCTCCCAAAAATCCATGACGCTCCACGTCCTCAAGGCGTTTTCCCTGTTGCATGCTCTTCGCGATATATAACCCTTCTTGACTCCATTTCTTGGGCGCCGTTCGGATGACATATTGGATCGAGGCTCCATCCCCAGCCTCAACCTTTGATAAGGCGTTCGTGAGCGAATTCATGGAATCCGTCTCCAATTTACGATACGTGCGGATCGGAAAACAGCTTGCCCGCTTAAACACCACGTAGCTCCCCAAGATAACGCTTGTGGGAGCGAACATGTTGTAATCAGACACTTCTTCGATCTGCGCATTAGGATACTGGGCATGAATCTGCTCCTCAATAAACTGTTGATGCTTCTTTGGAATCCCAATATAAAACGAGATCTTGTCTTTATGTGCTACGATCTCAAAGGCCATATGGTCTTTACGTCCTGATAGCCAAGGCAAAATCCCCTGCTCAGCATGGATAGATCCCATGGTAGAAAACACCGTCTCCATGCGCCCAATAAGCTCCTGAATTTGTTGCTGGGTCTTATCTTGTTGGTTATCTTCCTTGCGCAATTCTTTTGGAACCCGTACCAACAAAATCTTCATGCCAAACGCCGCACCCCAGCCGGAGTGACGACGAGCAAAAAAACGAATAATAGATAAAATAGAAAAAACCAAAACACCGGCCGCCAACAAGCTCGTAAGAACAGCGATGAGCGGGTCATTCAAAGACACCCACTCCGGAAGAAACGAAGAAGGCTCAGGAGTTGCGCGCACAACCCCAACCTGCAAAAGGAACAAAGAAAACATGGGAATGATTAAAGGGTATTCTTCTTTTTTTCTTGAAACACTTGATCAAATTGCAACACTCGATCCGTTTTGATCTTTGCCTCCTGCTCCAAAAAAAACTTGCTCACACCGGGAATCGTTAATAACCAGTCACGAATCAAGTCTACCACTTTTTTCGCCTGGATTTTAACCCCTTGCACCATACTAGCTAAGCGTTGAGCCGTTTCCTGACCCTTGTATAAAAACCGCATGCGCGCCTCTTCTGGCATCGAGGAAACATACTCTCCCAACCCATCCTCCAAAATTTTTTCCAACTCTAGTATGACCTCATCTTTAACCGGAGGAGTAACCGCAGACGACGCATTATGCGTAGCCGAGGCCACAGATGCAACAGACGAGGTCGGTGCATCTTCCGCCTGCTCTAAAAAGCGATCTTGATTGTCTTGTGCCTCCAAATCTTCATACGCACGCTCATCAGCAGCCAAGGGAGACTCATCTTCCGACACGTCAGGCAACGCCTCAGGAATGGGCGTAGTCGGACGTTTTTCGGGTTGAGGAGACGTAGACAACATGCAAACACAAGTATAGCACACTCCCTAAAGAGCTGCCGCCGCTCTTAAAAAAGCTTGTGTTAAGCCTTTCTCACCACACTCCCCTGCGCCCCATCCTCAATCACCCAACCATGTTCACGGATCTCATCCCGTAACCGATCCGAGGCTTGCCAATCTTTATTTACACGCGCCTCATCCCGCTGACGCTGCAACTCCAAGATCTGCGCAGGAACCTCCTCTGTATCACGTTTCCACTCCTCCATACCAAGACCCAACACTTCATCCATGGCAAGCAAGGTTGCTCGTTTTGCGGCTGGTGACATTTCTTCATGATTAACCACATCCCATACCAAAGCGAGAACAGCCGGCATAGCAAAATCATTCTCAAGAGCCGCTTTCACCTGATCCAGGACTCGCTGCTCAGGCTGAGCAGGTGCAGATTCCCAGTCCAAAAACCGCCGCTTCAATCTCTGCAACGCATTGCGCGCCCCTTCTAATCCTTCCCAAGTAAAATTTAATTTAGAACGGTAGTGCGCCCCCAAGCAGAAATACCGGAAATCGATCAAATCAAAACCCTTTCTTTCTAAATCTTCCAACGTATACGCGTTCCCCATGGACTTGCCCATACGACCGCCATCCACGAGTAAAAACTCATTATGAACCCAATAGCGCGCCAATGGTTTGCCATACGCAGCTTCACTCTGTGCAATCTCATTCTCATGATGAACCGGAATATGATCAACACCTCCAGAATGAAGGTCAAAGGGCTGACCAAGATACTTCGCCGCCATCGCAGAACATTCAATATGCCAACCAGGGAACCCAACTCCCCACGGGCTAGACCATTCCATCTGTCGTTTTTGATCCGAAGGAGAAAATTTCCAAAGAGCAAAATCGCTCGGATGACGTTTTTCTTGATTGACTTCTACACGTGCTCCCGCCTCCTTCTCTTCCAATTTCTGACCCGATAGGGCGCCATATGCCGGAAACTTCGATGTATCAAAATACACACCATCAGTTGTACGATAGGTAAATCCTTTCTCTTCGAGTATTTTCACCAACTCAATCTGCTCCGCAATATGATCCGTTGCACGCGGCATGACTGTCGAAGGCAAAATATGAAGACGCTTCACCCCCTCAACAAACGTCCCCTCGTAGAATCGAGCAATGTCCCAGGCATTTTTACCAGTACGCATGGCTTCCCGCTCCATCTTATCTTCCCCATCACTCGCATCTCCTACGAGATGGCCGACATCCGTAATATTGGTAACATGACTCACTACATATCCCAGGAACAAAAAAGAACGATGGATCGTGTCATCAACAAGGTACTTTCGCCAATTGCCCAACTGAAGGGGATTATACACGGTCGGTCCACACGCATAAAAGCCAACCTTGCCAGGCTGGATCGGGACAAACTCCTCAAGCTGTCTATGCAGCGTATTCCAAATCCGTAACATGACCAAAGCTTAACGGACTTGGCTCTTTTTCTCAACTTTCTTGGTCGGAATGGCTTTTGTCGAGGTTGGAGCCGTCTTGGCAGGTACTATCTTCGCTGGAGGAACTTTAGACGGAACCAGCTTCACCGGCGCCGATTTAACCGCCTTCGCTTTTTGCTGCTTTTCTTCTAACAGCTTCTTCTCACGCGCCCGTCGTTCCAACAACCGGAGATGAACGCGGTCTTTCATAGGCGTCACAGCCGCAATCTGGACTTCAAACCCCTCTAAGCTCTGACGGAGAGGATACAAGGCATGATCGGGCAAAACCGTATCCGAAGCATACGCATACACTCCCGTGCCTCCCAACAGCCCCACGACCAACAACGCTGGCACCACGGCAAAACGTAACGCCCGCAAACGATGAAGCACGACAAGTTCCGCGGGCGGAAATAATCCTGCCTCAAGACCACGCAAAAACGACGATGTAGGCGAAGATCGTCGAGCCGCGCGCCATAAGCGCAAACGCAGAAGAAAAGACATAGCAATATCAGAAAGTAGGCTGGTAGGCCGTAGGACGCTTCGCTAGCGGCATAAATCTAAGGTCTCAATATGTATCTCAGTTTTTTCAAAGCCCGTCCTGCTTGAACGCGTAGTGCTCCAGACGTCTTCCCAAACACCTCAGCCAGCTCATCAAACCCCCATCCCTCGAGATACTTCATCTGGATCAAGCGCACCTCTTCGTGCTCAAGCTGCAAGATCCCTTCTAACAGACGCCGATCCTCATCCGCTTGCGGAAAAAGCTCTCGTCCATCCTCACTCACCAACACCGAATCAATCACCTCTTCCACATCCACCTGCGGACGCGCCTTGGCATGCTGGTTAATCAAATGATTCCGGGCAATCGTATAGATCCAAGCCGCTTGGCTTTTGGACGGATCATACCGATCGAAGGCCTCTAAGGCCTTGAGAAAAATCTCTTGGGTAAGATCCTGAGCCACCTCAACCCTCCCCCCAACCCGATAGAACACAAAACGATACACACGCTGCACGTAGGCACGGTAAAACCCCTCAAATGCCTCACGATTCATCCTCCTTACATAACCAAAATACCGCTTAATCGTCAAAATGTTACACTACTCTACATCCATAATTCCACCCGTATTCCTGCCCAAAAACGCCAGAAAAAGCAGTGGAGCGACTAACCAAAAACTGCGTCCAATATCCCCTAAAAACAGGTTGATAACAATGTTCGGAACGGAAGAAAGCCAGGCGGCGGGCAACAAAAATAAGACAATGCTTGCCAGTAACCCCACCTGAAGCAGAACGAGTAAGACAGATTCCCACCAAAGCCCTCTCTCAAACGCCATACCCCGTAAAATATCGCTACGCCAAAGGAGAAAAAACATGAGGAGGAATAACCCAAGAAACCATCCCAACTGCAGCGTTGGATTATTCTGCACCGACAACCACCGGCTTGCCGTTCCAATTAAAGGAGCATTCGTAAGCACCGCTAAGGACAAATACATCGATAATAAAAGCGTGACCATGCGATCACGCCCCACAAACACCCCATACGCCAACACACCCACAATAATCCCAAGCAAAACCCAGATATGATGACTGGCGGAACTCAGCCATGTTCTCACAAACAAAAGAACATCACTCATGCATCGATAGTATACCTCAAACCGTGCCCCCATTCACTTCCGTGTAAGACCTGCGTTCAGCATACATAAAAATGAGGCTATTTAGACGCGACCGGCGGCTAAATCTGAGCAGATTTTCTAGCAGGAAAATCTGCGTACTCATTTTTATGTATGCTGAACGCAGGTCCGGCGACTATATCCCCTCTTTTTTCAACTCTTCCAACAACCGCTTCTGTTCTCGCGAAAGCTTCTTTGGCACCTCTGGCTGAACACGGATCAAATGATCTCCACGCCCTCCAGAACGCACATAGGGCACGCCTTTGCCGCGTAAGGTAAAGACACTTCCCGGCGGCGTTCCTTCAGAAATTTTTAACGTCGTTTTTCCATCGAGGGTATCGACTTCGATCATTCCTCCCAACACCATGGTCGTAAACGGGGCAAACGTCTCAGACACGATCGTATTTCCGTCACGTTCAAATTGCGGATCCGCTTTCACACGAATACGCACATACAAATCCCCCGCCCCACCTTTGTACGGAGCCGCTTCTCCTTGGCCAGAAACTTTTAGCGTTTCTCCATCAGCAATTCCTGCCGGAATGGCAATCACGACTTTTTCTTCACGGCGCTCAACACCAATCCCACGACACAAATGACAAGGCTTCTCTGGCTTCTTGCCACGACCCTGACAGGTTGAACACACCGAAGCCATCTGTACCGTTCCAAACGGAGTACGTTGCGCTTGCTTAACCTGGCCCGTGCCTTGGCAGGTACTACAATCCACCACCTTTGTCCCAGGTTCCGCCCCTTCTCCTTGGCAACGAGAACAGCTTGCATGCTTATAGAGCTTCATCGACTTCTCTACCCCAAACACAGCTTCCCGGAAAGACAGCTCCGCCTCAACTTCGACATCTCGCCCACGCGCTTGGCGCGCACGCCCTCCCCCACCGCCACCAAATCCAAAGCCAAACATTTGACCAAGCACATCACCAAGATCTCCAAAACCACCTCCATCCATGTTACTAAAATCAAACCCACCAAACCCTCCGGCTCCACCAAATCCACCTGGCCCAGGCCCGCCACCTCCTTGCTCAAAGGCCGCCGACCCAAACTGATCGTACGTCGTACGTTTTTGTTTATCACCCAACACCTGATAAGCCTCGTTAATATCTTTAAATTTTTGCTGGTCACCACCCTTGTCTGGATGATGCTCATGCGCCAAACGACGAAACGCTTTCTTGATTTCGTCTTCAGACGCGCCTTTTTTTACGCCAAGGATCGAATAATAATCTTTTGCCATACTAATTTAGCAGCTTTGGCTCGCTCGCTTCCTGGATAGGGCCATGCGTCGCTTCATAATTTTGCACATTTTGCGCCAATACACCCAAAATCCGCTTCATATGGCGCGGACTCACAATCAAACGCGAGATCAACTCACCTCCAGGCGGAAAGGCGGAAATAAAATCCAAGACAAACTCCTCAGGAGTATGCGTCACCTGCATCATATTGGCGTATTTGCCGCCTAAGGATCCTTCGGGAGCTTGGATATTCATAGAAACAGTATGGCGTACAGTGAATCAAGTATCAAAGATAAAAAATCTATTCTGTGATATCAACTACATTTGGCTTCTCGACCGCAAGATAATCCATGTACTTTATCTGAATCGACTCGGTTAGTTTACCTGCATTAAAATTAATGTACTCATTCTCCGCCAATCGCTGATCACAATACGTGATCAACCCAACCGTCGAGCCAAATGGCGGCACGGATCCCTTTACACAACCCGTTACCACCTCCGGATCTTTCGCAAACAAAAACCCCTCTTCAAATAACGCCTTCACCTTCTTTTTATCCAAACGTAGATGTGCAGGCATCACAAACAAGACCTGCTTCCCCGTTTTTTCACCCTCCATCACGAGCGCCTTAGCCCCTGTCTTTAAATCCACCCCACGAATACGCGCCGCCTCTTCACTCGTGGTAACCGGTGGATGCGTAAACAACGTATAAGCAACCTGATGTGCGTCAAGCTTCGCAAGAATACGCTCAAATGGACTAGATGAAGACATGTCTTAATAATCGATAAACGCAAGCGGAGGCGGCAGGAGAGCTTTTTCTTGACGAGGACCTGTCTGAGAACCTTGAAATGGCGCCCAGGAAGAAACCGAGTCCCGCGGACAAGAAAAAGCTCTCCTGTCGCCGTAGCGACGAGCAACTCCAAGCGAAAAAATTAAGAAGATGCTGGCGGTTCTTGCTGGGGCGCAGATTCACCAGGCTTTTGTTCTCCCGTTGCCCCCGCATCCCCTGCCGGACCCGCTTCAGATTCAGGGCGCGTTTGGTAGAGCGAGGCACCTACCTTTTGTGCGGCTGTAGCCAATTCATCTGCAATTTTTTTAATCGCTTCTAAATCATCACCATCCTTGACTTTCTTAAGCTCCTCGATCTTTGCTTCAATCGCCGTCTTATCTTCGGCTTTTACCTTCTCCGCATTCTCTTTTAACATTTTTTCCGTCGTATAGATCATGGTTTCCGCCATGTTCTTAACTTCAATCCCTTCGCGACGCTTCTTATCTTCTTCCGCATGCAACTCCGCGTCTTTACGCATGCGTTCAATCTCATCCTTGGATAGATTCGTTGAAGCCGTAATCGTAATCATCTGTTCTTTGCCACTCGCCTTATCCTTGGCCTTCACATTCAAGATACCATTTGCATCAATATCAAAGGAAACTTCTACCTGCGGAACACCACGAGGAGCGGGAGGGATCCCAGACAACGTGAAACGACCAAGAGATCGATTATCCGCCGCCATCTCACGCTCACCCTGCAAAACATGAACCTCAACCGATGTCTGCCCATCTGCAGCCGTCGAAAAGATTTGGGATTTAGACGTTGGAATCGTCGTATTCCGTTCAATGACTTTCGTCATCACGCTTCCAAGCGTCTCAATACCAAACGAAAGAGGAGTGACGTCCAAGAGCAACAATTCGCCTTTGATATCTCCCTGTAAGTTCCCTGCCTGAACCGCCGCACCAATCGCAACAACTTCATCAGGATTCACAGAGGCATTTGGCTTCTTACCAAAAAACTTCTCGACCTCCTGGATGACAAGTGGCATGCGCGTCATCCCACCCACCAAAATCACTTCATGAATATCGGATGTGGACAATTTCGCATCCGCCAAGGCTTTCTTACAAGGAATAAGCGTCTTAGCAACCAAGTCACCTACCAATTGCTCCAATTTGGCGCGGCTAAGCTTAAGCAAGAGATGACGAGGCCCATTTGCGTCGCTTGTGATAAACGGCTGGTTGATTTCTGTTTCCATGGCACTCGAAAGCTCAATCTTAGCTTTCTCAGCTGCGTCTTTAATACGCTGCAGCGCCAAAGAATCTTTGCTCAAATCAACGCCATCGGTCTTTTTAAACTCTTCCACCACCCATTTAATAATCACTTGGTCAAAGTCATCACCACCAAGATGCGTATCCCCATTCGTGGCACGGACTTCAATCGTGTTCTGCTCGGTTGCAGCATCATAGGCAACCTCCAACACCGACACATCAAACGTACCACCACCTAGGTCATACACCACAATTTTTTCATCTTTTTTCCGGTCAAAACCATAGGCTAAGGCAGCCGCCGTAGGCTCATTAATAATACGACGAACATTCAATCCGGCAATTTCTCCCGCAATCTTCGTAGCCTGACGCTGAGAATCATCAAAATAAGCGGGCACGGTAATGACAGCCTCGGTGATCTTTTCTCCCAAGCGAGCTTCTGCATCGGCCTTGAGCTTCTGCAAAATCATGGCGGAAATCTCCTCAGGAGAGTAATCCTTGTCCCCCATCGTGATGCGTACCCCCTCACCTTGCTGCTTCAAGACATACGGCAACCATTGTTTATCGCGTTGTACTTCTGCGTCATCAAATCGGCGTCCAATCAACCGCTTCACAGAAAACAAGGTATTCTTAGGATTCACGACTGCTTGACGCTTCGCCACCTGTCCGACAAGGCGCTCATTCGCCTTAGACATAGCGACAATAGAAGGCGTCGTACGTGCACCTTCACTGTTTTCTAACACTTTTGGCTGGCCTCCTTCGACCACCGCCATACACGAGTTGGTCGTTCCAAGATCAATTCCGAGAATTTTAGGCATATCGCTTTAGATGAAGAAAAAATGGTTTTTTAAGAGTGTTTTTTTACCTCGACTTTAATCGCTTTACGCGCTTCAGCTTTCGGCAAGCTAATCTTCAAGATCCCGTTCTCAAATGAGGCCTGCGCCTCTCCTTCCTGCACTCGTGCCGGAAGTGACACTTGGCGAAAAATCGAACCCGTTCGCACCTCTTTCCGATAGTAATTCTTATCGTCTACCTCCGTCTTCCGCTCGCTCGTTCCTTTCATCGTGAGAACGCCATTATCAATAGAAATTTCCAACTGATCCGGATCAACACCGGGCATAGGTGTTTCGACGACCACGGATGTTTCCGTCTCATAGATGTCTACCGGAGGAATGATACTTCCCGTTCCACGAGGCGTCATGGAAGACGACATCTCATCAAACACCTTATCCATCGAGTCAAATGGCTCGAAGAAGAATGGGGACCATTTTACTAATGCCATAGGAAAAGAAAGAATAAAGAATTATTTCGATAGAATCACGCGCGCAGGACGTAAAACCTTTCCGTGTAACCGCCACCCATCTTGAAGAACTTTGATAATAACTCCCGGTTCCTTCCCGCTCATTTCTTCCTCCCCTGCCGCATCATGAAGAGCAGGATCAAAGGCTCCGCTCACGGGAATACGTTCTAGACCCGCCTCTGTCGCCACTCCATCCCAGAGAGATTGAACGGCGCGCACACCGACCAACCAATTCTCCCAAATCTTCCGTTGCTCTTCTGGTAAATTGCTGGTGTCTGGCGTAAAGCGCAGCGCGATCCCAAACTGGTCAATGGCAGGCAAAATATCGGATAACAGACGCTGATTAGCGTACTTACTCATCTCAACACGTTCCCGCTCCGTTTCACGCTTTAAATTTTGATAGTCCGCCTGAGCTCGCTTCCACCCGGCCATATATTCCTCACACGAAGGACAAGAAGAGGAGGAAGATTCAGAAGGAGGGGTAATTTCTGGATCTAATGGCTCTTGGGAGGTATCAGTTGTCTGGTCCATAGATGTTTTATGATGTTTATTGGGAAAAAAGCATTTTTGAAGAGATGAGCAATGAGGTGACGTGTTGGTAATTCATGCGAAGCGGCCCAAGCACCCCGATGAACGCTCCATCAACAGTGAGAACAACGCTTCCGCAGATGGCTCCAAACGGACACGCGCGACCAAGTAAGACGCGCGGCTCTTCATAACGGGTTTGTCGTAAGGCGCCTAACACATCATCTAAGTGGTCAAGGATCTCCGTCAGAGTGACAACCCGCTGCCACTGCTTGAACTCCGGTTGGCTAAACAATTGTGACAACCCTGTATAAAAGGTATCGGCACGTTCAAGACCCACCACCACCGCCTGTCCCGACCGTTCTGCAAGCAATTTAGCAAGCGTTTTTAGCCGAGCAGAATCTTGGCGCGGAACCTGGAGCATTTGAGCGAGCACATCATGGTCACGCTTCGCCGCCGGCTTCCTCTGGATAAAAGCCTCCACATATTCTTGGAAACCTTTTTCCGTCGGAATACGCCCACCAGACGTATGCGGCTGCATTAAACAACCGATCTTTTCCAGTTCGGCAAACCAGTTACGCACCGTGGCAGGACTCACGCCCAGTCGGCATTCGTCGACCAAACGCTGCGAACCTACAGGTTCTCCCGTAGATACATACTCCTCTACCACCAGCCGCAACAGATCCAAAAGACGCTGCTCCATGATCTAGCACTCAAATACGCCGAGTGCTAATACCACTATAAAAACTTCTAGCCAGGGTGTCAAGAGAACTCTCTACTCGTATCTTAAGGACTCAATTGGATTGAGGGTCGCCGCCCGACGGGCTGGATAATAGCCAAACACGAGACCAATGAAAGCCGATACACTAAAGGCGAGAATAACCCCATTTAAGGGGAAGACAAAAGCCCACCCTTCTTGAAATTGATTAATAATTTGAATCGCGATAACAGAAAGAGTGAGTCCGAACACAACCCCAATCGCGCCTCCAACAAACGTCAGCATCAGCGCCTCCATTAAAAACTGCCCCAGGACATCTCGACGCGTCGCCCCCAACGCCTTACGTAATCCAATCTCCTGTGTGCGCTCGGTCACCGTCACAAACATAATATTCATGATGCCAATCCCCCCCACAACCAGAGAAATAGCCGCAATTGACCCCAGCAATGTCTGCAAGACCGTTCCGATCATGGCCGCGCTGCGTGCCGCATCTTCTTGCGAAGCGACTCTAAAATCATCTTTTGATAAAAGCCCTTGTGGATTATCGAGATTGTGCGTATCTCGCAACACCAACCTCGCTCGATCCTTCGCGGCTTCAACCGATAATCCCTTCGGCGTCAAAGAAATAAAATTAATCTTCTCGCGATTATACTGATCTAAAACGGCTGTCACGGGAATATAGACCTGATCATCAAGTTTTGTAAAAAAACGTGTGCCACCCACCGCCATCACTCCAACCACGCGGTACGTCCTACGCCCTACTTTTACCGTCTTACCCACAGGGTCATTTTCGCTAAAGAGCTTTTTTGCCACCGACGCCCCTAAAACAATCACACGCGAACGACTCATCACATCTTCATCGGTGATAAAGCGCCCTTTCGCAACCACAGAAGTAAAAATGCGTACCTCATCATAGGTCGTTCCGGAGATCGGAGAGAACAGATTGACCCCGTTCGCGCTTACCACATCATTGGCAATAGAAGCGGCATTCACGTACTCAACCCATGGCTCTCGCTGCAAACGATAAAAGTCCTGCATGGTCAACGTTTGCTTAATACTCGCTTCCGGAGGACCGCCACGCTCCTGGTCTCCTTTACCGTTCGCAACAAAAATCAAGTTGGAACCAAATGAGGCAACTTGTGATAACAAAAACGATTCCGCCGCTTGCCCAATGGCAAGGGTCAAAATAACAGAAGCGATCCCAATGATGATCCCCAACATCGTCAAAACCGCGCGACCTTTTGTGCGCAAGAGACTTTTGAGAGACAGGGAGAAAATGTCGCGAAGGGTCATAAAGCTATTCTTTTCTAAGAGCCTCAATCGGACGTAAACCAGCAGCCTTGCGTGCCGGAGCATACCCAAACACCAATCCAATCATTGAAGAAACCCCCACCCCAAGCACAACCCCACGAACAGAAACTTGAAATGTCCATCCCTCTTGAAAAGAGCTAATAATCGCAATCGCAAGCCACGTCAACCCAATTCCCAGCAATACACCAATCATCCCGCCTAACGTCGTCAAAAATACGGCTTCTGCTAAAAACTGTGCCAGAACGTCTGCGCGCCGCGCACCGATCGCTTTTCGTAGGCCAATCTCGCGTGTCCGTTC
Organism: Patescibacteria group bacterium; assembly: GCA_052033585.1. Lineage (GTDB taxonomy): Bacteria > Patescibacteriota > Patescibacteriia > 2-12-FULL-60-25 > 2-12-FULL-60-25 > JAGOUY01. The sequence continues at coordinate 48,217 of JBPOJM010000014.1, read as the reverse complement.
GGTAACCGCCACATACATGATGTTCATAATCCCAATCCCTCCCACAATCAAAGAGATCGCCGCAATAGATGTTAGGAGAATCTGTAAAATATTCGTAATCTCTCCTGCACTGCGCGCCGCATCTTCTTGGCTCGTGACCCGAAAATCGTCATCTTCCGCCTTCTCAATCCGATGCTGATCCCGTACCACCTGCTGGATCATGCGTTTAGCCTGTACCAACGGTAAATCGGCCCGAACAGAAATACTCGAAAGATACCGTTTATTGTATAAATCCATCGCCGCCGTCACCGGTACGTAGATATTCTGATCCAAATTTTGGAAGGACTGCGTACCGGCACGTTCCATCACACCCACCACACGAAACGACTGTGTCCCAATTTTGACTTGGCGACCAATCGCAGATTCTTGCCCAAAAGATTTTTTAACAATATCTGCCCCCAACACGGCTACACGTGCCCGCGCATCCACGTCTTCACGCGTAAAAAAACCGCCCTGCGCCACACGTCGATCATATAAATCAACCTCGTCTTCCGTGGTTCCAAAAACCTGTACCGCGCTTTCCTGACCATTCGCAACAACGGTATCCGTTTGAGATACGGCTCCCGTAATATCCTTCACCCAAGACTGTAAGCGCAACTTGCGGTAATCCGTGAGAGTCAAAGTTTCCTTCACGAAAGCCGTGGGAATATCCTGCGCATCTTCCCGATCTGCACCATTTTGCAAGGTCAAAATGTCCGACCCCAAAGAAGATACTTGCCCCAAAATATATCTCTGCGCCGCCTCCCCAATCGACAAAACAAGAATCACGGACATGACCCCAATGATAATTCCCAGCATGGTAAGTGCCGTTCGTCCCTTGGTTCGCCGCAAACTCTGCGACGCACTCATAAACAAATCAGAGATAAACATACAGTTGGACTCCTTCCACTCGCCATCTAGGACTCACGCTCATGCGCTTTTTTCTAGTGACCACTGTCTGAGCAAGGAGACAAGGCCGTTGCTCTTGGCCTATCTCTATTTCAAAACCGCTTCATCCTCTAATGTACGACGTTTCTCGACCCGCTTATCGGACAACAACAACCCATCCCGCAAAGTAATGATACGCTCTGCATACTCCGCCGTATACGTTTCATGGGTCACGAGAATAATCGTATGTCCTTGCTGATTAAGCTTGAGGAGCATATCCATGACGGCTTTTCCAGATTTGGAATCAAGGTTTCCCGTTGGTTCATCGGCAAAAATAACGGAAGGATTGCGGACAAGCGCACGTGCAATCGCCACACGTTGACGCTCACCTCCAGACAATTGGTTAGATAAGTTCTGCAAACGATGACTAAGACCGACCACTTCAAGAGCCTTCTTCGCCATCTCATCACGTTGCCCCACCGGAACCTTGGAATAAAGCAAGGGGAGTTTCACATTCTCAAGCACACTTGTCTTTGGCAACAAGTGAAAAGCTTGAAAAATAAACCCGATTTTTTCTCCGCGAAAGACGGCGTAATCATCATCAGACAAGGTGGATACATCCTGATCCCCAAAAAAATACTTCCCGGTGCTCGGGCTATCGAGAAACCCCAAGATCTGCATGAGGGTTGATTTTCCTGATCCTGACGGTCCCATGATGGCCAAAAACTGCCCCTTAGGAACGGTAAAGCTCACCCCGTGCAAAACAGGCGTCCCAACCCCATCATTCACATATTCTTTCGTCAGATTTTCGATCCGAATAAGGTCCATAGAACAAGTTATTTTGTCGCCTGCAACTTCTTATATTCATCTGCGGTCAATTCACCCAAGATCACTTGCTGACCAACACTCAGCCCTTGCTTTACTTCCACTTTCCCTTCATCGCCACGGAGTCCCAGCTGGACATTGACATCACGCGGCTGTGCATTCTCGAGCACACGCACCGATACGACGCCATTTTGATCACGCACGGCACGTGTTGGGATAAATAGCGCATCTTTTGACTCCCCTGTTTTAATGGTAACATTCGCCGTCATTCCAGGCTTTACATCATACCCGTTAGCCAACAATTGAAAGGACGTTTTGTAATAAATGGCATCCTGGACTTTTGTTTGATCAGGATTTTCTGCTACAACCGTCCCTTGAAACACCACGGAATCCCCAAACGCATCCAATGTCATCGTGGCCGTTTGCCCAACGTTTACTTTCGCAATATCTGCTTCTGGAACGAGAGCTTCCACCGTATATCCTTCTGCAGCCACAAGCTGAATAACCACTTGACCGGCGCCCATTTGCTGTCCTAACGAAGGAATGATTTCTGCAATGGTACCGTCCACAGGCGCAACAATCCGCCCATCATTCAAACGATCATTTGCTTGAGCAAAGGCTGTTTCCGCATCTAGTACCTGCGCGCGAAGAGCAGCTACATCCACCGCGCGAGGCGGAGCTTTTTTAAGCGCCAATGATGCTTTGGCAGAATTCAAAGCGGCCAGCTGAATAGAAACATTCGATTGAGCGGTTAGCACATTCGTCGTGCGATTTGTATTCGCTTTACGCAAATTTGTCTGAGCCGTTTCCAAAGCATTCTGTAATTGTGCACGCGTTGTCGTTTGGTTTAGTTCCGCTGTCTGAATCGCCTGCAAAGACGACGTAATCGTGCTCAAGTTCGCACTCACAGCAGCGCGATCCGCATCGATCGTCGAGCGCTTGGTGGCAAGCTGTGATTCCGACAGAGAAGGACTTGTGATGGTCCCAGCCAAGGTACGCTGAACTTGATCCAAATACGCCTGAACCTGCTGCAATGCACTACGTGTAAGCTCCGCGCTGGCCTTGATCTCACTTGCTGGAGAAGAACTTGTCAGAGCATTTACACGAACCAAGGCAGACTGATAAGCAGCTTTGGCACCAGGGTACAACATCTTGGCACGGTCAAAAGAAGGTCGATCATTCAAACCGAGAGTTGCTTCAAACTGATCGTTCGCCGCCGTATTATCAACCCCGATAATCGCATCGCCATCCGTTAGAGCGGTTTGCGCATCCCCCAACAAGCCACGCAACTTTGTGCGTGTACTCTCATAGCTATCGCGTACCGTCTGGTCTAAACTTGCTCCAGAGTTGGTCAGATTTTTTTGAGCCGTATCAAGCGCAATGGTCGCAACCTGATACTCATCCTCTACCGTTCGCTTGGTTGATTCAACATCAGAGACCGCTTTGTCATACGCCGCTTGGGCTTGTTGCACAGCTGCCTCGGCAATCCGGATGGATTCTGGCGTTTCACCGGCCAAGCGCGCATTCAAATTCGCACGCGCACCCGCTAAGCTCGCAGCCGCACGACTGATCGAAAATTGGATTTCTTTCATTTCAAGTTCAGCCAATAAATCATTGGCTTTCACAACATCCCCAACCTTCACATTCAACGCCTGCAATTTCCCAGACGTTTTGAACGATAAATCAATGCGCGATTGCGGCTTCATTTGTCCCGTCACCTCCACGGTCTGGACAACATCCCCACGCTCAACGGCAACCGTTTCGTAAAACGGCCCCTTATTGGCGTTACGACTGCGCACCACCAATCCCCCCACCACAACAACCCCAATGACTCCCGCCCACAACCACTTGGATTTCAGAAATGCAGTATTCATAATGACAGTAAAATAATGATATTGATCTATACCAACGTCTCTTTCATCTGCTTCATCATCTGCTCCATAAAGTCCCTCATATTTTCCATCGGAAGTAATATAACAGGTCCATTCAATTGATGATGCATGACCATGAGCCGACTCCCAGGAGCTAACCCAGCCCGATCGCGAATTTCCTTTGGAATAACCACTTGCCCGCGATCTCCCATCACTGTCGAACGCACTAAATGCTGATTTTCCGGCAAATTCTTGCCCTTGTGAACAGCACTGCGCCCATTCCCACGCGTTGAACGTATAGAAGGCATAAAATGTGAAAAGTATGATTTGTCAGAAAAGTATCAAAAAATCGCTAATTTGTCAATAAAAACAAAAGCCGCCAGACGGCGGGAACACGAAGAAGAATACTAAGGACGTACAAGGATCAATCGTCGAGATCGTCTTCGACATCGTCGCAGTGACGGTCATCCCAGAGGAAAGCAGGGGCACGCCGATGACCATTCGAGTTGTAGACGCCAGGGGTAGCGCTGACCACGGGAAGAGGATCGTCGGCAAACATACGTGACCGAGAGATCTCCTTCCCAGAATCACGCTGGAGAGCCATACCACCCAAATACCATTCACCACTGTCTCTCATCCATCAACTCCTTTGCCCATACGCTTTACTACTTTATTATTTTTCCGTCAACCCTTCGCAAGAAACCTTTTCTGAGCTAGAGTAAGCAAATTCTATGGAAACCTCTTTATTTGATTACCACCTCCCGCCAGAGCGCATTGCCCAACACTCCGTTGAGCCACGCGACCAGGCAAAACTCCTCGTTTTAGATCGCAAAACCGGCAACCTACGTGATCGGCACATTTTCGATCTCCCAAACCTTCTCAAAGAAGGCGATTTATTGGTTTTCAACGATAGCAAAGTGTTCCGCGCACGCTTACACGGCAAACGCGCGGGTCGCAGTCACGAACTCTTTCTTTTAAACGCGCGAGAAAATGGCGAGGGTCAATGGTCAACCCTGATTAGCAATGCCAAAAAACTCCGCGAAGGCGACCTCCTCACGCTCGCCGATGGAACAACCGCAACCCTCGTCTTAAAAAATGTGACCGAAGGAACGTGTACCTTAAACTTTCATCGTTCCAACGCCGACGTCTTTGCCTTAACGGAGGCACATGGTGAAATCCCAACCCCACCCTACGTCGATGGTTCGAACATGAAAACAGAAGATTATCAAACCGTGTACGCGAAACATGTCGGTTCCGTGGCTGCTCCCACCGCCGGCTTTCATTTCACGCCAGAATTATTAAAAACGCTAAAACAAAAAGGCATTGATCACGCATTCGTCACATTACATGTAGGCGTCGGCACCTTTCGTCCGGTAAAAGTAGAAAACGTAAAGGATCACGTGATGCACAAAGAATGGGTTCAACTTCCAGAAACAACCGCCCGAGCCATTAATCGCACCAAAGAAAATGGCGGCCGCATCATTGCAGTTGGCACAACCACGCTACGTGTTCTCGAAACCTTCCACGGCAAAACAGGCGAAGGGTGGACGGATATCTTCATCACTCCAGGGTACGATGTCACAACCGCGCACGGACTTATCACCAACTTTCACCTCCCTAAATCCACCCTGCTCATGCTCGTTTCAGCTTTTGCTGGAAGAGAAAAAGTGTTAAACGCCTACAGCCACGCCATCAAAAATGAGTATCGCTTCTACTCGTTTGGCGATGCGATGCTGATCATTTAACCCATCCCTGATTCTTCCCTTTCTCATCCGTCGGCAAAGACGTATCTACGCTTGTCGCGCGAAAATTGATCGTCACGTCAGAACGATTCTCCAACGCCGTGACTTGCGCGGCTTCAAGTAACATAGGCACTCGATCACGCATCTCCTGCGTGGGCGTTAAGGATACTTCAAATGCGACCGTAGTATCCTTATCTGTCGCAGCTAAAAATGGAAGACGCCATACAAGTTGGTTATCCTCTTCCACTAATTCTCCCCCATTCGGCAATGCCTTTTGTCCCGTAAACGAAACTCCCGTAGGGAGTGACGCTTTAATTTCTATCTTGGAAAGATCTGTCTCTACCGGAGGAAGTTTCCACTGAATCCAGTATCGCGTCGCTTGACCGATCCGCGGGGGCAAAGGCCCAGCCCCAATCTGACCACCACTCGCCGCATAATAGCGAGCCTCTGTTTGTAGAGAGAGCGGAGTTGTGATCGGAGCATCGTACGTACGAATCAACTCAGCCCCTTCCGAAGTCGGACGCGTCAACCAAACCATCCAACGGGGAGTTGTGTTAGGCACCCCCACGATCTTCCTACCCGTATCAAGAGGCAATACCATTTGCGTCGTCCCGGAGGATACATCAAACCAACGCCTCCCACGCTCTGCCTGCTGGAGAAGAGGATGATACACCAATACACGTAACGGCTGACTCGAACTAACATTCAACATCGTGAAACTCCCTGGAGTAGAAGGTGATAAAGAAGCGACCGCGACCGACTCGGATGATGGCATTGACGTAAACGCAGGAAGAGTCAAGCGTCCCAACTCCACCCCATCACACAAGAGACGAGCGTAGGTTCCTTGATACACAGAAAAAAAACGTTCATCTCCAGCTCCTATCTCGTCAAAGACCGCATCTGCCTGCACCGGAAAAAACATTCCATACACAATACGGGCATCCTGCCGATCAGGAATCACTCCATCTGTCTGGACATGAAGACATGAAAGAGAAGAATTACCTTGGTTATACAAACTGAGCGCTTGCCGGGTATCAAGCGAACGATCAGACGCAAATACCGGCTCCAAACGCACGGCGGAGCCCACAATCGGACGCACTTCTTCTCCACTCAACAACTCATCTCCGCTTCGCAACTGAAACCCAATGCGCGCCGAACCAGGGGGAAGAAACAGTCGCACGGCTATGCGCGCATACATTTCTTTCCCCGGTAAAACATCTCCCATCAAAACTTCATTACGCGTATCAATTTGGGGAGTAGATGATACAATCTCTGTTCCCGCAGGCAACACCCAGCGCAGTCGTACATTCGGATGCACCCGACCATCTTCTGCGAAGACTTTTGCTTCAAAGGCAATCGTGGTCGCCGTAACGATAGGCGGCGCAGAAAATACAAGTCGCATCCCACCCTGGTCTTGCGGTTGCCACAAAGAGAGCCAGACACCGATTCCAAAAATCGTCACGACCAACGCAAGAATCAAGGCATCAATCCCAAACAAGAGACCAGGAAATCGATAACGTCCACGGTAACGTTCACGGTAACGACGACGTAAATGCGACGTCACGGCTCGAGCAGGTGTCAGCGCCACAGTAACACCTGGTAAAACAAGACCTGTGCGAGGGCGAGAAGGCAACATATCAAAAAGCACTCGAAGGAATTAACAATTCTGCTTTCCCATCCCCTTCTAAATCGGCGAGTACCGGAAACATCCCCGTAGCGGAGCGTGTCGCTCCCAATGTGAAAGATGAACGCAAAACTCGCCCTCTAGTATACACCTGGATACGTGGAATTGCGCCTGGACCCGACCCAACCACAATCTCATCTCGTCCATCTCCATCCACATCCCCAATCGCTACTCTCGCCCCGGTCGTATCACTAGATTCAAAAGCAAAAAATCCACCACCCCATAACTGCCCATCCGTGCGAAAAATACGGATATGGGGACCACCCCCCGCTCCAGGTGCCGTCACAATCTCGTTCAATCCATCTCCGTCCACGTCCCCAATCGCCACGGTTGCGCCTCCCGTAAACTCGCGGCGATACGCCAACCATTGGCGGATCACAGCCCCACGCGCATCAATCACGGCCACCGTGGCGGCAATTCCCGCCATAGGCACAGCCACGACTTCAAATTTCGCATCGCGATTTGTTTGCCCAACCGCAAATGAAATCGATCCTTTATAATTCGCCCCAAAGGGACGGCTCGTAACCGTCTTTCCATTCCCAAAACGGATCGAGATCACTCCACCCTGTGCGGTAACCACATCTTGTGACCCATCTCGATCAACATCGATGATGGAAACATTTACGCCACCTCCCACATCCTCACGATTCGCAAAGAACCCATTCTGTGTTCGAACTCCATCAAGGGTGTATATTTGAAAAAACGTTCCATTAGTAAAACTCGCTTCACGAATATTCTGCGCTTCTTTACGACGCAAAAGGATGACGCCGTCCTGGGGTGGAACCGTCACACTCGCCAAAATTTGACCATTGTTCGTAGACTGATCCTGGCTTCCGGTGAGGCGTTCATACTCCCCCGCCAACGCGATCGTCTCCGCTTTATTTGTACTATTCACAAGCACGGTTCCCGCCGAGTACTCTCGCATCCACACGGCTGGATACGCGCCACGTGTCGGACCCTTCACAACTTTTGCGGTCGCTCTTGGAAGTCCAATCGACACATCATACTCATCATACCACCAGGTGCGGTCATGCCCGGCATCCCCCGCATCAAAAGAAAAATACCCATCTGCGATTAAGGCGCTCGTGAGCCCATAGCGCATGAGACGATAATCATAAGGGTTGTTTTGATTATTGGTGTTGGTATTCACAGCTGACAATTTCGGCGCAGGATTTTGCTCAAGTGCACGACGGAATTCCGTAAACGGCCAAGCCCATCCATCGCGGGGAAAATTCTCAAATAATGTCCCGTTCGATATGGAAGCATACGCCGCACTCGAATTATTCATAATGAGATAATTCGGCCCAATCGTGTTGCGTACATTCTGAATCAGTGTCCGCATACCCGCTTGATACGCCTCATCATTCTCCTTGGCTGGACGAAGAACACGATCACCATCTAAGTCCACATCCGTCCCGGCAAACGGGGTGATTTCCGCATACGCAGAATCTAAAAACACACCATCCCACAAACCCGTCGATAAAATCTGATCGCGGATAAATGGACCAATAAAGGTCTGCCATCGCTCCCCATTCACCTGTGGACTGAAATTCGTGGCATTTAAAATATAATTCCCAGGCCACCACATCACTCGCTCTCCATTTGAGCGGTGCAAGTACCAAGCCTCCGGAATCGCATCCACCAATCTTCGCCCCGGAAAACTTACGGGATCATTACCGCGAATCGTGGCGATCTCGCTCGCACTCACGTAGGCCAATAATTTAATATTTGGATTCAAGCGCTTTATCTCGCGCAACTTACTTGGAAAACGCGCTTGCTGATCCATATCCAAGACAACAATATCCCATTTCGCAAGCTTCGCCGGGTCATCTTCTGCAATCTGCCAATTAAAAAACAGATTCAAAAGCTTGGGCGCCGCTTGCGACCCACGCGCCGCCCAGACAGGTGACCAAACGATCCCCGTCAGCAAAACGAGAATAAGACAACCCGCCAAACGGCGTAACGGCATAATAATCAAGGAATATAGCAGGAATAGCCCGTTATTTCAAGGCAATCCCTACGCTCCCGCCTCATGATAAAACTCCTGCAAGTTCTCCAAATGGGTTGACCATAAAAATCGCTCCTTCACCCGTTCACGCGCAAGCGCCCCCATCTGTCGCCGCCCAGCCCTGGAAACCGCTTGAAACCGTCGCAAAACCCGTACCCAATCCTCTACATCGTCTGGCTTAGCCAAAAACCCCGTTACGGCATCTTCAATAAACTCTGGATTCCCTCCGATGCGGGTCACAAGACAAGGCAAGCCATCTGCCATCCCCTCCAAGATCGAAAGAGACGCATTCTCATACCAAATCGAAGGTGATACAAGCGCTTCTGCTCGCGCCCGTAGCAATCGGAGCGCCTCTCCCGTCTGAAACCCAACAAACTCAATATGCGTAGCCCCGCTTCCTCGCACAAGTGAACGCAGCCGCTCCTCCTCTGGTCCACGTCCCGCAATTTTTACTGGCATTTCAGGAATACGAATCGCCGCCTTTAAGAAAGAGGCTAGGCCCTTCTCTGTCGCCAACCTTCCCGCATAGAGAAGGTACCCTCCCCCTCCCGTTACAGCTTCTAAAGGCAGCTCAACCGGATTCGCGAGATGACGTAATTTACCCACAGGCTCTCCCCAATCTTCCATCTTTTCCAACATAAATCGTGATGGGCAAAGGAAGAGTCGTACCGTCCGCTCATAAGATTGACGAGCCTTCGTCATACCCATCTCAAGTGCCGCTAACACATTTGGGAGAAACCCCGAAGCTAAACATCCATGCTTCACCGCCTCAAAATATTTCCCCCCTTTACACCGTTCACATGTTTTTCCTTGCGTAAACATGCGATAATTTGGACAAGCAAGCTTATAATCATGCAGAGTCTGCACACACGGAATACGCGCTTCACGAATCGGAGCCAAAATCGAAGTCGACAAATGATGATAGATATTGTGAAGATGGATAACGTCGGGACGTTGTTCGCGGATCATCTCTTGCAGCGAGCGCTGCGCTTCCCGATTCCATAAAAACCGAATGGCTTTTTCGACATCCTCCCGCATCCCCTCAGATCGACTCAAATCAAACCGTTGTACGAAATACTTGGAATCCGGCGTCGGCACATTTTTGGGGTCTCGCGTCGATAGAATATGCGTCTCGTGTCCAAGCGCTTCTTGTCGTTGCATGACTTGATGTAAATAAATATCCACCCCATCACTCAAGTCAAAAAATTTGTTTATATGAAGAATGCGCATAGGCAGCAGAGAACATGTAACACGCGACACGTATCAAGGAGAAGTCGATTTCAAGAGCTGTCGATACAGACGTACGTAGGCCTCCACCATTCGTTCAAGAGAGCAGTACTCCTCAACAATCTGGCGAGCCGCACTCGCACGATCAAATGCCGCTCTTGGATCATACATAACGCTCTGAATAGCACTCGTCCACACCCTCGCATCTGCCGTATGAGGAACAAACATCATCGTGTCGTCTGTAAACAATTCCCGTACAGCCGGTAACTCACTTGTAATAACGGGGAGTCCAAGAGCAGCCGCCTCTAACACAGCCAACCCCTGACCCTCTGTGCGCGAAGCGAACAAGCATACATCCGCTTGTAATAGATGTGCACGAACATCAGGAACGGATCCAATAAATTGCACGCGTGCGCGCACGTGTAGGCGATCAACCATCCGCTCCAATTGCCAGCGCTCTGGCCCATCACCTGCCACAACCAAATGCCAAGGCTCACGGATTCCTGCTAACGCAGTAATAATGAGATCAACCCGTTTATCCGCAATCAACCGCCCCACCACTATAAACCGCTGCAATCTCCTTTCGCCATGAATAAAAGAGCGCGCTTTATCGGTCTCAACCCCTAAACGGATAACCTCTACCCGTTCCGTCCGTCCATAGACCTCCCCAAGATGGGTTCGGACCGCCTCCGATATACACACCACGGCATCAGCTCGACGCAAGGCTTGACCACGGAGCCAACGCTTCACCCATCCGTGCGATTGAGTGTCATGTACTGTCGCAATCCAAGGATGTACCCCCAAATGAAGTCCTGCCATTCCTCCCCAAATATCCCCCCCTAAATGCGTATGGAGAACATGCGGCCAATGGCCGCGCAACTCCCGTTGTAAAAATGCAAGCGTGTGCCTACGCTGATACGAATGGACATGTGGGCCAATCGCAAGAGGAATTCCCGCTTCCTGAAAATCCTTGACCATGACTCCACCACCACCCGCCGCCACAACTCGCACGCGAAACCCATATTGCGGTAATCGTTTTGCCAATGCAAACACCATCCGCTCCGCACCCGCACGATCAAGTTTCCAAAGCACCTGTGTAACAAGAGGATGAGCCATACATGGTTATATCCTCAAAAAATCAGGATCGCGTCGTGCCACATGGGTACGAAAAAGACGTATCCCGGCCAACAACAACCCCACTGAAATCCAAACCCTCGGCGACCACAAAGAAGTGCTAAAAAATTGATAGGCGAACGCACCAATTACGCTTGTAACCATACACAGAAACCACCTCGCTTCACTCGAATCTGAAAGAAGACGTCGCCACTGGGCTCGCACCAAGGAGAGAAGTGACCAAAAGGTGAAGACGAGGGCACTCAGACCCACAAGCCCCGTTTCCGCACCGATTTTTTGCCACATTCCATGCGCATCTTGTGGCGCCCCGAACTCAACCGTAAACGCCCAAATACGAGACAATCGTTCACCAAACATCCCGGCCCCTACCCCAACCAACGGACTATCACGAAAAAAATTCCAGGCAACGTCCAAAAGCAAGCTTCTAGCAGAGGTGGAGTCTGCTACCCCCGCGCTAAGAGAAAACCAGGTCATATAAAAAGCGAGTGGGATAAGCACAAAGCTCGCCAATATAAGAGTGCGCATGTGCGCACGTAGCCGATCACGCCAAACAAACAATGTAAGAAAAACAACTTGGAGCACCACCACGAGCCATGCCGCACGAGCAAAAGTAAGCAAAGCTACCACCCAGAAAATACTCGCTACCGCATAATAAACGCGGCGCAGTCGCACTTCCGTCGCGCGCGTCGCAAGAGCCAAAGCCAACGGAGCCGCAAGCACCATGAGCTCTGCTAAGGCATGGTGGTTACCCCCTAACGGATTCACCCCAAATAGCGTAAGAGGATGTACCCGGTACAATCCAAGAGCATCTCCCCCCACCATAAACAAAGAACGTAACCCATCAAGGGCAAACCACACCGAAACACCCACAAGCGCCAAGCAAGCTTCATCCATCCGTCGCCAAGAACGCACAAAGTTTGCTGGCAAGACAACGGCCGCCAAATACACAAACAGGACAGGGCGAAGCGTGTACTTAATAACCATGACGGGATCAGGCAAGGTAGGCGAAAAAACCGATAAAAGATGCGCCCCAATCAGAGCGGCAAATCCTACACTCAATGGCAACCAGGGCCGTGCTACTCCCTGAGCTCTGTCACCACGTAATGTCACAAGACGCAACGCCCAGCCCAACATCACAACCAGCGTCACAAGCTCACCTAACGAAACCTCAATCGCTGTCCCAAAGGCACGCTCACCAAACTGCAACGTACCCGTCGAAATAGGAACGACAATACCCGTCAGAAGCAAGCTGCAAAAAGCAACATACAAACTTCCAAACGGAAACCGCCATACGAATAAGATGGCCAACAAAAATCCCAACACCAAGGCAATACTTAAAGAAAATCCGCTCACCGCCAAAAACGCCATCACAGCCAAGACCAAAAAAACCGCCCAACTCAATGTGAGCCATGAAGAAGAAACGGTGAGCCATTTCATTATCAGTAGAATAGCACACGGGCATCAAATACCGATATCACCCTCTATGATTCACCTATTTAAAAAAAGGGATCCCTACATGATATAATTCTCTGGCACGAAAAGACACACGCAACGACCGAGGATAACACGAGGTGGTCCAGGCCAGACAGAAAAGTAGGTATGAGGAACACGAGAGACCTCATGCATACGATACGGCGGCCAAGGGAGAAATCCCCCAATAAAAACACTGACGAAGATGCTGGCGCACATGATCGCGCGTTCAGGACAGACGTCCTCATGAACAGGGGCTCCCCCTCAGACATGCTTCGACCTCAGGAACCTCACATCCCGTGCTGGTCGTCGGGAGAGAAGCTGATATGAAGGCTCAGTCAGTGCGTGTCGTGCCTCTCGTGTGTCGTCGTTATTTCCTCCGACCGATCGCACACTGTGGTGGCGGTGCGTAAGGGGAACGAACGATGGCGAAGGTAGGTCGCAGAATGCTTGAACTTGTAACGCCTCTTCCCTAGGGGCGTTACTATAATTTAGGCTTGATGGGGAGTAGCAGTTGCCCACGCACTTTCAAATAAGGCTTGAAAAACGGCCGTAATTTCTGGATGGTTAATCATAACCCCCATTCCATCGGCATGGGTCGTGATAATACACATCTTGTGCCCGGCTACGAACAATGAACCTCTGAATGGGCAACGCTGAAAATCCAATAGACGAATTTCGAACGAATCTGGGTCGCGTGGCGGGAACGACAACCCAGGTTTAATGGCGACTAACGCACGGGCACCTCGAATGTGCTTAGTTAATTTAACCCGCTCCTCTTGTTTAATCGCTGCCACGCGCAGCATGTCTTCATCCAAGGCAAAAATTTCAGAAATCGGCGCGCGGGTTGCCCAGATTTCTTCGCGCGCGGCTTGCAATGCCTCCGCACCCTCAAAAAACCGCACGCGCGGTGCCGGATCCGCCACCTGAAACAATGCCATCAAAGAAGGAAGAGCCTCTAAAATCTTATTCCTTCCATCCTCTACGCGACGAACCGCATCGTCCACTAATCGCGTTAAGCGATCAGGTGGCTCCGCGACAAAACACTGCTTACCACGCGCCTCTACCGATGAGACAAGTCCACGCTTCTGCAAAGAAGCCAATGCTAGATACGCCGTGGAACGATTCACCTTTGTCCGCTCGGCCAACAATTGAGGCGTCGCCGAACCCGTCTGCAACAATGCCAAATAAATATTCGCCTCCTTATCAGACAGCCCCGCCGCCCCCAAATGCGAACGCAACGTATCCAACATAGACTAACTCCAATCCGTTAAAGCTTTAAATGTTTGCTGCGCAGCCTGCTCCCATGTATATCGACGACTCCATTCCATCGCAGCCCGTGCCCGCTTCTCCTGCTCAGTATCTGGATGCAGAGCAACACTCATTTGCTTCACTAAATCATATACGTTGGTCGGATCAAACCACAGCACATGATGCTCTCCCGCAACCTCAGGTAACGAAGCAACCCTCGAACAAATGACGGGACACCCCGTCGCCATCGCTTCCACAATCGGAATCCCAAACCCCTCATACCAAGCCGGATGGATAAGCGCGGCGGCGGAAGAAAGAAGAGCAATCTTCTCTTCTTCATTGACATACCCGGTCACATGGATCATTTCACAAATGGGGCTTTTAGCGATTAATCGCTCCACCTCTTCATATCCCGCACCTGGTTGCCCCACCAACACCAAGCGAAATGGATCCCCCACCCCACGGCGATCCTTGAACTTTTCAAAGGCCTCAATCACCACCTTTTCAAAGGCTTTAATAATCATCCCTACATTCTTTTTCAACTCAATCCGACCAATATATAAGAAAAATGGCTTAGGAATTTGGAACCGTTCCAAGACGCGCTGCACATCGAGCGCATCACGACGATAATATCGATCATGATCAATTCCAGGATAAATAACTTGAATCTGATCCGACGAAGCCTGAAATGTATCAACAATTTCCTCCTTAGAAAATTCCGACACCGTCAAAATCCGCGAAGCGCGCTTCACAATATCCTTGGTCGTCCATTCATGATAGGCACGCTGAATCGGCTTATATAAATCCGGCAAGCGACGAAAGCCCACATCATGAATAACCACCACTGTCTTCTTCGGGATCACACGCGGCAACACATGCGAAGGAACATACAAAACATCCGGTGGTCGACGCTGCATCTCAAGCGATAAACATCCCTGTGTCCACAAATATTTTGGCGGCCACGGCAACCGCACCTCATGCCACGCAGGCGGCCCAATCTCAAGCCCATGCGTCAGCGGCGTATTCCCATACAACAACCAAGAATGCTGGTCGGCTTCTGACAAACGCTTGAGGTGCTGGATCATGTGATACCCATACCACTCCACCCCCGTCTTCTGAGGACGATTCGCTCGCGACGCTTCAATCCCAATGACCATACTGAAGGAGTATACAGGATGGAAGAATTAGGCGGGAGGGATCAAGCGGGTGATGCCCATCTATTTAGGCACAGAATTGTAATAAAATATAAAAAAGGTATCTTATGCTGTCCCACACACGGGACAAGGAGGAGAACACATGGCTCTTTCACCTAAACAGTGCAGAAGATATTCAGGCCGGACTCTCTACGCAGATCTACTCGAATATGCCATCGACGCACGACTCAAAAACATGGTCCATCCTCCGGGACCTATCGAGATAGAGCTCCAAATCACAAGTCGGAACATCGACGGAAGCGACCAGCTCGAGGGAAACACAAACGGAGTAATCACCCACATCTGGGAAAAAAAGCGGTCAGATCTGGATCTGGTAAAACGCCGCTTCAAACGCGCTGGCTGGAGGGCATGTAGCTTCATGGGAATCGATCATATCAAAGTGGATGATCGACCCGAACGGGTCTACTGCCTATACGTATACCTAGCTACAACAAGACGGTAATACTTTTCTCTCAATTTTCTTACATCCTCGCCCTAAACGAGGATGTCTTCTTTATATGCCTAGTTATATAGGCATAGTATTGTAAAAATAGAATAAATATCCTATATTTCATACAATATGCAAATAAAAATAGGCAATTTACTGCGTAACACCGGCAAATCTATTCTTCAGATTGCCCGTGAGACAGGCCTAAACCGCAATACCATCACCGCCCTTGTCCAAGGCGATGAAGGCAATGGCGTACGCCTCTCAACCCTCGAAACCCTCCATAAAACCTACGGATGGAAACTCACTGACATGGTTGATGATACACACGTCGTAGAAACACTCCCCTCTAAATCCACCGCTTGGTATCGACAAGAAGGAGAAGTGGTTCCGTTTACCTGTTGGCCATGGCTGATCGCCTCTTGCCAGGCCTTTAGTATTCCTCGCATCGATGTACACGCCCAAGAAGGTCGTCTCTACATACGCAAAGAATATGGATATATTTATTGGCTTGAAAAAGCCTTCGGCCGCTGGTCTAAACGCCTATACGAAGAATATAAAACAAAAGAGCGCTACACACAGCTCTACGAGGACTACCTCCGTTCCGCACGAAACATTGAAGAACTGTATTTATCGTTGCAACGATCAAAAACCTCCTTTCAAGAACGCGACCTCGAAGCAATTTACCAAGAGATTACGACGTACTTCCGTTTTTTCTGGAACGCCAGCATTTTTATCGACGCCTTTGATGTAGGCACAGACCAAGCCTATATCAAAGATATCTGTTCACAACACCAACTCACCCAAGACGAAGCAAAAGCCCTCCTTACCACCGATGAACTCACCTTTGATCGTGAACGTCGCCGAGATGTCATCGAACTCTTAGAAACTTCTCAAAAAGACTCCATCCCATTCCACGTCTGGATCGAAACCTCAGGCTTAGTAGACGCACACCTCCGTCGTTGGGCCTTCGTGCGCAACAACTATGCTCGTATCGGCAGTTACACTCGCCAAGACCTGAAACAAGAGCTTGAAGAGCTCACCAAAGAACCTAAGGCCGCCTGCGTAGAACGAGAAAAGATCGAACAGCACAGGGAGATCGTAAATAGAGAAATACAAACCATCCTCAAAAAACATCGTTTGCAAGAAAATCCCCTCGCCTTCTTCCAACTCCTCACCTATTGGCGTGAGCATCGGAAGAAAGTGAATTTGATGGGGATCCACATCCTTCTCTCCCTTCTAGCAGAACTCGAAAAAAAGACCGGGATCACAAAAGAAATCCTTGCGTATCTTGCGCCAGAAGAATTCACCGGCATCCAGCGAGGAATCGTAAGCAAAGAGACTCTAGAACAGCGCCGCACGCAAGGCGTCATGATCATTATGAAAGAAGAAGGCTATCATCTTCTCCTGGATAAAGAAGCCGCTTCCCTCAGGCAAGAATGCGAATCCTCCATCGAACACCCAGAAACTCCCACGATCCTCTACGGCCAGATCGCTTGCCAAGGCTACGCCAAAGGCAAAGCCCGCATAATGCTCAGCGAAAAAGATTTCGCCCGTTTTGAAGATGGCGATATTCTGGTGACGAGCATGACGCGACCAGAATTCGTTCCCCTCATGCGCCGCGCCGCGGGAATCGTCACAAATGAAGGAGGAATCACCTGCCACGCTGCTATCGTATCCCGCGAATTAAACAAACCCTGTTTAATCGGCACAAGGAAAGCTACTAACCTCATCAAAGAAGGCGACCTCATCGAAGTGCGCGCTCATCATGGCACGGTACGGATCTTACAGAAAGCATAAATAAAAAAGGGTTACATGTATCACATATAAAAGGAGGCTATTTAGACGCGACGGCGGCTAAATTTGAGCATATTTTCCAGCAGGAAAATATGCGTACTCCTTTTTATATGTGATACATGTAGACCAGTCGCTTACTCCTCCGCTACTCCGCTGCCAAAAACCCTCCTGCCTGCAATTGCCACAATTTCTTATACAGTCCTCCTTCTGTCTGCAAAAGTTGTTGATGGGTTCCCATCGCCGCTACCCCTCCCTGTTCAAGAACAACAATCCGATCCATCTGCATGATCGTCGATAGCCGATGGGCAATCACAATGACCGTTTTATCTTTCATCAAGGCCTGCAACGCATCCTGGATGAGATGTTCGGACTCAGAATCTAAACTCGATGTCGCTTCGTCCAAGACCAGAATCGGAGCGTTCTTTAAGATCGCCCGAGCAATCGCGACTCGTTGGCGCTCTCCACCCGATAATTTGACCCCTCGCTCCCCCACAAACGTGTCATATCCTTTCTCCAAACTCGAAATAAACGCATGGCAATGCGCTTGCTTCGCCGCCTGCATCACTTCTGCATCCGTGGCATCAGGCCGGCCATAACGAATATTTTCCTTAAGCGTACGGTGGAACAAAATCGGATCCTGCGGCACGAGCGAAACCGCCTGACGCAAACTGTCTTGAGTGGTTTTAGAGATATCCTGACCATCAATCAAAATCCTGCCTTTGGTGACATCGTAGAAGTGAAATAACATTTTCACCAGCGTGGATTTACCCGCTCCTGATGGCCCCACCAACGCAATCTTCTCCTGCGGAGCAATCGTCAGGTCAACCCTTTTCAAAACCGTTTGACCTGTTCGATATTGAAAGTTTACCCCCTCAAAGACAATCTCTCCCTGCGTAGCCTTAAGCGCTTTTGCTCCAGAACGATCCATAATTCCATGCGGCAACTGCATAAGCTCGACCATCTCCTGTGCTTCTGCAAAGGCTTCGTAGAGTGACCGCAACACCTTTCCAAAATCAAACAGCTTATTAAACAAAAGCAAAATATACCCCTGAAACAGGACCACATCTCCCACCGAAAAAATACCTTGTGACCATAGACGTACCGCCATATACATCACCACAACCTCCACAAACAACATGAGCACATTCTGCACCACCATATTTACCTCCCCCACATACCAACTCTTGGAATGCAAAACCCGACGCTCATCCGTCAATCGATCGAAGATGCTCAGTTCACGCTTGAAACCTGAGAATAATTTAATATTTACCACGTTTGTCAAAGCATCCGCTACGGCTCCCGTCACCTCCGAGTCCTTAGCCGCGCGCTCAACGCGTACGCGATGCCGAATCCGTACAAAATAGACATTAAACAAGACGAATAACGCTACCCATCCAGCCAATAGGAAAGCGATCTTGGAGCTACGCTGCGCCACAAAATAGAGCACCCATGCCGTCGATACGATCAAAGGCAAAAACCGCCAATACACCGATTCAATACTATCAAGATACGCTCTTGATAACCGACCCACACGACGGACTAAGGATCCTGCAAATGAATCGCTAAAAAATTGATAGGAATGCCCTAATAAATAGCTAAATGCCGACCGCTCCAAGTCAGAGGCGATCCGAGGCGCGGTCCAACCCGTGCTAAAGCCACTCACACGCCACATCACCCAACCTAGTAGATGAATCCCAATGATAACCGCCACAATCTCCAAAGCGGCCTGGACATCCCGCGTTTGCGCCGACAAAAGATCAACAAATTTCTTGTAATACCACTGTGACCACGTCCCACACGATTCCGCAATGATAATCGCCACCAATGAACCCAGCGTTTGCCAACGATATCGTCGTACATGCTGAAAAAACACCCGAATGATATCGCCATTCGTAACCTTAGGCACCTCAAAAGCACGTGAACGAGACATGACGAGGAGTATACAGGAAATAGGCACCAGGGGTTAGGTACTAGGAGCTAGCATCAATCTCCCTTCCCCCTCCCCCCATCTAGGGCTCCGTTTGATTGTTATTTTCCGTGAACTGCTGCCTGAGCAAGGAGCTAACACCGTTGCTCTCGATTTGCGGTTGCAGGTGTTAGCTCCGGTTTCGCCACAAAGAGCACAATAAAGGCGAAATGCGAGTTCAGTTCACGGAAAATAACAATCAAACGGAGCCCATCGCCTATATATCACCATCGATCCGTCTGGGCTGAGTTCCTCCCGCCAATGGCGGGACGGGAATGACGGAAAAAGAAATACCCGTTTTGGCTACGAGATCCCTCACTCCGCCACCGTCGTTCGCGAACGACGTGGCTCCGTCGGACTCCGTTCGGAATGACACAAGGGGGACAAAGGGGAACGCAACCTGCTTCACGTTTCACGGCTCACGTTCTAGGATAAACCCATATGAAATCCTCTGACCTGTTTGTGAAATGCTTAGAAGCAGAAGGTGTGAAATACATGTTTGGTGTTCCGGGTGAAGAAAACCTCGATCTTCTTGAATCATTACGTCATTCATCCATAAAAATGATTACCACGCGCCACGAAGCCTCCGCCGGCTTCATGGCCGCAACGATCGGTCGCCTGACCGGTCGCGCTGGCGTCTGCTTATCGACCCTTGGCCCCGGCGCCACCAATCTCGTGACACCCGCCGCGTATGCACACCTAGGTGCCATGCCTATGCTCATGGTGACCGGCCAAAAACCCATCAAAAAAAGTAAGCAAGGACGGTTCCAAATCGTTAACACCGTCGAAATGATGCGACCACTTACAAAATTCACCAAACAAGTCATAAGTGGCGACCTCATCGCGAGCACCGTCCGCGAAGCCATTCGTCTTGCCGATGAAGAACGCCCTGGAGCTGTCCACATTGAACTCCCAGAAGACATCGCCGCCGAAGACACAAAGACCACTCCTTATGAACCTCAAGCCATCCGCCGTCCCATCCCCGAACAAAAAGCGATCAATAAAGCGATCGAGATGATCAAAGCAGCCCGCTGCCCGATCCTCCTCGTAGGTGCAGCCGCCAATCGCAAACGCACAAGCAAAATGCTACGGCTATTTGTCGAAAAAACCGGGATCCCCTTTGTCGACACCCAGATGGGCAAAGGCGTCATCGACGAACGCGACCCACGCTGGCTCGGCACAACGGCCCTCTCCGCGAGTGACCTCATGCACGCCGCCCTCGCCGAAGCCGACCTCATCATCAATGTCGGCCACGATGTCATCGAAAAACCTCCTTTCCTCATGAAACGTGACGGCGCGCACGTCATCCACGTCAATTTTGTGTCCGCCAGCGTCGACGACGTCTACTTCCCGCATCACGAAGTGATCGGCGATATCGCCAACGCTATCTGGCAATTTTCCGAAATGCTTTCTCCACAGCCTCATTGGGACTTTTCTCGTTGCTTCGCGCTCCGTGATCGCTTACAGAGCCACCTCCAAGAAAACAGAACAAATGATGCCTCTCCCCTTCTGCCTCAACGGATCGTCGCCGAGGTACGCAAAGCCATGCCATCTGATGGAATCGTCTGTCTTGATAACGGCATGTATAAACTTTGGTTCGCGCGCCAATACCAAGCTTACGAACCAAACACGCTTCTTCTCGACAACGCCCTTGCAACCATGGGCGCCGGTCTTCCTTCTGCCATGGCGGCAAAACTCGTCTATCCACACCGCTCTGTCCTCGCCGTCTGTGGCGATGGCGGCTTTATGATAAGCAGTATGGAACTCGAAACCGCCGTCCGCCTCGAACTTGATCTCACAATCTTGATCTTAAACGATAACGGCTACGGCATGATCAAATGGAAGCAAGCCGGGATGGATTTCCAAGACTTCGGTCTCACCTACGGCAACCCAGATTTTGTAAAGTACGCCGAATCATTTGGAGCAAAAGGATACCGAATCGAAAAAGCAGAGGAATTAGAAACCCAATTGAATCACTGCTTAAAAACTTCAGGCGTACACGTCGTGGAAGTACCTGTCGATTATTCTGAGAATGTCCGCGTGTTCACAAAAGAAATTCCTACGCTTGCTAAAGAGGTAAAATAATACAATACACACTATGTTCACATCTATAAACCCCGCCACCGAAGAACTCCTTGGCGAATGGCAAGACCACACATCCGATGAAGTCGAGCGTAAGATCGCACTTGCACAAGCAACCTTCCAAACCTGGAAGCACACGACGATCGAGCAACGCGCGCAACTCTTTCGCGTCCTCGCAACCAACCTACGCGCCCAAACACGAGCCCTCGGAGAACTCGCTACGCGCGAAATGGGCAAGACCATCACCTCAGCCATAGCCGAGATCGAAAAGTGCGCCCTTGGCTGCGAATACTACGCGGCGCAAACGGCAAATTTCCTCGCCCCAGAAGTCGTAGAAACGGATGCAAGCCGCAGCGAAATCCGCTACGAACCCCTTGGCCCCATTTTGGCCGTCATGCCCTGGAACTTCCCGTTCTGGCAAGTCCTCCGCTTCGCCGCTCCCGCCCTTATGGCGGGCAACGTAGGGCTCCTCAAACACGCCTCCAATGTTCCTCAATGCGCCCTCGCGCTCGAAAAACTCTTCCTCGAAGCAGGGTTTCCTGAAGGCGTCTTCCAAACGCTCCTCGTCCGCGCCAACACCATCGAAGGCGTCATCCGCGATCCACGCATCAAAGCCGTCACCCTCACAGGCAGTGAACCTGCGGGCCGTGACGTCGGCCGCATCGCCGGCGAAGAAATCAAACCTTCCGTCCTCGAACTCGGTGGCAGTGACCCCTTCATCGTGTTCCCAGACGCCGATCTTGATCTCGCCGTCAGCACCGCCATCACGGCTCGCTTACAAAACAACGGCCAAAGCTGCATCGCTGCCAAACGCTTCCTCATACACACAACCATCGCGGAAGCATTCACAAAAAAATTTATAGAGGGTTTCGAAGCCATGAAAATTGGTGATCCAATGAGTGAATCTACCCAAATCGGCCCGCTTGCAAGTGCCAAACTCCGCAGCGACCTCGACGACCAAGTCAAACGTTCTGTCGCGGCCGGTGCTCGCATCTTAACAGGCGGTAAATACATCGAAGGGAAGGGATTCTTCTACGCCCCCACCATTCTCGCAGATGTAAAATCGGGAGTCCCGGCCTATCACGAAGAACTCTTTGGCCCGGTCGCCACCCTCATGACCTTCGAAACGCTCCCCGAAGCCATCAATATCGCCAATGATACTGACTTTGGCCTCGGCGCCTCCATTTGGAGCAAAGATGTAGACATCATTGAACACTGCATTCAAAACCTCGACGCAGGCTCCGTCTTCGTCAACGGCATGGTCAAATCCATCCCATCCCTCCCCTTCGGCGGCCTCAAACACTCCGGCTATGGCCGCGAACTCTCCTGGGAGGGCATGCGCGCATTTTTGAATGTAAAAAGTGTGTGGGTGAAATAAACATGAAACTCCTTCGCACCGTAGGCCCCGGCAACCTCTTACCGGAACAGATCGCTCAACTCAGACGGCGCCAAGCTGCACGCGCGGTCGTCTTTGACGATGACAAAAACGTCGCCCTCCTCCACGTCCAAAAAGACAACTACTACAAACTCCCCGGGGGAGGAATCGAAAAAGATGAAGACGTCATCACCGCGCTTAAACGCGAGTGTCTTGAAGAGATCGGCTGCCACATCGAAGTCGACCAAGAACTTGGCATGGTCATCGAGTACCGCGAGCAATACCACATGAAACAAGAATCTTTTTGCTTCATCGCACACACCGTAGGACAAAAAGGCACCCCCACCTTCTCCGAAAAAGAATTGCGCGACCAATTCAAAGCTCTCTGGGTACCCCTCGCCGAAGCCATCCGACTCGCCACCGAATCAAACACCGAAGAATATCAAGGCCGTTTTATCATCCCACGCGACCTTATGCTATTGCAGGAAGCGCAGAAGATATTAAAATAAGCCGTCAAAAAAATATTGCAAAAAACCAATTGACATATCGGACACAAACAGTTAGAACAAGGCATCGAACACGCCGTTCGAGAAAGAGGACCGTCGTGAAAAAGACGCATCCACGGCACCACCCACAACAACTAAAAAAAGTTATTACCCTTCTTCGCTGTCCAACTAGATTCGAGATATCTGCCTGGAAGGAAGAATGCGTTTCCTTCACTCAGTGGAACAATCATGGCCATTCCGCTCTATGGATTAACCTCCTTATCGGAACATGCGTTTTTGTTCTTCTTATCAATCCCCAAATCGGCCTCATTTTGCTCTTACTGGCCGCCATCTCCATCGCGCACCTCCCAAGACCACACGGCATGACAAACGACTACACGTGTACCAATGCCTGGTGGATTGATGGACAAGGAAGAGTCGAAAAAGTGACCAGCTTTGGGAGCGATCCGAGCCGCGCGCCCCGACACATCGCGATCATCAAGAAAGGAACACGTGTGGAGATTCCACACACGAACGAACAAATCGTCTTTACGCTAGATCCGAGCGAACAGAGCGTGCAGGCCATGGTCGATCTCCTTGTACTGCTACTATCGGTACATCGTTGGGAACGGCGCAAAATGCTTCGAGGGCGCATGGGCATCCGAATCGATGACCATCAAGGCTATACGAATTTGGGACCTGACGGTATCGAAATTCAGACCATCACAGAATGCGTCTAGTAAAAACTGCTCAACCCATCTAAGCGATGGGTCTTCCTTTTTTATAAACAAACACACCGCACCTAAGTGCGATGTGTTTGTGGTGGGCAGGGAAGGATTCGAACCTTCGAAGGCGTGAGCCAGCAGATTTACAGTCTGCCCTGTTTGACCGCTTCAGTACCTACCCATGGAGCCGTTGACCAGGATTGAACTGGTGACCTCATCCTTACCATGGATGTGCTCTACCAACTGAGCTACAACGGCATACCCTTTATCTCTTCTTTGTCACGGGAGCATCCTCTGGCGCCACTTCTTCAACTGCTTCTTCAATTGCCTCAATCTTCTCCTTCCAACTGCGGAAACGGGAAGAATCTTGAGTCAAAAGGCGTAACCGGTCGTACAGGCGTTCGGCCTCTCTCCGATCGCGAAGGAGTATAGCAGCCTCCAAAGAAAGTTCAAGGTACCGGGCACTGGTCGGCTCAAATTTAACCGCTTGCTCCGCTGCACCTAGCGCTTTTTTAGGATCTTCATGACGAAGCCAGAACTCGGCCAATTCCGCATGACGGAAAGACTGTCTCGGACTCATTCCCACGGCCTTAATCCTTAACGCCGCCGCCTCATCCAATCTCCCCTCACTCTCCACGATCTCGGCCAAACCTGCATAGGTCGCATCATCCGCTTTTTTCATCTTGAGCAAAAATTCAAAGGTCTCCTTTGCCTGTGGATACAGTTTTTGCTTGATATACATGTGGCCAAGTCCACGATATGCATCGGCATGCCGTGGATCAATCGCCAGCGCTTCAAGATAGCGACGCTCAGCCTCAGACCATTTGAGATCGCGGGCTAACGACTTGGCCTCCGTAAGCAAGGCTTTAATACGCTCTCGTGTTAGAGGCGCCACGGCGACAAATGGCTGCTTCGCCGTCTTATACAATGCCTCCATCGCCTTCACATGCTCCTGTAAGCGCTGGTAGCTAGAATCAATAACCTGACCGAGCTCGCGTCCGATCCGCTTAAATGGACGCACCTTTTCAGAGCGCATGCGCTCAAAGCGCCGCAAAATCAAAGCCTCGCGACGCTGACGTTCTTGTTCATCCTTCAAAGAAGAAGGATCCAAAAGAACAATATCATTCCAGCGACGCGCAACAAGAAAAACCGCCACACCTGCGGCTACCAAAGCAATCGCAAAAGAAAGGATTGTGAGGAACATGGAGGAAATCAAGAAACGATCGCAGAACGACACAGGAGCCCAAATGATCGTGGGTCAAGGGAAGCAGACCCTACCAACACCCCATCAATATGTGTCGTTGATAGGTATTCTGCCACATTTCGCGTATCAACAGAACCACCGTACAAAATCGGCATACTTTCTGAAGCTTTTCCAAACTTTTTAAACAGAACCTCCCGGATCAACGCATGCACTTCATGCGCTTCCTGAGGAGAACATGCCTTCCCACTCCCAATCGCCCATAACGGCTCATAAGCAAACGCAGGCTTCGTTTCGCTGTCCGTTTTAAGCTTGGCCAAGGCCGCCACCACCTGAGCCTTTACCACTTTAAGAGTCTCGCCCTTCTTTTTCTGGGCACCTGTTTCACCGACACAAATAACCGGCTGGATACCGACTTTTTGTAAAGCCGCCGCCTTAAGCGCCACCATGTCATCGGTTTCTCCAAGATACGTACGGCGTTCGCTATGCCCAACTAAACAAAACGCTAAACCAAACTCCTTAAGCATGCTGGGACCCACTTCCCCCGTAAACGCGCCCTCCTCCTCCCAAAATACATCCTGCCCGCCTAGCCAAGGCACACCAGCACGTCCTAAAGACGAACGAGCCGCCGCCAATGACACATGGGGGACCGCAACGCCAATATCAAGCTCCTTTGGCAACCGTTCACGGCGAAAAGCCCGTATCCAAGAACCAGCTTTCACCGGCCCGTAGTGCATTTTCCAGTTGGCGATAATGAGTTTTTGCATAGCCGATTAGCCCTCTTCTTACCCCAAATTGGTTTTTTACTCAAGAGGCCAGAGCCGAAGCCACAA
Organism: Patescibacteria group bacterium; assembly: GCA_052033585.1. Taxonomy (GTDB): domain Bacteria; phylum Patescibacteriota; class Patescibacteriia; order 2-12-FULL-60-25; family 2-12-FULL-60-25; genus JAGOUY01. The sequence goes on along the minus strand of JBPOJM010000014.1, from coordinate 21,994 downwards.
TCTTCTCGACTTCTTTACGATTCTTATAAGGACCAACAACCGAGAGCGCCATGCGGGCAGGGTCAAACAATTGTTTGGCTAAGGCACGAACTTCGGCCGCCGTAACCGCTTCAATCGCCTTTAAACGCTCCTCCGGAGATGTCATCGCGCCCTGAAAAATGAGCTGACGACCATACCAATCTGCTTGGTTCGCAGAATCTTCAAACGACAACATCCACTTACCACGAATATGATCCTTCGCACGCTGAAGCTCATCTTGCGTCACATTCACGTTCTTCATTTTCCCAAGCTCAGACCAAATCGCCTTTAAAGCCTCCGGAAGACGCGTGCGATCCAGGCCTGCCGTCGTCACAAACATTCCCACATCCTCAAATGCATAATGACCTGCACTCACGGAATAACACAGGCCACGCTTCTCACGTACTTCCATAAATAGACGCGAAGACATCGTTCCACCCAAAATCGTTGCCAAAATGCGCATCGCTGGTCGCTGGGCATGAGCGTGCGGTAATCCGTAAAACGCCAGACCCAATTGCACCTGCTCAATCTTCTTTTGCTGAAACGCTAAGGCGTGAACAGGTTTTTCTGTAAGCTGACATGGAGAAAAAGAGGCATCCGCAGGGATCTTTGGCTCAGCAAGAGCGCCAAACGTCTTTTCCAAAAGCTCCCATGCCCCCGCATCAATCTTGCCCGCCAATGTAAGCGTTAAACGTGAAGGAATATAATAGCGCTTATGATAATCCACGAGCGCTTCCCGCGTAATCGTACGAATTGTTTCACGTGGCCCCGCAATATTCCACCCAAGCGAGCTCTCAGAAAAGAGCGCTTGCTCCAACAAATCCCCCATGTGTGAAGCCGGGTTGTCTTCATACATGTTTATTTCTTCGACAATCACGCCCCGTTCACGTTCGATCTCTTCTTTATCAAAGCGCGAATGAAACAACATGTCGTGCAACAAATCAATCGCAAGCCCTGTATGCGTCGCGTCCATCTTCACGTAATACGCCGTCAAATCTTTTGAGGTAAAGGCGTTGTACTCCGCCCCATACCGATCCAGCTCTTTGGTAATCGCCAATGAATTGCGTCGACGCTTCGTCCCCTTAAACATCAAATGCTCAATAAAATGCGAAGCACCATTAATCTCCCGCTCCTCATAACGGGATCCCACCTTCACAAACACCATAAACGTCATCGACACCGCCCCCGCCTGAGGCACAAGAATCACCGGAATCCCATTTTTTAATCGTTTGATGGTAGACATAGTTGGTTGTAACTCCCCTTTCCCCTCCCCTAGGGCTCGGGGAACAAAGAGCATTTATCAATACAAACCCGTACGGGTGACACGTAGGCGGATCCCTTAACGCACGCAGACGGTCTGTGGTCGTTTGCCAAAGTCGAGTACGATAAGGTGCCGCAGTGGCAGGACCCGTACGGAAACAAAGCAAAATCTCTTTTGTTCCCGGAGCCCATCGCCTAACCCCTTATTTCACTCGTGTGCGAATAAACTCCACTACCTCATCTATCTTAACACGTTCCTGCGACATGGAATCGCGGTCACGAATGGTCACGGTTTGGTCTTCTTTCGTTTGGTAATCCACCGTAAAACACCACGGTGTACCGATTTCATCCTGACGGCGATAGCGTTTGCCAATGGATCCAGACTCATCATATTCCACCATCATCCCCGCGCGACGAATGAGTTGCGTAAGATCTTTCCCAATATCCGCCAATCCATCTTTCTTCTGCAAGGGCAAAACAGCCGCTTTCACGGGCGCGAGCAAAGGCGGTAAACGCAACACCATGCGCGGCTCTTTCTCGCCCTCATTCGTCGTATCCGCCTCATCAATATCCAAGTGCTCACACAACACAGCTAAGACGGTCCGTGTAAGACCCCATGTAGGTTCAATCACATAGGGAATAAATCGCTCCCCCGTCTCCTGATCAAACCAACGCAAATCTTCGCCCGACAACTCTTGCTGACGAGTCAGATCCCAATCCGTGCGGTTCGCTAATCCACCCAACTCTTTAATCCCAAATGGAAAGGCATACTCTGGATCAATCGAACGCTTCGAATAAAAGGCGCGATCTGCCTCAGGAATTTCGTGATACACAACGCGCGAGCCATCCAACTTCAACACCTCTGTACACCACGCCTTGTATTCCTCAAGCCACATGTCATAGGCTCGTGGCGCGTCTTCTGGCTTCACATAATACTCAATCTCCATCTGTTCGAATTCACGCGTGCGAAAAATAAAATTCCCCGGCGTAATCTCATTTCGAAAGGCTTTTCCCACCTGAGCAATCCCAAACGGCAATTTTTTACGCATCGTATCGCGCACATTTTTCCATGCCGTGAACATCCCCGCCGCCGTCTCCGGACGCAGATACGCGGCGGCCGCGGAATCTTCTTTGACACCAATAAACGTCTTGAGCATCAAATTAAAATGCATGACCTCCGTAAACTCGCCGCCACAATCAGGACAACGCAAATCTTTGATATCGATCGGACGCTCTTTATCGTACCCAGGCTCGCACTGCTTGCTCTCAAGCAAATGATCCGCACGAAAACGCTTGTGACATTTCTTACATTCAACGAGGGGATCAGAAAAGTTCTTCAAATGCCCAGATGCCTCCCATACATTTGGATGTTGAATAACCGGCGTATCAATGCCAACCACGTCCTCACGTCCACGCACAAAACGGTTCCACCACGCATCACGGATGTTATTTTTAAGCTCGATGCCATATGGCCCGTAATCAAAGGCATTGGCAAACCCACCATAGATTTCCGAATCCGGATATACAAACCCGCGCCGCTTACAGAGCGACACGAGCAAATCCATCTTTTGTTCAGGAGAAATCATACCGTCAAAATTTCTTGTTCTTTCTCTTTGGTCACGCTTTCAATTTTGCCATTCCACTCCGCCACAACCTTATCAAGCTGTTCAAGCGCTTTGCGTTTCTCATCCTCAGAAATCGTCTTCGCTTTTTCGTCCGCCGTAATCGCGGTTTTCACTTTTTCACGTACGTTGCGGATCCCAACGCGAGCCACCTCTTCCTTCTGATGCAAAATCTTCACCAAATTTTTGCGACCTTCTTCTGTCATCGGAGGCAACGATAAACGGATCACGGTTCCAGCTGTATTTGGCATCATGCCCAAAGAGGCATCGATCAGAGCTTTCTCAATATCCTTCACAATCGACTTATCCCAAGGCTCAATCTGAATCGTCTTGGCATCCGGCGTCGTCAAAGAGGCAATTGATTTCAAATCCATTGTTTGTCCGCCATACGCCGCTACCCGGATGTCTTCGACGATCGCGACTGAGGCACGCCCTGTACGCAAACTCTGCAATTCTTTATGAAAATGATCCAATACCGCCTGAAATTCGCTTTTATTTGTTTCAAGATGATTAGCCATAAACAAGTATCGGGTATCGAGAATCGAGTATCGAGAATAAAAGACCTGAAAACTAAGCTAAGATTGCCATAAAACTAAAGAAAAAACAACTCTCAGGCAACGCTCGTCATTCCGAAGGAGGAGTCCGCGACGATTGAGGAATCTCGACCCCAACGGGTATACCTGTTTCGCTGCGAGATCCCTCACTCCGCCACGTCGTTCGCGAACGACGTGGCTCCGTCAGGCTTCGTGCGGGATGACGGAAAAAGCAAATACCCCAAACACATCATTCCATAATCCTCGGAATCTCTCTCCCCTCCTTCGCTTGATCAGGAATCAAAGCCCATTCCAACGCTAAGCGGGGTGGAATCGCTGACCCCACAAGACTCCATGCTCGCGCCAACCCCTTCCCTAAGCGAACGGCGGCCTCAGGCTGTGACAAAAAAGATGCATCCAACGCCCGCATAAGCCGCTCTAACCCCTCACGCCACGCCGTCTCTGGATCAGACTGCCCGTCACACAATTGAGAAAACTTCTCAATCAAAGCCAGCTGTTTTCCTAAAGGCGGCGTCAAAAACCCGCGTACATACCCTTCCCAATCTACTCCCCTATCCCACGTTTCTTCTCCCTCTCCTTTCATCAATCTCAAAACAACACCCGGACAACCACGAACGACGGAAGTATCTGGTATCGGATCGGTCTCTCGATACTCGATACTCGATACTCGATACTTTTCTCTAATCCATTCTTCGATTTCTTTCATCGGCACCCGTGCAAATTCAATCTTCGTTAAACGAGATCGTAACGTCGCCGGCAATCGATCCGGTTGCTCTGTAACAAAAATGTAGACCGTTTTTAGGGATGGTTCTTCCACCGCTTTCAAAAGCGCATTTGCGGATTCTTCATTCAACCGCTCGGCCTGTTCAATCAGCGCTACCTTGTATCCACCGCGTGCTGAGGTGAGCTGCATACGACCCAATAATTCTCGTACCTGCTTCACCACAATCTCCTTCGCCCCTTCCTCACGCTGCAAACGAATAAAATCGGGATGAGAAGAGAGAAAGGTATCGGGAATACTACCCGAAGGATCGATCTTCATACTCGATTCTCGATACTCGATTCTCGATACTCCCAACAACCCAGCCGCCAACCGTTCTGCCACCGTCGTCTTCCCCACACTTCGTGGCCCAGAAAACAAATAGCCATGCGCAGGTTTTTGCAGCGCATGTTCTAAAACACGAAGGATGGATTGATGGCCGATGATTCCGGAAAAGAGGGACATGTGCGAAAAACTCTAGCACGAAAAAGAAAAAGACTAAAAAAGTAAAGACCCCGATCCGTGGCCAAGCTTCCTCGTGGAGTCAACGCAAACGGCGTTGTTGAGGAGTGGCCATCCGACACATGTCGGATTGGATCGGGGGTAAGAGGGGGGTCAGCCGGGGCGGGCGGGGGCGGCGCCAGCGCGCTCGCGGGGCGGACGGACGGGGGTGCCGCTCGGGGTCACCGCCTGCTGCGGGGCCGCGGGGGCGGGAGCCGGCGCGGTGGCGGGCGGGGGCGCGACCGGGGCCGCAGGGGCGGGGGCCGGCGTGACCACCACCGTGGGCGGGGGGCACGCCGGCGGGCCCCGGGGGGTGCGGACGCGCGGGGTGGGCCGGTCGCGGTAGATGACGCGGTCGCGGTACACCACGCGTTCCTCGACCACCGGGGTCGGCGTCGGGGGCGTGGGGACGACGCCCGCGTCGGGGAGGTGGGGCACGGGGTGCGCGGGGACGCAGAAGCGCCCCACGAGCCAGCCGTTGAAGCACATCGCCTGCCACACGGCCCGGTCGCTGACGTCGGCGCAAGCGCCGGCGTAGCGACCGGTCGTGTCGAGCGCGACGCGCTGGCGGGCGGCGTAGTACGCCGCCTCGGTGAGGGGCGTGTTGCCGGCCGCGACGCCGCCGTCGCCGAACGGCGTGCGGTGGACCCAGACCGCGCTGGCGCAGCCGGGCGCACGCGCGAACTCGACCGCGTCGCCGATGGGCTGCGCGGGGACGACGCGGGTGATGCTCGAGATGCTCACGACCGCGAAGCCGGCGAGAATGAAACGCTTCATGGTGATCTCTCCTTGTCGGGGCGTTGGTTTGATGCGCCCTTCGTTCAACGTAGAATCTTTTCTACATTCAACGAAGAGCACATCGATCTATTCTGATTTTCCAAAGTAATAAACCCTATCTGCCCACCATCTTTATGATGGACAAGTGGAGTTGGGAGAGGCAACGCGACACGTGTCAGCGTTGCCTCTCCGAGAGAGGTTTGTGGGAATCAGGAAGGAGCGGTCACTCCGGGCAGGCGGCGTCGATGACGACACCCAGCTCGTTGCGGTGCCGGCACGGCACGTCGGTGTTGCCGGACAGGGCCTTGGGGCACTGCCGGGCGCGCCAGGCGGTGAGGTCCGTGGTGCCGACGGGCGCGCCGGCGCGGAAGACCATCGGGCGGAGCGCGTAGAGGTTGGTGCCGGGCTCCGGGGAGGCTCCCGAGAACACGTCGAGACACATCCACGTCTGGTTGGTGAGGTTGACGCCCCCGTCGCCGGTGACGGCGCTGACGCCGTACTCGGTGGCGAGGCGGCCGACCACGGTACGCCAGGCGGTGGGGTTGGCCCACGTCCACATGGTGGCCGCGGGGCGGTCGGGGGTGGCGCGCATGCTGGTAGGGAAGGTCCCACCGCAGAAGGCGCTCAGAACGCGCACTCCGCAGGACGACGCTTCGTTGAGCTCGACCATGCCGTTGAACCCGGACATGGGGCTGCCGCCGTAGTCGAAGACCGTGGCGACCAAGCTCATCGGGGCGCAGCTCGCGAACGAGAACCCGTTGGGGTTGCCGGCCGCGTTGACGGCGGCCTGGTTGAGCACGATGCGCGTCGTTTGGGGGACGGCCATGCACGCTGAGGGAGCGATGCACGCGCCATTCGAGCACATGTTGCCCGCGGGGCAGACGTTGCCGCAGCCGCCGCAGTTGAGGGAGTCGATGCGCGTGTCGCGGCACACGCCGGAGCACCGGGTCTGGTTCACGGGGCAGGCGCCGGAGCACGAGCCGTTCGTACACGTCGTGCCCATGGGGCAGACGTTGCCGCAGCCGCCGCAGTTGTTGTTGTCCGTCCGCGTGTCGCGGCACGCGCTCGCGCAGTTGGTCTGCCCGGTGGGGCAGCTCACGCGGCAGGTGCCGGACGAGCACGGCTGGCCGGCGGGGCAGACGTTGCCGCACGCGCCGCAGTGGTTGGGGTCGCTCTGGGTGTTGACGCACGCCGCGCCGCAGACCGTCTGGCCCGAGGTGCACGTGAACACGCACGCCCCGAGGGAGCAGACCTGCCCGTCGCCGCAGACGCGGCCGCAGGCGCCGCAGTTGAGGCGGTCGACCTGGAAGTCACGGCAGACGCCGGAGCAGTTGTTGAGGCCCGCGCCACAGGACGTGGTGCACACGCCCGCCGAGCAGATCTGACCCAGGCCGCAGGCCCGCCCGCACGTCCCGCAGTGGAGGCGGTCGTTCGAGAAGTCGCGGCAGGAGCCGGCGCAGGCGCTGAGACCCGCGCCGCAGGAGGTGGTGCACGACCCGTTGGAGCAGGCCGTGCCGGCGGGGCAGACGTTGCCGCACGCGCCGCAGTTCGCGTTGTCGCTCTGGAGCCGGAGGCACACGCCGGAGCAGTTGCTCGTGCCGCTGGGGCAGGAGCAGGCGCCCGCGGAGCAGACCTGGCCGGGGAGGCAGGCGCGGCCGCAGCCACCGCAGTGGGCGGTGTTGTTGGCCGTGTTGACGCACGCCGTGCCGCAGACCGTCTGGCCCGTCCCGCACGAGGTCATGCACGTCCCGCCGGAGCAGGTCGTGCCCGCGGGGCAGATGTTGCCGCACGCGCCGCAGTTGCGGTTGTCGCTCTGGAGGTCGCGGCAGACGCCGGAGCAGTTGGTCTGGGCGGCGTCGCACGAGGTCATGCAGACGCCCGCCGAGCAGATCTGGCCCACGCCGCAGGCCCGCCCGCACGCGCCGCAGTTCATGCGGTCGTTCGAGAGGTCACGGCAGACGCCGGAGCAGTTGCTCGTGCCGCTGGGGCACGAGATGGCGGCGCAGGCGCCGACGCGGCAGGCCGTGCCCACGGGGCAGACGGTCCCGCACGCGCCGCAGTTCGCGTTGTCGGTCTGGAAGTCGCGGCAGACGCCGGAGCAGTTGTTGAGGCCCGCGCCGCAGGTGATCTCGCAGCGGCCGGTGAGGCAGCGCGAGCCGGCGGGGCAGACGTTGCCGCACGCACCGCAGTTGTTGTTGTCGTTCCCCTGCACATTCATGCACGTGCCCGAGCAGTTGGTGAGGCCGCCCTCGCACGCGGCGAGGGAGCGGCACACGCCCATCGCGCACACCTGGCCGCCGACGCACGCGTTGCCGCAGCGTCCGCAGTTGGTGTCGTCGCGCTGGAGGTCGCGGCAGGAGCCGGTGCAGTTGGTCTCGCCGGGCTGGCAGCTCGTCCCGCAGGTGCCGCGGGAGCAGACCTGACCCGAGGGGCAGGCCATGCCACACGCGCCGCAGTTCGCGCGGTCACCCATGATGTCGACGCACGACGTGCCGCACACGGTCTGGCCGTGGCTGCACCCGGCGTCGACGGGGGGGACGGGCGTGGTGTCGGCCGGGGGGGTCGCCCCCGCGTCGAGCATCACGCAGACGCCCGCCGTGCAGCGCTCGTTGCGCTCGCACCGCTCGTCGCACGCCCCGCAGTGGTTGTTGTCGCTCCGCAGGTCGCGGCAGGTGCTACCGCAGAGGGTCTGCGGCGCGTTGCACACGACGTCGGTGGCGACGACGGGCGCGTCGACCGCGGGCGTGGAGCCCGCCGCGTCGGGGCGAATCGGGTCGGCCATCGTGCTGCAGCCAAACGCGGCGGCAGCGATCAAGGCGATCATCCAGGTCTTCATGGTGGTTCTCTCCTCAAGGCAGTGGTTGGCCCCTGGCAAGGGCCCCGTTGTAACTCGGGGCGATGCTTGCCGATCCGAGTGCCGATTTAGAAACAATATTATATTATTTACCAAATCGGCACTCGGATCATTGTGTTGATCTTGTTGATTCCCACAAATTGTCAAAGTTCATCTTGTACAGAATATTTTTCCGTACTGAGACGACCTCAATGTGAGATCAGCTCAGAGGGAAAGCCGTGGAGCGCGGCTTGAACGAAACGTTCAGGGGAAAGATGCTCCAAAGGAGGAAAGGTGCGGACTAGAGGGCCTTGATGGGGATCTCGAGGAACCCTCGGCCGGTGAAGGCCGAGTGGTCCTCGCCATGGCCGGTGGCCTCGCGCTCGCCCGCGACGCGGACGGTGCCGAACATCCCGCCGACCTCGAGCCCGACACGGATCCAGTCGGTGGGCTTGTACCAGCCCGCCACCATGGGTCCGCCGCCCATGAAGGCCATGCCGCCGTCCGTTTGGAGGGTCAACATGGCCATGAGCTGGCCGCCGATGCCGATGCCCCAGCGGTTGCTGGGCGACTGGTAGCCGAGGGTGGCGCGGACCGAGATGAGGAACCCGTCGTAGGCGCCGGAGCGGCCCCAGAGGTGCCCGAGGTCCAGGCTGCCGGTGACCCCGAACCAGGAGTCGCTGACCGGCCGTCCCGCGTAGCCGAAGCCACCGGTGACGCCCGTCCAGCAGTTGTGGTCGTTCGGGCAGGAGGAGGTGAACAGCCCGACGCTCGGGCCGATCCACTGCCGGCCCCTCGCCGCGTCGAGGCGCGCGTTGATGGCACGGTCGCCCTCCACGCGCGCGGTGGTCTCGGCGGCGAGCCCGCGCCGGAGCTCGTCGACGCTCGTGATGAGGGTCGCGACCTCCGTGTGGAGCGTGTCGTAGTCGCCGCGCAGCTCCGCCTGCGCCTCGTCCACCGTCGCGTCGCGCGCGGCCCGGATGGCCGGCTCGATCTCCGACCAGTACTGGTGGTACGAAGCCGACTGCTCGAGGCAGTCCTGGTCGGACATGGCCTGCGTGCAGCCCAGCGCGGTGCGCTGGATCAGGCTTACCGTGTTGACGCGGTGGTCGAGCTGGGCGACGTTGCCCTCCACCCGGGTGAGCCGCCGCCCGAAGGCGTGGACCGTGTGGGAGATGTGTCGGAGCGCGATCCTGGTCGACTCGATCTTCCCCGCCAGCACCTGGTCGGGGGTCGCGTCCGACGCGACCGGGCAGGCCAGCGGCACCTGGACGACGTCGTCCAGGAGGATGCAGGTGTAGCCCGGGCGCGGGACGCAGTCCTGCGCGAGCATCGGCGTGGCGGGGTCGGTGTCCCCGGCGAGCGATCGGGCCACCTCCTGGACGAACACCTGGGGGGGGTTCGCCTGCTGGCTGAAGCCGAGGCTCGGCAGGAGGGTGATCCCCCCCATGGCCGCGACGAACACCAGGGGGGTGGACGCCCTACGGGGGTTCATGCCCCGCATCATGCTGGCGAGAATGGACGCCAGTCCCTTCGAGGTGTACTTGTTCACGAAGTCCTCCGAACCGAATGTGGTGCGCGATCAAGGGTCAGGCAACCCTTACCGCACGTGCAGTCAAAGACCATCCCATCACCCTGCCTGATCTACTGTGACGGGTGTTGGAGCCGTCCCGTACGGCTTGAGCTAGGAGGAGGCGCTCAAGCCAGCGGAACGGCTTCAAAATCCGTCGGATTTATGAAGCGTTTATGAGAAAAGACGTGCGATGGGAGGCTCAAATGCGTTCAAGCTTCCTACGTACGTCTTTCTCTTTTTATGTCAATGAAGCCGTTTTAACCCCTACTGCTTACAAAAGCTAAATAATTGGGTACTGCCCGAGACACATGTCCCATTGAGGGAACGTATAAATATACCAGAAATTACCCGTTTCGTCAAGAGTTGCCATTATCCAAAAAAGTCGCTAACCTACGCCCGTAAATTAAGGTTCATTCCTTATCCATCCTACTGCCTCCACCCTCCCGCCTCCTGCCTAATCCCTGAGGCCTAACGCCTACCCCACGTCCTTGTCGTACAATGGATAGTACAGCAGCCTTCTAAGCTGCGAATGATGGTTCGATTCCATCCGAGGACACCACGTTAAAACAGCGTAGAAATACGTTGTTTTTTGTTGATACCGTTCACGTGGCACAGCTGTTTAAAAATACTCTAATTAGAGCCTTTTTCGTATAAAAAAGAAGCACCCCCCGATGTGAGATCGAGGGGGTTGTTGAGCGTCCGAACGTTCGGACTGACAGCGGGCTCAGGGAGGGAGCTGTCTTGGAGGGGGTCAGATGAGGTCGTTCCAGTCGGTGGGGCGGACGGGCGGCGGCTACTGCCGGGGCTGGGCCGACGGGTTGGGGGTGCCCTGGGCGCCGCCGGCCGCGGGGGGCGGGTTGGCCGGCGCCGGGGCGGGGGGCGGCTCGGCCTGGGGAGGCGCGGAGCGAACCGTGACCCACCGCCCGCTCGGCAGGCGCTGGTGGATGGCGCCGCCGGTGCGGAGCATCTCGTTGGGGATCTGGAGCTCGACGGGGACGTGGACGTCCCGCATGACGGTGCCCTGCGCACCGGTGGGGATGCCGTTGGTGCAGCACCCGTTGCCGATGTTCTGGGTGATCATGGGGGGCACCGGCGGCGGAGTGTCCACGCGCGGGGGGGTGGGGGGGTCGGGGCGGGGGTTCTCGCGCCCGGGCGGGTCTGCATCCGGCTTCGGGAGGTTGCCACGCCCGCCGAAGAGGAGGGCGAGCGCGATGGCGGCGCCGGCGACACCGACGCCGAGGGCGAGGGGCCAGGTGCTGCGGCCGGCGGCGGGGGGGGTGTGGACGTGCAGCGCCGCGGGGGGCGTGGGCCCGAAGGGCTGCTGAGGCGGGGGGCCGCCGCCCTGCTGCCCCTGGGGCTGCGGCGCCGCGGGGGGCGGCTGCGGCACCCACGGGCTGAACGGCGCGCCCTGGGGCTGCTGGGCGGGGGCCGCCGCGCCGCCGGTGGCGACGGGTGCGGCGGCCTGCTGCTGGATGGCCTGCCTGCAGTGCCCGCAGAAGCGGGCGCTGGCGCTGCACTGCCCGCCGCAGTGCGGGCATGCGATGGTGGGGGACGGGGGGGCGGGGGGGGTGTGGGGCTGTGCGGGCATCGCCATGGCGAATACCCTCCTTTCTTGTCTTCTTGTGAGACCGTGTGGACGAAATCGGAAACCGATATCCTGGGCTACACGGCAAGCCAGAACAAGAGAGTATGCCAGAAAAAGCCTTCCCTGTCAATAGCAAAACCCAGGTTTTACCTGGGTTTTGCTATAACCTCTGAAAGCCATCTATGTGGCATTCAAAGGAAAGGGGCGGAGAGAAGAATCGTGTCACAACGATGTCTCTCCGCTAGGTCAGTTGGGGAAGTCGTGCCCGCACTGCTCGCAGTGCTTGAGCCCGGCGCCGTGCTGGCGCGTGTGCCCGCACTGCTCGCAGAAGTTCTTGCCGATGGAACCCGTCGTCGGCGTACCCGGAGGCGCGTACGCCGCGTGGGCGGCGGGCACCGAGGACGTGGCGGCGGGCTGGGTGACGAGAGCCGTGGAAGCCGACGCGGGGACAGACTGCTGCTGCGGGGGCTTGGCCTCCCCGCGCACCGTCTGGCAGCGCGGGCAGACACGCTCGTTGTTGACGGCGAAGTCATGCCCGCAGTGTGCGCAGTACCGGCGCTGCGCCGGGTCCGCGGGCTGCGGCAGCGGGGGCGGAGGCGTCGCGACCGGCGGCGCCTGCCCGCTCCAGCCGACGACCGGGGAGGGCGACGGACGGGCGGGCGGGACGATCGGCTGGAAGCCCGCCACCACGCTGGCGGGCGGCGGAGCCGTCACGACCGAAGCGGCGCCCTGGGCGGGCGTCGGCTGGGCCGCGGCCTGCGGCTGGGCGACATTCTGCTCCATCTGGGGGATGAGCGTCACGAGGAACTCGGGGACACCCGAGACGACCCGCAGCCCGAGGCCAGAGACGACACTGGGGACGGAGTCGACCCCCGTGTGCACCATGATCTTGCGGTCCTTGACGAATCGCCAGTCGATGATGCTCACCTGGTTGTCACCGACCCAGAGAACCTCGATAGGCGACTGCCCGTCGAAGGCCATCTGGATCTTGCTGCCGAGGAGATCGCCCGAGGGAGGCACGTTCTGGAACTCGAGCTCAATACCCAGAATCGAGGCGTGCTCGATCCCCGGGATGGTGTGGAGCAGGAACCCCTTCACGACCCCCTCGATGGTGGCGTTGCCCAGGGTCACGCTGAAGCGAGACCCTACGCGGAAGTTCGCAGCACGCACCGGGACGACGCACTCGTCGCCCCGCTTGACGGGGAGAGCCTGAAGGGACGGGAACCCACCCTCGATGTCGAGGGTCACGCGGGCGTAGGTCTTGAGCCAGCTGGTGGCCCCCGAGGCGAAGGGAATCCATTCCCCCTTGGTCTCCGTCGCGTGCCAGATGAAGTGGCCGAAGCCGACCACACCGGCACGGATCTTGGCCTTGAGGGTTTCGGGGTCGAGAGGCCCCTCCTGGTCAGCGCCGTTGGAGTGCTTGGACACCCACCACGGCTTGACCGCAGGGGGCGGGGACCGGGGGGCGGGGGGCTGCTGGACGAGCGGGGGCGCCGCGTCCGGCCCGACCCCGGTGAGGGTACCGCTCCGCGCGGGCGGAGCGGGGCTCCCGGCCACCGGGGTGGCGGCGCGGGTCGGCGGGGGGACGGTCTCCGCGGCCGGCGCGTCCAGGGGGGACGCGGGGGCGGCGGGAGGCGGACGCTTGTCGCGCCGCCGCGGATCCCGCCGGGGGTGGGCGCTCTCCCGCTGAGCGGGAGCGATGGACTCGGAAGCAGGAGCAGGGTTCTGCTCCTGCTGCTGCGCGACAGCTGCGACGGCCGCAGCCGGCACAGCACGCCGCGCGCGCGGCTTTTGGGGAACCTCATCGAAGTCGCTGCTCATAGCGACCTCCTTCTTCAATGAACAACCGGATATCCTCCGGCCAGGAGTCTGCCCGAATACAATTCGGGTTAACGTGAGATAATACACCTAACAGCTACCTATGTCAAGCAAGAGAAAAAGAAGAAAAATATAAAAAACAGCTATAATAAGCTGTTTTTTATCTCCCTTACACGACCAACATCTTGATCGGTTAAGGGAAGGCACAAAGAAGAAGGATGCGCGGAACTGCGCTTCTTCGTGCATGAGAGGAGGGTTGATCAGGTGGGGTTCGGGTTGAGCTGGAGGAGCTGCCGCTTGACGGCGTCCATCTCGATCACCTTCGGAATCGTCAGCGGCTTCTCGCAGGTCTTGCCCCTGTAGACGCCGTCGCAGATCGTGACCCCGAAGCGGATCTGGTGGTGCCTGCTGCATTCCTTGCGGATGCACCAGCGCACCGCCTTGGGGTCGACCGTGGACGGCGTAGCCGCGACGGGGGCGGCCGGCTCGACCACCACCGGCGGCTGCTCGACCGCGGGAGCGTTCTGGGCAGCGGCGGTGAGGTCGAGATGCGGGCCGCTGCTCGGCTCGCGGCGGGCGTAGCCGCGACGGGGCGGAGGTGAACGTCGCCCGCCGTGGTCACCCAGACCCGGCCGGTCGGGAGGTGCGGGGTACTTCTCCCTCCTGACGGTCCGCTGAGGGATGCTGCCGTCGGAGGAGGCAGCCACGCGCGAAGCCACGGACTCGTCCCCCTCCTCGTCTTCCTCGTCGTCCGGAACCTCCGCCACGTTGCCGAAGAGGATGGAGTTGAGGTAGATGCGCAGATGGTCGAGGGCACAGAGGGAGTCGGTCCCGCGAGCGAAGTCCAGCTTGTAGAGCGCATCGGCAGCGCACCCGGTGCCGGGCTCCCACTCGAAGAAGAGAACGCAGTCGTCCGCGTGCTCCTCGCCGGGGTCATCCATGTTGAAGGACCCGAAAATGGAAAACCCGTAGGTGTACCCACCCTTTCCGTCGGGCTCTCCGTCCACGTAGACGAAGCGCCTGTCGCGCTTGATCGGACGCCCATCGTCACGGAAACGCTGGGGCGGCCGCGAGACGACGTCGGGCCGCGCCAAGGCGCAGACGAGCGTGGTGACGGGCAGCAGGTAGGACTGGTCGAACCAGTCCATCTCGACGGCCGTGGGCTTGTACGAGACGATGTAGAGAGGCACCCCCCTCAACAGGCCGTTGACGACCTGCCGGGGGAGAGCCGACCCCCAGTCCTCGAGGAAGGCCGTCAGTTCGTCGCCCTCGATTTCGTCACCGCTCGTGAAGAAGATCCTGTCCCAGAGGCGGAGCGTGTTGTCGTAGCGCCTCCCGTCCAGGGTGGTGTACGAGCTGCGCCGCAGCTCGTAGCTCTGCTCGAGGCGGGTGGTGTTGAACCTCGCGGCGCTCCCCGTCGCGATCTGGGGGCGGGGGTAGTACCTCCGCTGGTAGCGGCGGCGGGCGGGCGGCGGGGGCGGCTGTACGGGCTCCAGCTCCACGGTCGACGGGGGTTCCGCCGAGGCGGAGGGCTCCGGCTTGATCACGGCAGGCTTCTTCTTCTTGCCGCCACGACGCGGCTTCGCCTCGGGAGCGGGCTGCTGGGGCTGGGCGGCGTTAGGGTCGTCGACGGGGGCGGTGGTCTCGGGGGTCTTCTCGGTGGGGACAGTCATGGCGTCTCTTCCTTCTCGTCTTGATCCACCCAGCTTAGCTGGGTATCGGTGGGGTGGTTGCCCGATTGCTTAAATCGGACGCCTGTGAAGTGCACGAATCACTCTTTGATAGTGCGTAACTCTGTTTTCTCACATCGCCGGGCATTTCTGGCCGGAGCTGCAGGAACCTTTATTTGCGATAGACGGCACGAAGCAAGTCCATCGCAGAGGTGTGTTACAGCGATGTGTCGGACAAACGCCTTACCTTAGAGCAAAAACGCGCACGTGGAACACGAAGCGAGATAGCAAAGCAAGCCAAATCAACTCATGCGTATGTAAAAGGACAGATAACGGTATAGAGGAAGATGTTGAATCTCCCTGAAAAAGACGCTAACCCAACGTATTTTTCAGGGACATCCATAATATGGATGGCGCAATGTGAAAAAGACCGATGACGAACAGAGCAAGGTATCAGAAATTCGCAAAAATGTCAAACATTTGCTAGGCTAAACGCAATTCCATGTCCCTTCGTCCTTACTTCACCGGCTTCCGCCTCGCCCTTTCCCAAGAGCTCATCCATCGAACCAATTTTTTCATTGGCAAAATCCGTGACCTCATTTTTTACGCTGCGCTCATCTTTGTTTTTCAAAACCTTCCCCAAGGCGTCGGTCCTTGGCCTCAAGAATCCTTGTTAACGTATACCCTCATCTCCACCTTTATCTCCGCCCAGCTCACCGCGCAAACCATGCACACCATTTCTAGTGAGATTAGCGAAGGGGACCTTACAAATTTCTTACTCCGCCCCGTACATTATCTTGGCTATTGCTGGGCGCGCGTGAGCGCCAGTCGAGTTCTTTCTGCCATTGGAGGGCTCGGAGCTATGATGATTTTATTGCTGGCCTTTCCCAATATCTCGCTCGCCACTCCATCAAGCGCGACCACCTGGCTCATGACGATTCTCCTCTTTATCGGCAGCCTCGTCATCATGCAGCTCATCGATTTTATCGCCGGTCTCCTCTCCTTTTGGACAGACCGCGCCTACGGCCCGCGTTTTCTCACCCTCATCCTCTTACAATTTTGCTCTGGCGCCTTCATCCCTCTCAACACCCTCCCCTCCAGCATCCAGCATGTCTTGCAACTAACCCCCTTCCCCTCTCTCGTGTTTGCCCCCGCTCGTACCTGGATAGAAGGAATCACCCCACACACCATCCAAGCTCTTCAAACACAACTTCTCTGGATAGTCATCCTTAGCGTGATCGTCTTCATGATGTGGCAGCGTGGCCTAAAATCCTACGCCGCCTACGGCAGATAAAAATATGCCCGCCCGTCTTCCCCATACTCGATACAGGATACTCGATACACGATACTTTTTGTTTCGTTACTTACGCATTTGGCGCAGAGCCGCGGTCTTGAATTTCACCATCCTCGTTTCATCGCGCATCGATTTTTGGACGTTTATCCCTTCTAAGTTCATCCGCATGGGATTGTTTTTCGTCTTCGCTCTCTCGCTCTTTCGTCCAGGCACCACCATCGTCGGCTATTCTTCCGGAGAAGCGCTTCTTTTTTTTGCGGTCATGAACATCATTGATGTCATGCTCCAAATTTTTTATCGCGGCCTGACCGACCATCCTCGCATCGTAAAAAATGGAGACTTTGATTTCATCTTAACCAAACCCGTAAGCCCCCTCCTCTGGTCAACATTTCGCATCGTCGATCTCTTAGATATCATCACGGCCCCCGCGGCATTCGCCCTCTTCTTTTACGCCCTCAAACAAGCCCATGTCATCGTTACATGGCAAACCGGTATCATTACCCTCTTCTTATTTGTTCTAAGTTTTATCTTAAGCATGTGCTTGAACATCATCATCGCAAGCCTCGCCTTTTGGACCACAGAAACAGAACATGTTTGGAGAACCTATCGTGAAGTCACATACGCCGCTCGCTTTCCCACAGAAATATTTCCAAACCTCGCCCGCACGATCTTCACCTACTTCATCCCCATCTTCGTCATCATCTCCTTCCCCACCAAAGCCCTCCTTCACCATCTCTCCCCTCTCGAGATCATCTGGGCCTTCCTCATCACGATCATCACCGTCATCGCCGCTCTTACCATCTGGAACAAGGGAATAAAACACTACACCTCGGCTTCGTCATAACCTATGCCCATCATCTCCGTCTTCCATCTTTCCAAAACCTACACCTCCTGGAAAAAGCAGCCGGGATTTTTAGGTACGCTCAAAAGCATCGTAAAACGCGAAACCGTCCAGGCCACCGCTGTCCAAGATCTCTCGTTCTCCATCGACGAAGGCGAATGTGTTGGCTTTCTTGGACCCAACGGCGCCGGCAAAACCACCACCCTCAAAATGCTCTCGGGCATCCTCTGGCCCACCAGTGGTGAAGCACGCGTTCTCGGACATATTCCCTGGAAACGTGAACCCGACTTCCAACGCCAATTCGCCATCGTGCTTGGACAAAAAAACCAACTCTGGTGGGATCTCCCGGCTCGTGACACCTTTGAGCTCAACAAAGAAATTTATGACATTCCAGATAATGATTTCCGTGCTCGCCTCAGGGAATTAAGCGAGCGTCTCAACGTTTCCCACGCCTTACATACTCCCGTCCGCCAACTCTCCCTCGGCGAACGCATGAAATGCGAACTCATCAACGCTCTCCTGCACAAACCCCGCGTCCTCCTCCTCGATGAACCAACGATCGGACTCGACGTCGTCTCGCAACGCGCTGTCCGCACGTTTTTAAAAGAATGGAACCGCAAAGAAAAAACCACAATTTTATTAACCTCACACACCATGGCAGATGTCGAAGCCCTCTGCGAACGCGTCATTTTAATTGATAAAGGACACCTCCATTACGACGGGAACCTCAGAAACCTCACCCAAACCACGCATGAAACCAAAACCGTCACCGTAACGCTCGAAACCCCCATCACCAAAAAACTCGCCCAAACTCTTGGCAAACTAAAATCCTTCGACCCCCTACAAATGAGCTACACCGTCAAAAGAGAACATGTCCCCGACCTCACCAAAACCCTTTTAGATCATCTCTCTATCGTAGATATTTCCATCGATTCCCCCACTCTCGAAGATACAATCCACGAGATGTTTTCGTAACACACAACCTCAAAATCACTTCCCCCCCTCCATCTCATCTAGGGCTCCGTTTGTTGTTCTTTTTCTCACTACTGCTGTTTGAGCAAGAAGCTAACACCGTTGCGGTCGCGTGCTGTTGCAGGTGTTGGCTCCGGTTTCGCCACAAAGAGCATAGTAAAGGCGAAATGCGAGTTCAGTAGGGAGAAAAAGAACAACAAACGGAGCCCATCGCCTATATATCACACCCCAACCCCTACTCGTTCAGAGGTTACCGTTTAGGTTCTTGGAACTCCTCCCCTAACCCCTCCTCGCCAGAGGAGGGGGATCAATCAAGTCTCTAATTTCTCCCTCCATTCCCTCAATATCGTAATCTCTTCCTCACGTGAGCGCGCCGCCGCCTTTAAAGGGCCAAACTCTCTCCAAGAAAATAATAAAATACCAAGATGACGTGCAAATAATCCCACCACGACAACGGTGGCGACAACCGCCAATAATTGCCAGGGCCATGATGCCAAGGGCGAATGAACAAACAATGAGCTCCACTGATTAAATACCGTCTCCCCTCCTGGCAACACCCGGGGATCAATCCCATCCATCCATTCACGCACGCGCGTCAGCCCACGAAACGTCCAGAGCGCGGACACAATCAAAATACTCGTCACCACAAATCCTTGCAGCGCATCAGTAAACCGCCACCATACAAATCTGCGCGCTTGCTCTGCCAAGCGCATAAACTCCGCACGATGCTGAATTTCACGCTCGAGAATCAACGACGCCTTCGCCGGATTAGCCGAGAGAACATCCGCGACACTAAGAAGCGCCGGCGGTGCCTGCTTTGCTAAGCGTGAAATAATACTCCTCGCGGATAAAGAACGACGCCTCTCAGGCATACAGAAAAATGATCAACACCATCATATCACACTCCTCGCACTACTCCCTCTGCTTATCATGAAACGCCGTGAACACATCTTTGAGTTGGCGGTTCGTCACATGCGTATAGATCTGTGTCGTCGTAATCGAAGAATGACCCAAAAGCGTCTGAACACTGCGCAAATCCGCACCGTTAATCAATAAATCCGTCGCAAACGAATGACGGAGCGTATGCGGCGTCACCGCCTTCGGAATCCCCGCCGCAATCGCATAATGCTGCACCAATCGCTCAATCGAACGCGGGGTCAGCGCACCCACCTCGCGTGCGCCGCCCTTGGCGCGATCATGACGCACAAAAACATACGGCACCTCATCCGCATCCCGCATATCCAAATAAGCCTTGAGAGCCACTCGCGCTTTAGGGGACATAAACACAACACGAAGCTTATCGCCTTTCCCACGCACCGATAGCTCCTCGCGCGTCCCATTCACCTGATCACGCTTGAGTGACGCAAGCTCCGACACACGCAACCCCGTCGAAAAAAAGATTTCTAAGATCGCTTTATCACGAGCTTGCACAATCGGAGACGCATCCGATGCTTCTGGAGCAGCCAACAACCGCTCCAAGTCTTCCTGCTCTAAAAACGCCACCTCCCGCGTCCCTTGTTTCGCGAGCTCAATCTTTTCCGGCGTCAGGGTCTTCACATCCCGCTTCATGAGAAACTTCAAAAACGAACGCAGGGCAATCAAATGATAGTTCTGCGTATTCTTTTTAAGGGTGTGATCCCCCTCTCCACTCGCCAACCGATTCAAATACAAGCGATAATTGTGAATCATCTCAACCGTCACATCCTCCGCATTCGGATCCTTCGCCCATTCAATAAACCGCTCTAAATAAAAGCTGTAATTTCGCACCGTCAAATGCGAACGACCTTTTTCTACCTCCACATGCTCCAAAAACGGACGCAAATGTGCCGACAGCTTAGACATACCATTCATTTTGCCACGAAAGTAGATGCGTCGCAAAAAGAAAGACCGCAGCCCCCCCCCTCTCTCCTCGTCTAGAGCTCGCATGCCGGTGCTTTTTTCTCGCGACTGCTGTCTGAACAAGGAGCCAACACCGTTGCGGTCGAGTTGCGGTTGCAGGTGTTGGCTCCGGTCCGCCACAAATAAAGCTCCCCAGCGGAATGCGAGTTCAGTCGCGAGAAAAAAGCGCCGACATGCGAGCCCATCGCCTATATATCACCATTCAATCCCTAAACTCTCGGGCAATACCGTTGGGGTTTTAGAACTCCTCCCCTAACCCCTCCCCGCCGGATGGTGCGGGGCAAGCTCTCGCCGAAGGAGGGGAACACCTAGGATACCCGTTTTGGCTGCGAGATCCTTCACTCCGCCACCGTCGTTCGCGAACGACGTGGCTCCGTCGAACTTCGTTCGGGATGACATGGAAAGAAAAGGAGGCTGGGGAATATAAAAAATATGCTACACTTCTTACATTCTATGATCCGTCGGCTTGATTTGACGTTTAGCGCATTGCTCGTGCCGTTAGATTTTCTCGCCCTCTTGGGCGCCGTCTTAACCGCGTATGCATTACGTCACTCGCAATTTTTCGTCACCACCATCCGTCCCATTTTACAGCACATCCGTCTCACGGATCATTTAGGTTCCATCATTGGTCTTATTTTCATTTCACTTCTTGTTTTCGCTCTCGCTGGCCTCTACTCTATCCACCCTCGTCGTCTCTGGAATGAATTCGGCCGCATCATCGTCGCCTCTACCGCCAGCATGATGGTCGTGATCGCGACCGTCTTCTTCCGCCGGGAAGTCACCACCTCTCGTTTTCTTGTCCTGGCCACCTGGATCATCGCGATTATCTACGTGTGTTTGGCTCGCAGCATCTTGCGCCTCATCCGACGCTTCATTCTCAAACGCGGCCTCGGTCACCAACGTCTCGTCATCATCGGCCAAGGCCAGCCCGCGAAAGACCTCGCAAACGTCTATCAAACCTCGCCCGTCCTAGGCTTCAGCGTGATAAAACAATGCAAGACCTGGAACGCAGAAGTACGCAACCAACTCACACGTCTCACCAAACAACACGCCCTCGACACCATCCTCCTCGCTGACACCGAACTCAGCAAAGACCAAGCGCGTGACCTTATCGCCTTTTGCGAAGACAACCATCTAGGCTTTCGCTATCTCGCCGATGTCTTTGCCGCGAGTTTTGCAAACGTCGAAATCTCAACCGCCGAAGGCATTCCTATCATCGAACCAAAACGTACACCACTAGATGGCTGGGGTCGTATCGCAAAGCGCGTCTTCGATATCCTGTTTGCGATCCTCATCCTCATTCTGACTTGCCCTCTCACGCTATCTGCCATGCTCATCCGTGTCATCGAAGACGGCTGGCCCATCATCTTCAAAAATACCCGCGTCGGAGAACGTGGACGTGAATTCAATCTGCTCAAAATTCGTTCCATGTGGCGCAAATACTGCATCGGTCCACAATTCAAAGAACGCGAGGCGGAAAATCGAAAACTCCTGGAAAAGATCACGCGTGAATACAGCATCGACGACGGCCCCGTCAAACGCATCAGCGAACGCGATCCGCGCATCACTCCTCTTGGACACTTCATCCGCCGCTGGTCCATTGATGAGCTTCCCCAAATGTGGAATGTCTTACGAGGCGAAATGTCTATCGTCGGTCCACGTCCCCACGAACCAGAAGAAGTCGCAAACTACGCACCCGAACACCGCCGCGTCCTCGCCATCAAACCCGGTATCACGGGCATGGGCCAAATATCCGGCCGTCGTAACTTAAGTTTCAACGACGAGGCTCGTCTTGATACGTGGTACATCGAACATTGGTCTCTCGCATTAGATTTATATATTCTGATAAAAACCCCTTGGGTCGTGCTGTCGAAAAAAGGCGTGTACTGAGTTAGGCCTCAGGCGTCAGGGATGAGACATCAGCTCTCACCCTCTCCCTACTCATCTAGAGCCCATGTCGGGCACAGCTAAAAAGGAGGCGAGTTAGACGCGACCGGCGGCTAAAATTGAGCAGATT
>JBPOJM010000032.1:0-31539 GCA_052033585.1 Patescibacteria group bacterium | reverse complement strand
AGCTTGTTTTTCTGTTTCGTATCTGATACGGTTTGGTTCTTCTTTTGATGTTATTTATGCAAATTTTCTGGCAGGGATTTTCGAGTGTGCGGATTGAGTCTCAGCATGGTGATCAGCAAGCGACTTTGATTACCGATCCGTTTGAAGCAGACATGGGGTTGAAGTTCCCTCGGAGTTTGACGCCAAATATTGTGGCGTTGTCACACCAGCAGAAAGATCGCTTTCCTTTGAATGTTTTTGAGAGCAAACCGTTTGTGATGGCTGATCCAGGTGAGTATGAAGTGAATGGTGTGTTTGCGTATGTCATCCCTCTGGCAGATGCGGAACATCCTTGGCCGCATACGCTTATGTACCGTTTTGAGATTGAGGGGATGTCGGTAGGGTTTTTAGGGGGTGCGGATCGCTCGCTAACGGATGCGGAACTTGGAAAGCTTGAGGACATTGATATTTTATTATTGCCGGTAGGAGGTGATGATCGTTTGAGCGCCAAGCAAGCGATTGAAACGATTAGCGCGATTGAGCCACGAGTGGTGGTGCCGCTTTATCATCATATTGAAGGAGTCAAAAAGATTTTGGGAACGGCAGATGCCTTCTGCAAAGAATTGGGTGTGTGTCAGCGCCAGGATGCGAATCGCTTGAAAATTTCTCGCAAGGATTTACCAAGTGAAGACTTGTTGGTGGCGGTGTTGGAAAAAGCATAAAAAGTATCGAGTATCGGGTATCCAGTATCAAGTGTATGGTGGATAACGATATCAGTATTAAGGAATTTACGGAGTTGGTGGCTTGGCAAAAGTCGCACGTTTTTGTTTTGGCTCTGTATAAAGCTACTGAATTGTTCCCTAAAACGGAACAATTTGGCTTGATATCTCAGATGCGTCGAGCAGCTGTTTCTGTTACCTCGAATATTGCTGAAGGTTTTGGAAGGCGTTCTACAAAAGAAAAGCAGCAGTTCTTTTTTGTTGCCGTTGGTTCCCTTTACGAGCTCCAGAACCAGTTATTGATTGTGAGAGATTTATCCTTTATCGATCTATCGTTGTATAATCAACTTGAAGCTCAGTTATTGGAATCTAGGCGGTTAATTTTTGGACTGATCCAATCAGCCGACCGAGCTTCTTTCTACTAATTTAGGCGGTTTTTTATACTCGATACTGGATACCCGATACTCGATACTTCATTATGATTCGTAAGCGTCGCTCTTTGTCGTCTGGTCGGCCGTTGGGGGAGGCGGTTCCTGTTTCGCGTGCGCGGGTGAGCCAACCGCCGATACGAAAGCGAGCAGCAACGCGAGTTGAGGAAAATGCCCTGACAAAACAGCAGCTTATTCAGTTATATGCTGAGAGACGGCGCGAACAGGGAATGAAGCCAGTGGGTCGGGGATCGTTAGTTGTTGTGGTTGCGCTAGTTGTTTTGATCGCGATGGGTGGATGGTGGTTGACGTTTAGAGGGAGTTTACAAGAAGACTCACAGAGCTCGGCCAGTCTTTTTCAGGGGTTACGTGAGCGGACACAGGATTTGGGGCAGCAGATTAGTGCTCCTCCTTCCTTAGAGGCGGTAAAACCCTTGGTAGCCTCTCCTGAGATGGCATCTGGGACGCAAGGCCTGCTTAGATTACCGAATTCAACAGGGACGAACATGGGACTTGCTACAAGCACGCATACAGGAGCGACCACGACGATATCTCGTTAGGAGGTGTGTCGTGGCTCAATCTTAGGAATAGCCTTGACAATTGGGCTAGATTTTTCTTTGCCCGTAGGCCAAAATGCGGATGATTTTATGTCTGAAAAGCAACCTCTCACGACGTCCATTGGGAACGTCCAGCCTCGCCCTTTGGTAGAGGAAATCCAAACTTCGTTTTTAGATTACGCCATGAGCGTGATCGTCGATCGTGCGCTTCCTGATGCCCGTGATGGCTTGAAACCCGTGCACCGCCGCATTTTGTATGCGATGTGGTCGATTGGATTGCGTGCCAATGCGAAATTTCGTAAATCCGCTACGGTGGTTGGTGAAGTGCTAGGTAAGTACCACCCTCACGGAGATACAGCAGTGTACGACTCCATGGTGCGTATGGCGCAAGATTTTAACATGCGCTACATGTTGGTTCGTGGCCAAGGAAACTTTGGTTCGATGGATGGAGATAGTGCGGCTGCCATGCGTTATACGGAGGCGAAATTGACGGGGATCGCGGAAGAAATGCTCATGGATATTGATAAGGAAACGGTTGATTTTAAGCCTAACTACGATGGGTCGCACGATGAACCAAAAGTGTTGCCATCAAAACTCCCGAATTTATTACTGAATGGCACGCTTGGGATCGCGGTTGGCATGGCGACGAATATTCCTCCGCATAACTTAACGGAGTTGTGTAATGGGATTGTGGCGTTGATTGAAAATGCAGACATTACGATTGAGGAGCTCATGCAGCATATTCCCGGACCCGACTTTCCGACGGGAGGAATTATTTATGACACGAATGCCATTAAGGCCGCATATGCGACGGGTCGTGGCGGGATCGTGATGCGTGCTAAGACGGATATTGTGGAAGAAAAAGCCGGATCGTTCCAAATCATCGTGAGTGAATTGCCCTATCAGGTGAATAAAGCCCAGTTAGTGGAAAAGATTGCCGAACTTGTGAATGAAAAGAAGATTGAAGGGATTCGTGATTTGCGCGATGAATCGAATAAAGAAGGTGTGCGTGTGGTGGTTGAGCTTAAGAAGGATGCGTATCCAAAGAAGGTCTTAAATACCCTGTTTAAGATGACGCAGTTGCAGGAATCCTTCCATGTGAATTCTTTGTGTTTGGTAGAAGGGATTCAGCCACGTATTTTGACGCTCAAAGGTCTCTTAGAAGAGTATCTTGGCCATCGTAAAGAGGTGGTGCGGCGTCGCACACAGTATGAGCTCGACCGTGCCAAGGAGCGCATGCATATTTTGGAAGGGTTGAGGATTGCCTTGTTGCATATCGATGACGTGATTGCGACAATTAAGAAATCTAAAGACAAGGATGAGGCTAAAGGGAATTTAATCAGCAAATTTAAGTTATCCGAGATCCAATCGATGGCGATTTTGGAAATGCGCTTGCAGCAATTGGCGAACTTGGAACGTCTTAAGGTTGAACAAGAGTATGACGAGAAGATGAAGATCATTGCCGAGCTTGAATCCATTTTGGCGTCGGTGAAAAAGATGCTTGCGATTATCAAAAAAGAAGTGACAGACTTACGCGATAAGTTTGGCGATGAGCGTCGCACCGTGATCGTTCCTCATCCGGTAGGTGAATTCTCGATGGAGGATTTGGTGCCTCAGGAAGAAACCATGGTCATGCTTACAACGGATGGCTATATCAAGCGGATTGCGCCGGATACCTTCCGCACGCAAGCGCGTGGAGGGAAAGGTGTGATTGGCCTTGAGACAAAGGATGAAGATTCCGTCAGCCAATTATTTACGACGAACACACATACAGATGTGATGTTCTTTACGAGCCGTGGTCGTGTCTTTCGTTTGAAGACATATGAAATTCCTCAGGGGACACGAACGTCGAAAGGGCAGGCGATTGTGAACTTTTTGCAATTAGCCCCGGGAGAAAAGGTCACGGTGACATTGCCGATGGATAACTTGGAAGGAGCGAAACATCTCGTTATGGTTACGAGTGGTGGAACGATTAAGAAATCGGATTTAGAAGACTTTGAAAATGTGCGTCGTAGTGGGTTGATTGCGATCAGCTTAGGCGATGGGGATGAACTCACGTGGGTGAAACCTTCGTCTGGGAAAGATGATATTTCGCTCGTGTCACGTGATGGGCAATCGATCCGTTTTAACGAAGATGATGTGCGTTCGATGGGTCGAACGGCGGCGGGTGTGCGTGGGATCAAGCTTAAGAATGCGCAGGATTATGTGGTGGGAATGGATATTATCAATCCTGTGCTTGCAGATAAGGGGGATCTGGAGCTCTTTACGATTACCGAAAATGGATTGGGCAAGCGTACGAGCTTGGCGGAATACAAACAGCAGGGTCGTGGAGGGTCGGGTGTGCGTACGGCCAAGGTGACGGATAAGACAGGTGGTGTGGTCGGGGCGTTTGTCTCCCACAAGGACAGTGAAAGTGATTTGATCTTGATTTCGAAGAAGGGGATTGTCATTCGCATGCCATTTAAGTCGGTTCCGTCGCTTGGACGCGATACACAAGGGGTGAGGGTGATGCGCTTTAAGGAGGTAGGGGATTTGGTAAGTAGCGTGGCGTTTGTTTAGACCCCGTCATCCCGAACGAAGTCCGACACAGTGAGGGATCTCGCCGCCAAGCGGGTATCCCTCTTTTTATATTTCGTCATCCTTGTGCGAATTCCGACGCAGACACGAGGATCCATCCGATCGGATCCTGTGGGGGTTGGATTGTGATATATAGGCGATGGGCTCGCATACCTGTGCTTTTTTCATCCGACAGAACTCGCATTCCGCCTTTATTATGCTCTTTGCGGCGGAACCGGAGCCACCCCCTGCAGCCGCAAATCGAGAGCAACGGGGGATGTCTCTTTGCTCAGACAGCTGTCGGATGAAAAAAGCACAGGTATGCGAGCCCTAGATGAGGAGAGGAGGCGGAGGAAACGGGATTGACAATTTTCTCTAAATATGGAACGGGGTAGGTGGGGAACTTCTCTCCCTGAAAGGGTGGCGGTGGTGAAAAAGGATGATGTGTTTCGGGTGGTGCAGGTGGCGTTTGCGACGATCGCGGTGGTGTTTCTGGTCGCGACGTATGCGACGCCGGTCATGGCATCTAGCCAGGTGCGTGTGATTGGTGTGCCGTCTGCGCCGGAATATGTGTATGTCGTGGTGGTTAAACATTTCTCTGCGCCGGACAAGGAGTTGTTGGATTATCTGTTGAATAAACCTACTGAGTAACCATCCTGGGAATCTCTTTCTCATGATGGTTGCTTCTTTGTTTGTAGAATCATCTTGCTTAAGACGCCTTTTAAAAAGATGTCGTAAGGAAGATGCCCGTCGGGGAGGGATGGGATGACGGGCTAGGGAGAAGTACGAAGGGGAAAGAGCAGATGTACGGCCTCGAAGTATTGTGTCGTCTTTGTGTGTGTACTGCGCTCGTGTAGGGCGAATACCGGCGCATGCACCTTGCTAAGGCCGTTGAGTGTGAATTCACGCCAGGCATACTGTTTTGCTGCTTGATAGATGCCTTCCCACTCTTCCTTTACGTATTCGGTAACTCTCTGTCCGTGCATTGCATGGAAGGCGGACTCCCATGCAGGATCCCAGCGGGGACCGTATTTCCAGACCTGGTTGTCATTTCCCGTCCAGACCTGCCAGCACCGCAGGGATTTGCTACTCACGAGAAATACTTCTTCATTTCCCCCCGTCAGCCTTTTGGATTTTTTTTGCCAGTCGGCGAGCTCTTTTTCGAAGTCGAACATAGTATCCTTCTCTCCTTCGGTTTTTAGACTTCATCTGATTCAGACACCTGCTTGATATTTGAAATGAGATGCCCGTCGAGGAAGAATAGAGTGACGGGTCAGGGGGTGGTGTTGAAGAAGAAAAAGCTGTGTTTGAAGAGAGGGTTTTTAGGATCCACTCCTTCGATGCCGTCGAGCCAGGCCGAGGTCAGGTTCACGCTTTCGAGTTGATGTGTGAGTACCTCTGCCTGGTAGAGATTCGATCCGCTGAAGTTGGCGGCCAGCAGCGAGGCGCTCAGAAGTCTGGCTCGTCTGAAGTTGCTGGCTCGTGCGTCGACTTCTTGCAGATTAGCTCCCTGCAAGTTGGCTCCTTCGAAGTTGCAGCCGCACAGGTTGGCTCCGTTCAGCCAGGCTCCACACAGGATGGCGCCGCTGAAGTCGACGAGTTGTGCCTCGCAACCGCTCAGGTTAATGCCGGCCAGGTTGAGCCCGGCCAAGGACAGTCTTTTGCCAGCGACGGTCTGACCGAAGTCGATACCGTCGGTAACCAGGCTGTTGAAATCGTTGACACGTCCTTTTCGAAGGAGCCGGATCATTTTTTTTCTTACCGGAATCACGGGACTCTTCTTTCTGTTGTCGGACGTTCTCCGATCAACATAGTAGGTTATTGGAAAACAGACTTTTTGTCTATTATACTACGTCTCTATCTATTATTTTGCCTTTAAATAAAGTAAATACTGTGTTGACAATTTATCAACAAATTTGTATCTTGGAATAGATATGCTGGAACACCAACTCTCTTCCCTCGGTCTTAGTGAAAAAGAAATCGCCGTATACTTGGCTGTTTTGCGGCAAGGTCGGGTGACCCCTACGGAGATTGCCAAGCTCACGTCGATTCAGCGATCGACGGTTTATAGTGTGGCGAAAGAGTTGGAGGAAAAGGGATTGTTACGCATTGATACGACGGGGACGGTTGTGTACCTCATGCCGCCGACGGTTGAGACGGCGAAGCGGGCGATGGAGAAGGAGGAGAATCATCTATTACAAAAACGAACGTTGTTGCGGGAGGTGATGAAGGTCACGCGTGAGATGCAGCGAGAGGCGCCGTATCCGTTACCGAGTGTAACTGTGATCACGGAGCAGGAATTGCCTGTCTATTTGAAGCGTCATACGCCGATTTGGAATGAGAGCGCGCTTCAGTTCGATAAGACGTGGTGGGGATTTCAGGATCATACATTTGCGGATCAATTTGAGGAGTGGATTGATTGGTTTTGGACTTCTGTTTCTAAGGAGATTGGCTTAAAATTGTTTAGTAATCAGGCACCGATTGAAAAGAAGATGAAAAAGAAGGGGTATGAACGGCGTGAGATTCGCTTTTGGAAGGATGCGACGTTTACGGGTACGACGTGGGTGGTTGGCGAGTACGTGATTATGATCGTGACGGATCGTCGGCCGATGTATTTGATTGAGATTCATGATGTGACACTTGCGCGTAACCAGGCATTGGTGTTTGAGAAGTTGTGGGGTTCTTGCTAATCTCCTTCCATGATCGGATCTCTTCGTGGGGGTGTGGTTGAGAAAAGCCTGGCATGGGCGCTTTTAGAAGTTGGCGGGGTTGGATATAAGGTGTTTTTGCCGCCGTCTGTTTTGTCTGAGTTGCGGATGGAGGGGGAGACATTTTTGTATATACACGATCACATCCGTGAAGATGCACGCGATTTGTATGGGTTTTTGACTTTGAGTGATTTGGAATTGTTTCAACGCTTGATTACGATTTCTGGGATTGGTCCGAAAGCGGCGGCCAATATTTTATCGTTAGGGGCGGAGGTGGTCAGAAATGCCGTTATGAAGGGCGATGTAGGGATGTTGAGTTCTGCACCCGGGGTTGGGAAAAAAACCGCACAGAAGATCATTTTGGAGCTCAAGGGGCAATTGGTGGAGGAGGCGTCGATGCCAAGTGGCGACGTGGAGGTGATTGAGGCGCTTCAGTCACTTGGCTATAATAGCCATGATGCGCGCGAAGCGGTGAAATTGATTTCGAGTGAAACGAAAGATGTGTCGGAACGGGTGAGAGAGGCGTTAAAATACCTTGCTCGCTAGTTTATGAAGTTACGTGAAGAATTAGATCAAAAAACGTGGGATGTGCTGGCTTCATCCGTGGCGCATGCCACGTTTTTGCAGTCGTGGGCGTGGGGGGAGGGGCAGGCAGCGCTGGGAAAAGAGCTGAAACGATTTATCGTGGAAGAAAATGGGGAGGCTCGATTTATTGCCCAAGCGGTCAAAGAAACGCGTAAGGGATTGGCGTATTGGTTTGTGCCAGGAGGACCAGTGGGAGTGGGGAAGTATCGAGTATCGAGTATCGAGTATCGAGTGTGGGAGGATGCTGTGCAGCTTTTGAAAAAGGAGTTGTTAAAGGGTATGGCTGTATTTTTACGTATTGAGCCTCTTCTAGAGCTCGATACACAATACACGGTACTCGATACTCTTTCTTGGATTTCGACTAAGTCGTTTAATCCGGCAATTCGATGGATGATTGATCTTCGTAATAAGACGGAAGTGCGGGTATTGGAGCAGATGGAGCAGAAGACCCGCTATAATGTAAAGCTCGGAGAAAAACAGGGAGTGACGACGCGCTTATCAACGAGCGAAGCGGATTTTGACACGTTTTTAATGCTTACGCGTGAGATGGCGCAACGGAATAAGATTGCGGTACATAGCGATCGCTATTTGCGTGAGACCTTTTTTGCGATGGCGAAGCGGGGAATGGCGCAGCTGCGATTGGCGGAATATAAAGGAACGGTGTTGGCGGCGAGTATCGAGGTAACATTTGGGGATACGGTGACGTATTTGCATGGGGCGTCTTCCTCAGCGCAGCGTGAAGTGAAAGCGCCCAATGTCCTTCAATGGCAGGCGATCCAGGATGCACTCAAGAAGGGAGCGCAATGGTACGATTTTGGTGGATGTAATCCAATGGATAAAATGCATCCGTTATATAAAACCTCTTTGGAAGGGGTAACGCGTTTTAAAGAGGGATGGGGGGGTGAACGTATTGAGATGGTGGGGACGTTTATCTTGCCGCGATTTGGATGGATGGGGCGATTTTTGACAAAATAGTTAAATAAAAAACCCCTCTCGATGTGTATCGAGAGGGGTTTTTTATTTAACGGAGGTTTTGGATGACGCGTTTCGCCGTTGCATCAAGCGTTGTACAGCTGTGTTGGACGCTCACGACGTAGCCTTTGAGGAACAAGATGGCACGCTCGCCGCCACAATCGCTTTCGCCGAGAGGTTTATAGATGGTCACGGTGTGGGAACCGATTTTTTCCATGCGAGCAGAATAATTTTGAGTGCTTGGTTGGTAGGTAGTGCCTTTTTCCCATTGCATGACGTATTCACGTTCTAATTGACAGGGGACCAGAGGGCTTTCTTTGCCGGTTCCGAATAATCCGACCGAGCGATGGATTTCTAAGGGGGTGAGGGAGGCGTTAGCTTTTTTCCAGGCTTTATTGTAGGGGACCATGGTTTTGATCCCGTTTGGGAGGGTGACGGCGCGCCATTGAGGAGCGGCGCTCATTTGTAATGAGGTATTAAACGCTTGGCTGTCGCACATGGCTGAAGAAATCGTAGATGCTGTTTGGGCGGATGAGGTGAGAGGAAGGGTGCTTAGGATAAGAGCCAGCACGCTTGACGAGAGTCGATGTTTCATAGGATGGAAGTAGTATAGCAAACGCTCCGGATGTCCGGAGCGTTTTTGTGTGTAGGGTACTTATTTCTTGCTGCCTGGGGCGCACATCTTGCAGCCATCCTTGTTGCAGCAGCAGTTGGAGCAGTCGCCAGGGGCGTTCTTCATGACGACCATGGAGCCTGGACCCATCCAAGCAATTGCTAACGACATGACGAGCAGCGCGAGGTCGAGTTCGACCATTGGGTATGCGAACTTTTTCACGATCACGACGACCACGGCCATGATGAAGGCGAGGAAGTAGCCCGCATATTTGGTGTAGACACCGGCGAGCATGGCGAGACCGCCGACAAATTCACCGATCGCGACGATGTAGGCGAAGACGCCAGCCATTGGGAAGCCGATTTTACCGATCATCATGGTAAATCCTTCCATGCCAGGAGCCATGCCGAATAATTTCCCGTAGCCGTGGTAGACGAAGACGATACCGAGGACGAGGCGAAGCAAGAATAAAGCCCAATTCATGCACTTTTCTTTGGAACAGTTCATCATCATAGAGATGAGGGAAAAAATAAGAAGAATTAAACAAGGGTAGTGTAACTCGCTTACATGGCTCCGCCAATGGGGGTGTCAAGATGCTATATAGATCTATTTTCTCCCCCCGTCATCCCGAACGAAGTCTGACGCAGTGAGGGATCTCGTAGGCAAAGCGGGTATTCTAGAGTCCCCCTCTTCCGGCGAGGAGGGGTTAGGGGAGGAGTTCTAATACCTAAACGGGTATTGCGGGGTGTGTAGTGGTTGGATAGTGATATATAAGCGATGGGCTTATGTGAGGAGGTTCTAAAAAGGAGTACGCAGATTTTCTTGCTAGGAAATCTGCTCGGTTTTAGCCGTCGTCACGTCTAAAAAGCCTCCTTTTTAGAACCTCCTCACATAAGCCCTAGATGAGTAGGGAGGGGAAGAGAGGCCGTATCTTTTTTTGATTTTTCACTTGAATTCCTGCACACTCCTTGCGATGACGCTTTTGCAGCTTAAAGGAATTCAAAAGGCGTATGGGCTTCACCGTGTGTTGGATGGGGTTGATTTGGTGGTGTCGGAGGGGCAGAAGATTGGGTTGATTGGACGGAATGGGGCGGGGAAGTCGACATTACTTCGGATTATTGCGGGGCAGGAGGAGATGGAGGCGGGAGAGATCATGAAGGCGACGGGGTTACGTTTGGGGTATTTGGAGCAGCATGAGGATTTTTTGGTGGGGGAGACGGTGCTTGGATATCTTGAACGGTTAAGTGGAAAACCTGAATGGCAGTGCGCCAAGATTGCAGGGCAGTTTCAGCTTAAGCATGATCGCTTGCAGATGGAGGCGCGAGCGTTATCGGGTGGGTATCAGATGCGTGTGAAATTGGCATCTGTTTTGTTACATGAGCCGGATCTTCTGTTGTTGGATGAACCGACGAACTATTTGGATGTGCAGACACAGCTTCTTTTAGAGGTGTGGTTACAGGAATATCGTGGGTCGTTTGTGATTGTGTCGCATGACCGTGAATTTTTGAAAAATGTGTGTACAAGTACGGTTGAGATTGAGCGGGGGAAAGCGACGAGTTTTCCGCAGGGGATTGAGATCTATCTCGCTTGGAAAGAGGAGCAGATCCAATTAAAGGAGCGGTCGAATCGAAGTATCGAAATGCAACAAAAACAGCTGCAGACGTTTATTGATCGGTTTCGTGCCAAGGCGTCCAAGGCTTCTCAGGCGCAATCGAAGATTAAACAACTGGCGCGCTTACAGACGATTGATATTGAGCAGCCACTTAAGACCGTGCGTATCCAGATTCCTCAAGTGGAGCATCGGACGACGTTTGCCTTACGTACGTGTCGATTAGCGATTGGGTATGGGGAGAATGTTGTGGCGAATAATATTGATATTGAAATCCAGCGAGGTGAACGGATTGCAATTGTTGGGGAGAATGGCAAGGGTAAGTCGACGTTTTTGAAGACGGCCGCGGGGGTGATTCCTGTCTTAGGGGGAACGTGTACGTGGAATAATCGATTAAAGGTAGGGTATTACGCGCAACAAGTGCATGAGGCGCTGGATCCGAAGGATACGATCGATATGTATTTGGGTCGGTATATGGGGTTGCTCGTGACACGGGAAGATGTGTTGCGCATCGCTTCCAATTTTTTGTTTACGCAGGATGATTTAGCGAAACCAATCTCTGTGTTGAGTGGAGGGGAGAAGGCTCGTTTGTGTTTGGCTGGACTTTTGTTGTCGCGACCAGATGTGTTGCTCCTCGACGAACCGACGAACCATTTAGATATGGAAACGGTCGAGGCGCTTGCGAGTTCGCTTACGCGTTGGAAAGGGACGATTATCTTTATCAGCCATAGTCGCACGTTTGTGCATGTGCTTGCGACGGCGCTGTTAACGATTGAGAATGGGACGGTGAAACGTGATTTACGCACGTATGATGAATATGTTGCGGATGCGAGGTTTGAGCTGGGAAGTCAGAGGCCAGAGGTCGAGAATGCGATGCAAGAAAAACGAGAGAAGCAGGAAAGATATGAGCGGGGGCAAGAGCTTAAACGGGAATTGCGCAAAATTGAAAAACAATTGGAGGAATTTTCTGCGAAGAAAGATAAGATGTTAAAAGTGTTTGCCGACAAGCCAATGGATACAACGCCTGATCAAGCGAGGGAATTTAATACGATTGAGACGGTGCTTGCGCATGCCGAGACGGAGTGGCTGAGGGTATCTACGGAATTACAGGGATTTGAAGCTTAGCCATTTCTTTTTGCGACGAAAACGATTCATCGAGAAAAGAAGAAGTGGGAGCGAGTCCCAAGGAAAAGGGCAGAGTACTTAACGATGACCGACAAAGGTAAGTATGAGGATCATGGCAATTGCGGGAGGCAGGTCGTTTAGTAGATGGCGGTGAGGGTGATCATGATCGCTGCCAGGCGACCGATGACCCACCCAAGGATCTTTACTAGACATTTCATGGGCACCTCCACCAGTACTTAAACAAGCCTTGAGGATTTTTACAAGGCTTGCTTACTTTTACTCGTTTTACGAGGTTTAGATAGCGTCTTTTTTCTCAACGACGATGGTGTAGTTTACGGCAAGTGCGGCGAGAGCGCTGACGGCGGCGATGACAGGAACCAGGAGTGTGCCAATGACGGCGATCGTGAGAGGAATTTCAAGAATGGTTTCTCCTTGTTCATTTTGAATGAGGATGCGACGGGCGTTGCCCTCTTTCACGATCTCTTTAATTTTATCCACGAGTTGCTGGCCGTTTACACGAAAGGATTCTTGGTTGTTCATATAAAGGTTGCCTTAAATGATTAAAGAATTTTTATTTCGCGCTCCGTACCATCTGCTCAATCACGTCTAAGATCTCTCCCCGTCCTTTTCCTGTCACATTCGAGTGAGGGATGAAGGAAATTTGAGGATATTGCGATTCCAGCATGCGTTGTAAATTGATCGATTCTGAATTTGAAAGTTTATCAATCTTGTTGACGATCAGAACGACGGGGATTTTGCCGGCGGCGAGGTATTCGAGCATGTCGCGGTCGAGGTCTGTGGGGCCGATGCGCGCGTCGATCATGAGGAGGACGAGGCGGAGTTGTTGGGCTTGCCAGAGGTAGTCGCGGAGCATGCCGGCGAAGTCTTGACGTTTGGCTTTGGAGGTTTTGGCGAAGCCGTACCCTGGGAGGTCGACCAGATAATAGCGGCCATCGACGTTAAAGAGGTTGATGGTTTGGGTGCGGCCGGGTTCGGCGCTGACGCGGGCGAGGTCTTTCTGTCCGGTGATGTGATTTAAGAGCGAAGATTTGCCCACATTTGAACGTCCCACGAAGGCGATGTGTGGTTTGGTGTCGTTGGGGAGCTCTTCGAGTTTGGTGGCGCTTTTGAGGAAGGTGATGGCCATATTATGGGCAAGCGTGAAGCGTATTGAGTGAATCGTCAAGAGTGTGCTTGCCAGAGCCTATTTTTTGTTGTTCTCTAGGGAGGAACTTTATGCCATTTGTAAAATTATTTTCTGAGTTGGGTAAGACGGACGCCGCGATTGCCGGAGGGAAAGGCGCGTCGCTTGGTGAGATGACGAAGGCGGGAATTCCTGTGCCTCCTGGGTTTGTCGTGACGGCGCAGGCATTCGATCGGTTTATGCTGGAGACCGGAATCGCCGCACATGTGCATTCCGAACTTGGACGAGTAAACCATGACGATGTCGCTTCGGTGGAGCATGCTTCCGAAGTTCTTCATGGCTTAATTACCGGTCGAGACATGCCCGCGGATTTAGCCGAAGAAATTATGGCGGCGCATGACACTCTCGGAGCCGAGTTTGTGGCGGTGCGTTCGTCGGCAACGGCGGAGGATTCGTCGTCGGCGAGTTGGGCGGGGGAGCTGGAAAGTTATTTGAACACGAATCGTGATCAAGTCTTGGCGAACGTCAAACGCTGCTGGGCTTCGTTATTTACGCCACGTGCAATCGTGTATCGTACCGAGAAGAACATGAAAGATGTTCATGTGTCGGTAGCGGTGGTGATCCAAAAAATGGTGCAGTCGGAGGTGGCTGGGATCACTTTTACGGTGCATCCGGTGACGCGTGACCATAACCAGATGATCATCGAGGCATGTTGGGGGTTGGGAGAATTGATTGTGGGTGGGATGGTGACGCCAGATGGCTATGTGATCGACAAGCGTGAAGGGACGCATTTAGATATTAGTGTGTCGGAGCAGGAAGAGATGCTCGTCAGAGGAACGAATGGCAACCAACGGGTTGCGGTACCGGCTGAGAAGAAAGAAGTGCAGAAATTGAATGCGGATCAAATTAACGAGTTGGCCAAGGTGTGTGCGAGTATCGAAACGCATTACGGGTTTCCGTGTGATATTGAATGGGGCATGGAAGCTGGGAAATTTTATATCGTCCAATCGAGACCGATTACCACTCTCTAGGTTTTCTTCCCCCGTCATCCCGAACGGAGTTATACGAAGAGAGGGATCTCGTAGCCAAACGGGTATCCCTCTTTTTTATTCCGTCATTCTTGTGCGGAGTCATACGGAGACACGAGGATCCTCCGATCGGATCGTGTAGGGGTTGGATAGTGATATATAGGCGATGGGCTCTGACTGATTGTTCTTTTTTCTCCGACAGAACTCGCATTCCACCTGTGCTGTTTATGGTGGACCGGAGCCGATGCCTGCAACCGCAAATCGAGAGCAACGGCATCGTCTCCTTGCTCAGACAGCTGTCGGAGAAAAAAGAACAATCAGTCAGAGCCCTAGATGAGGAGGGAGGGGGAGGGAATGAGGTTGCAAAAATCGCTAAAATAAGGCTAAGTACTGGGGTATGGATTCATTGCCTGTGTGGCCGACGATATTTGAACGGTTACGCATTAATACGCATTGGTATAACAAAAGCTACAGCGGGTATTACTTTGGCGTACATCTTCAGACCTTAGCGGCGATGGAAGAGGCGAAGACGCCTTGGGGCTTGAAATATATTGCTGTTTTCCAAAACTATAAAGAAAAGGATCACATGGATACGTTTTGGGATCTGGATGATTTGATGGAAAAGCGCGAGGCGTTTTTATTCATGGCAAAACGGAATCCAGCTCAGATTGAGGTGATCTTGCAGGAGGCTGAGGCGAATCACGCGCGGTTTGTGGCGCATACACAGACCCTGAATGGATTAGATATTGTAGGACAAACGGATAAGGACTTGCGACAGACGTTTTTTGAGCTGCAGCAGGAATTGATTTCGGTAGCTCGGTGGTCTTACAGTGTGGATGCATTTTTGCATGATGGAGAAGAAGATTGGTTGGAGGCGACGATCAAGCAGTATTTGGGGGAGCGAGCCACGTTAGAGGTGATGGCGACTTTGACTCTTCCGACTTTTTCTTCTTTTTTGCATGAAGCCGAGATGTTGTTTCAGCAGATTGTGCTGGCGTTGCAAGAGAGGGATGAAGCAACGGCAAGGGCATTGGCAACAGATTATGAACGTCGATATTTTTGGGTAAAGACAAATTATTTCGTACATGGACGTGTCTCCGGAGAGATGATTTTGGAGGAGGCGCAGCAACAGCTCAAAGCTCAAAACTCAAAAGTTAAACGTAAGAAGCAAGATTCAAACAAAGATGCAGATGTGGGCTTGGAAGTGGCAAGAGCTAAAAAGCAGGCATTATTGGATGCATTAGATGCGCCGCAGGAGCTGCGTTCTATTTTGCGGATTGCGGAGGTATTTACTCACTTGCAGGATTTGCGGAAGGAACGCGTGTTGCGATTGAACACGTTCTTTTACCCGTTTATTGAAGAGGTGGAGCGACGATTTAATCTTGAGCATCCATTGGGATTTTATCTCACTTCGGAAGAATTGTTTGGATTGTTTGATGGGATTCAGGTTGATGCGTCTGTTGTTCGTTCGCGTTATGAGGAGGGATTTTTAACGGTCGCATGTGCGGAGGGTATCAAGATTTTTTCCGCGGAAGAGAGTCAAAAAGAGGGATGGACCAAGAACCTCTTTGTTCGACGTTCGTGGGTTGAGAAGGTATGATAGGACGTGTATGAACCCTCCAGATTCGTTTTCGCAGACATCTCCTGCCCCCTCTTCTCCTCAACAAACGTCTCCAAAAGGCATGTGGGTTCTTTTTGCGATTATCATGCTAGCGGCATTCGCCTTTACGATCTATACCGTTTTTTTTCCGGATTATCAGCAGCAGCAACTGATCAAATCTGGCGTCCCGGCTACCGCGGTGATTTTGGACGCGGATCCGACGGGTAGCGTCTACAATTCTCAACCGGAAGTCCGTTTGCGTTTAAGAGTGACCCCAACAGACCTGCCTCCCTATGAGACGGAAGTGGAGATGATTATCAATCCAATCTATACCCCAGACTTTCAGCCTGGGAAAACGGTGAAGGTGAAGTATGATAAGGCAGATCCTTCGAAGGTTGTGGTCGAAGAGACGGAGACGGGGCAGAGGTAATAACGTATAAAAATAATTGAACCCCGCGCACGCAGGGAAGAGGTGGCGGGGGATGTGAGAGGGATGTTGTGCTAGGCTGCCACGCTGACTTCTTCGGGGCGGTCCATGACGAGCTGACCATCTTCGATCCGGAGGATGGCGAAGTCCTCCTCCTTGATGGGCGTGGTCTGTGCGTTGTTGTCCGGCAGCAGTTCCTGGAGGATGACGGCGAGAATCTCATTGAGCACCGTATTCGGCGCACAGATGACGACATGTGCGCTTGCTCGGTTCAGATCCTCTTCGACGCGTCTTAGGATCTCTTCCGCCTTGGTTTTTTCGTGGATGTTGGTCGTCGGTCGGACGTCACCGCAGGAGTAGGCGGTGTCGAAGCCTGCCTCGGTGCTGTAGCCCTTGCAGGGTCCTTTTCCTCGAATCCTCTTCACTTCTTGTCTGTCGCTGCTTGCCACCTCTTCCGTCACCAGCACGATTCGGTGACCCGACGTGAGGCCATGGCTGACATGCATCAGGAAGAAGCTGTTGAGATTCAGCATCGTCGTTCTCCTTCCGCTTGTTTTGACCTTACGGGGGTCTGAAGCGGGTGTCTAAAACGGGGTGGTTTTAGGCATCCACTTCAGACGGGATTGAGAAAGAGCAGAGGAGAATGGTAGCCAGGAAATGGGGAATTTGTCAACGATTGGCCAGTTTTTGGCCGCTTGTGAGGAACTGGGTGTATTATTCAGAAATGTATTGACATCGTATATACAATGTCATTACATTTATTTGTATGACAACTATCCAAGTTCGTATTGATGAACAGACAAAAAAAGCGAGTTCTAAAATTTTGGAAGAACTTGGGTTGGATTTGAGTTCCGCGATTAAAGTGTATTTAAAACAAGTGATCGCTACGAAGGGGATTCCGTTTTCGCTTCTCACCGAGAATGGCTTTACTCAGGCAGAAGAAGCTCTTATTCTTCAAGCTTCTCGTGAAGCTAAGCGTGGAAAAAACATCAGCCCTGGGATGAAAACTTCTGCACAGGTGATTGATTACCTGCACGCCAAGAAATGATCATCCATGTCCATCTGCGTTTTAAAAAGCGCTATTTGAAGTTGTCGCCTTTTTTGCGAGAGAAAATTGACGGTGTTATCATGCTTTTTGAACAAAATCCCTTTGCTCCCAGTCTTCGTAATCATGCATTGGGAGGCGCTTTAAAAGATAAACGAGCCATTTCTGTTACTAGTGATGTACGGATTATTTACGAAATGGAAGGCGAGCATACGGTTGTTTTGTTTTTGGATGTGGGTAGGCATGCGCAAGTATATAAATAAACATGTTTAAACCCCTGCGCGCGTGGCATCAGGGGTTTAGAGGGGTCGCTCCTCGCGCGCAACGGCGCGGCGGGGAGGACGAGGTTGGTTGTGTGGGAAGGGGCGAGTCGAGGTTCTGCCGTGAGCTCGGTCAGTCCCTGGTCGGGAGCACGACGTGCATGAGCCGTCCGTTGCTGTCGATCACGTAGGCGACCGCCTCGTCGAATGTCACCCCCAGCGCGAGCTGGTGTGCCGTGGTTCCCGGCTTCGTGAAGCGGGACATGAGGTGTGCGATCGAGCTGGCATGGCCCACGATGCGGGCGAAGGGCTCACCTGATGCGGCGGCCTTCTCGAGCAGCGGCATGATGGCCGCCACCGTGCGGTCGGTCACCCTGTCCATCGCCGCTGCTACGCGGGGGATGGCGAGCCACTCCTGCAGCGGAGCGTAGCCGAGCACATCATGCATGCTCGTGAGGATCCGCTTGTCGGCCTCCAGGAGCTTGATGGTGGCCCGGTCGTCAGTCTTCTGGATGATGGGGTCGAAGTGGAGCTCGGGGATGAGCTTCGGGAACGCCGGCTCTTCCATTCTTGCGTCGCCTCCGATCATCGAGGTCGAGACGCAGCGTGCGGCAGGGCTGCTGAGCTGCAGCCCTCTATTCATGCTCTGAATCAGCAGCGTCTCGAGCTGCTCCCGGCTGCTCCGAGCCATCTTCTGGCCCCTCTCGGAGAGCTGCCGCTGCATGTCGTCCTGTCCGGCAGCGGCCTGGTCTGCGTGGCCGTGCCGCACGAAGATAATCGTCAGTGGCGGTTGTTGAATGTGTGTCATGGTCGAGTCCTCCTGACCCTCCGGGTTGCATCGGTTGTCGACGCAAGCGGATAGCTGTTTCTTAGCTGAGTTAAGCAACAACTATCTGCCTACCTCTTAAAGAGCAAAGACTGATGGTACCAGAAATAGAGCAAAAAGTCAATAGAATGAGCCAAAAATGCCTAATAAAATGGGCATTTTTTGCCCTTATAAACGGGTGATATTCAAAATACGGCTAGGATATAAGTAAAATTGGCTTTATATGAGAAAACCCACGGAACGTGGGGTTAGGAGAAGGTCATGCTATTTTTAGCGGCGAGGTTTGTAGAAGGTGAGATCGCGTTGCAGTCCCTTAACCTCTATGAAGACACTGCTTCCCGCAGAGAGCGAGTAATTTTTCAGGTCATTACATATTCCCACTAGTACGGCATTTATTTGATCGGCTCCGCCCACAATGAGCCCGTATTGCGGATTGTTTTTTGTGAGCCATTCTCTTACGGCGCGCGTGCAGCCGAAAGCTTGAGCACTTGGTAGTGTGACGGTGCAAGTTAGGCAAGACGTTGTGCTAAAACGAAGGTACGTGTCGAGACTCGTAGGCATTACGCTCGTTCCTTCCAGCAGCCGTTGGCATGTCTCTGTTGTGGCATCACAGCAATTTGTGTGCGCGGCATGATCTACAGGTGTTTTTGCCCATTCCTGTGGTAGATGAATTATTCCGTTGGGCTCGGGGTGGGCGACCAGTAGATACTTCATGTTGATATCCTCCTTCCTCCTGCGTTCAGAGGGTGATCCGAAGCAGGCGTCTGACGTGGGAGTGTCAGAGGTCTGATTCGGATAAAGGAACTCTCTGATGACGCGCTTTTTGAGGACTATGAGATATGTGTCTTCATGAATTCGCTTACTTGTTTGATACTCTCTTCCAGCTTTCCATCTTTATTTTCAATGACAAGTGAGGCGATGCTTTTGTACCGTCGTTCCTCTTCTTCTTTTGCTAAGCGTTTCTCAATTTCTTCGGGGCTTGATCCGCGTTCTTGTAAACGTCTTAATAAATCCGCGTTAGGAGCATCGAAAAAGATGACGTTCGCGTCGGGGTGAATGGTTTTTATTGTTTTGGCTCCTTGGACATCCATGACAATCAAGATTGGTTTGTTACGTGCGCTTAAGCGTTCCATTTCTGCTTTGCTCGGTCCGTACAGGTTTCCGTATACATCCGCCCATTCGTAGAATCCCCCCTGATCGCGTTTTTGTTCAAATTCTTCACGCGTTACAAACCAATACTGTTTTCCATTTTCTTCACCGGGACGCATGGCGCGTGTCGTTGTGGTTATGAAACGCGAAAAACCACCTTCGTTGCTTTGCATGAGCGCGTCTGCAACGGTGGATTTACCGGCGCCAGAGAGACCTGTGATGATGAAGAGAGGGGGCATACCTTATGAAGTGCGGAATTCTTGAACGAGAGTGTCGAAGGCTGGATCTGCGGGCAGTATGAAGGATTTTTCTTCTTGGGTGGAGGGGTCTTGGAAGCGGAGGCGGATGCTTTGGAGCATGAGGCGGGGGGCTTTGACGTTGCGGTCGGTTTTTTTGAGGGTATACAAACTATCGCCGATGACGGGACGGCCGAGGGCGTGGAGATGGGCGCGGATTTGGTGGGTGCGGCCGGAGAGGATTTCGAGTTCGACGAGGGTTGCGCCACGGAAGCGTTCGAGGACGGTGAAGTGGGTCCAGGCGGCTTTGCCGTCTTCTTCTTGGGAAGGGCGAGCGGCCATGCGGGCGTTCGTGGCAGAGCGCGCGATGCGAAATTTAATATCACCTTCGTCTTTTTCGATGACTCCATGAACGAGGGCGAGATAGGTTTTTTTGACGATACGATCGCGAAACTGTTCGCGAAAACTCTCGTATGCGGCTTGGGTTTTGGCAATGATCATGAGTCCACTGACTTCACGGTCGAGGCGATGGATGATACCGGGACGGACAGGGTCTTCGCCGACTTTGGCAATGGCGGGGTCATGTGCGATGGCCCAATCAACAAGGGTTGCTTCTTTGTGGACGCTGTCCGCATGCACGAGAAGACCTACGGGTTTATCGATGACCATCCAGTCGGCGGTTTCTTCGACGAGGGTCGGGGCTAGGGAGGAGGAAGGAGGCTGTAGGCGGGAGGAGGGAGAGGAAGTGGCAAGTTTTTTTATGGCGCGTTCGCGGGCGGGTTTGCTGCGGGAGCCGAAGCGTTTTTCTTTGAGGGGCGTTTTTTCTTCTGGAGCTTCATCCTTCCAATCAATCACATCGTTTTCTTTCAAAAAACGGTGAACCATGGCCTTTTTTCCGTTGACGGTGACCTGCTCGGACTTGATGATTTTTTGGATTTGTGAGCGAGAAACCGTTGGATTGTTGGCAACCAAAAAATGATCCAAACGGGATCCGGCGTCGGTCAGGGAAATGGTCCAGGTAGGCATGGGCGGATCTTAGCGGAGAATGGGGGTTTTGTCACGATATAAAGCAGAAAACCCGCGGGAGGGCGGGGTTAGGGAGGGGCGATGGAGTTATCGCTTCGTCTTTCGGTGGTTGCAGTGCACTCTCCAGATTTCACCGAGCATTCTGTCGATGAAATGGAGGGCGTTGGTCATGGCGACCCAGTTAACAGAGCCTTGCCTCCAGATTCGCAGACCCGCCTCCATTCGTTCGAACAGCACGGCGTGTTTTTTGCCGTTCCATTTGCGAAGAGAGTGTCTCCTGTAGCGGATTTTTTCGAGTCCGAACAGGATGCGTCGCGCGAGTGCGTCGCTGGGTCCCCACCGTTCGGGTACGCAGAGGTGGGATGCGATGTCCGCAGGTACGTCGGCGAGGATCTGTTCGACGAGGGCGGGGAATGTGACCAGTTC
This sequence comes from Patescibacteria group bacterium, assembly GCA_052033585.1. GTDB lineage: Bacteria > Patescibacteriota > Patescibacteriia > 2-12-FULL-60-25 > 2-12-FULL-60-25 > JAGOUY01. The sequence continues at coordinate 10,521 of JBPOJM010000032.1, read as the reverse complement.
TCCCAGTCTGGGCAGGACTTTGATCAGTCCTTCGAGTGCGTTATGGACTTGAGGAGCGCACTCGCGCAGCTCGCAGCTACACGCAATAATCGCAGGGCTTCTTTCCATGACGTTCCCTCCTTTTCCTAGTTGAACGTACGGTTAGAGGCTAACGGTTCCGCAATTTCTCTGCAACTTTTGACAAGCGGGGTTATTTTGCCTAGCGTATGCAGCGTTGGCGCGCGTAGCTCAGTGGTAGAGCAGGTGTCTTATACACACCTGGTCCCTGGTTCGATCCCAGGCGCGCGCACCACGTAAAAGCCCCGCTTCATGGCGGAGGCTTTTTACGTAGCCTCATGTGTGCAGGATGTTTTTAGGGGGCATAATAAAAAGTTTACATCCTCTGCTTCAGATCTGGATTGACGTCTGGTGTTTTATTTTGTACATTTTGTACATATGCGCGTGATTACAACGACGGCTGCTCGAAAGAATATCAGTGATTTGGTTAACCTGGTTAAGCTGGGGGGTGAAACGATTGGGATTGGGCGGCGTCGCTCGATTGATGTATTGCTTATCCCGTTTCCAACCACATATAATCCTGATTTGGATGATATTACCAATATAAATGCCGTATCTCGCAGTTTTGCTTTTTTAGAAGATGAACCTGAGTTGTACACGCGGGCGGATGTGAAGAAGATCTATGGATAAAGGAACGATTATACTGGTTCCTTTTCCGTTTACGGACCTGTCTGGCCATAAAGTCCGGCCTTGTTTAGTGTTGTCTGCCCAAAAACGAGGCGATGATTGTATTGTCGCCTTTCTTTCTTCTCTGCCGCAAAAACGTCCAAAACAGTTTGATCTAAAGGTTCGGATGACGTCTCAAAATGGACTTAAAAAAGATTCGCTTCTTAAATTAGATAAACTCGCAACCCTTCAACGCACGATTATCATTGGCGAGCTTGGTACGCTCGAAGCTTCCGTTATGAAAACGATTGACGCCAAACTGAAACAGCTATTCCAGATTCGTTAAGATGTTTGCCTAATTCTTTGGTAGCTTTCCCATCTCCAGGTTGGAAGGATCTTTTTTGTGAGTGCTTCTTGTACCGCGCAGCCTGGTTCCTTGTGGTGTTGGCAATTAGAAAAATGACAACCCTGACTTAGCTCAAGGATATCTGGGAATCCAAGCGTGATGTCATCATCGTCAACATGTTCGACGTCGAGGGTTCGGATGCCTGGGGTGTCGATGATGTAGGATTCTGGTGCCCAGAGGTGGATGTTGGAACGGGTGGTGATGTGTTGGCCTTGTTGGGCGTGTTCGCTGAGTTCTTTTGTTTCCACGTTTGCTCCGGGGATAAGGACGTTGATGAGGGAGGATTTGCCCGCACCGCTTTTGCCTAGGAGGATGGAGGTCTTCCCGCGAATGAGTGTTTGCAATTCGGTGATTCCTTGGTTGGTTTTGGGAGAGGTTTCGATGACAGGGATGTTTTGTGAGCGATACCAGGCGAGAGCCGGGTGGCGTTCGGCTGTCAGATCTACTTTATTGAGACAGATGATGGGATCGAGGTTGGCGGCACGACAGAGGATGAGATAGCGGTCGACGAGTTCTGGTTCGAAGGCGGGATTGGTGGCAGTCGCGACAATAATCGCGATATCGATATTGGCGGCGATGATGCGTTTTTGTTTGTGATGACGACTGCCGCCTTCACCTTTGGTACGAGCGAGTTCTGTACGGCGTGGTTGTATCGATAGAATGCGGATAGGGGAGGTGCTTGGATCAACGGAGACACGGTCACCGACGGTGAGTTGCGTCAGGAGAGAGACGGGGGCCGTGGCCTCGTGATTTTTTCCCTCTAAAAGAACCGAGGCGGCTCCGCCATAGACGGAGGCGATAAGGCCAACAGGCATCAGGCTTGAGGGATTAGGCGTCAGGAGGGGTTTTATTAGGCCTTTTTTTTGGGCTTTTTTGGCGCTCAATTTGGGCTTTTTTTGGAATTCGTCTGCGTAGTCATCGTACATGTGGTTATTGTCTTGGTTTAGGACGTGTCTGTAAAGAGTTGAGTTTGTTTATGGGGCAGCGTAGGATGAGGGAATTGTGCATCAAGTAACACGTATTTTAGGGATTGAAACCAGCTGTGATGAAACGGCCGTAGCTGTTTTGGAAGTGGGCGAGCACACAACGGGTAACACGCAACATGTCGCATCTGAGATGAAACCGCTGAAAGTGTCAGTGAATTTGGTATCTTCGCAGATCCCCATTCATCAGAAATACGGCGGAGTAGTACCGGAGGTGGCGGCGCGTTCACATGTGCCGGAGGCGGTGTCTTTGATCACCCAGGTGTTAGAGCAGGTACCTCTGGCAACAATTGATGCGATTGCGGTGACGCGTGGACCCGGTCTTGCGACCGCCTTAGGTGTTGGAATTGAGTCGGCGCGAACGCTGGCGGCGTTTTCTGGGAAGCCGCTCATCGGCGTCAATCACTTAGAGGGACATATTGCCTCTGCGTGGTTGAATGATGATAACCGGGCGAAGTGGGAATTCCCTTTATTGGTTTTGACTGTGTCGGGAGGGCATACGGAATTGGTGCTCGTGCGTGATTGGTGTCGGTACAAAGTCGTTGGCGGTACGCGGGATGACGCGGCCGGAGAGGCATTTGATAAGTCGGCGAAGCTTATGGGGATGCTGTATCCCGGTGGACCGAAGATTGCAAAGCTTGCGGAACGGGGGAATCCGACGGCGTTTTCATTACCTCGACCGATGCTCAAAGATGGTACGTTCGATTTTAGCTTTAGTGGATTGAAGACAGCCGTCCGTCAGTTATGGGAAGGGTTGCCAGAGCGGCCTCCGTTTGACGAAGCTCATCCGCATCCTCTTTTGTGTGATGTGGCCGCTTCGTTGCAGGAAGCGATCGTGGAGGTGTTGGTTGAAAAGACCTTGGCGGCGGCGAAAAAATATAAGGTGAAAGGGGTGTGTTTGGTGGGGGGTGTATCGGCGAATGCGTCTTTGCGCCTACGATTAGGGGAGGGGATTGCCGAGCGATTGCCGGGAGTAGCTTACTTGCCCTCGGATAGGAAATATGTGACAGATGATGCCGCGATGATTGCCGCAGCGGGGTATTGGCGGTTTTTGAAAGAGGATTTTGTGGATTGGAAAAGAATTGAGGTGAGGCCAGAGTGGGGGTTGAAATAGGTGCCCTTCGGGCAGAAGGAGGAGAATATAGGCGAGGGGCTCGCATCGCAGCTATTTTTTCTCCCTACAGAACTCGCATTCCGCCAAAGCTCTTTGTGGCGGACCGGAGCCACCCCCTGCAGCCGCAAATCGGGAGCAACGGGGGATGTCTCCTTGCTCAGACAGCTGTAGGAAGAAAAAATAGCTGCGATGCGAGCCCTAGATGGGGGAGAATGTATGAATGAATATTCTTTTATTATCAATAATTTAGAGGATTGGGACACGCTTGCGCAGCGTCTTGTTTTGGAGGTGAGGCCTGGGACGATCTTGACCTTGTCGGGGCCCTTGGGCGCGGGGAAGACAACATTTGTGCAGGCGCTTGCAAAAGAGCTTGGAGTGAAGGAGGTGCCGGTGAGTCCAACCTTCTCTCTTGTGAGAACGTATAAGACGAAACATCCAATGTTGAAGAGATTAGCGCATGTAGATGCATACAGGTTGGATCGAGCCGAGGACGTGATGACGCTTGGATTGGAAGAGTTGTTGGAAGAAGAGGGAGTGATCCTGTGTCTTGAATGGCCGGAGCAGGTGGATGCGTGGTTGAAACGATATCAAGAGATCACCATGAAGGTTCGGATTGTGCCGCGTGAAGCCGTGCGGGACGTATTCATCTCAAAATAATTTAATATATAAAACACCCTCGGCAAACGCCGGGGGCGTTTCTTCTTATCTTCGTTTATTTTCGACGCAATCCGTACAATCCGCTCCAGGATTCTTGTCCGGCCTGGTCAACCATGCGGACTTGGTATTCGAGGGTGGCTTGATGGTAGATTGGGGTCGTCCAAGTGCAGCGTTCGCCAGGGCAAGTGAAGACTTTTTTGCCATTCACGAAGAGATCAAGATGATCTAAGCCGCGAGGGGACCAGCCCCGAATGGTGAAGCTGATTTGAGCGTCCTTGACGTAACCTTGAGGGTAGTTGGTGGTGACTTGGGCGTAAGAAGGTGGGTTAGAAAGGTTGTTCCAGGTGCGTTTAACTGTGAGGGCGCGCACATCGGACCAGCTCACAACACCATCCATATCGGTGACACGGGCGTTCATGACGACCATATGTTCGTCGCTGAAATCGTTGGTGCCAATAGTGTAGGAACATTCTTTGCTTCCTTTGCTGCCGAAGCTGCAGGTCTTACGCGTAATGCCATCGGCGATCATCTCGATCGTCTTGATGCCGTTTGGCGCCCAAGCACCGACCGTATAGGTAGCCGTTTCATTTACGGCGATGACTTCTTGAGAGGGGCTCATCCAAGACCAGACACTGAGGCCGTTGCCAGCTTTTGCTGGTGCTTCATCAGAGTTGGTAGCTTGTTCGCTTGAGCGAACTAAGACGGATTTTCCATTGCTCCACACCTCTTGGCCGTTGTTATCGATCACGCGGGCAAGAAGGGTGATGGTGGTGCCGGGTTGGTAGTTAGAAGTATCGAGGCTGAGATCACAATTGACCGCACTCACGACGGCACCGTAGCTACAGGCGCGTTTAACCGTGCCGTTGGCCAGGACTTCGACTAAGCGTAACCCATTCATGTTGTTTTGGGCTTTTACGCGGAAGGTTAAGCGGTCACCGCGCAAGATGCTGTTAACAGCGGGTTCTACGGTGGCGCTTGCGCTGAAGATCTTTCCTGGCGTGGTTGGGGCAGGAGTTCCGGTAGAAGGGGTGGAAGTGATGCTCACACGTTCACGATGGAAGTTCTTTCCCGTTGTCCAGGTTTCTAATCCACGACTGTCGATGATGCGGGCGTTTACAAATACATCTGCGCCATTTGGCAATTCGCTTGGATTCAAGACGAGGCGACACGTACGGGTTTCCGTGGTCTGGCCATCAGAGACACAGGTATCTTTGATACTGCCATTGACCCAGAACTCGATACGATTTAAGCCTTTTGCGGCACGGGCGGCAACCTGTACGGTCACGGGCTGCGTGCGCAAGATGGTTTCGTTAGGCGTCATCCAAGTAGACCAAGAGATGCCGCTTGCGAGATCTGCGGTCCAGGAGGCGCTGCTAGGGGTCGTATTGTCGTTTACGGCAGGTGCGGATACAACGGGTACGTCTTGGGCAGATGCGTTGCTATTGGCATCGACAATTAATGACATTGTAGCGCTTTCACGAGCGATATTTTGTGTGTTGATTGCGCGTGCGACGAATTGGACGCGGCGCGTGTTGCCGAGAGACCAGTAGGTTTGGGAGTAGCTACAATCTTTGTCGTAACAGCTTTTGATGCGGGCACCGTTTACATAGATGTCGATACGTTCCAGATCAGCTGCCAATGATTGCGCGCTGAACGTAAAGCGTTTGCCATCACCAATGCGCGCGTCGCTAGGATTGCTTGTGACGGTGACTTCTGGACCAAAGGTTTTGGAGAGGATTTCCGATCCAAGCTTTGTGACGGTGGTTGGGGGTGTGACGGTTTTTGCAAAGTCCTCTTCAAGTACTACGAGCTTGCCCATGAGGGGGCTGGATGGGACGTTTGAGTCAGGTGTAGAAGCGGCACCCACGAAGACGGTCACACCGGCGTTGTTGGAAGCCAGATTCAAGAAGAGATCGCGAGAAGGAGTTTCGCGGGTCATGACTTGTCCATCGAAGCGGACGAGGTTTTTGCCCGCGACCATTACCCAAGCACGACCATTCCAGCTGGCTTTGACTTCGCGGGCATCGGTCGACAAGAGACCTGCTCCCAGAGCTTGGTCGGAGACTTCGCGCATGGTTGTACCATCAAAAACCCAGAGACGATCGGTCGCAAAGGGGTTGGAGGTGACATCGGTCGTTGCGATTAATACCTGCTCTTCACTCTGCCAGACACCGCTCACAAATTTTACATCTGGAATGGCTACTTCATGCCATTGGTTACCATCCAGTTTCCACAAACGGGTGCTCGCCGCCTGTGAAATCACTTTGTCGCTATTTTGTAATTGGCTCATGCCACCAATAAAATACCACTGTCCATTGACATGGAATGGTGTATTGACGCCGGTACATAAGGTCGAGTTGCTGACATCCTTGACACAGCCAGCGGCTAAGTTGGTGAGTTTGCCGAGAGGGATCTCGATCTGTTCTGGCGTGGAGTTGGCACCGGTCCAGCGATACAGCATCCAGTTGGCTGGGCGTCCCGCAGGAGCCTTGGTATACGTACGGACGTACCATGTTCCTTGGTAGCCAGCGGCATCGATACCGCCTTGTGCGTAAGGAAATACGCCATTGGCTTCGGTCCAACTTTCGCCGTTCGTCAACCACACCTGAGGTTGATCACGGTCGATGGCGTTGTTTATAACCATCCATTGGTTGCCATCTGAAAAAAGGTTGGAGACGCCAGATACGCCTTTCCCACGAAGGTCGGCGGTCAGGTCTTTCAGACGTTCTCCATCAAAACGGTAGAGGCGACGGCTATCGGAAATCAACCAGTTGCCCGCACGGTGGCTAACAAGGTTAACGGAGATGCCTTCGCGCACAGGCAAAAGCGCGGACTTATCGGTCCAGCTCCAGAGGTCGAGGGTGGCAATCGCCGGGATCGTCATCACGGCGGCGGCAAGCGTAGCCAAGAGCACCAAGGCTGTACGCTTAGAGAAAGTAGGCATTTTTAGCATAAATATGAGGGTGTCTGCGACCATAGGGAAAGGCACAGAACTGCATATTATTATCAGAAATTAGCGATTTTGTCAAGGTGGTTGAGGCGGGGTCAGATTTGTTGTCCAAAGGAAAAAATGGTAAGATAATACAAAATTTATGAAAGAAACGTTTGGCGCCGCACCTTCTCCTCGAAAACGTCATGATTCCGGTACTTTTAAAATAGGGGAGGGTCCTCGTACTGGGTTGGATAGACCTAAGAAGCCTGTGATAGCAGAAGTGGATGAGTTTGATTTCTCTATTCCTGAAGTTGTTGAAGAGGGATCTGTAGGGACTGAATTTGATCCTTTGGATCAGGCAGGCCAAGAATACGATCCTATTGCTCAAAAGATTGATGCGGGTATTGGTCGTGGATTGCTTGAGGCGCGAGCAAAAAGAGCCAGGGCTATTCCAGAAATAACTAACCTGAAGAGACTCCCTCATTTTCCTGGATCCGCAGCCTATCAAGCCGAACAGAGAGATATTGCTCGTCGTTCAAAACAAGCTTCCAAAGAAGAGGTCCCGGCGGTTAAGCGTTCTCTTCCACATTTTCCTGGATCCGCTTCTTACCAGGCAGAGCAGAGGCGCTTGAAAAATGAAGCGCCTATTGAGGTGGTTGATGAGGATCTTTTGCCAACTTCTTCTCGCCCTCTTCCGCATTTTCCCGGATCTAAGGCGTATTTAGCGGAACAGGCTAGATTGGATGAGGATCGCGCTCAACTCGTGAAAGATGCTATCAAGCGTTATCCAAGTGCTCAGAAAGAAGCAGATGCGATTCGCCGCGCAAAGCGCCTTCCTTCTATTAACGAGGAAATGGCTCGTCAGAAAAAAATGAAAGAGGCGAAAGCGGATGTGATGGAAGTTTTAGATGAAGATATTTTACCGGTTCGTCTCCCGCATTTCCCCGGTTCTGCTTCTTATAAAGCTGAGCAGGCTCGTTTACAAAAAGAACGTCGTGCGAAACTGAAAGAAGCGCTTCCTCGTGGGTTACCTAGGATGCCTAAAAAGAAAGAAGTGTTGGAGAAAGATGGTATAGAGGAACTTGATGATGCGTATTTAGCTGAGAACATACGCGAAGTTGTTGAATTGCCTTCTAGTCTTTTGAAGTCTGTTCCTCCTCCTGTTCCTGAAAAGGCTAAAAACCCTATTCGACGGATTTTTGATGGGTTAAAGAATCTGTTTAGTGGAGAAAATAAGGCGGCTTAGGAGTTAGTCTGGTCGAACTTTTTTGGTTCTTCGTGTATCCTGGAATTCATATGTCAGAAAAAAGATCGCTTAATTTTTCTACCGGGGAGACCCCGGAGTTTCTGAAGTCGTCTAAACTGGAAAAGGAGCCGGGGTTTATTCGCTTGGCAGATGTGATTGAGGGGTTTAGCGGGAGGGCGAAAATTACAGAACAGATGTGGCGGGCGATGTTTCCTGAGAGGATTGCCTTAAAGAATAAGCTTTTTAGAATTGGTGTTTTAAAACGTGTTATTGAGCGAGATCCAAATATCATCCTGAAAACGTCCAAAGATTTGGCATTAAATTCCGTTGTTTCTGTTCCGGAATTGCATGGCGTAGATAACGAGAGGCGTATTCGGCAAGCTGAGCAGGATGAGGAGGTTACACGTCTTCTCACGGATTTAGAACGAAAGGTTGTTGTGAATGCTTTAGCAGGTGCCGATGATGGGGCTGGGTCTGAAGATAGGACCAAGGTTTTTTCTTCAGACCAGCGAGCCAGAGCTAAGAGGCGTGTGTCTAAAGATGAAGCTACCGATCGTTTGGGAAATGGCGAGCCTACCATGGTTCTTGATGCGGCTGACTTTGAGCCTTTGGTAGATGTGGCGAGCGCGCGTCGAAACGTTGTTCCGCAAGCTGATCTTGAAAATCCTACGGGTTTTCTTAAGGATGACATAGCTGTGGCACAGCGTGAATATTTACGTGGCAAAGGCGTTGTTCCTGCTGCGCTTGCTTCTCTTGTTGGTGCAGAAAGAAAAGCTGCACATCCTGCTGCTAGGAGAGAGTCCCCACGCTCTGGCGTGAGAGCTTCTGCTGCGATTCCTAGAGTTCAACCTGGATCCGGATCTCATTCTCTTCTTGAAACTCCGGATGATGCCACGATGGCGTTTGATCGTTCTGATTTACCAGCGGGATTAGCAGATTTTGTTGAAGAACGGGGAGTGAATAAGGAAATAATAGCTAAGGATTTTTTTACTGTCCCCAAACGTGATGGGTAAGAGCGGATTGTAATCCAAATAATAAACGCCCGGATCTTTGTAGACCGGGCGTTTAGGTTGTGGCTGAATATTTATGGTATTAACTCTTTTTTTCTAATTTGGTGCAGGGTTTCTAGGATGATTTCCCCGGCTTTAGAGGAGTGGGCGCGTGTTGCTATTGATGAGGGTGCGATTTTTAGTTGTTGGAGGATATGCCTCATCGCTTGTGTCCAGAGATGTGGTTTAAAGGGAGGGATAAACAGTGTTCCGGGAGGGGCGGTTTCGGGAAGGGCGCCGCTGGTCGAGGCGATGATGGGGGTGCCGAGGGCGTGGGCTTCATGGAGTGGGAGGCCGAAGCCTTCGTACCAGCTGGGATAGAGGAGGGCGCTGGCATGGCGCATCATGGTGGATAGAAGGGTGTCCGATGGTCGAGAAATACAAACGTATCGAGTATCGGAAGAGGGGGTACCGATGAGGACGAGTTTTATCTCATGGCCATTTGATTGAGTTAAGAGTTCTTGGAAGGCTTGGATGACGCAGCTTACATTTTTTCTTGGATCATTTGCTCCGAGGACTAAAAAATACTGGGTATTTTTCAAATCGGGTGGGAGTTCAGCGCTTTCTTGAGGGAGAAGTGGAGCTTCGATGGGAAGGGTTTGGATGTTTTTTTGGTTAACGTGAAAATGATCTAACAGATCTTGTTTGGTGTGATCGGAGACCGTGAAGAGGGCGCTAGCGTTCTCTATGAGGGTGCGAGCGCGTGTGACGTGGTGCCAGAGGCGAGATTTTGGGGAGAACCATCTTGGTTCAAGCCAAAAAGATAGATCATGGATAAGGAGCGCGTATGGGAGACGAGGTCGGCCGACCATCTCTAGGTTGGGGAGGAAGAGGACATCAGGATCAGAGTATCGAGTATCGAGTACCGCCGCTTGGAGCGGGGTCCCGCCAGAGGCGGTGATCGGGTATCGAGTATAAAGACGATCGATGCTTGTGAGGTCTAGGAATGTTGAGAGGGCGATGAGTTTGTTGGGGAGGGATATACGAGTATCGGGTATCGAGTATCGAGTATCGAGTATCGGATGGATGGTTTTTTTAAAACCGCTGGTTACGAGTGTGAAGCTATCTTCTGGAGACGCTTGATCGACAAGTTCTTGGATGAGACTGCGCGCAACGCGGGTGACGCCACCGGGGTTAGGATCCGTGAGGACGCGAGCGTCGATTAGACAGCGCATAGGCCGTGAGTTTTGCAGGCGTCATCAATGAACACGCGCATGTCTTGCAGAAAACGCGCGTGGGAAAAGCGTTCGGCGTGGGCGCGTATGGCGGTTGGGTCAAAACGGTATTCATCAAAATGTTGGACGGCGCCTGCGATATCTTGCCAGCTTTGGGCGTCGAGATGGATGCCGGTTTGTCCGTGTACGACGGTTTCTTGTGCGCCACCATGTTTGTAGGCGATGACGGGCTTGCCGGCAGCCATGGCTTCGACGGCAGCAATGCCAAAATCTTCCACTTGTGGATGGATGAAGGC
>JBPOJM010000004.1:0-20017 GCA_052033585.1 Patescibacteria group bacterium | reverse complement strand
CCCCCTCCCTCCATTCCCCCTCATCCCTGGTCCTTTCTTCCCTTCCGTTTCAGTTGGTATTTAAAGTTGTTTGTTTAGGTATGTCAAAGATAATAAATGTGAATAAGTAATAAGATAAGAATAGTTGAATAGATTCAAATAAAGATAAAGAGTAAGTAGATATATAGTATGTATATATACTTTGTCGTTCAGTTGATTGTGTGGTCACAGTAGTATTCAGTGATTTTTGCTTTGGGTCTTTGGCTTGTTTTAGGTAAATTTCTTGCACCTGCTAGTTGAACTCTGATTCAACTAGCTGTTCAACTAGCGGGGTGCTTGGTGGAATGGGGCGGATAGACCTCCCCATACCCCTCCTTTTTGGTCAGGTTTGGGACTGGAAATAGGTTCTAACTTGGTCGTAAAGAGAAGCCATGAAAAAACCACGCCTTTATGGGGTGGTTTTTTCGTTATGTTTGAGTGGGTATGGAGGTGATCGTTTATTTTTTATCACATTCCTTACAAATTCCAAAAAGTTCAAAAGAATGTTCCGTGATTTTGCTGAACTCAGGTGCTTGCTTTAAGGCATTTTTTTCGATCTGTTTGAAGTCGCAGCCGTGAAAGTCTTGGATCTTCCGGCATTTTGTGCAGACAAGGTGGTGGTGGTCATTGTGGTTATTCCATTCGTAGCAGCTATGTTCACGATGAAGATCGACCTGTCGAACCAAGTTATTCCCTTGGAGCATGATGAGGTTTCTGTAGATGGTGGCTCTATCCATTCCGACATCTCCGAGCTGTTTAGCAATTTCATCAATGCTTTGAGGCTTTAAGGCTTGTCGAAGCAGTTGGATTAAAGCGATGCGAGATGGGGTTACCCGAAGATGGAGGTTGCGGATGATTATTTTTATCTCTTCTACGGAGGGTGTTGGGGGTGGGGTTGGCATAACGAGACCTATATTAATGCAATTGTCTTAATATTGCAAATGCAATGCATTTACTTGACATCTATTCCTGATCCCGTATGATACGCAAACGCAATGCTTTTGCATTAATATATATGAGAATAGCATTTATTGGAAAAGGAGGATCAGGTAAGAGCACTGTATGCGCCCTGTTTATCCAGCAATTACTTGAGCAAGGAAGCCGAGTTCTTGCCATAGACGCGGATATCAACATGCATCTCGCTGAGCTCATTGGAGCGGAGTGCGAAGATGCGCGTGCTATTTCATATGGCGATAATCCGCGTGAGATTCGACAGCATCTCATCGGCACTAACAAACGCATCAAGAGTGCCAAGCAATTTATAAAGACTACTCCTCCTGGCAGGGGATCGTCACTTATTGAACTTGACGAATACGATCCCATCCTCAAAAAGTTCGCATATAAGATCAGTGACAAATGCCATTTTATGTTTGTTGGTACCTACCAAGAGGAAGAGGTTGGTACGAGCTGCTATCACACCAACCTTGCCATCGTTGAGAATGTCCTTTCGCATTCCGCTACCGGTGCGGATGAATGGGTTGTCGTAGATATGGTCGCCGGATCGGATATGTTCGCAGGGCCTCTTTATCTTCTCTTTGACGCTATCTTTTTCGTCGCAGAGCCGACGCCGGAATCGCTTGGTGTGTTCGACCAGGTTAAGAAACTTGCGACCGCCGCTGGCACATTCGATCGTGTTTGTATAATCGGCAACAAAGTACAGGATGCAGGCGACGAAGCATATCTCAAAGAGCATGCAAGTAAAAATCTCGTCAGCGTTATACCGTTCATGCCTGAAATTAAGCAGGCTCGCCAGCGTGGTGAATTAGTATCGCCTAAGAATGTTCCGCAAGCTGCAATTGCGTTGGCGGATATCTATATCGCAGCGCGAGAACATATGGTTGATCCCGACATGCTACTCAAGTTGTTGCAAGGTCTTCATTTGCGCCACGTCAAACAAGACTATGTTGTAGCTCGGCACGGTGACCTCTCGGAACAGATCGACCCTTCGTTTTCGTATCGTCACTAACCCTATGTATAAGCTCACACCCATATTGCACCCCATTGTTGAGACGTTTCTGGACGACCACAAAACGGTGCGTGAGCTTGTTGGTGCCTACGGTTCCCCGCTGAATATTGTTTTCCCTGATATCGTTAAAGAAAACGTCCTTAGTTTCTCACACGCCATGGAAGCGGCGCGACTTTCTGGCAAAGTGTATGTCGCGCATAAGCCTAACAAATCCATTGCCTTGATACGGCGTCTCGCTGTAGAGAGAGATCTGTGCATAGACGTTGCCTCACTCGGCGAATTGCAGAGTGCTCTTGATGCTGGCTTCGAGGGGTCACGTATCGGGGCGACTGGCATAAAAAATAAGCTTTTTCTTTCTCTTGCTCTTGCGAACAATGCTGTTATTACGGCCGATAGTTTCGACGAGCTTGCCGATATTGTAAAACTCGCTACAGAACGTAAATGCACCCCGAAGCTGCTGATCCGTCTCAATGGATTTGCTGCGGGCCATACGCGGATCGCATCCAAAGATTCTCGGTTTGGGATTTCAATACAAGATGCTCCACAGATTTTTGAGTTCCTTTCTATACACAAAAATGCACTCAGGTTTCTCGGCTTCGCATTTCATTTGGAAAGTAATAGTGATTCTGAGCGATTAGTTGCAGTCGAAAATGTACTGCAGCTTTCTCTCGAAGCGATAAATCACGGTATACATCCGCGTGTCGTAAACATCGGCGGTGGCTTCCCGGTCACGCTGCTTGAAAAGCTGGAAGAGTGGGAGGCATACGTTACAGCACTCAAGCAGGGGATCTTAGGCAAGCACGCCCCCCTCGTCTGGAATAAAGGTGGGCTTGGTTTTCGTAATGACAATGGCACGCTCGCTGGATCACCGCAGTTCCGCGAGCATGTTATTTCGCCTGCAGGTGCAGCGCATCTTTCGCGCTTCCTTGCTCAGCCGCTTCCTTCATTTGATGGACGTACAGTGCAGTCTATTTTGTCTGAACTTATGCTTGAACTCTTCATAGAGCCCGGTAAGGCTGTATTCGATCAGGCTGGTGTCACGCTGGCCGATGTCATCGCAGTAAAGAAGTCGATGCATAGGGAGAACGTCATCATAGCGGATATCAATAAAACAAATCTTAACGCTGCCGAGATCGAGCATATGGTTGATCCTGTTGTTATTTCCGATCACGCAGGCAAACCTGGTGAAGGTTATATCGGAGGCAACCTCTGCTCTGGCAGCGACATGATTTACCGCCACAAGACATTCTTTGAGCAAATGCCGCAAAAGGGTGATCTGCTCGCATTCCCTAATACCGCCTCGTATCTCATGGATTTCAACGAGTCAAATATTTTACAGCAGCCTGTAGCGGAAAAAGTCGCATACTGGAAAGATGGAGCGAATTACCGCTGGGCAAGAGATAGTGATTATGCGCTATAACCATATCACCGAACTCATAGGCAATACGCCGGTCCTAAAGATCGATCCAGCGGTTCATGGACTCAAGAATATTGAGTTGTACGCTAAGCTTGAGAATATGAACCCGTTTGGTTCGGTTAAAGATCGTATCGCGTGGGGCATGCTCAAAGACGATATCGAAGATATCAAGCGTGACGGCAAAATCATTCTCGAATCTTCAAGTGGCAATACTGCAAAAGCGCTTACGATTATTGCGTCCTTATTTGGCGTCTCATTCAAAACAATCACGAATCGCATCAAGGTGCCGGAGGTCAAAGAGGTTCTGAAGGCATTGGGCGCCATGATCGAGGAGATGCCTGGCAAGAGCGACTGTCATGATCCCAACGATCCAAATGATCCGATCGTGCTCATGAACCGTGAAGCGGAGAGTAACCCGAATGGCGTCTACGTCACACGCCAATATGAAAATGAAAAAAATATCGATACTCACTACGCCACAACAGGTGAGGAATTGCAGCGGGACCTCGGTAAAGTCGACTACATTTTTGCAGGACTCGGCACTACCGGTTCGTCGCGTGGGGCGGCGATGAAGCTCAAGGAATACAACCGTGATCTTGTTGCAGTCGGGATCATTGCCGAAAAACGCGATTATATTCCTGGTATCAGAAATGCAGATGAGATGTTTGAAGTCGGCCTCTTTAAGCCCGATTTTTATGACGATATCATTTCTGTCACTTCAAACGATGCGGTCGAAGGCACGCTCATGCTTGTGCAAAAATCCGGGATTCTCGGTGGGCCGACTAGCGGCGCGAATTATATGGGCACAATCCGCTATCTGTCTACGATCGATAAGGATCTAGATAAAAAGAAAACGGCTGTATTCATCGTCTGTGACCGCTTTGAATCGTATATGTCATATCTCAAGCAGCGCATCCCAGAGCGCTTCGGTGAGAAATCACGCCCCGGAAGCTTTAGGGCTTGGAAATTTGACGAGGCCGGATCAGTACATAGTGTGTCGGTAAAAGGTGCAAGCGGCTTTATTGAACGCGAACTTCCACTCGTCATTGATGTGCGTAGTCCTTTAGCATTCGAAGTCGCGCGCATCTCAGGTTCCATCAATATTCCCCAGGAAACATTTGAAAGCATGCTTGACGGACGCAAGCCGTTTCCAATAAGCCGGCAGCTTCTTCTCGTTTGCTCTATCGGTGAGCAGTCTCGCGTCTATGCTTCATATCTCGCGGGGCTAGGCTATAAAGCATCAAGTCTTGAGGGTGGTATTACTGCGTGGCGCGACGCGGGTGAGTCGCTTGAGCGCAACAGTAGATGACTATGAGGGAAGTATCCATCCATCAAAGATTATTCGTGTGCATCAAAAGGAAAAGCATCTTTGAGTGCGAGCATTTAGGCGGTGCCCGTTTATCCAACTGGTGATTAGAACATTGAATATAGACAAGAGTTTATTTCAAATATTACTCAGTTGTTCCCCGAGCGCTTTGAGAATTTCAAGTAGTTAGTTGAAAATTTTTTCTTTGAAAGGCGCATGGTTACCGGAGGCTTCTGTATGACGCCTTACGAGAATCATTTTCTTGTATTTCGGGGAATTACCTATGAGTTATGGTATTGAGTCTGTCAGGATACAGCTGCGCAAAAGCAATTATTGAACGATATTCGCTATGAATGATCTAAAAAAAGAATTTCCCTACTTCGCTTCAAACCCGGATATCGTGTATCTGGATAGTGCAGCAACTACGCAGAAGCCTCGATCCGTCATTGATGCAGTAGCAAGGCATCTCTCGGCGAGTGCCAATGCTGGCCGCGGCTCGTATGCCCCTGCAACGAGGCTGAGGAGCTTGATTGAAGATATCAGAGGTTCAGTTGCTCATTTCCTCAACGCAAACGGATCTCATGAAGTGGTATTTACATCAGGCGCGACTGAGAGTCTTAATCTTGTAGCGCTTTCGTGGGGCATGCATAATCTTAAAGATGGCGATGAGATCATCTATTGTCCTGAAGACCACGCTTCGACGGTCTTGCCTTGGGTGCGGCTGCGAGATGCGCTTGCAGAGCGTGGCATTTCGATTAAGCTCGTACCGTTTGCCATGTCGAAAGCTTGTGATGTTAATGCGGCTGAAGTTGTTGCGCTCGTCACGGATCGCACCCGTCTCATCGTGCTCACACATGTTCATAACGTCTATGGCGATAAGGTTAATGTAGCGAACATTCGCAAAAGTATCTCGCGTAACGTGCTCATATCGCTTGATGTGAGTCAGAGTGCCGGTCATATCCCTCTCGATGTGAGGGCATGGGGTGTTGACTTTGTAAGCTTCTCAGGCCACAAGATGTTCGCGCCGGAAGGCATAGGGGTGCTCTGGGTGTGCGAGGATCTGCACAAGAAGCTCACTCCTGTAAAAGTTGGCGGAGGCAGCGGATCGATGCGAGAACTATACGAGACAGACGTCGCTCTAGATGTGCAGCCGATGCCGTATCTCTTGGAAGCCGGTACCGTGAACGCTACTGGCGTTATCGGGATTGGTGCGGCGATCGCGTTTATCAACAAAATTGGCATCGAAAATATTGCGCGCCACTCGCATGCGCTTACTCGTATGCTTATTGAGAGACTGAAGAAGACAGATCGTGTTGAGGTTTTACCGGGCATTGCCACAAGCTGTTGCTTGGGAGGATTTGGCATCGTGTCTTTCCGGATCGAAGGGGTTTCCTCTCAAGAGGCTGGCTTTGTTTTAGATCAACATGGTGTGCTTGTACGGACTGGTAGCCATTGTGCTGCTACGGGAGAGAAACAACACAACGCTATACGAGCAAGCCTTCACATATACAACACGGAAGAAGATATTAGCCGACTTATTGATGCTCTGGAGTCTTTTATATAGCGGATGTATAAAGTAAAACGGTTTTTTAAAGGTAGTCTCTATGGTCTGAGATGAGTATTTTATTCTTTTCTTCTTACTTACGGCAGCATTTCTTAATTGAGTGCTTGCCGTATTATTTTTTATGCATATCCAGAGAGTGGTGGGGATAAGAGATAATTTATTCCAATGCAGGGTGGAATTTCATGGCTTAACATTTTCAGATACGGTAAGATGAAAAATTATTGTATGAGCAACAGAATCCTTTTATCCAGCATTCTTCTCTCTTGCTTCTTTGGCGTTTGTCCGGTTTTGGCTCATCCGCTCGATATCTCCATCTCAGAGCTCAACGTTCTTCCTGATTCCCGCAAGATTGAAGTCTCCACCTATCTTCATCCCTACGAAGGCAACTATCTTCTGACCGATAAGAGAGGGTTTGCGCTTGATAAGATGAGCGACTTTTATCTTCATGAGGAGACGTTTTTTGAGTATCTCAAACAAAATCTCTCGTTAAAAAACAATGGGGTGGAGTGCATCTTTGAGCAAGGCGACATGCCGCCAAAGGATGAGATCGAAATTGTGGCAGATGGAATCCAGCTTAACTACACGTGGTTATGCGGAGGTTCGCTCGATAGGTTGAGTTTTTCGAACAGTCTTTTTATTGAAGACTTTTCATTACAGACGAATAAGATGATGTTTTATCTTAAGGGAAAGTACGATAAAACCATCTACGAGAAGGTTTTGACAACTAAAGTGTACGAGGATGGGTTCAGTCTCAATTCTCCTCCCGATACAAACGCAGCAAAATTGATAGATACAGATGGAGACGGTCTAAGTGATTATGAGGAAGCGCTCTATCTCACGGATTCAGTGATGAACGATACAGATTTCGATGGATACACTGACAAAGAAGAGGTTGATAACGGTTGGGATGCGAGAGACCCTGTTCCCTCACCTGGCCAGACAGGGCGTGTTCCGACGGAGGAGGCTCGCCGGAAACAAAAAACGTATGGGGGGAGTAGGTCTCCAGAGCAAAATGTGCCGCCCGTTGTAGATCAACCCGTGACGGTAGATGGGACGTTAATACGGGATTTGGGGGTGATGGCCTCATCCAGTACCCCTATTCCTTTAGGGGCTGTTTCAGGCTCCGAGCAGGTCACGCATGATGCGACGACGACTGCGGCAGCGGTGATCATCGCTCCTGGTAGTCCCGACAAGCCATCCGGAGCCTTTTTCTTTCAGAACGAACGACTTAAGAAGATGCTTCGCGTGATCAAATCTTTGCTGAGCAGTCCGGGGATTATCTCCAAGCTGCTTGTCTTTTTTCCAGTTTTCTTGCTTGGTTTTCTCCATTCGCTCGAAAGTGGTCATGGGAAATCAGTTCTGATGGCTTATTTAGTCGAAACAGAACGGACGATGTGGGATGCTCTGAAGTTCAGTCTAACCCTTACCCTCACAGATATTGCCGGAGTGATCGTGCTTGGAATCGGATTGGAAATGCTATTTCTTTCGGGGAGCGGCTATCTTTACATGAATTCAATCCAGACGATCGGTGCGTGGATTCTCTTGATTCTCGGAGCTGTTCTTTTTGGAAGGGCCTTGTATCGTTACGTTTATCCATGGCAGGCATGGCATGAAGCGCCACATCATCATACCGTGACACTTGGTTTCTTGGCGGGACTTGTTCCCTGCACATCGGGCTGGGCGCTTATTCTGACCGTGATAAGTCTTGATCAAACGAAGTGGATAGTGCCGGTCGTGCTGGTTTTTGGGTTAGGGATTTTTCTATTTCTCATGATCTTCAGCGCCCTAGTCTTGAAATTTCGCACTGTTCTGACAAGGAAGATGCCTAGGCTCGTGAGAATATCACCAATCTTATCAGGACTTCTGATTGTGCTTGTAGCTTGTATTGCCTTGAAGGTTGTTTCTTGACGCCGAATTTTTTCCAATGGTCTGTGCCGCGGTCTCTACGAGAGAAAGATGTGCTAGGAGGGATTCTGTTCATGAATGGTTTGCAAGACAAATGATGGGAGCGAAGGAGCTTCTTCCCGCAGGGCTCGAATCAGTGGTTGGACTTTGTCGGGCTGAAGCGCATAAAACAGCACGTGGGGATTGCTGACGACGGCTTTTCCTTGGGTGAAGCGTTCCCCGACAAGAATCCAGCCGGCGGGGATGGGGCCACGTGGTAAGGCTTGTGTATAGATCATGGCGATCTCTGCTTTTTCGTTTTTCAGAATGTGGTCGATGGTTTCCGTGGTTAAGGTTCCTTCTCGTCTGGTTTCGATGATCTTCTTGCTACCTACCCCTAATCCCCACACATCGATAATGCGTGCGGCGTCTGTATAGGAAATCGCCCCTATATCGTTTGCCGCAATTATTTTTCCGCGAAAATGGCGCTCAACTAACTGGGCCATCATGCGTTGTTGGGCGGCAATATCCTTCATGGCGAGGTGTGTTTGGGTGAGAAGTAGTGAACCTCGTTGCCAGAGCGGCCATACGCTTACTATTCCTACCAGGAAACCAACAACATATCGAATTTTTGTGGCATGCGGTTGGTATATGAACTCGTGTATTCCTAAAAAGATGAGGCATAAGAGGAGTACCACGAGATAGGCTTCGTAGCGATACCAGCCGCCACTGGTTGCGGCTGCTTGTGTATGTAGAATGGTTGTTCCGATGATCATGAGGCTGAGGTGTTTTTTTCCGCGTGGCAAGATCTTCCATGTCATGAGCGTGAAGAGGAGCGTTGCGATCATGAGAACGAAGAGGGGAAAATTTTGGACGAAGAGGATGCGCCATTGTTCTTTTGTCGATAACCAAAAAGATTGAAAATGGCTAGAACCAAGGTAGGTTTTCATCAGAAGTGAGTGGGGGAGGAAAGTTTCTCCATGCATCTTGGCGACAAGCCCCATGATGGTAACGGGAATCGCAGATGAAATGCCAACAAGAATGGCAGACAGGAGACGGCGTTCAAGGAGGAGGATTACGCCCAGAAAAAAGGCCAGGAAAAGTGTTTCGATACGAAAGGCGCCTGCCAGGAATATCCAAAGACTTATCTGCCAAAGAGGGGCTCGGGGTGTTTGAAAGAAGAGTCGTAACGTAATTAAGACGCACCCGATATGAACGACGTGCTCCATGCCGGTATAGGTTAACGAGGGTAGGGAAGCGGAGAGTAGGAGAATCGCGACGAATATTCCTGTTACGGCTTCTGAGAAACGGGGACAGAGAAGCCGTAAAAAAAGAGTTGCTTCTCGGATCACCCATAAGCTTGCCAGGATATTTAAAACAAGGGGAATGTATTCTAAGTAGCCCGGGATAAGCCGAGCGAAGGGTGTGAGCAAGAATACCCAGCCAGGAGACGAGGAAGCGTGGGTGAAGGTGTTTGCATCCGTTCCCCATACACCTAACCAAACAAGATGCTTGGCGTAGGCTAGGTGGATGTAGGCGTCATCTAATCCATAGGTGAATTGGTGCCATGCTCCACCTTCCAATCCCTGCCAACGATGCCAGATATAGGCTAATCCGAGGATGTACGTGAGGATGGGGATGAACAGGCCAAAGCAAGAATGCCAAACGTTTTTCAGGGTGCGTATCATGGTGGCTAGTTTAGCAGGTGGCGCGGAAAGAGAATATTTCCTCTTTTTT
This sequence comes from Patescibacteria group bacterium, assembly GCA_052033585.1. Classification (GTDB taxonomy): domain Bacteria; phylum Patescibacteriota; class Patescibacteriia; order 2-12-FULL-60-25; family 2-12-FULL-60-25; genus JAGOUY01. The sequence goes on along the minus strand of JBPOJM010000004.1, from coordinate 10,125 downwards.
GCCTCACGACTGGACAAAATCCTGATTTTGTGGTTAACTTAGCGAGTTCTGGGGTGGAAGGCCTTTTCGAGGAAGGTTCTTCCCCCTGGTTCTTGAGTCATGAAAATGTGCTCGGTTGAGCACTTTTATTGTAAAAGGGCATTTGTTTCTTGGCGCTATCATTAGCGACTCGTCATGTCGCTCGGATGGCTCTTAAAAACAGATGTCCTCTTCCCTCAGGTCCTGAGGCCGTAAAGGACACACCCTTCTTTTTGGTCGGGTCGCTTATCTTTAAATTAACACGACGTTGTATCCCGTTTAGGATACTTGTTTGTCATTATGCATACACGTTCTACTGTTCCCCCTGCTCCTATTCCTAAAGCCCCTCTTGCTCCGGTTGCTCCAGCTACCAGCCCGATCTTTTTTGGTCTCGGTCTTGCTCCGGGTTTATTGGACGCGTTAACGCAACTCAAGATTCACACCCCGACGCCCATTCAAGAGCGTGCAATTCCTCTTGCTCTTGATGGGAAGGACGTGGTCGGGATTGCTCAAACGGGAACGGGAAAAACCTTGGCGTTTGGGTTGCCAATGATTCAGCGTCTAGCTCAATCAAAGGGTCAGGGTCTTGTGCTTTTGCCGACGCGTGAATTGGCTATCCAGGTGGAAGAAAATCTTCGTCGCATCGGTCGCGCGATTGGATTGCGAACCGCTGTTTTGATTGGTGGTGCGCCCATGAACCCTCAAATCCACGCGTTGCGTGCAAAACCGCACGTTATTATTGCAACCCCTGGTCGCTTAGTTGATCACCTCGAGCAAAAGACCCTTAATTTAGATCGCGTGCACGTACTCGTTCTTGATGAGGCAGATCGCATGCTTGATATGGGGTTTGCTCCTCAGCTGAATAAAATTTTGTTGCGCGTTCCAAAAGAGCGTCAAACGTTGTTGTTCTCGGCCACGATGCCTGCGGAGATTACGAAGATGGCGGCAACGCATATGCGTCAGCCTTTGCGTGTTGAGGTTGCTCCACAGGGTACTACGGCGGAGCGAGTTAAGCAGGAGATATTTATTGTAAAAAAAGAAGATAAGATTCGTTTGTTGAACCATGTTTTATCTGAAGTGCGTGGATCGGTGATCGTGTTTTCTCGCACGCGTCATGGCGCCAAAAAAATTACCCGTGATGTACGCGGGATGGGTCATGCGGCGGCCGAAATTCATTCTGATCGTTCTCTTGCTCAACGCCGTGAAGCTTTGGAAGGATTTCGTTCTGGCAAATATCGAGTTTTGGTTGCGACGGATATTGCCGCGCGTGGGATTGATGTGAAGGGTATTGAGTTAGTTGTGAACTTTGATCTTCCAGATGACGCACAAGATTACGTGCACCGCATTGGCCGTACAGGTCGCGCCGGAATGGAAGGGCGTGCGATGTCTTTCGCCACACCTGACCAACGCGGAGACATTCGTATTATTGAACGTTTGACACGTAAGGCGATTCCTCAGACGAATTTACCGACAGAGCTTCCGCCTGCGCCTGTTCGCCCTGCCTTTGAAGCTCCAGAACGTCCAGAGCGGTCTTCACGCCCCTTCCGTGGCGGATCTTCTTCGCATGGTAGTTCTTCTCGTGGTCGCTTTCGTGACCGTTTTGCGAATGTTCCAGATGCCAGCGGGAGCTATCCTCGCCGTCATGCGCGGTCCCCGCGTCGGTCTGGGCGATAGGGCGCTAAAACCTGATTAAAGATACACAAAAGACGAGATGTGTTCTCGTCTTTTGTAGTTCTATAAGCCTGTCATTTGCCAGAAGCGGAGACGATACAGGAAATTGCGGAGGAAGAGAGAAAATCGCGTTTGTAGGACAAAGTACTTGGCATCGAGGAAGCCGGTATGACCGACCGTAATAATGTTGCCTTTTGAGGCGTAACGAAAGCTCACAAGAGGCCTGTTCTCTAGAGTGTGTATGATGTTTTTTGTGACAGTCTTGGCCATCTGCATGGCGGTTTGCGCATTCTTTGGAATGACGACGTTACTCTCTCGGTAGAGGACCGTGTCACCTGCGGCGAAGATATGAGGGGCAAGATAAAAGGTGTGGTCAACAGGAAGATAGCCGCCACGCTCTGTTTGAATCGTGGGAGAGATATTGAGATTTACTCCTTCTATTCCTGCCGTCCAGAGGATGAGATTCGCAGGAATAGAATTCTGTGCGGTGAGGATTTCTCCTTTGTTCATGCCTGTAACGCTCACACCTGTTTGAACAGAAATGCCTTGACGTTCTAGGGCGGTTTTCGCTCCGTTTACAAGTTTCATGGGGAAGCCTGGAAGGATTTGAGGGCCTCCTTGGAGAAGGGTCCAGGAGAGATGTGGTTTCAGGGAAGGGTATTGGCTATCACAGAGCGCTTCGGTAAAAAGTTTGAGAGCACAAATGGCCTCGACGCCGCTGGGTCCTGCGCCTACGGCCGCAAAAGCTAGGCGCCGTTTTTTTTCTTGATCTGAGGTGAGCGTATCAGTCTCTTTTAAAAGCGTGCGCACGCGATCGTGGATGTGGTGTAGATCTTCTTCGGTCTTCAGAGGAAGACTCTGGACGGCGACGCCAGGGAGGCCGTAGAAACAGGGCTGTGCTCCTTGCGCGAGAACAAGAAGGTCATACGTGAGAGTCTCTTTTACCTCGTTGGAAGTTGAGGGGATGTATTCGATTTTTTTTGCTGCGCGGTCGATCGCATTTACGTAGCCTTGAATAAACGTAAAGCCTTCATTTTTAGCGATGGCGCGGAGATCGGCACGGTACGCCTCACGAGGATAGTCCGTACTTTGAAGCGCATCAATCAAGCGGGGCGTAAAGAGAAAGGTGTCTTTTGCATCAATCAAAGTAATTGAAAGACTGGGTTTTTGTTTACGGAGTTGCCGGGCGGTGGAAAGGCCGACGAAACCGGCGCCGATGATAACGATGTGAGGCATACGAGGAGTATAAGGGTGTTGAGGGTTCTGATCCAGTCAGAGCCCTAGATGAGGAAAGGTAGGGGAAAGAAAATACCCGTTTGGAGCGGGTAGGTTCTTTTTACCATTCGTATGGTATGTCTGAGAGGGGGAGATTGCTGCTTTCGCCGGGGGTGAACACTTCTGAGGAGCAGTTGAGGATGTAGGCGGTGGTGGGGAGGAGGTTCTTCCAGGCGTACGCGATTCCAGGAGGAATTGTTAGGCGTTGGTAGTTGTTGTCGCCGAGAAAGACGACGTCTGTTTTTCCTTTAGTCGGTGATCCTTCGCGTAAGTCATGTAAGACGAATTTTACGCGACCGATGGGGACGGTGAGGTTGCCGATGTTTACTGTGTGGAGTTTCCAGCCCTTGGTGACGTCTGGGTAGACGCAGGAGATGTAGGCTTCGCCGAATTGGCTGAAACCGGGAGCATCTTTGCGAAGCACGTGCATGACTTGTCCGCGTTCGTCGGGGATGATGTTGAGAGGGGTGACAATTACCCCTTCAATGGTGGGTGACATAATTATATTATTACATCATTCCATCGGGGAACGCGTTTACGCCTGATTCTCCCGCTTTTCTTTTGAAATAGTTTGTGTACCACTCGACGGTTTCTGCCATACCTTCTTCGATCGTGAATTGGGTTTTCCAACCTAAGAGGCGGGCGGCTTTTTCGCTTGATAAGGTTTGTTCTGGGATTTCGGATTTGGCTTCGTTAAGAATTTTTGGTTTGAGATCACTTTTCATGGCGTGTAAGACATGGTCAACGATGGCTAAGGCGGACATGCCATTGCCTGTGCTGAAATTGAAGGCTTGGCCGATGATGTCGGGGCGATCCATGTTCTCTGCGAGCATGATGTAGGCGTCTGCGGCGTCACGTACAAAAAAGTAGTCGCGAATGAATTTGCCGTCACTGCGAATGAGGGGTTGTTCACCGTGTAAAACGTGGCGGATGGTTTGAGGGATGATGCGCTGCCAGTTGAGGTCGCCTGGACCATAGAGGTTGCCGCAGCGCGTTACGCAGACCGGGAGTTTGTAGGTGTTAAAATACATCTGGCTGATGAGGTCGGTGCAGGATTTGGAGACGTCGTAAGGATGGGTTCCTTTGAGTGGTGCGTCTTCGGTGTAGGGAAGGATGGGCTGTGGACCGTAGGCCTTGTCGGATGAGGCGACGAGGATGCGCTTTACGGTTGGATTGTTGCGGGCCGCTTCCAGTACGTTGACCGTGCCCATGATATTGGTGCGTAGGGTTGGGAGAGGAGCTCGATTGCCAACCGGAGCAATTGGTTGGGCGCCAACATGAAAAATCGTATCAATTTCGTATTCGGCAAGCGTGCGATAGACGGTGTCGTAATTTTCAAAATCTCCGTGGACAAGGTTGGCTTGTTGGGCGGCTTTCGTTTCAAAAAAACGGCTCGAAGGAACGTGGTCACGTTTAAGCATGACGAGACGCGCTCCTAGGTCACAAAGCATTTCTGCAAGTGTTGAGCCGAGGAGTCCAAAGCCGCCGGTAATGAAGACGTTGCGGTTGTTCCAGAACTGTTTTCGCTCTTGTGAGTAGACAAGTTGTTTCATAGGGATTGTGTGGGACTTTACCGGGTTATCGCCTTAATCGTCAATGTAGTGAATGATGACAAACCCCACAGCCTTGAAGCTGTGGGGTGAATCTTTTTATCAAATGGTTACTCTGACCAGATCTTCCATTTTGGGTCGTCTTTCCAGAGAGCCTCAAGATCTTCTTTGTCTTTGTACGTATCCATGCTGTGCCAAAACCCTTCGTGAGTATACATGGAGATCTTCCCGTCTTTGCTTGCGTCTATGAGAGCCTCTTCTACCATTTGATTGGGTTTGCAGTAGTTGAGGAAGTTTTTATGTAACACCATGAAGCCGCCATTTGTATAGTCTGGGAGGCGTGGTTTTTCGGTGAACTGCGTGATGACATTGTGTTCGTTGTGGTTAAGGAGTCCGTACTTGGACTTTGGATGGATGCCGGTGATGGTGCCAAAGACTTCGTGGTCGGCACGTTTCTTGTTGTGAAAATCGTGTAGTTCGTGCAAGTTTACATTGGAAACTCCATCGCCATAGGTCAACATGAAGTCATCGCCTTCGATATATTTTGAGGCGATGAGCAAGCGTTCACCGGTCAGGGTGCTCGGGCCAGTCTCGGCAAACGTAATGCGAAAATCCTCATTCTCGTCTGCGCTTAGGAGAGTAGTGGTATTTGTTTTTAGGTCTAAGCGAAAATCTTTGGAGAGGTGTTTGTGGTTTAAGAAATACTCTTTGATTTGGTTGCCGCGATAGCCCAAACACAGGATAAAATCTTTGTATCCGTAGTGTCCGTAAATTTTCATGATGTGCCACAAAATTGGCTTTCCCCCGATCTCGACCATGGGTTTAGGCTTGAACTCGGTTTCTTCGCGTAAGCGGGTGCCTGTCCCTCCGCATAAAATGACGACGGGAATAGCTTGACGGATGGAGGATGCGCTCATAGGATAAGGATGTTTTTTGGCTAATTCTAAGTATGTTAGGAAAGCCTGTCTGCTATGTCAACTGAGCCTTCCTTGGCCTCCTCTTCCTCTCATCTTTTTCAGATGAGTATTGTGATTGTGAGTTGGAATGTGCGCGAGCTGCTACGCGCGAATTTAGCCCGTCTTTCTTCTCTTTCTGATGCGGTTACACGGGAGGTTTTTGTGGTGGATAATGGGTCGTGTGATGGGACGGCGGATATGGTTCGGACTGCGTTTCCATGGGTTCGACTGATTACGAATGCCTGGGATGCTGGGTTTGCCGGACCGAATAACCAAGCGTTGCGTCTAGCGAGGGGTGAGGTGGTTTTGCTTTTGAACCCTGATATGTTAGTGGAGCCAGGTGCCTTAGATGCGACATATAGGACGCTTACACAGGATATGGGGATTGGGGTGATGGGGATTCGGCTCATGGGGCAAGATGGTCAGCCTATTGGGTCTGTCCGGCGGGATCCGGACTTTTGGTCGCAACTCATTATTTTACTTAAGCTTCCCCATCTTTTTCCTCGGATTAATCGACACTACCTCTATACAGACTTTGATTATTCCCGGACGCAAGATGTTGAGCATGTGCGCGGCTCTTTCTTCGCCTTTCGTCGCGCGTTGCTTGAAATGGTTGGGTATTTGGATGAGCGATATCATCTTTGGTTTGAAGAAGTGGATTACTGTAAACGCGCTCGTCAGGCGGGATTACGTATCCGATATGTGGCAGAGGTATGTGCGCATGATTATGTTGGAAAGGGATTTGCCCAAATGAAGCATTTAGAGAAGCAGCGTATTTTTACGGAAAGTATGGGGCTGTTTTTTCGTAAATGGCACCCGTATTGGCAGTATGCTGTTTTAACGATGCTTCGGCCGTTTGCCTTGACGGCTTCTGCGCTGTTAGATGCGAAGGATGCCGTTCGTTCCCACTACCTATGAAACTCGCTTTGCAACTGACGTGCTATAACGGGGCGCGCTATCTTCCGTATTTATTTGCATCTCTCAAGCAGCAGACATGTACCGGTTGGGATCTGTATCTATTAGATAATGCCTCTTCCGAAGACGACCGTGTTTCGATCGTCGAAGCGGTGGAACAATCGGGTTTGCCGATCAAGTATTTTCGCGTGGAGGAGAACATCGGGTTTGCAGGTGGGCATAATTATTTATTTGCTCGCCACGGTGAAGTGTATGATGCCGTTCAATTGTTGAATGATGATGCGATCTTGGAGCCGACCTTTTTAGAGATGTGTTTGCAGTATCTTGAGCAGCATCCATTTTGTGCGGCTACGACAGGTGTTGTTTTTCGTTGGAATTTTGAAGCGCGTGATGGGGCGGGCCAGGGAAAAACAGATATTGTTGATTCACTTGGTCTAACCATGGATTGGAAAGGATTTGTTTTAGATCGGGGGGCGGGTCAGATTTCTTCTGCGGTGAAGATACCGTCTCATCCTTTTCGTGTGATGGGGGTGAGTGGGTGTTTGCCTATGTACCGTCTGTCAGCGGTGCGTGAGGTGAGTCCAGATGGATGCCTATTTGATCACACGTTCACGATCTATAAAGAGGATGTAGATTTAGCCTTACGTTTGCAGGCAGCTTCGTATGATGCGGTGGTTGTGCCGGCGGCGCGGGCGTACCATCGGCGTTCGTTTGGGATGAAGGCCTTTAGTCTTCAGAGTTTTTTACGTCCATTAAACGAAGCCAGCTTCTATTCATATCGTAACCACCTGTGGACATTGTTTGCGCATGTTCCTTGGTGGCATCTGCTTACGTATCGCATCGGCTTGGTTCCAGCCGAGTTTGCAAAATGGCTGTATTGGCTCATTCGTCAACCGTCATTTGTGGCGCGCATGATGCGTGATACTCGTCGCGAGCGATCTTTTCTTCGAGAGAAGCGTGCCTTTGTGAAGCGGCTTCGTGAGATGCCTCGACATGTGTCGGACCAAAAGAAGAGTAAGGTGGACGTGGCAATTATTATGGTGAGCCACAATGACCTTAATCCAGATTGTTTAACGTCTGTTAAACGTGCGTGTGAGGCTTCTGCTTTAAAGACGCAGCTGGTTGTGGTTGATAATCATTCCCATGCGTATCGTGCGAATGAGCTCGTAGACGAGTTTTTTCCTGGGGGGATATGCCTGTTGCGTGAAGGGGATTTTGGCTTTGGACGTTCTTGTAATGTCGGGGCGGACGCGATAGAGGCCGATTATTATTTCTTCTTGAATCCTGATACAAAACTCATTCAGCCAGAAATTATCGCTCGCTTATTTACCTATCTGAAAGACCATCCGAAGGTGGGGATTGTGGGGCCAAAGATTTTTTACTTTGATGGAAGACTGCAAGAAACGTGTCGTCGTTTCCCGGCATGGTATATGCCGTTTGTGCAGCGTACGGCACTTTCTCAAACGGCGTTTGGAAAACGGTACGCTGACCATTTTGCGATGCGTGACTATGATCATGAGACGACGCGTGAAGTGGATTGGATGCAAGGATCTGCGCTTTTTATGCGTGGAGATGTGTGGAAACGCTTGGGTGGCTTTGATGACCGGTTCTTTATGTATTTTGAAGATATTGACTTGTGTCGTCGTACGAAAGACTCGGGGTATCAAGTTATCTATTATCCCGATGTCTCCCTGCAGCATTTTCATGGAAAGGAATCGGCACGTATTTCGAATTTTGTGAAGAACCTTGTGTATAATCGGATTGCGAGGGCGCACATCATTAGTTGGGCCAAGTACTCATTAAAATGGCTTTAAGTTTTTCTATGGAACCTTCTTCTTTCTCGTTGGATGCGTCTGCCGTTTGGCCCAAGGTTGCGGTTATCTATCTTACCTACAATACCAAGGATTCGGCGGTAGAAATTCCTCGCTGCATGACGTCCCTTGAGAAAGTGCGCTATCCGCTCGATCGTTGGGAAATTATTTGTGTCGAGAATCCCTCTTCTCATGGAGCGAGTTGGCCGTTTATCCAATCTGATTGGGTGCCAAAAGCGGGAAAAACCTTGCCATTGATTACGATTGAAAAAAACCAGGCCGATAAAGGGTATGCGGGAGCAAATAACGTGGGTCTTGAAATTGCAAAAGCGCATGGGTGTGAATATGTCTTCTTGCTAAATCAGGATACGGAGGTCGATCCGGATTTTTTACGGAATGCCGTCGCGCGTGCGGAGGCGGATCCAGCGGTTGGGCTCGTGCAATCCTTTGTGTTGCTTGGACAAACCAAAGATCGGGTGAATAGCTATGGGAATGCCTATCACTTTTTAGGCTACGGGTTTGCCCGGGGAAACCACGAGCTTTTAACGCGGGTCGAGGCAGATATCGTGCGTGAGCGTGTCGCGAATCCTGATTTGATTGTTCCGACGGCGACAGGAGCGGCATTGCTTGTGCGTCTTGCGATGGTTGAGCAGACGGGTCTTTTTGATGGGAGATTCTACATGTATCACGAAGACATGGATCTTTCCTTTCAGGCGCGCTTGCAAGGGTGGAAGGTCGTGATCGATCCGTCGAGTGTTGTCTATCATTACTACGTCTTTTCCAAGAGTATTAAGAAATTTTATTGGATGGAGCGGAATCGGTTTGTCTTTTTATTGAGTTATTACAAGCTTGCGACGTTATTGTTGATTTTGCCGATGTTTGTCATCGTAGAGCTAGGATCGTTTCTGCTTGCGATCCGCGGAGGGTGGTGGCGCGAGAAAGCGCGAGCATGGGGATTTTTCTTGTATCCCTCGACGTGGCAGTGGGTGTCGCAGCGACGTACCGCCATCCAGACCTTGCGACGTTTATCTGACCGTGAGCTTTTGAAGTATGCGGGTGCTTCGATTTTGTTTCAGGATGGGGGAGAAGATGAGGCGCGCATCCGTGAGGATATTAACGGGAGTCTGGTGACGCGGATTGCGAATCCTTTGATGGGCTTGTATTGGAAGATTGTTTATACGCTTATTCGGTGGTAATAGTTCATCGTCTTGATATAATTTATCCTAAAAATACGTATCTAATTTTACCATTTGGGTTTTTATAGTTAACGATATCTTCTAGATACATGATTGGCATGTTCAAGTTTCTCAAGGCATTCTCTGAGTCGGATATTGATCTGGGGGTCGATGTCTTCTGAGCTAACGATTTTTTCTAAATTAAAAGATATTTCTTTTCCGTATCTATGAAGTCTGTGCATTGCTAATTCGTCTATTCCGTCGTGTTTACATCTGTCGTAGAGTCCTCTGATTCTTTGACCTAGATGTTCTAACTCAGTTGTTTGTTCTGTGGGTGTTTCGATTTTATGAATGTCTACTAGTACATCCTGTAATGTTTGATATACGCTTATATACTCCATAAACCTTCTCTCAAGCGTTCGGGGTTCAAGATCTCTTTCTAGAAATCTAGACTCTATTCTTCTTTTCATTCGTTCTTCTTCCATTTCTCTAATTTTTCTAACCTCTTTAATAGTCTTTTGGTCTATAGTTTTTCCTGAGGAATAGACTTCTAAGAAGTTATCAGCGGTGTAGATGTGGAAATCCACTCCTGCTTTGTCCAGCATTTCTTTTTTTAATTGAGGCAATGTGGCATGGACCCCATCCTTCAAACAACAACCTTGTTAAGAAAATGATACGTCGATGCCGCTTGGAGCGCAAACCGCTCAGGCGGCATTTTCAGTGCGGAGTGGATACGTGAGTGGTTGTAGTCATA
>JBPOJM010000018.1:0-5590 GCA_052033585.1 Patescibacteria group bacterium | reverse complement strand
CGAAGTGAAAGAGCGGTTGGAGGTGGTGGAAGAAGAAGCAGAGGAAGTTGTCCAGGAAGTGAAAGAGGTTTGGCGCGTCCCCATGCTTGTTCCACGCATGCATACCATGCGGGTCATGGCGGGATTTTTTGGCTTGTTGGCGATCGTGTCTATTCCTGCGGGTGCGGTGTCTTTATCCCGCTCGTTTGGTTCTTCGGTGCGGGATGTAAAGGTGCAGAGCGCTGCTGCTTTGTCGGAGGTGCAAACGGCTTTGCAGGGTTCGCCGTCTGAGCAGGTTGAAGCGTGGGCACAGGCGTCTGAACGATTTGGCCAGGCACGCGAGTCGTTGTTGCGTGCCAATACGTTAGCATTGGGACTGGCTCAAGCACTGCCTCAAACACGTTCTCAGTATGGAAGCGCGCAGGCGTTGCTTACGGCGGGTGAACGGACATCGCAAGCGGCTAAACTTCTTACGCTCGGCGTTTCGCGGGCGTTGGAAGATAAGAGTCAGCTACGACCGAATGAACGGATGGGAATTTTTTTGACGTATCTTGATTATGCGACACCTCTTTTGGAAGAGGCGCTGCAATCTTTGGAGCGAGTAGAGCCGGAGGCATTGCCGGTGAACTTGCGAGGGCAGGTGGCAGAGCTTCGTTCGATGGTGGGGGCAGGGCGCTCGTCGTTTCAGGATGCGAAAGAACTCCTCGTCTTTTTGCAGACGGCTCTTGGTCAGGTAGCGCCAAGAACGTATCTTTTTGTGTTTCAGAACCATGCGGAATTACGTCCAACGGGTGGATTTATGGGTTCAGTGGCGGAAGTCACTTTTGATCGGGGAGAGATTACAAATATTCATGTTCCCGGGGGTGGACCTTACGATTTGCGGAGTCAGTTGCGTGCGCGCGTTATCCCACCGCGCCCCTTGCAGCTTGTCGGCGGTCGGTGGGAGTTTCAGGACGCGAATTGGTTTCCAGATTTTCCGGCGGCGGCAGATAAAATCCGCTGGTTTTGGAGCCAAGCGGGACAACCTACGATTGATGGGGTGATTGCGATTAACGACACCTTGCTCGAGGGCTTGTTGCGTGTGACCGGTCCGATTGAGATGCCTGAGTATGGCAAGACCTTGAGTGCAGAGAATGTGGTGGTTGAGCTTCAGAAATCGGTGGAACTTGAGTATGATAAAACGGAGAATAAGCCTAAGAAAATTATTGGGGATTTGATGCCAAAACTTCTCGCTCGCTTGAAGGGAAGTTCCCGTGAAGACTGGCTGAAGCTGGCAGAAATGGGATTGACAGCGCTTGAGACGAAAGATGTGCAGATATGGATGACGCGCGCAGAGGAAGAGGAGTTGGTGGAGCGATATGATTGGAATGGGCGACTTAAGCCCACTCTTGGCGACGCGCTTGCGATTGTAGAGGCGAATATTGCTGGTCAAAAGACGGATACCTCTATTCAAGAACGGGTTGACCATGAAGTGGAGATTGCGGAGGATGGAACGATCACAAATACGGTTACATTGACGCGTGTGCACGCAGGGGTGAAGGGTGAATTGTTTAAGGGGGCAAACAATGTTTCGTATGTGCGTGTGTATGTGCCAATGGGTTCTCAGTTGTTAGAGGCAACGGGATTTGAAGCACCTTCCTCCAGTTTATTTGAAGTTCCTTTGCTGGAGGATCAAGCGGATCCTCATGTGGTGCGTCTGGTGACGCCGGGGCAAAGCCCGATTTCTGAGGTAGATGTCACCCAGGAATTTGGCAGAACGGCTTTTGGGGGGTGGTTGCAATTGCGTCCCGGGGAGACGCGTGTGACTCGTTTTCGCTACACTCTTCCGTTTACGGCGTTTGATTTGGCGCAGCGTACGGGGGAAGGGCAGGTGACGGATGCGGCTTCTGTGAAGCGCGCGGCCTACATGGTTCTTTTAACAAGTCAGGCAGGAAAGGCTAACCGTGATATTCATACACGTGTGCAGGTTCCGGTAAGTTGGCAAGTGCGTTGGAGTAATAGCGTTTCTCCTGGTTCATTTGAGCTTGCCGCTCCTTGGGATCGTGATCGGATTTTGGCGGGATTATTTGAAGTTGGTCTTTAAAAAATATATGGCGTTCTTTAAAAAACGAGTCTTTGCGGCATCTAAACAGAATCCTTCGATAAAAGAAAAAGATCGTGCAACGGTTGATCGTGGATTGCGAGCTATTTATGTTGATGCGAAGGGGCAGGTGCCTAAATTGGATCGATTTGAACGGACACGCTCGTGGCGCATGGCATGGTTTTTTGCTGCGGGTGGGGCATTGTGTGTGCTTTTAACGCTGTTGGCTTGGAGTGGGTTTTGGGTTTTTGGTGGCGGGAATGCGACACGTTCATCTGCCTTGGTGGTGGCAGTTGAAGGATCGGCCGATGTTTCTTTGGGGGAAGAGCAGACGTATGAACTTGTTTGGCGTAATACTGAGCCTCAGGTTTTAACAGATGTAGAGATTCGACTTAATATCCCAACTGATTTTACGGTGACGGATCTTGAGCCTGCGCCGACAGATGTGGACTTACGCATTTGGAAGCTCGGGTTGGTACAACCGCAAGGGAACGGGCGCATCCGTGTGAAGGGATTTTTTGTGGGATCTCTAGGTGAGCAAACAGCGCTTCAAGTTTTGAGTACCTACCGTGCCAATCGTGCTGGGACGGTTTCTGAGCAGACATCTCTGCAAACCATTCGGTATACCGGGACGGTGTTGGCAGGAAATCTTTTGTTCCCTGAACGTGTGTTAGCGGGTGAGCCAACGCAGATTAAGTATGCGATTGCCAATTTGGGTAAGCAGCCTCTGGATCAGCTTGTTGCCAAAGTTACATTTCCTGCCGGGTTTATTCCGGGGGCGATGGCAACAGGCACTCAACTAGATCTTGCACGACGCACGGTTTTGTTTCCGATAGGGAACTTGGCAGCCGGATCATTTTATACCGCAACCTTGTCGGGAGTATTTGCCTCAGGCGGGAGTGGAGAAGCGACCTTTCAGGCAGAGACGGGGCGGATGAGTGTCGAACATGGGCTTCTTGTCGCGGCACGGAGTGAGGCGCGTCTGGCTATCGCTCCTGGCGACCTCACGGTGCGGTTGATTGTGAATGGAGAGGCTGAAGCTCGTACTTTAGAACCCGGTGAGCCAATGCGCGCTACGATTGCTTATGAAAATGTGAGTACACAAGCGGTTAAAGATGTGGCCATTACGCTTCAGCTTGAGTCTGTCGTAAATGGACGCTCGGCTACGGGGACCTCGCTGATTAACTGGAAAGAGTTTGATGATCCTAAGCAAGGTGTATCTACGACGAAATCACGCGTGCAGACGATTCGCTATGATAAGACTCGTATTCCGATGTTGGCAGAGCTCGCGCCTGGGGCGCGTGGCACGATTGATGTTGGGTGGTTGACGTTACCAGTGACAAGTGGAACCAAGGATGCGCTCATTCGTGTCGCGGCGCAAACGCAAGTCTCTGTTACCGGAGAACGTGCGCCGCGTCTCATTCGTTCTCAGCCTATTGTTTTTACGTATCGCACCGATGCAGATGTTGCGGTTGAGCCACGGTATTTTTCCGAGGAGGGAGCGCCACTTGGCTCTGGTCCTTTGCCTCCCACTGTGGGTAAGACGACCACGTATCGTATCTATTGGACGGTGCAGAAGAGCTTGCATGAGGTACGTGATGTGACAATTCGAGCAGTTTTACCTACTATTGCTGCTTGGACGGGTAAAATGGAAGCGGCAACGGGAGCGCTTATTTATGACGAAAAAACACGGATGGTAACGTGGAATCTTGGTCGTGTGCCAGAAAATACGCGTGAACTTGAAGGTTGGTTTGAAGTTGCACTGACGCCTCAAGCCATTGATGTGGGAAGGTTTGCCTCTTTACTGGGGGAGACGTCGTTTCAGGGGACGGATGCGCGCGTCAATGAAACAATTCGACGGGTAAAACCTGGATTAAGCACGGATTTATCGACGGATGAAGGGGCGAAAGGCAAGGGAGTTGTGAGGTAGTCTTGGGAGGTGTGACGTTATAAAAAAATATGGTACTATAGATGCGTTCTTTTCTATGACTTTACGTGGCTCCCGTCGTCCGCATGTTGTCCCGATTACGGCTCCTTCTTTTCCGACTGCACCGCGTACGAATATTTATCGCAATATTGCTTACAGTTTTATCGCTTTCACGGTGATTGTGGTGCTGGCGGTTTTGTGGTTGTCCTCGGCAAGGGCGACGATTGTGGTTCAGACAAAACGTACTCCCATTACGTACGAAGGTGTGGTGGATGTGGCTCGTCAGCCTCAGCCGGGGCAAATTCCCGGTCGCGTGGTAAATGGAGTGTTTGAAAAAATCCAGGAGTTTCCGGTGGGGAGCTCGGCGTCGTCTGTCGCCCCTCTTGTTCCGGTCGTTCCTGCTGTTCCTGTTGCGCCTCCTTCTACTCCTCCCCCTGCCCCTGTCACGGTTACCGCTCGAGGGACAGTACGTATTTATAATAAGTATTCAAAAGCACAAACCTTGATTCGGACGACGCGTTTACTCACGGCCGATCAAAAACTTTATCGTATTGACCAAACGGTTCGTCTGCAGCCAGGGGAGTCGATTGAAGTGCCTGTGTATGCAGACAAGCCCGGGGCAGAGTTTGTGATTGGTCCAACCACCTTTACGATTCCCGGACTATTTGTCGATCTGCAGAGGTATATCTATGCGGAGTCAACGAGTCCCTTTCAGGCGGTAAGTGCCCCCGTGACTACAACGCCTGCGACATCTACGGCTTCACCAAGCCCTACCCCTATCCCTGCGGCTCCTCGTTCCACCACGGGAAAGCTTGTCATGCAAGCGGATTTGGACGCGGCGGAACAGGCGCTTACTCAAGCAATTTTAGAGCAAGCAAAAAAGACGCTCGGGGCAGATTTGGGAGATTTGAGCCGTATGGATGTGGTGTATTTAGTGCGAAAACCTGAACGTTTTAAAACCAACGTATCGGTGGGTCAATCCTCTGATACGTTCCTGGCCTCTTTAAAACTCGATGTTACGGCCGTTTTTTATCCTAAGGAAGACCTTTTGTCTTTGGTGCGGCTTAAGTTAAAAGAGAAAATTCCCAGCGAGCGAGAATTCCTTCCACCCGCTACGGGAAGTGGCTTAGTTCTGGAAATTCAGTCTGCCGATGCAAAAAATGAGACGGCGAATGTGCGCATAAAGGCAGAGGGCGCCTATCGTATTACGCCTTCGAGCCCTGGGTTACAGAAAACGGTGGTAGCAGGGAAAGAACCACAAGAGGCGATTGCGATTCTTAAATCGATTGAGGGGGTTGATGATGCACAAGTGACGATTAAACCAAAATGGTTTGGCAAGATTCCTAGTTTAAAAGACAGGATTGACATTAAAGTTGAATAGCTTCAGCGTCTTTACTTGTCATCCCGAAAGGAGTCATGCGAAATGAGGGATCTCGTAGCCAAAACGGGTAGCTTTCTTTTATATTCCGTCATCCTTGTGTTTGGTCTGAGGGAGGTACGTCGTTCGCGAACGACGTACCGGAGGCATGAGGATCCATCCGATCGGATCGGTAGGCGATGGGCCTACGTGCCTGGCAGATAAAAAGGAGTACGCAGATTTTCCT
>JBPOJM010000020.1:0-41167 GCA_052033585.1 Patescibacteria group bacterium | reverse complement strand
CTGCTCCGATGAGCGCAAACCCCTGGACGGCCAGCGTGGCGGTGGCTCTTCCTGCTTTCGTCACTGTCCCTCGTTTCAATGTTCGTCAAGACCCACCCATGGGGTTTTCTGGGATCGTGTGGGCACTGGATGCGGATGGTCAGGGTGGCCTACGGGAGCGTGGTAACCTACGTGTGTGGCGTGTGGCGGCTGACGGGCAACAGATGGAAGTTCCTCTTGATGAACGTTTCCTGATGTGCGGAGGCACTCGGATAGCCCCGGACATGCCGAGTGGTGCCTATGTGCCGCATGGGTTTTGCCCGACCACCCTTCGAGCCTGCGCAACAGGACCTTTTCACTGCTCTTAGGTATTCTTCTTAATATGCCCCCTTTCTTATCCTCGATATTTCTATTGAGGATATTGGATTTGAACTTAAGATGTTTTCTTCGTTTTTTGTAATTTTTCTGCTAAACCGAATTCTTCTACGGCTTCATCCAAATGTTCGCGGCGATCCGCTTCAGAGAGTTCAATGATGACCTTGGAAATATTGTTTGGGTCACTGACTTGTTCAAATAAGAAACGTTGTTTTTCCCCGGCGGTTTGGATTTCGACTTCTCCGTAGTTGAAAATGGTGGCCCAAAATCCGTTGACGGCGGCGGTCACGTCTTGAATGCGATAGAGGCGTAATTCTGACATGGTGCGATGAAAGAGCCCGGATTGTTCTATGTTGATGATGCGGCGCGTTGTTACGATCCAAGTATCGAGGTAATAATCCATGAAATACTGGAACAGAAATAACCAGGCAAAAAGAAAAAAGATAGACCCAAGCAGGACGGCTGGTGCCATGATGGAAGGAGTCTCGAGAATATCTGGACGATATGTTTGTACGTACCACTCGATCCCAAACGGTGAGGCCAGGAGTACCAGCGTGACGATAGCAAGCGGTAAAACAGTGATAGGGTGCCGACGCAATAAAAAAATGAGTTTTTCGTCGGGAACGGGATTAGGGAGATGGCGAAGGTCGATCATAGAGTTTGGATCGTGCCTGGATCTTCTACCGTTCCAGGGAGATCAAAAAGGGGTCCTAAACTTGGTCCGAGATCCAATGACTGGTTCCAGTCTACGGTTACGAGATAATTGCTTGCGACGAGAATCCCCGCCGCGCTGACTCCGATGAAGAGGAGGGTGCTCAGGTAGGTGACAAAGCTTGCGACTCCGTAGCGTAAATGGGTGAAGAGGGTAATGAGACCAACAAGAAAAAAGAGACCTAGCATGCCAAGCCAAGCGATGAGGAGCCAAGAGAGAGGAATCATATAAAAGTATCGAGAATTGAGTACCCCCGCTCGGGGTGGGTTCCGCCAGTGGCGGTGATCGGGTATCGAGCGTCCTCTCGAATCCGGCTGAAACTGGATATAGGATACTTGATGTGGTCTTGGTCGACTAGAGGATGGTTGTTTGGCGCTCTGGTGGGGTGAGGCCGAGATGTTTGTAGGCATCGTCGGTGGCGATGCGGCCACGAGGGGTACGAGCGAGAAACCCTTCTTGGAGGAGGAAGGGTTCAATGACGTCTTCAAGAGTTTCTACGTCTTCTGCTGTTGCGGCCGCGAGGGTTGTGAGACCGACGGGACCGCCGTTAAATTTTTCTACGAGCATGGTTAAGGTGCGACGGTCGGCTTTGTCGAGTCCGCGGGTATCAATGTCGAGGGCTTGAAGGGCGACTTCTACAATATTTGCATCGAGAGCGCCTTGGTTCATCACCTGGGCATAATCACGTACACGCTTTAAGAGGCGATTCCCGATACGTGGAGTACGACGTGCGCGCGTAGAGATAATATTTAGCGCATGCAGGGGTACTTCAAGATTAAGGAGTTGGGCACTTCGTTCGAGAATCTGCGCCATTTCTTGGGGTGTATAAAAATCTAGATGGTAGGTGACACCAAAGCGATCGCGCAGGGGCGATGAAAGAAGAGAGAGGCGTGTTGTGGCGCCGATGATGGTGAAGTGTTTGAGGTCGAGACGGAGTGTGCGAGCAGTGGGGCCTTTGCCAATCACAATATCAAGCGCATAGTCCTCCATGGCAGGATAGAGAACCTCTTCGATCGAGCGGTTCATGCGATGGATTTCGTCGATGAAGAGAATATCGCCTTCGTTTAAGTTGGTGAGGATGGCGGCTAAATCTCCCACGCGTTCAAGGGCGGGGCCGCTGGTAATTTTGATATTCGCCCCCATTTCTGCGCTTACAACGTGAGCGAGGGAGGTTTTTCCAAGGCCCGGCGGCCCATAAAGAAGAATGTGTTCACAGGGTTCGTTGCGACCTTTGGCCGCTTCTAAAAAAATACGTAAGTTTTCTTTGACTTTTTGCTGACCGAGAAATTCATCAAGTCGTTTTGGACGGAGTGCCACATCAAAGCCTCGATCAACCTCCTGGGCTTCGGGAGTGACCAAGCGAGTGTCCTCGCTTTGGATATCTGCAAAAAAATCCGACATGTGCTTTTAGTAGACCTGTTCGTATTCTGTTCGTCAACGGCGTTTGGCAATGACGCGCCAATTTAGGGCCTCTTGTTCGTTATCTGTCCAGTCTTTTTTGCCGTACATGCCGATCTGGACGAGCTCGAGTTTTGGGTGTGACCATAAATCGCTCCACTCGCCGGGTTGCATAAAATGGACGTAGCGTTGGCCTTTGTCTTTTTCTTCTAACCCTTGCCACGGCATCCAGATATCACCTGGTTCCGCGCCCGTGATCTCTGTTGTGGTTAGATTATGGGGATTGCGGAGCCAGGAGGTGGCCAGAATGATACCTCCGGGTTTTGTGACGCGAATCAGCTCTTCGATGGAGGCTCGACGTGTTTCTGTGGTAGGAATGTGGTGGAGAGTGGCCAGGCAGACCGTGACGTCGCTTGTAGCATCTGGGAGGGGAAGCGAAGGAAGGTGTCCTGGCAGAAGTGCTAATTGGGCGGAGTTTCGCAGGGTTTCTGAGGGTTCGATACCGATGTAGACCACATCTTGAGGGAGCAGTGTGGCAAAACGGCCGTTGCCGGCACCTACATCAACAACGGTCATTCCGCTTTGAATATATGAGGAAACAAAGGCTTGTTCAGGGATTACTTTGCCTCTCGTGGTCGCAAACCACGCCCCATGTTGTTCATAGAAGTCTTGGACGTTGGCGCTCAGCGTCTTGGCAAGATCGGTATTCATGCTACTCTGCGGGCTATTCCATCATGTCTCACCAGACCCGTCCACCGGCACGAATCGTTGAAGCTATTTTAGCTGACGTTTTGGCTCATCCAACACCTTCTCAAAAGGTGATAGATAATGCTATTCGTAAACATCTGCAAGGAACCTCATATCAATTTCCAACAATCGCGGAAATGGTCAAGGTCTATCGTAAGATGACAAAGACACGGCCGCGTAATCAGATAGTTGAACGATTACTGCGTTGTAAGACGGTGCGGACGGATTCCGGGGTAGCTCCAATCACGCTTTTGACTAAGCCATACGCTTGTCCGGGGAAGTGCGTTTACTGTCCGACGGAAGTACGCATGCCGAAGAGTTATGTGGCGAGTGAGCCGGCGGCGGCTCGGGCGCTTCAGTTAAAGTTCGATCCGTATGTGCAGGTGGTACAGCGTGTGCAAGCGTTGGAGCGGAATGGGCATGAGGCAAAAAAGATTGAACTTATTATCAAAGGAGGGACGTGGTCTGCGTATCCTTGGACGTATCGTAAATGGTTTATTAAGCGTTGTTATGATGCGGCAAATCATTTGGGGGTTGTGGGTTCCAAGAAACGTTTTGGTTCTTTGGCGACATCACAAACGGCTAATGAGTCTTCTGAATACCGGGTCATTGGTCTTACGATTGAAACGCGACCGGATTGGATAACCCCAAAAGAAATTGTGCGTTTGCGTGAACTTGGGGTGACACGCGTTGAGTTGGGTGTTCAAGCACTGGATGATCAAATCCTCGAGCTCACAAAGCGTGGCCACACGGTGGAGGATACGGTGCGAGCCACTGTTTTGTTAAAGGCAGCGGCGTTTAAGACGGACTATCATATTTTACCCGGCCAACCGGGAGCGACACCCGAGCGTGATATTGAGATGTTCGATCAGTTGTTTTCGGATGAGCGATTTTGTCCGGACATGATCAAATTATACCCTTGTGTGGTTTTGCCTTCGGCGGAGTTGGCTGAGTGGCATAAAGAAGGGAGATATAAGCCGTTGGAAGGGGAGACCTTGATTGAGATGATGGTGCGAATGCAAAGTGTCATTCCCCGTTATTGTCGTGTTTCACGGTTGATTCGCGACTTTCCTTCCTTTGAAATTTCGGCAGGGAATAAAGTGACGAATTTGCGCGATGTGATTGAGGTGCGTATGAAAGAACGGGGAGTTGAATGTCAATGTTTACGCTGTCGTGAAGCGGGACATCGTCCACCCTTGAAGCCGGAGACGAAGCTTGTCGTTTTTCGTGATGAGTATCGTAATGCGTATGGGATGGAATATTTTTTAAGTGTTGAGGATGAACAGCGGACGACGGTCGTAAGTTTCTTGCGTTTACGTCTACCGGATGCGAATCCGTTCATTGAAGAACCAAAAACGAAAAAGATGTTTGAGGAAGTCCGTCACGCATTTCCTGAATTGCAGAACGGAGCGTTTATCCGCGAGTTGCATACGTACGGTCAGGCACTGAAGCTCTCTGAAGGCCGATCCGATGCGGTGCAGCACCAGGGATGGGGGAAGGTTCTCATGGCAGAGGCGGAGTCCATTGCCAAAGAGCATGGGTATACTTCTCTTTCTGTGATCAGTGGAGTGGGTGTGCGCGAGTATTATCGCAATCGTGGGTTTGAATTGGTTGGGACGTATATGAAAAAAGCCCTGCGTCCAGAGAATAAAAAAGAGATCTGACCTTTTTTCTCATATCTCCATGAGCATTGGTCGCTGATTTCTGAGATCAGTGTTCGTGGAGGTAACGGAGGCGAGGCTCCGTAGGAGAAGAGAATAGGAGTTGTTATTGGGAGAGGGGATCAAAAAATTCGATGGAGCCACCCTGGAGGAGAGGAATCGTGCGCACTCCGCTCACGGTTCCGTCTTCCTTGGGTGGAGCTGCAACCTCCCTGGCGCTGCAGCTGATGTTGCAATATGCGCGATACATCGAGGCGATGATGCGTTCGATGTCCCGGCAGCGACTGTGAAAGTTGCGGCCGAATGTCGGGAGGAGGTTTAGGCTTGGATCTTGGGCGCACGCGTGACAGCAGCAGACCTTGATGTTGGCACTTGCTTTGCCATCTACGCGTGCTTCGATCCAACGAAAGATCTTTCCCACGACCTCTGTCTTGGCGCAGATCGTGCTGAGCGGTGCCATCAGGGCATGCGGAGGGACTTTTTTGATGACCAGGGTTGCATCGGCCTCTACGATGCCGGGAATGTGTGCGCAACATACGCACAGGATCACTTCCGCTTCTCTTGTACCATGTATTGCCAGTGCTCTGACGGGCGACATGCGTATTCCTTTCCGCCTCTTTGCGTAAGGGAGGCTACTGTAAGGGTACGCTTGCCGAGGGAAGCGTCAAGCGTATCTGTGCATAAACTGTGTGGAGTAGAAAGGGGTTTTTCTTTATCTATCGCTCGTTTTCAATAAAAAAATCAGCCTGTATGTGAGGCTGATTTTTTTATCGTTTTTATTACCCTTTGACCTCAATGCCCATGTTGCGAGCCGTACCAATGACTTGCTGCATGCCGGCTTCCACCGTGGTGCAGTTGAGGTCTGGCATTTTCTTCTCGGCAATTTCACGGACTTGGTTCATGTTTACGCTGCCAACTTTTTGCGTGTTGGGTTTGGCGGCGCCTTTTTCGATCTTCGCTGCCTTCTTCAAGAGCTCGGAGACAGGAGGGGTTTTGAGGATGAAGGTGTAGCTGCGGTCTTCGTACAACGTGATGACGGCAGGGACGACTTCGCCTAAACGGTCTTGGGTCGCGGCGTTAATCTTTTGACAGAATTCTGCGATGTTAATCCCGTGCTGACCGAGGGCGGGACCAAGAGGAGGGGCAGGGGTTGCCTTGCCACCCATGACTTGGACCTTGATAAGGGTCTTTACTTTCTTTGCCATAGGAAATGGTGAAGATGAGATGAATGATGATGCGGTGCCGTCACGCAGGGCATCGGAAGGGGATAGCAGCGAGAAGCGCGCTGACGGGAGCCTCTGTTATCCCAGAGTGTATTAGGCTTTTTTAACTTGAGTGAAGTCGAGCTCGAGCGGTGTTTCGCGACCAAACATGCTGACCAGGACTTTGACTTTGCCATGAGAGCCATCGACTTCGCTGATCTTGCCTTCGAAGCCTTTGAACGGTCCTTCGCCGATTTTGACGGCCATACCTGGCTGCAAATCGATTGTGACTTGTGGTTCTTCCGTGGTTCCCATGCGTTTCATGAGGCCATCGATTTCTGCTTGCGCGAGCGGGGTTGGGTTGGTACCCGTCCCGATAAAGCCCGTCACGTTTGGCGTGTTGCGCACCACGTACCATGAATCATCGGTGACGATCATTTCGACGAGGACGTAGCCAGGGAAGATTTTTTCTTCGGTGACGCGGCGCTTGCCATTTTTGATTTTAATTTTCTTTTCTTTGGGAACGAGGATTTGGAAGATTGAATCTTTCAAGCCAAGAGTTTCGATGCGCTGACGAAGTCCATCCGCCACATTTTCTTCGTATCCAGAATAGGTGTGGATGGCGAACCAGCGCCGTCCGTAGTCGGAGGTTTGCTTAGGCATAGGTTATGGGGTGGAAGGAGCGGGGTTAGGATTGACGGGAACTGTTTGGACGTTGAGGTTGACGGGATTTCCGTTTTCATCCACAGCTTGAATGTCTTCCGGGTTGATTTGTGGGATGGGCGGAGTGGTTGGATCCGTTTGAACTTGAGGGTTGCGCGCGCTGATAGCCACTTGAACCAAGCGACTCAAACCGAAGTCGAGAGCTCCAAAAAAGAGGGCGGCGGCGACGCTGCCTACGACGATGAGCGTAGAATAGCGCAGCGTATCTTGCTTGCTCGGCCAGCTGACTTTCTCTAATTCTTCCTTAGAGGTGCGGAAATATTCGAGGATGGGGTTAGGCATAAACGCGTTTTTTAAAAGACCCTTGGCGGGTCAACTGAGGGGATCATAGCAGAATTGTTTAAAAACGTCAAAAGTAAAGGGATCTTTCTTCTCTGGGGGAGATTTTTATAGATTTCGCCGTTTTCTGCGAATGGTTTCAATGATCCAGGTGAGCCAATACCGGGGGGAGAGGGGGAGGTCTTGGGCGTGGAGATAGGCTTCTTCAAAGCCGCCGAAGCCTCGTTTGAAGAGGGAGAGGCCGTGCCAAGGGTGCTCGGTGGCGGATTCAGGGACGACGCCCCAGAAATTATAGAATTGGCAACCACGACGTTTGAGCTCTTGGATGAGACGCCATTGCAGGAGGTGGGCGGCGGGAACTTTTGGGAAGGGGGATTGGTCAGAGGCGCCGTGGTGATAAAACGCGCTGCCGTGTGCGAGGGTGATGATCGCAGCCGAGATAATTTGATTTTGGAGAGAAGCGATCGCGATGATGAGTCGACCTTGTTTAAAGAAGGCCTCGCATTCTGTTTCGAGGTAGCCGCGAGAGAAGGCGGTAAAATGTTGGCGAGCGACGGTTGTTTGATAGACCTTCCAAAAATCATGGAGGCCACTACTATCGCTGATGAAGTTGACGGTTACACCCGCTTCCTCGGCTTTGCGAATACTTTGGCGTGTGGTTTTGCGCATGTTTTTTAAAAGCTCTTCTTCGGTAGGGCGAATGTCTAAGATCCAGGCGAGTTCTGGATGTTGGTGGATGGGAGCGTCCCTAAAGCCGCGTTCCTGTAATAAAAGGGTATTTGAAGGAGTGGCGGGAAGGGGGGAACAGACACGAATAAAAATAGCCTTGCGTGCTCGTGCTTGTTGTTTCCATTCCTGCGTGAGGAGATCCCAGGCCTGAGTTTGGGGTACGTGTGGTGCTAAAATGGGGCCGTGAGGAATGAGGAGAAAAGATCCGCGTCGAGCTTTGATAAAAATGGTGAGAGCGGTACCCACGAGCCGATCGTTTTCAAAGAGGCCGAGGTGGATAACGTCGTGGTTGCTTGCCTCGTTTGTTTCTTTCCACTCCCAGGATTGGAGGAAGGTCGGAGGAGCTTGCTCATCTAAAAATGCCGTCCAGAGGGCGCGATCGTTGCATGGTTTAATGGATAGCATAGGAAGTGTCGAGTATCGGGTATCCAGTATCGAACATATGGACGATTTAGGAGGCTTGATCAAGGAAGTCTTTTATTAGAGTGCAGATTTTTTTTGCGTCTGATTCTGAAATGTTGATGTGGGTGGGGAGGTTGAGCGTTTCTTTTGAGAGAGTAGTGGCTGAAGGTGTTTTGCTGCGGTCGTAGCCGACAGCGTGTTCATTGATCCCTTCGGGAGCAAGGGGAGATGTGTACCAATCGCCGAGCTGGATGTGTGCTGCGGCCATCCCTTTGAATACCTGATCGCGTCTCGTGATGCGGATAGGATAGCGCAAAAGAGCTGGGTCTGCTTCTTTGGTCCAATGAGGATGGGTGATACTTGGGTGTTGTAACTCCTGTTGATAGAGCTGTGTTAATGCGCGACGATGCGCGTCAAATCGTTCTCGCTTTTTCCATTGGCGATACGCGAGAATGGCGAGGGCGTTTGGGAGACGATGCCCGGTCCAGGCTGGGCGTTTGCCTTGTCGTTCTTGGGCGTCTACAGCTTTGGAAATGAGATGCAGACGTTTAGCGAATTCCAAGATTATTTTCCCGATGGAAAAAAAATCGTAGGTTTTTAGTGCAATGGCAAGGATGAGGGGATGGAGGAGCTGTTGAATAACCCAGCGTTTTGTAGGAAGAGCTGCTTGTGTTTGAAGGGATCGTAAGCGATCTGCGAGGGATGTGTCTTGTGTCAGTGCTACACCTCCGAAGATAGACGATAGAGACTTGTCTCGACCGAAGCTCAAGATCGCCACGTCTCCAAAGGTTCCGAGAAGTTGTCCGTTCCAACGACTACCGAAGCTGTGGGCGCAATCTTCAATAACAAATAATCTGTGTTTGCGAGCGAGTTCCATTAATGCATCCATACGAGCTGGAATACCGAAGGTGTGTTGGATGAGGAGGGCGCGAGTGTGCGGCGTGATTAATGCTTCGATGGTTTTTGGGTCGATTGTAAATGTTTTTGGATCGACGTCTGCGTAGATTGGAGTGCAATTTGCCCAGCGAATGCTATTAGGAACAGCAACACAGGTGAAGGCTTGCAAGATGATCTCACTATTTTTTGGAAGATGGAGCGCTTGGATTGCGGCCGTAAGAGCGGAGCGCCCACTTTCAAAAGTAAAAGCTTTTGCCTGAAAGAATTGCCCGATCGCTTCTTCAAGGTCGTTGATTGTGTGTCCCGTTCTCCATTTCCACGACTGCCATAGCAAAGAGGCGGCGAGGCGAAGATCGTCACGTTCAATATTTGGAGAGAGGGAAGTGACGAGGCGGGACATAGGAAGAGGGACGAGTGTTAGGCTTGAGGCGGTATCATTTTAACGCTGAGGGCTGCTCGGATAGATTCGGAACCGGTTCCATCTAGAATGAACGGATGCTGCAAGAGGGGAGCAGAGTATTGTTTATTATTCCACTCGATAGGGATGTCGCAGCCTTGTGAGAGTTGTAGACGGTCGCTGCCAATATACTCGAAGCGTCCGGATTTTTTTGTTCTTCCCTTTCTTGCAAGCTGTTCCATGGAGGGGTCGACAGGGATCCAGTACCCTTTTTCATCTTGGAATTCTGCCCAGGCGTGCATTTCGTTTTTCTCTCCATCGAGAAAGAATCCACTGACGATGCGTGCTTGGATGCCCGAAGCGAGGCAGAGCGACACAAAGAGGCTGTCGAATCCTCCGCAATCGACGTGAGAACGTAGGAGTGCATCGAGATCACTGTAAAGTCCATCAATGGGCTCGCCGTACTTTATGGTTCTGACGATGTGCGCGTAGATTTTTCGGGCTGTTTCATGAATCGAAGGATCCCTTCCGATATTTTTGGCAAGGGTTTGGATGCGAGCGTCATTTGGGTGGAGATGTTCCGTTTTTTCTCCGATCGCGGGTGGTGGGAGTATTTGACGCGGTGTAGAGCCTTTCTTGAATGGGTGAATGGTGGCTTTGCCGCTAAATACGGGTATTTCAAAATTTGTGGCACGTGGTTCTAGCCGTACAAGGAAAAAATGGTTGCCAAATCGTTCATCTCTTTGTTCCTGCGCGTTCGGAAGATGGAGTTTAAAGTCGATAATCTGTTGCTCTCTTGTTGTGGGAGGGCGTGGAATGACGAGTGTTAGGGCTTTGAGGGGTACGCTCTCGGTTTTTGCGTGGATGGTGATGTTGTACGTTAGTTCGTACGTTTGGGTTTTTGTATACGGATATCGCTTCAACATCTCTTTGAGACGATGTGCGGGCCAATAAAGCGACTCTTTCCTGGGCATGGCTGCATGATATCGCTCCTAAGGTGTCATCGCAAATGATGAATACAGTGGCGGTATTTGGGTCGTATGAACTAAAAACAACGCATGAAGCGCTGTTTTTACGTGGTCGGGCTAGTGGGATTTGAACCCACGACCTCTTGCACCCCATGCAAGCGCGCTAGCCAACTGCGCTATAGCCCGACGAGTTGAGTGGATATCCGAGGTTCACGACCTTGGATATCCCGAGACGAGGAAGGACTACATGCTCTGCATATAGCCCGACGAGTTAAGAGAGTAATGCATCCACTCTTTATGGGCGGAGCATAACGGGTTTATAGAGACTCTGCAACCCCTTCATGGATCTCAGGTGCGGATAAAGAAGGTTTGCTCTTCTATCTCCTCCCTTGACAATCTCCCCGTGTTTCTTGCGTGTTTATACCAGAGGTTGCATAATACCCCTGCAAACCCGTTATATTCGTTCTTTCACTCATTATTTATTAGGGTTTGATGCATCTTTTATTTTATGAGCATGACCAAGTCTCAGCTCCTCCAGGAGTTGGCAGCTAAATCTGGCCGCACCAAGAAAGAAATCGTGACGGTGATGGAGGCTCTCGTGAAAATGGCTTACGGCCAAGTGAAGAAAGAGGGTGAATTCGTGATCCCAGGTCTCGGTAAACTCGTAAAGGTCAAGCGCCCTGCTCGCATGGGTCGCAACCCAGCGACCGGCGAAGCGATCAAGATTGCTGCCAAGACGGTCATCAAGTTCCGTGTTGCAAAAGCTGCCAAAGAAGCGGTGATGTAACAAGGAAAGACTCGCTTCGGCGGGTCTTTTTTGTTGGCGAATTTTTTTTAGTATGAGATCATCTAGATATGATTCGTATTGATGCCAAGATCATATCTCTTGGAGGAGGGATTTTGAGCGGATTATTTTTGGTGTTGCTTGCTTTGCTCTGGATGGTGACGCATGCGGTCGGTCGCTCCGTCTATTTAGAGGCGATCTTCGTTTTATTTTTATTAGGTATGCTCGCGTATGTGGTGGGGGCTGCGAGCGAGTATTTGATTTTGGAATCTGAAGGGCTCGTGTTTGATGGATGGCTGGCTCGACGACGAAAGATTCTGTTTCAACACATGAAAAAGGTTTTGCTTGTGCACGAAGGGCTAAATCCGGAATGGGGGATTGAAACGCTTACCTTTGAAACGCCAAGCGGTTCTCTTGAGAGAATTGCCCTTGGTCCGCTTTGGCGTCGTCGTGACCTTGAAGCATTCCTGGCTCGTTTGGAGATCTGTGCGCGTGATGGGAAACTTGTCGAAGAAATTCGTTAGCAGCATCCTGTTGGAATTTGTGCTATGCTTGGCGACGTATGTTATCAAAACGTCCTGCTCGTTCGACGGGGAAGATGGCAGCTGCGCTTCGTAAGATTTCTCCATCTTGGACGGGAGAAGCGGAGCTGGCTACGTCACAAAAACGCTTGACACATTGGTTGTGTAATGCGAATCACACCTGTGTCCCGGTTGCGCATGAAGACAATTTTACCGAGAATATCAATTGGAAGATTTTCCGCATCATGGCGGAATTTGTGGAGGGGTTTGAGTTTTTAGCGAATTTAAAAAATGAAGTCACGTTTTTTGGGAGCGCGCGCAGTGGGCCGTCTGATCCATACTATCAAATTGCGCAGGAGCTCGGATTTCTCTGTGGTAAAAATGGATATGCGGTGATTACGGGGGGAGGTCCGGGGGTGATGGAGGCGGCGAATAAGGGGGCTTTTGAAAGCGGGGGAGAATCAATCGGGATCAATATCACGCTGCCGATGGAACAGCGTCAAAATACCTATGTGCGTAGATCAATGGGATTCCATTACTTCTTTACGCGTAAAGTGATGTTATCGGCTTCGGCGCAAGCCTACGTCTTTTTTCCAGGTGGGTTTGGGACGATGGATGAATTGTTTGAAATGCTTACCTTGATACAGACAGGGAAAATGTCGGATCAAGTCCCTGTTATTTTGGTTGGGTCTACGTATTGGGAACCGCTCTTAGCCTGGATTGAGCAAGTGATGCTGGATCAGCATCGATATATCAGTCCCGAAGATATGTCTATCTTTCACGTGGTGGATACAGCAGAACAGGCCTTTAAGATTATAAAAAAGACGAAAGAGCGGATTTTGTAGCTTGATATAACAAAACGTCTCGATATTGTTTCGAGACGTTTTGTTATATTTTTTTTACGCGTGGTTATGACCGGCGTGCATTTCCGCCGCGAGCTTCTTGAGTGTGCGGAGCGTGCGGGTTGCAACACGGATGCGTTGGCCGTTGATTTTAATGGTTTGCAAATTCACCCCTTGGCGGCGGCGGGTGGCGATGTTCGAGTGGCTACGGGAGTTGCCGTATTTAGCGGATTTTCCGCTGAGTTGACAGATGCGGGACATAGAAAAGTATCGAGTAGTTAGTATCGGGTATCGAGTCTATACGCCTCGAATACCTGAGAATGGGCTAAGGATATAGGAAGATGGGGTTTTTGGCAAGGGTGGACGAGCTTGAGAGAACTCGCCACAATGGGAGGCATGAACCTCCTTTCTTTGTTGTTTCGTGAGCCTTGGGTGTTTGTGGCGTTTGTCGCAGTGTTTGTTATTTCTTTATCAGTGCATGAGGCGGCGCATGCCTTGGCAGGCTTTTGGCTTGGGGATCATACGGCAAAGCGTGAAGGTAGGTTAACCCTTAATCCTACTTCTCATATTGATCCGTTAGGGTTTATTTCTCTTTTATTGTTAGGATTTGGCTGGGGGAAGCCAGTGCCATTTAATCCGTATCAACTTAAATTTGGACGATTGGGTCCGGTTTTGGTGGCCGCGGCTGGGCCTGCATCCAATGTTTTATTGGCATTGGTGTTTATCGTGCTCGTGCGAACAATTGGCGCTGCGCTTGGGCCAAATAATTTGTTTACCATTTTTGCGACGGTTGGGGCGCTGCTGAATTTTTCTTTGGCGCTCTTTAACCTTATCCCTGTTCCGCCCTTGGATGGATCGAAGGCGTTATTAGCTGTCCTGGATGAGTATCGGTTTTCCAATGTTCATCGCTGGATTACGCTGCAGGGTCCTAATCTTTTACTGATCGTGGTACTTATGGATATGTTCCTACCTCTTGGACCGTTGAGTTGGATTTCGCGTACCTCTTCGTGGCTGGTACAGCAATTTCTTTTTCTATGATCTGGGCTTCTCTTGAAATGTTTTCGGAGCGTCGTTTTGGAGGGTGGCGTGTATTTTTGACTCGACTTGTCTCATTGTCCTGGGTGGTTGGATTTATTTCTGAGCTGGCTGAAGCGCGCTCGTCTCTTGTTTCGTTTGATGTCATGACGGTGTTGTTCGTCTGGCCAGGGGTAGTCTTTTTACTTACGTCTTTATTGGGGTGGGTGTGTGTACGGTTGTGGCGTGTGTCGTTTATCTCTGCCTTGGGAGGGTTGTCTTCATATCTTCCTATTCTATTTTTTATTCCCGTATTTCATTTTTTCTTGCAAGCCGTGGGAGTTCCTTTGGAGATGGGGTTTGCGAATGGCTGGCAGGCGTTAGCGGCTTTATTAACGGGAGGGCTCCTTCCTCTCTTTATCCTTCCGCCTGCCTTTGTTCTGGTCTGGATGTTATTTCTAGGATGGCTCGCGTGGTCGTGGTGGCGTATAACCTCTTCGCGGACTCCTTGGCAATTAGTGCAAGGGATATGGCCAGGATATCTAGGTTTCGCCCTTCTTTTCTTGCTCCCTTCCTTTATTGGGTGGAGCGTAATCGTGGGAGACGTCCCGATTTGGTCTGGATTAAATACGATTGTCGGTCAAGGGTTTATTGCGGCGCAAATTGATGGATTTGCCTGGCGCGCGGTGTATGAGCGGTTTCCCCTTGCCATCGGAGGCGAGGCGTATGTTAGTCGAACGTGGTTGTTTGCCGTATTTAGCTGGTTGGCATCGTTGATTGTTGTTTTTTACCACTTGGTTCGAGCTTGGCGTTGGTCTGTGCAGCGGCTTGTGTCTTTTGTTGGTCGTCAGCGGTTTACAATGGGGTTTGGAGTCGTGGCGTTGGGAGCCCTAGGTGCGTTTTTGTTTAAGGAGGGTCATTCAGTTACGGGGACGCATGTCTTAGCGTGGTTGGTGCTTATGTTGGTGACGGGCTTGTTTCTTTTGGTGCAAACAGCCGAAACAGAGCTCCTGGAAGCGGCGCATGGGTCTTTGGCAGCCGATCGACCATTAGCGGCCGGAAGCATGCGTTCTACGGATTTAGTGGAAGCTTCTTGGGTGTGGTTGTGTGCGGCTGGAGCGGGAGCGCTGATGTTAGGTATTGCCCCCTTTCTTGCTTTTATGTTCGCGCACATTTGTCATAAGCAAGCATTGGCCGCTCGACATCCTTGGGCCTTTTTGAGCTGGATGACCTTACCATTCGCTGGCTATTTCTTGGCTGGTTGGATGACTATTGCGGAGCGTGGAAGTTTTGGAGGGCTGGCTCCTGCGCTGGCCTGTCTCGTATTTTTAGCGCTTTTTGCCTGGAATTGGCGTAAATTTGGACGTGTTTTGTAGGGGTGATGGACGCTACCTTCTGCCCGTCATCCTTTGTCTTGACGAATTGGGTAAACGCTGGTAGATTGGGCGCACCTTACACGTTTTTACGCTTTATTTAGGACACGAAGTCTTGGCGAATAGCTTCGTTGCGCTCTCCGGTGCTCGACGCCGTATGCTCAATACGGCTTACTCCGCTCCTCGAACGCGCCTCGCTCTTCATCCAAGCTTTCGTGCCCTCATATCGACTACATGCCTACTATTGCTCAGCTTATCCGTCGCCCACGTACGACGTCTCGCCGTAAATCCAAGAGCCCGGCGCTCCAATTTGCGTTCGATACCTTGCATCGCAAGCGTACGGAATTGTCCCGTGGCTCTGCTTTTAAACGCGGTGTGTGTACCAAGGTCACCACCATGACGCCAAAAAAGCCTAACTCGGCTGTGCGTAAAATTGCGCGTGTGCGTCTCTCGAATGGACAAGAAGTTACGGCGTATATCCCTGGAGAAGGTCATAACTTGCAAGAACACTCTATCGTCCTTATCCGTGGTGGTCGTGTGAAAGACCTTCCTGGTGTGCGCTACCACATTGTCCGTGGTGTCTACGATACACAAGGTGTGGCAAACCGTCGTGGCAGCCGTTCTCTCTACGGTGCTCGTCGCCCTAAACCAGAAGCAAAGAAATAATTTAATTAATTCCTGATCATATGCGCGGAAAACAAGCTCCCAAGCGTAAAGTAGCCCCTGATCCAAAATATGGATCGACCAATGTGGCGAAGCTGATCAACTACATCATGATTGGCGGCAAGAAGCAGAAGTCGCAAGGCATTGTGTACGCAGCCTTCGACATCGTAGAAGAAAAGATGAAAAAGCCAGCCATCGAAATGTATGAAGAGGCGCTTAAGAACGTCTCTCCAAGTGTCGAAGTGAAATCTAAGCGTGTCGGTGGAGCAAACTACCAAGTTCCTCTCCAGGTTCGTGCAGAGCGTCGTTTGCAGCTTGCGTTGCGCTGGATGATCGACGCAGCTCGTTCTCGCAAGGGCAAGCCAATGTCTGAACGCCTCGCAACCGAAATTATGGATGCGGCTCAGAACCAAGGTGAAGCGGTCAAGAAGCGCGCGGATGTGCACCGCATGGCCGAAGCGAACCGCGCATTTGCTCACTTTGCTCGATAATCGTCATTTCCCATACGTGAATCGTGACTGCGGATGTCTGACGGAACAACCGATCGGCTCTTCCCCTGACACGATTCACGTTTTGCTTTCACCTCTCACTCTATAAACTTATTATGCCTCGCGAATATTCTTTGAAGGACACACGCAACTTTGGGATTATTGCCCATATTGATGCCGGAAAAACCACGGTATCAGAACGTATTTTATTTTATACGGGTCGCAAGCATAAAATTGGCGAAGTACACGAAGGGGAAGCAACGATGGACTGGATGGAGCAAGAGCGCGAACGCGGTATTACAATTACCGCCGCTGCAACCACCTGTTATTGGAAGGGTTCCCGCATGAACTTAATTGATACGCCTGGACATATCGACTTTACGATCGAAGTTCAGCGTTCTTTGCGCGTCTTGGACGGAGCGGTGACCGTGTTTGATGGTGTCGCTGGGGTCGAATCCCAATCGGAAACGGTGTGGCGCCAAGCAGATAAGCACAACGTGCCTCGTATTTGTTTTATCAATAAACTGGATCGCATGGGGGCGGATTTTTACGCCGACGTGAAATCGATCCATGATCGTTTAACCAAGCGTGCGCATCCTATCCAGTTGCCGATTGGCGCAGAAGCCAACTTCGTGGGGATTATTGATCTCATGACCATGAAGGCGCAGATGTATCTTGATGAAATGGGTCAAAAGATCGAAGAAGTAGATGTGCCTGCGGACATGTTGGAAAAAGCGAAGCAGTACCGTGCTCAAATGATTGAAGCAATCGCCGAAACGGATGAAGAGATGATGAATCGTTATTTGGCTGGAGAAGAATTCACATTGGAAGAATTAAAGACCGGATTGCGCAAAGCGGTGATCGCGGGTCACATCAACCCAATTTTGTGTGGCTCAGCCTTGAAGAATAAGGGCGTGCAGTTCTTGCTTGATGCGATCGTTGATTACCTTCCATGTCCTCTTGATATCCCTGCTACCAAAGCTCACGCACTTGAAGATGAAAATCAGGCGATTGCCGTTCACCCATCTGACAGCGAACCTTTTGCGGCTCTTGCATTTAAGGTCATGACGGATCCATTCGTGGGAAAATTAATCTTCTTTCGTGTGTATTCTGGAACGATGTCCGCAGGTTCTTACGTCATTAACGCAAAAACAGGCGAAAAAGAACGTCTCGGCCGTATCGTGCGCATGCATGCCAACGAACGTGAGGATGTGAGCGAAGTATTTGCGGGAGATATTGCCGCAGCCGTGGGTTTGAAGGGGACGTTTACGGGAGACACGATTTACGACGAAAAGCGCCCACTCGTGCTTGAGTCGATCGTGATTCCTGAACCGGTGATCTCGATTGCGATTGAACCAAAAACAAAGGCTGACCAGGAAAAGATGGGTGTCGCTCTTCAGAAATTGGCTGAGGAAGACCCTTCCTTCCGTGTGCGTACCGATGAAGAAACGTTGCAGACGATCATTGCAGGCATGGGTGAGCTCCACTTGGAAATCATCGTTGATCGCATGAAGCGTGAATTCAAAGTCGAAGCTAACGTTGGTAAACCTCAGGTGGCGTATCGCGAAGCGATTCGCGGCAAAGCAGAAGATGTCGAAGGAAAATACGTGCGTCAATCTGGTGGTCGTGGTCAATATGGTCATTGTGTGATCGACATCGAACCAAATGAACGAGGCAAGGGGTACGAATTTGTTGATGAAATCAAGGGTGGCGTTATCCCTCGCGAATTTATTCAACCAATCAATAAAGGTATTCAAGAAGCTAGACAGCGTGGTGTGTTGGCTGGGTACCCTCTTCTCGATGTGAAGATCACCTTGAAAGATGGAAGCTACCACGATGTGGACTCTTCCGAAGCGGCCTTTAAGATCGCGGGTTCTATGGCCTTCCAAGAAGGATGTCGCAAAGCAGGGTTGTACTTGCTTGAACCTATCATGAAGGTCGAAGTTGTCACCCCAGAAAACTACATGGGTGATGTGATCGGAGACTTGAACGCCAAGCGTGGTCAGATCCAGGACATGGGAGAGCGCAGCGGTGCCCGTATCGTGAACGCAGAAGTTCCATTGTCCGAAATGTTCGGTTACTCCACGGGCTTGCGTTCCATGACACAAGGTCGCGCCAGCTACTCGATGGAATTCAGTCACTACGGTGAAGTTCCTTCCAATGTGTCTCAAATGGTGGTCGAAGGACGCATGAAGAAATAAGCAGAATAATAAAATAAAAACACTCCTTACCATTGTGTGAGGGGTGTTTTTGCATTTGACGTGCGACGGTGTTTTGTGGGAAAAGACACGCGGAGGTGTAGTCATGACAGGGTTTTTCGAAAAGCTTCGATGTGCAGCGTGTGCGGCCGCGACTGAGTTCGTTCCTTCCGCGAACCAGTTCGCATGGGTTCGGGTACCTGTCGTTCTGGGTATCTGCTTCGTCGCGGTGGTGGCAGCTTCGGTTCTTGGGGCTGTGAATTATCGCCCTTCTGCTCCCCGCGAGTCCTAACACTGTTCTTTAGAGGCTATTGTTGACTTCTATTCTCATATCTTAATCGCTTCGCTTCTCATAGTGGAGCGTTTTGTGTTTTGGTCAAAATGGCTACTTGTCAATCATGTGCGCATCGGTTGAGATGGGGAATATATGTCATTACAGCGAATTATTGAGCTGGCGCGGCGGCAGGGGATGCCTGTCATTTTAACGGATGTGGCCGGGCGGGAGCCGATGGTGGTGTTGCCATTGGAGGCGTATGAGAAAATGCTCGACGTACCACGGGTAGGGCAGGAGGAGGGAGGGGGGAGGAGGGAGGGGGGAGGAGGGAGGGGGGAGGAGCACAAACCCAATAACGCATCTGAGCAAAAACAAAAGCAGAGAGGGAATCGGTTTCAGGAAGAGGGGGAATCTCAGGAGGCGTCAGGATCGTTGGAGGTGAATCCCCCCGCCTCCCGCCTTCCGCCTCCCTCCTCGCAACCCGACGGTCTTCGGGTGCGGCAGCGGGATGAGGATCGAGTTCAGGCGCTCCATCGTTCATTAGATACGGTTTCCCATGAGGTTCCGGCGCAACAATTACCCCAAAAAGAGGGGGGAGATGACTTGGTTTTGGAGGAGCGATTTTCGTTTCAACCCTAAGATGGGGTGACCCAGTGCCTCGACCCGTCGTTTGTGAGCGATGGGTCTTGTCATCTTGGCTAACTTCTGCTACTATCTGCTCACTCGCGAAATAGCTCCGAGGACGTGCTCACTCGGCGCGGTTCATTGTGAACTGCCTCCACGTGAGAATATCCTCATGGATTAGCCAAAAACGCGAATTTTTCACTCTTATTTTTTAATGCATTCCGCATTACGTACCTATGGCAGACGTCTTTCAACGGACAAAACCACACGTGAACATTGGTACCATCGGTCACGTTGACCATGGCAAGACCACGACCACGGCGGCTATTTTGACGGTTCTCGGCGCTCACGGCATGACGGCCCAGAAAAAGGGCATTGATGACCTTGATAAAGCTCCAGAATCCAAGTCTCGTGGGATTACGATTGCTACCGCTCATACCGAATATGAGTCGGACAAGCGTCACTATGCTCACGTTGACTGTCCTGGTCACGCTGACTATATCAAAAACATGATCACGGGTGCCGCCCAGATGGATGGTGCCATCTTGGTTGTGTCTGCGACGGATGGTCCAATGCCTCAAACGCGCGAGCACATTTTGTTGGCTCGTCAGGTTGGTGTGCCTGCCATCGTTGTGTTTTTGAACAAGGTTGACATGGTAGAAGATGCGGAGCTTATCGACTTGGTCGAACAAGAAATCCGTGATCTTTTGACCAAATACGAATTTGATGGTGAAAAGACCCCAATTATCCGTGGATCTGGTTTGAAAGCTCTTCAAAACCCTAAGGATGAAGCCGCTGCTAAGCCAATTTTGGATCTTATCAAGGCTTGTGATGACTTCATTCCAGAGCCTGTCCGTGAAACCGATAAGCCATTCCTTATGCCTGTCGAAGACGTGTTCTCGATCGAAGGTCGTGGAACGGTGGTCACGGGTC
Source organism: Patescibacteria group bacterium (assembly GCA_052033585.1). Classification (GTDB taxonomy): domain Bacteria; phylum Patescibacteriota; class Patescibacteriia; order 2-12-FULL-60-25; family 2-12-FULL-60-25; genus JAGOUY01. The sequence goes on along the minus strand of JBPOJM010000020.1, from coordinate 20,984 downwards.
GTATCGAACGTGGTCAAATCAAGATCAACGAAGAAGTCGAAATCGTTGGTTTGGGTGAAACGCGCAAGACGGTGGTCACGGGTATCGAGATGTTTAACAAGCAACTTGACTCTGGTCTCGCCGGTGACAATGCAGGTCTCTTGCTCCGTGGTACCAAAAAGGATGAAATCGAGCGTGGGATGGTTCTTGCCAAGACCGGTTCGATCAAGCCTCACACCGAGTTCGAAGCGGAGGTTTACGCTCTTACCAAAGAAGAAGGTGGTCGCCACAAGCCATTTGTGACCGGCTATAAGCCTCAGTTCTACATTCGCACCACGGATGTGACGGGTGAGGTCAAGCTTCCTGCCGAAGTCGCGATGGTTCAGCCTGGTGACACCACCAAAATGGTTATCACGCTTATCGCTCCGGTCGCCATGGAAGACAAGATGCGCTTTGCTATCCGTGAAGGTGGCAAAACGGTCGGTGCCGGTGTTGTGACGAAGATCATTAAATAATTATTAGCGGGAGAGTTCCCCCGCGCCGAGTTCTCGGAGTCACGAAGATGTGTCTCATAGAGCTCGGCGCGGGGGATGACAGGGCTCTCCTCATCATTCCCATGGCAGACGCCAAACCTACGACGACGTCTTCTCACCGTGTACGGATCAAAATCCGTGCCTATGATCACAAGATCATTGACCAAGCGACGAAGATGATCATCGAAACCGCGGAGCGCAGTGGAGTTAGTGTGATTGGTCCCGTGCCACTTCCTACAGAAAAGAAGAAGTGGACCGTCAACCGTTCGACCTTTGTCCACAAGAATGCGCGTGAACAATTTGAGATGAGAATCCACAAACGCGTCGTTGATATCCTGGATCCAAATCCAAAGACGATCGATGCGCTGACCTCTCTCAACTTACCCGCCGGTGTCGATGTTGAGATCAAAATGTAAGGTTGACAATTCAGTTCGATTCCCAAGGAGAAAGCTCCCGAGCTTCGCTCGGTTGAAAACCTCCCTGTTGATGCCTACCCCCTAGGGTAAGCCTTCTCTGCATTTTGAGCTGAGAAGAGAATCGCGATCACTCCCTCACGTGTACGTGTTTGTGCGTTTGCATACAACACCGAATGCTTGAAGACGATTGCGGTCGTCAACAGTGTTCGGTGTTTTACGTTATTAGTTACTTCTGAGCGACCAATCCGATTCCTATGAAATTTATTCTTGCGAAAAAACTCGAGATGTCGCAGGTCTACGACGCGGACGGCAATGTTACTCCTGTAACGTTACTTGAGGCTGGTCCCTGCTACGTGACCCAAGTGAAGAGCAAAGAGACTGATGGTTACATGTCTGTTCAGGTTGGTTTTGGAACAGCCAAGCGTCTCACAAAAGCGTTGGAAGGGCATTTGAAAGATTTACCTAAGCTTGCTCATATCGCTGAATTTCGTCTTATGACGGAAGCGGAGGTCAAGCGTGGTGATGTGATCGAAGCGTCTACCTTTCAGCCGGGTGATGTGGTGCATGTTACAGGTATCTCAAAAGGAAAGGGCTTCCAAGGTGTGGTTAAACGCCATGGATTCCACGGACATCCAACTTCTCACGGTCATAAAGACCAAGCGCGTATGCCGGGTTCGATCGGTGCCGGTGGTCCACAGCACGTGTTCAAGGGTCGCCGTATGGCGGGTCGCATGGGCAATGGCCAGATCACTGTGAAGAACTTGCAAGTCGTGGAAATTCGTGAAGGAGGAGTCTTGGCCATTAAAGGAGCAGTTCCTGGGCCACGAAATGCTGTCATTCAGATTGTGTCTGCTTAAGCTCATATGCCAAACGTTTCTGTCTACAATGAAACTGGGAGCCAAGTAGGAAGCCTCGCGCTTTCCGACGCCTTGTTTGCTGTGAAGCCTGAACAGGCGATTATCCATGAGGCAATGGTTGCGCAGCGCGCCAATGCGCGTCGTGCCATCGCGAACACCAAGACTCGCGGAGAAGTGAGTGGTGGTGGAAAGAAACCATGGAAGCAAAAAGGAACGGGTCGTGCTCGCCAAGGATCTATTCGTTCCCCTCAATGGGTGGGTGGTGGAATTACCTTTGGTCCAACCAGTGAACGTAATTTTTCTGTAAAGATCAATAAGAAATTGAAGCGCAAAGCGCTTTTCATGGCGTTGTCTGACAAGGTTCAAAATCAGAAGTTATTGGTTTTGGAATCGATGGCAACGACGTCTGCAAAGACGAAGTATGCTGCTTCAGTGATCGCTAAATTGCCGATCGACCGCAACGTGTTGTTGATTGTTCCTGGTGCGTCAGCTGTTTTGATGCGCATGGTTCGCAATTTGCAAAATGTGAAGCTCGTGTCTGCCAACTCTGTCAATTTGATTGATGTTTTGACCTATCGTTCCGTCGTGTTCCTCAAGGATGCGGTGCCAGCGTTTGAAGGTCTCTATCGCGACTAATCGTATGGGAATTCTTGATCGATTGAATAAAAAAGCCACCGACTCTACGGAGGCTAAGAAGAAAGCTCCTGCCAAACGTGCAGCAAAGAAAGCAGACGTTTCTGCGGAGACGAAGAGCGATGCTGTATCCACCAAAGCTGTGCCAGCAGAGCTTTTGTCGGTGCTGTCGCGTCCTCGCGTGAGTGAAAAAGCCGCTCGCTTGGGCGTGCTTAACACGTACGTGTTTGAAGTCGCTTTAGAGGCAGAAAAAATCCAAATCAAAAAAGCGGTAGAAGCGATCTACGGAGTAAAGGTTGCTGCGGTGCGTACGGTACGTGGCCTCGGAAAGCCTGTTCGCCGTGGTCGTCGTCCTTCTGCTCGTAGCGATTGGAAAAAGGCTCTTGTTACGCTTGTGGCTGGACAGAAACTTGATCTCTACGAAGGCGTCTAACCTCTCCATTTATGCCTATTAAAGTCTATCGACCCGTTACCAAAGGGCGGCGCCTCTCCTCGGTGCAAGATTTTTCGGATATCACACGTGATGAACCGGAGAAGTCTTTGATTGTGACCCGTAAGGTCTACGCAGGACGTTCGGGTGGAAAAATTTCCGTCCGTCATCAAGGCGGTGGAGCAAAACGCTTTTTGCGTGATGTGGATTTTGTGCGCGCGCATTTTGATGTGCCTGCGCGGATTGATTCCGTCGAATACGATCCTAATCGTGGAGCTCGTATTGGTTTGATCATCTACCGTGATGGTCGTAAGAGCTACATGCTTTTGCCAGACGGAATGAAGGTGGGGGACACCGTAGTCTCTTCTCAGACTGAAGCAGATATCGCCGTTGGAAATCGCTTGCCTCTCGAGAAGATCCCTGTCGGTACCCCTATCCATGCCGTGGAGTTGGTTCCAGGAAAAGGTGCGCAAATGGGACGCGCGGCCGGAACGAGAATCGAATTCAGCGCCATCGAAGGCAGCTGGGCGATCCTCAAACTTCCTTCCGGAGAAATGCGTCGTGTACCGAAAGTATGTATGGCGACGATCGGGACGGTGTCTAACCCAGATTGGCACTTAGTTCGTTGGGGGAAGGCTGGCCGTATGCGTCATCGTGGTATTCGCCCAACGGTTCGTGGAAAAGTTATGAACCCAGTGGATCACCCACACGGTGGTGGTGAAGGTAAGCATCCTATCGGTATGAAGTATGCTAAGACCAAGTGGGGTAAGCATGCGCTTGGTGTGAAGACACGTCGCGCAAAGAGTTCGTCTGATCGCCATATTCTTGTCCGCCGTCGCGGTAACACGCTCTAATCTATGTCTCGTAGTCTCAAAAAAGGTCTCTTCACTGATGCGAAGCTGCTCAAAAAAGTGGCTGCCTTGAAGGCCGGTGACAAAACACCTATCAAGACCTGGTCGCGCGCGTCCACGATTACGCCTGAGATGGTGGGTCGCGTGATCGCTGTCCACAATGGTAAGGTGCACGTATCGGTGGTTATCGTCGAAAACATGGTTGGTCACAAGTTAGGCGAATTCTCGCCTACGCGTAAGTTTGTCCGCCATGGTGGTAAGATTCAGAAAGCGGCAGAAACCGCTAAGCCAGCTGCCGCTCCGGCTGCTAAGAAGTAATCTTATATGGATATTCACGCCTCTCTTCGTTATCTTCGCATGGCTCCTCGTAAGGTGCGCCTTGTGATTGATGCGGTTCGCGGATTGCCCGTCATGGCTGCGGACACGCGCTTGACGTTCATGAAGCAAGCTGCGGTTGAACCAGTTCAGAAGCTTTTGCGTTCTGCTATCGCGAATGCTGAGCATAACTTTCATTTAAAGAAGGAAGATTTGTTTGTTAAAACAATCACGGCTGATGGAGGTCCTACGCTCAAGCGTAGTCGTCCACGTGCTCGTGGATCTGCGGCGCCAATTCGCAAGCGTACGACGCACGTCATGATTGTACTGGCTCCTAAAGCTGGCTCCGTCGCATCTTCTTCTGTCAGCGCTGAAACTCCAGCTGTGAAGGCACCTGCTAAAAAAACGGCGGCTCGCGCTTCCGCTCCATCATCTGCTCGCAAGACGACTTCGTCGAAGGGAGCGGTTAAGACTGCCTAACCTATGGGTCATAAAGTTCATCCATTCGGATTCCGTATCGGAACCACCACCACGTGGCCATCTCGTTGGTTTGCCCGTGATGCGGCGTACCGCAGCCAAGTTCGTCAAGATATTGGTTTGCGCGCCTTTTTGAAGAAAGAATTGAAAGACTGCGCGGTCAATCGCGTCGATGTTGAACGTTCTCGCGGTGCACTATCTATCACTATTCACACGGCTAAGCCTGGATATGTCATTGGTCGTGCAGGTGACGGGATTGATCAGCTCAAGAAGAAGATCATCAAAGAATTTTTTCCTGGCAAGTCCAAGGGATTGCAACTTCACCTTTCCGTCCAAGAAGTTGGTCGCCCAAATTTGGAAGCGGCATTGGTCTGTCAGGGTGTTATTAGTGATCTTGAACGACGCATGGCTTTTCGTCGCGTGTTGAAAACGTCTATTGAACGCGTGAAAAAAGCTGGAGCCCTCGGCGTAAAAATTGCTGTCTCAGGTCGTTTGAATGGAGCAGAAATTGCGCGTCGTGAATGGTTGTACTGGGGAAAGATCCCACTTACGAACTTGCGTGCAGATGTGGATTACTACCAAGACTTTGCGCAAACGATTGCCGGAGCGATTGGGGTTAAGATCTGGATCTACCGTGGTGATGTGTTTGAGCAAGACCGCTTGTCCCAATACCAGCCAACCACGCAAACTCGCACCCCTGGACGCTCTGACCGCCGTGATGGAGGTCGTCCGATGGGCGGTGCAGGTTTTCATGGCCGTGATCGTGGCTCAGCTCGTGGCTCCATGGGAGCTGCTCGTCCTTCACGCGAAGCGACGCAAAGTGTGCCTCCTAGTGCACCTGTTGCCGCCTAATCTTCCTTCCTATGTTGATTCCTAAAAAAGTGAAACATCGCAAGTGGCACAAGGGTCGCGCTCGTAACATCCGTGTTGCGTCCGACAAGCTTGAACTTGCGTTTGGCTCCTACGGCCTTAAAGCCTTAACTCCTTCCTGGATTTCCAGCCAACAGATTGAAGCGGGTCGTCGCGTTCTCGCACGTTACATCAAGCGTGGAGGAAAGATCTGGATCCGTGTCTTTCCAGATAAGCCTCTTACCAAGCACGGGAATGAAAATCCGATGGGTTCTGGAAAGGGTGCTGTTGACCATTACGTTGCCGTGATTCGTCCAGGAACGATCATTTACGAAATGGACGGAATTACTAAGGATGCGGCGCAAGAAGCTTTGCAGAGCGCTGCATACAAGATTTCCTCCGTGTGTAAATTTATCAGTAACGATTAGCGCTATGGATATTTCTACGCTCCGCACGGCGTCTGCCGCTGAACGGGAACGCTTACTGACTGAAGCCCGCACCAAGCTCCGTGACCTTCGTTTCAAAGTTGCAACCCGCCAATTGACCAAGGTGCGCCAAATCCGTGCTCTCAAGCGCGACATCGCTCAACTCCTTACGGTCATTGCGCACTAGTTTCCCCCTTATGCAAGCCTCTCTATCACCCACCTCTTCTTCACACCGTCGCTTTGAAGGCGTCGTTGCTTCCGTGTCGGGTCCTACGACCGCGGTTGTTCGTGTTGATCGCCAGGTGGCTCATCCTAAGTACGGAAAGTACTACACGATTTCAAAGAAGTTCATGATTCATGATCCAATGAGCGCGGCTAAGGTTGGCGATACAGTTGAAATTGAAGAATGCCGTCCTGTGTCTCGCCACAAGCGCTGGCGCTATGTGTCCACGCTTCGTTCGGTTCAGAAGACCGCCTAACCTCCTATGGTCCAACATCGTTCTATGCTCCAGGTGGCTGATAACACCGGAGCCAAACTCCTCCAATGTATCCATGTGCATGGGGGTTACAAAAAGCGCTACGGCCGCATTGGCGACATGCTTACGTGTGTCGTGAAGGAAGCCGCCCCACGTGGGATGGTAAAGAAATCAGATATTGTGCATGTTGTTTTGGTTCGTTCGCATAAAGAAGTGCGTCGCCCAGACGGGACATATGTCCGGTTCGATGATAACGCAGGTGTTATCATTGAGCAGAAGAATAAAGAGCCGAAAGGAACTCGTATCTTTGGTCCAGTGGCGCGTGAATTACGTACCAAGGGCTATGGGAAGATTATTTCTTTGGCCCCAGAAGTTGTGTAATGCCTATGTCTACCTTTCATGTAAAAACAGGCGACGACGTCAAAGTTCTCGCTGGCAAAGATCGCGGAAAGACAGGCAAGGTTACGCAGGTGTTTCCGAAGCTTAACCGGGTGGTCGTAGAAGGGGTGAACGTTACCAAGCGTCACTTACGGACACGTCGCCAAGATGAAGCTGGTCGCATCGTTGAATTCTCCATGCCGATTCACGCCTCAAATGTGGCTCGCACGGAAGAAAAGAAAGCAGCTCCGGCCGACGCAAAGCCTAAACGCGTGCGCTCACCCAAAAAGACCGCCTAATGTATGACTCTTAAAGAACGTTATCAACAAGAGATTGTCCCAGCTCTGCAGAAAGAGCTCGGCATCAAGAACCGCATGGCCGTCCCGAAGGTGACGAAGGTGGTTTTGTCGGTCGGCCTCTCTCAAGGATCAAAAGATCCAAAGGTAGGGGAGGTAGTAGAAGCAACCCTTCGCCGTATTTCTGGTCAGCGTCCTGTAAAAACCAAGGCGAAGAAGTCCATCGCAAGCTTTAAAATTCGTGAAGGAATGGTTGTGGGCACTATGGTGACCTTGCGCGGTGAACGTATGTGGGATTTTCTCGCGAAATTGACACAGGTTACGTTCCCTCGTATTCGTGACTTTCGCGGCATTTCTTCCAAGGTGGTAGATGCGCGCGGGAACTTATCCGTTGGGTTTAAAGAGCACCTTGCCTTCCCAGAAATCCGTTCGGATGAAGTCGAGCGTTTGCACGGGATGCAAGTTACGGTCACGACGACCGCCGGCTCTCGCGACGTGGGAGAGCGTTTATTCAAAGCCCTCGGCTTCCCATTTCAAGCATAATGTATGGCTACTGAAGCACAAATTGCCAAATCCAACCGGAAGCCGAAGTTTTCCACGCGCAAAGTGTTGCGCTGCTGGAAATGCGGACGCAAACACGGATACATGCGAGATTTTGATCTCTGCCGTATCTGCTTCCGTGAGCTTGCCCTTCGTGGCGAACTCCCGGGTGTCAAGAAATCCAGCTGGTAATTTTCTCCTATGATCACTGATCCAATTAGCGACTTTCTCACGCGTTTGCGCAATGCGCAGGCAGCGGAGCACGAGACCACCATGGTTCCCGGGTCGCGCATGAAACTTGCTATCGCCAAGCTTTTGGAACGCGAAGGATATATCCAAGCGGTCAAAGAGCAGGTAGATGGTGTTAAGAAAACCCTTGTTGTCACCCTTAAGTACACGGGCAAAGTGGCGGCCATTCGTGCCATCCGTCGTGTATCGAAGCCAGGTTTACGCGTCTACCGCAAGGCGGATGAGTTGCCTCGCGTCTTGTCTGACCAAGGTATTGCTATTATCTCTACCTCTGCGGGTGTGATGACGAACAAAGAGGCTCGTCGTCGCAAACTTGGAGGAGAGGTCTTGTGCGAAGTCTACTAAACTGCCTATGTCTCGTATTGGTAAAAAACCTGTCCTGCTTCCTGCAGGCGTTGACGCGACCATCGAGTCCCGTCACGTGACCATCAAAGGTCCTAAGGCAACGCTTACAGTGGCTCTTCCGCCCCATGCAGTTGCCACTCTTCAGGCAGAGCCTCGATCTTTGATCGTGTCTGTGGAGGATGAGACGCGTGTTGACCAACGCGCCCTCTGGGGGTTGGCACGTCAATTGCTACAGAACGCGGTCGAAGGGGTGCAAAAAGTTTTTGAAGAAGCTCTCGAATTTGTGGGAGTTGGGTTTAAAGTTGCTTTGGAGGGTCGCAAGGTTATGATGGATGTTGGGTTTTCTCATCGTGTTGCTTTTGATCTTCCACAAGGGATTGAGGCAAAAGTAGAAAAGCAAGTCCTGACGATTAGCGGCTCTGATAAGTACTTGGTGGGAGAAACGTCTGCTCGTATTCGTCGCATTAAGCCTCCTGAACCGTATAAGGGAAAGGGGATTAAATATGTCGATGAAGTTATTCGCCGCAAAGCTGGAAAAACAGCTGGGAAAGGCGCTTAATCATTGATCACGTCCTATGTCTATTCAGCAACGTAAACAAGAACGCGTCAACCGACGCATTCAACGCATGCGGGCTCGGGTCCGTGGTACGACGGAACGTCCACGTTTGGCCGTGTTTCGAGGACTTGCGCATATTTCTGCGCAGATCATTGATGATGCGACGGGTCGCACTTTGGCGGCTGCCTATGACCGCGAATTGCCTGCGGCAGATGCCAAGAAGACCAAAGTAGAAATTGCCATGGCGGTCGGGACGCTTATTGCGGAACGCGCCAAGGGGAAGGGTGTTACTCAGGTCGTATTTGATCGTCGTGATAAACAATACCAAGGACGCGTGCGGGCTCTTGCCGAGGGTGCGCGTACGGCTGGACTCATCTTTTAACCTCCTATGACTGATACGATGGCAACACAAACAACGCCGCCTGCAGCTGCAAAGCCAGCGGGAACTGCTCCTCGTCCAGGAGCGGGTGCGCGCGATATGCGTGCTGGCAACAACCGTGGCCAAGGTGGTCGTGGTGGATTTGGTGGTGGTCGTGGCCAAGGTGGTCGCGGCGGCAACAACCGTGGCCAAGGTGGCCCACGTCGCGATGGTCGCGGAGGAGATGTTCCTGCCGAAGCCGAATACGATGAAAAGAACGTCGAAGTCGCTCGTGTGACGCGTGTGACGAAGGGTGGTAAGCGTATGCGGTTTCGTGCGCTTACGGTCATCGGTAACCGCAAAGGACGCGTTGGGTTTGGGCTTGCAAAGGGTGTTGATGTTGCTTTGGCTACGGGTAAGGCCACGACGCAAGCGCGCAAAGCCTTGCTTACCGTGCCCATGGTGTATGAAACGATTCCTCATCCTGTCGAAGCAAAATTTGCAGCGGCTCGTGTGCTCTTGAAGCCTGCTCCAAAAGGAACGGGTATCAAGGCTGGTGGAGCTGTGCGTATTGTGCTTGAATTGGCAGGTGTTCCAAACGTCGTGTCTAAAATTTTAGGGTCTTCTAGTAAGATCAATAACGTGAAAGCAACCTTTGCCGCTTTGAAAAAGCTACGTGTTCCTCCTGTTAAAGAGGGGAAGATGGAAGACAAGACGGTGGAAGCTGCACCTAAGAAATAACCTATGGCTATTTCCCTTCATTCAGTTGCCTCCAAACCTGGTTCCCGCCAACGCGTTAAACGCCTTGGTCGTGGGGCAGGTAGTGGACGTGGAAAGACCTCGGGTAAAGGTACCAAGGGGCAGCGAGCTCGTACGGGTGGTAAATCTTCGCTCAAGCTGAAAGGCATGAAGCAGATGTTGCTCGCGTTTCCAAAAAACCGCGGGTTCCAGAGCCGCTTCGCGAAAGATTTGGCCTTGCGTGTTGGTCGTTTGAATGTTCTTGCGGCTGATGTACCAGTTACGCTTCAAGTTTTACAGGCGGCTGGACTCGTTCGTCGTGCAGAGCGTTCTGCGAAGATTATTGCGGGTGGTGAACTCACCAAAGCGCTTACTATTGCGGCCGGCGTTTTTGTCTCCAAGGGAGCGAAGGCAGAGATCGAGCGCGCAGGTGGCAAGGTGGCGTAATATAACCCTATGTGGGACAAGCTTTTTCAAGCCTTGCGTGTAAAAGAAGTCCGAAATGGTCTCCTGTTCATATTGGCCATGATGATCGTGTTTCGAGTTGCGGCGAACATCCCTCTCCCTGGTATTGATTTGGTCGCTTTACAAAGATTCTTTGAAGCGAATCAGCTATTGGGTGTTTTGAACCTCTTTTCTGGTGGTACGATCCGTAACTTTAGCATTGTGGCTTTGGGTGTTGCTCCTTATATTACGGCCTCGATCGTCTTCCAGTTGTTGGGGATGCTTGTGCCTCGCATTGAGGAGATCCAAAAAGACGGAGAGGCAGGACAGCGTAAGATTAACCAATGGACACGTTTGCTCACGGTTCCTCTCGCGATCATTCAATCCATCAGCTTGATTGGTCTCATGAAGCAATCGCAATTTAACATCATTCAGAGTTCTAGTCCGATCTATCTGGCTGCGATCGTGTGTACGGTGACGGCGGGAACCTTGATCTTGATGTGGATTGGAGAGTTGATTTCTGAGAAAAAAGTGGGAAATGGGATGTCGCTCTTAATTGCCGCTGGTATTTTGGCGGATTTGCCGTCCGCTGTTTCGCAGTTCTTGTCTACGTTTGACCAAGCTCAATGGATTACCGTTGCGCTCTATGCGGCTGTTGCGATCCTCACGGTTCTTGGAGTTGTGTTTGTTACGGAAGGGCAGCGTAATATTCCTGTGCAGTATGCACGTCAAGTGCGTGGTCAGGGTGTGGCGTTGGGAGGTGTAGCCTCCTCGTTGCCATTACGTGTGAATATGGTAGGTGTTATTCCCATCATCTTCGCTGTCTCGATGCTGCTTTTTCCTACCTTGATTGCACAGTTCTTGGCACGTGCTCGAAGTGAATGGTTGGCCTCCATTGGAAGCTGGGTAAATACCACGCTCCAAAACCAGACAGTTTATGGAGTGTTGTACTTCTTGTTGGTGGTTGGATTTACCTACTTCTACACCTCGGTTGTCTTTCACCCAGATCGGATTGCGGAAAACCTTCAAAAACAAGGGGGATTTATTCCCGGGATTCGCCCGGGGCGACCAACGGCGGAATACGTTGAATATATTATCAATCGTATCACGCTTGGAGGCGCGGCCTTTCTTGGGGTTATTGCGATTATGCCGATTGTGGTTCAGGGACTTACGGGTGCTTCTCAGTTGGCGTTGGGTGGGACGTCTATGTTGATCGTGGTTTCAGTTGTGATTGAAACGGTGAAGCAGATCGAAGCTCAAGCCACGCTGCGGGAATACGATGCCTACTAAAGTATCGAATATTGGATACATGGCGTCAGGTATATTGACCTGAGTCGAACAGAGGCCGCCGATTGGGCGGCTTTTGTCTTTCTGTTATGATAAGGCCATAAACTATGCACATATGGATGGAGCGCACGTTGGTGGTGTTTGAGGTTGTGGCCATTAGTGCATTGGCTGGTGTGGGCGCCTATAACGCATCTCCAGGCGTAATTTCTTCTGGGGTGGAGATGCAGCTTGTGGTAGCGCTGCTTCTCGTGCTTGTGTGTGGCGGGTTGGTTATGAAAATACGACATGCGTGGTCTACGCGTATGTTATGGGAATGGATGTTTGTTGGGATGGGATTGCTCGGAGCATGGATGTATCCGCGCTGGATGCTCCCGGGAGGGATCGGGATGGTTGCGGGAGCTCTTTGTGTCTTTTTACCTTTTATTTGGTCTACAAAACGTGAAATTCGGCTACTAGCGTTTTGGGTGGGGGCGGCGGGCGCAGCTCTTTTACTCGCTTCTTCTTTACAAGCCGCGTCTCTCTGGGTCTTGTTTATAGGGTTCTGTTTGTATGATGGGGTCGCGGTTCGTTCTGTAGCTTCTTTAGGGGTATTTTTACGCGCTTTGTCTGTCAGGCGCGGGGTCTCTACCGAGCTTGTAAGTATGACCGGGTTAAGAACCGAAATTTGGCCTAGTTATGTTATTTTACCGGCGGCACTTGTGGCTCAGGGCGTTTGGCGTGCGCCGATGCAGGGGTTGATTTTGCTGCTTGCGTTGCTTATTGGGGCTTGGTATGCCATTATGCGCGCAGAAGATATGGCTCCTTTGCGTATTCTTCCTTGGGCGATGATATGGATGTTGGCGGCTCAGGGGCTTCTGTGGTGGGTATCTTAAGGAGTCAGATGAGCTGAATTTCTACGTATATGGCACGCAAACGTTTACGGGCAGTTCTCTTTGGTCCGCAGGGATCAGGTAAGGGGACACAGGGTCGGATGTTAGCCGATCATTTTGGCGTTCCTTTGATTGGATCGGGGGAGTTGTTCCGGGCGGAAATCCAGGAAAAGACGGCGTTGGGGAAATTGGTTAAGAGTTATGTGAGTCGTGGAGCGTTGGTTCCGGATGAGCTTGTGAATGCGGTAGTGCAAAAGCAATTGAAGGCGGTCGCGGTTGATCGAGGATTTTTATTAGATGGATATCCGCGCAACGTGGAACAGGCGGAGTCGTTGGATAAAGTGGTGAAGATGAATCTGGCGGTTCAAATTAAGATTAGTGATGATGAATCATTGCGTCGTTTGCTTGGGCGACGGCAATGTAGTGGGTGTAAGACGATTTTTCATATCGAGGATCATCAGCCTGCGGTAGAAGGGGTGTGTGATGCGTGTGGGAAAGCGTTGTTTAAACGTGAGGACGATGATGAAGAGATTATTCGCGCACGCTTGCAAGCCTATCATTTTATGACGGAGCCGCTTGCAAGCTATTATCGACAACGGGGGGTATTATTGGCGGTGAAGGGTGAGCAGTCGATCGCTTCCTTGTATGAAGAATTGGTTAGGAAGGTAACAAAGCTTGGATTTGTTGCAAAATAATATGTCTCTCATAAAAACTCCTCAGGAAATTGAAGCGCTTAAGCGCGGCGGGCAGATTTTATCGGATACGCTACGTGAGATTCGGGCTGCGTGTGTCGAGGGAGCCTCCACGCAGGCGTTGGATGCGATCGCGCGTGCGCGTTTTGCGGAAAAAGGCGGGACGTCGTCTTTTTTAGGGTATCGGATGCGGGGAGAGGGGCCAGCGTTCCCTGGAGCGGTTTGTATTTCTATCAACGAAGAAGTTGTGCATGGATTACCTATTCCTGATCGGATTATTAAAAAAGGAGACATTGTAGGCTTAGATATTGGAATGTGGTACGAAGGGCTAGCCACGGATATGGCGACGACCGTGATGGTGGGAGAGGATATTCCTACCCCGGTTCGTGAGCTGGTAAAGGATACAAGGGCTTCGCTCGTGGCTGCGTTGGGGGCGATTAAAGCGGGTAACTATGTTCATCATATTAGTGGTGCAGTTGAGGATGTGCTGAAGCCTAAGAAATATGGGATTGTGAGGGATTTGGTGGGCCATGGGGTGGGGCATGCGGTGCACGAAGCGCCGGACGTTCCAAATTTTCGTGATCCGCGTGCGCCCGTTGTCAAATTGCAAACAGGGATGGTGCTGGCGATTGAGCCGATGGTGACGCTTGGGACGTGGAAAGTAGATGTCAAAGATGATGAATGGACAATTGTGACGAGGGATGGGAGTCCGTGCGCGCATTTTGAAGTAACGGTGGCGGTGACGGATACGGGATATGAGCTCATCACGCCGTGGCCAGACGCTTAGGGCGCTTTCGATAAGATTTCCTTTGTTATATGTCTGCTGAATCATTGGACTTTGTTCCATCTACGCAACGTGAACGAACGGATTATTTTTATCTGCGGAATGTCGTCCAAGGAGCGTTAGCAAATGAATGGGTGAAAACGCATTCGGATGATGATGAAATGAAGTGGTTTACGCTCTATCACGCAGCCTTTAAACAGATATTTCCTAGTCCCGCTGTGGATCCGGTGCTTGAGGCGGAGACGGCTAAATTTGTTGCTTTTTTGAAACAAGCATCTCCAGAGGATGCTTCCTTAAAATTAGCTGAGCTTCAAGCGCGTTTAGATAGGATGGTGGCATCTGTTTCGTAGGGGTGTTTTTTATGCCTGAGTTGCCTGAAGTTGAGACGGTGCGGCGACAGCTGGCGCAGCGTTTGGAGGGGGCGAGGCTGGTTGGGATGGAGATTTGGAGAAATGGACGGGAGTTTCCTAGGGGAGAGGAATTTGTTCAAGCGCTGGTTGGTCGTTATGCTGTCTCTGTTGAACGCCGGGCGAAATTGCTTGTGTGGCGTTTTGAGAATGAAACAGCATTGACCGCGCATTTAAAGATGACAGGACGATTTGTGTTTGTTGGTGAAGGATATGAACGGCAGAAGCATGATCGGATTCGGTTTGTGTTTGAGCGAGGAGGGGAGCGGATTTTTTTGGTATGGGCGGATGTGCGGCAGTTTGGATTTTTAAAACTTGTTTCCTCAGAAACATTGAAAGAGATTTTGGAGGGATATGGTCCTGAACCGTTAGGGGTTTCAGTAGAGGAGCTAGCTACATGTTTCACTCGCCGGTCGGTACGCTCAATAAAAGCGCTTTTACTCGATCAGACGGTGTTGGCGGGGGTTGGGAATATTTATGCGGATGAGGCGTGCTATCGAGCGGGGATTCGACCGATGCGTATGGCGAACAAAGTAACAGCAAAGGAACGGTTACGACTGGCGCAGGAGGTCCAAACGGTCTTAGCGGAGTCGATTGCTCGGCAAGGGACGAGTGCCAATGATTATGTGGATACACAAGGGGAAAAGGGCGGATTTCTTGAGCTTTTACGGGTGTATGGGAGAGAGGGGGAGTCTTGCAGAACCTGTCAGCAGCCGATTATTCGTGTCGTTCATGTGCAGCGTGGGACGCACTATTGCGCGAATTGTCAGACCTAGAGGGTGCTGCTAAGCTGCCTGCATGTTGCAAGAATTGTTGGCGCAGATTGATGCCTTGCGTGCCAGGATCGATGAGGCCTGGATGATTTTGAAGTTGGATGCATTGCGGGAGGAGTTGATGGTGTTGGAGGGCGCGCAGATGGCGACGGATTTTTGGTCTGATCCGGAGCGGGCGAAGACGCAGTCGCAGCGGTTAGCGGAATTGAAAAAGACCTATGATGTTTGGAATGGGTTACGGATGGGGGTACTGGAGTTGGATGAATTGGTGCATATCGCGATGGAAGATGAGGATGTTTCCTTAGCGGAAGACATTGAAGCTCGTTTAATTGTCCTCGAGAAGAAGTATCTAGGATTAGAGTTTGAGTTACTCTTTTCGGGAGCGCACGATGACAAAAATGCAATCGTGGCCGTTCATGCGGGTGCTGGCGGCACGGATGCCCAGGATTGGGCGGAGATGTTGCTTCGTATGTATTTTCGCTACGCGGAGCGTAAGGATTGGTCGGTGCAGCTCGTGGATGAGTCGCGTGGAGGCGAAGCGGGGATTAAATCTGCGGTCTTTATCGTAACCGGTAGACAAGTGTATGGGCATCTAAAAGCTGAAGCAGGGGTGCATCGCTTAGTGCGTCAATCGCCGTTTAATAGTGATGCGTTGCGTCAGACATCGTTTGCATTAGTGGAAGTGTTGCCGGAACTTGGTGAAGCGGCTGATGTCGAGATCCGTCCAGAGGATCTGCGTATTGATACATTTATGAGCGGTGGTAAAGGAGGACAGTCCGTGAACACAACCTATTCTGCGGTTCGTATTGTGCATTTGCCTACAAAAATTACGGTTTCGTGTCAAAATGAACGGTCGCAGATGCAAAATAAGGAAACGGCGCTGCGGATCTTGAAAGCGCGTTTGCAACAAGTGAAAGAGGAGGAATTACAAAAAGAGAAGAAAGAACTGCGAGGGGAGCATCAAAGTGCGGAATGGGGGAGTCAGATTCGTTCGTATGTCTTGCATCCCTATAAAATGGTGAAGGATCATCGTACGGATGTAGAGACATCTGATCCGGAGGCGGTGTTGGGGGGTGATTTGGATCGATTTGTGGAAGGGTATTTGCGCTGGAAGGCGAAGGAGGGTTAGTGCCCCCAGAGAAGCGTCATGGTGAGAAGACAGCTTGATGAGATGATGACCAGAACGGCACACACGAGGACCGCGTGATCTTTGCGGTGGACGCCGTAGATGGCCCAGACAATATTTGCGATCAAGAGAATGGCAAATGTTACCGGTGATAGAGAGTCGATATCCTGTGTTTTCCAGGCGGTAACTACTTGTGGGTATAAGGCGAGGCCGTTGAAGACCGCATTCGCTTCAGCGAGATAATCGATCGCATGATGGTGTTCGCCGACCGTTGACTGTTTCTTTTTGCGCAAAAGATGCAACATATAGTCGGGAGTATACAGGAATGGGACTTCTGCGTCAGGAATGAGGCGGGAGGAGAGAGGAGGCGGAATTGAATTTGGCTCTATGTTTGATCAATTATCGGACGACATTTTTCAAGCGGTATCCGTTTTAAAGAGAGACGGTGTGATTGCGTTTCCGACGGAGACGACGTATGGGATTGGATGTGATCCGCGTAAGGTGCGAGCAGTGGAGCGGATCTTTGCGATGAAGGGTCGTGATGCACATAAGCCTATATTATTGGTCGCAGGTTCATGGGAGCAAGTAGAACGGGTTGCACATGTATCAAAGGCGGCAAAACGGTTGGCAGAGAAGTATTGGCCGGGGCCGCTTACATTAGTTTTGCCGGTACGAGAAGAGGCGGGTTTAGCCCATGGAGTAGCTCCTCAGGCAGAAGTGGCGGTTCGCTTCTCTTCTTCTGCAATTGTGCAAAAACTTGTCTGGGCGTTTGGATCTGCGATCGTTGCAACCTCTGCCAACAAATCGGGTCAGCCAGATAGTCGATCCGCGGATGATGTGCGAGCGTATAACTTGGAAGTAGATTATATTATTGATGGTGGGAGACTTAGTGATTCTTTGCCATCAACGGTAGCTCGCGTTAAAGAAGATGGGACGGTCGAAGTGATTCGACAAGGCGCTGTTAGTTTTTAGTTTTGCCCTTCCTTATGAATCCAACAGAAATTAAAGCGGCGCTGTCAGTATTTGGGGGCGGTGCGAATAAGGGGCTTGGCCAGCATTTTTTGATTGATACAGCGGCTCTGGAGGTCATCGTTGCCTCCGCAGCTATTCGTGAGAATGATCGTGTTTTAGAGATCGGGCCTGGGCTGGGAGTACTTACGCGCGCGTTATTGGAAAAGGGTGCCGAGGTCGTAGCGATTGAGCAGGATCGTCGCATGATTGAATACCTTGCGCGTGAAAAAAATAATAGATTACAGGTGGCGCATGGAGATGCCGCGGCTGTTCATTGGCACTCGTTGATTGGCGAAGGGAATTGGAAGTTTGTGGCGAATCTTCCGTATAGTATTACCTCTCTGGCCCTGCGTAAGGCGTTGTGGGCTCCGCATCCGCCAGAGGTCGCTGTGGTGCTTGTGCAGCGTGAAGTAGCGGAGCGAGCCGTGTCTGTTGCGCAAGGCTCTCTTGACCAGCTTGAGAAAAAGAAAGGTAAAACCTCCCTTCTCTCTTTGATGGTTGCGCTGGCGTGCTCTTCCGCCCGGATCGTTCGTCGGGTTCCTCCGGGGGCGTTTTATCCGCCACCCAAGGTCGATTCCGCGGTTCTCCAACTTATCCCCATGCCTTGGGGAGAACGGCAGGCAAAGTGGGGGATAGAACCGGAAAAAATCATGCACTTGGCGAAGCTCGGCTTCGCTCATCCACGTAAGCTCTTAGCCTCGAATTTAGGCGGTAAACAGGCCGTAGAAGCTATGAAATCCATAGGATTATCTGAGAAGATTCGAGCCGAGGATGTGAGTCCTTTGGAGTGGGCGCGCTTGACCCAATCCATGACCCCTTGACACCTCATACGAGTTCATCTAAAATGCGGCTACGCAACTGGCAAACGGAACTTCACTGGCACGCGGTCGCGCAACCTACTTTGACAACAGAAGAGTGACCAAATACATATAAACCATGTTCATATTATTGATCTCCATTATCGCCAGATCTTGGAGGTTCTATTGAGAGTTTGATCCTGGCTCAGGATGAACGCTGGCGGCGTGTCTAAGGCATGCAAGTCGAACGGATTCATTATTGTAGCAATACTTTAAGGGATCAGTGGCAAACGGGTGCGTAACACATTGGTGACCTGCCTCGTAGTCGGGCATAACCCACCGAAAGGTGGACTAATTCCACGATGGTGTCCGGTGTCAAAACCGGACTAAAGTCGCAAGACGCTACGAGAGGGGCCTATGGCCTATCAGCTAGTTGGTGAGGTAATGGCTCACCAAGGCGATGACGGGTAGGGGATGTGAGAGCATGATCCCCCTCACTGGGACTGAGACACTGCCCAGACACCTACGGGTGGCTGCAGTCGAGAATATTCCCCAATGGGCGAAAGCCTGAGGGAGCGACGCCGCGTGCAGGATTAAGGGCTTCGGCTCGTAAACTGCTTTTGCCGAGGAAGAATCATGACGGTACTCGGAGAATAAGAGGTTGCTAACTCTGTGCCAGCAGCAGCGGTAATACAGAGACCTCAAGCGTTATCCGGATTAATTGGGCGTAAAGGGTCCGCAGGTGGTTTTATGCGTCTCCTGTCAAATGTAACGGCTCAACTGTTACACCGCAGGGGATACGATAGAACTAGAGACTGGGAGAGGCAAGCAGAATTACCGGTGTAGTAGTAAAATGCGTTAATATCGGTAAGAATACCAAAAGCGAAGGCAGCTTGCTGGAACAGTTCTGACACTCAGGGACGAAAGCGTGGGTAGCGAAAGGGATTAGATACCCCTGTAGTCCACGCCCTAAACGATGGATGCTAGATATCGGCAGTATCGACCCTGCCGGTGTCGGTTAAAATAGCTAACGCATTAAGCATCCCGCCTGGGAAGTACGGTCGCAAGACTAAAACTCAAAGGAATAGACGGGGACCCGCACAAGCGGAGGAGCATGTGGTTTAATTCGATGGTAAGCGAGAAACCTTACCTAGGTTTGAAATGTAGCTGCAAGCCGTTAGAAACAATGGCCGCCTTCGAGGGTGCTACACAGGTGCTGCATGGTTGCCGTCAGCTCGTGTCGTGAGATGTACCGTTAAGTCGGGTAACGTGCGCAACCCCTGTCCCGTGTTACTTTTTCCCGGGAGACCGCCTCGGATAACGGGGAGGAAGGTAGGGATGACGTCAAATCAGCATGGCACTTACACCTAGGGCTACACACGTGCTACAATGGTCATGACAATGGGTCGCCAAACCGCAAGGTGGAGCTAATCCCAACAAACATGGCCTCAGTTCGGATTGGGGGCTGCAATTCGCCCCCATGAAGCTGGATTCGCTAGTAAACGCGTATCATCTACGGCGCGTTGAATACGTTCTCGGGTCTTGTACTCACCGCCCGTCAAGTCAAGAGAGTCGGAAATACCCGAAGGCCCCGATTAAGGGGACGAAGGTAGAGTCGATGATAAGGACTAAGTCGTAACAAGGCATCCGTAGCGGAAGCTGTGGATGGATCACCTCCTTTCTAGGGAGTTATAATATTCCACAAGGATCGTGGAATTATCCTAGGTCGATCATCCCGCCATTGGCGGGGTAAGGATTCGTATAAACGGTTCGTGATTCCCTCGAAGGATCACGAGTACGTGTACAATCAAGAACATTGGGTATTTGGTCACTTTTCTGACGTCAAATAAAAAAGACGCCCTCGACAGGGGCGTCTTTTGGTATCGTGCGCTCTGTATGCCTATGTCGTGATAGGATTGGCCGTCGTTTTGTCAGAGAAAATACCACGAATGATTTATCAGGGATGCCATTGACGTGAGGAGATATTTTAAGTACTCTTCTTGGCATAAATAGGCGCGCATAGCTCAGTTGGTTAGAGCGTTACATTGACATTGTAAAGGTCCGTAGTTCGAATCTACGTGCGCGCACCACGTAAAGACAACGCTTCAAGGCGTTGTTTTTGGTTGATGTTGTCCACGTGGCGCAGCCGTTTAACCGCCTCTCTTTTTCTCCTAGTGGGAGGTGTGTTATACTCTTGTCATCATAATTCTTTTAAGCTCTTTTTTGTATGGAGGCCCGTCCCAAAACTTCCCGTTCGAGCTCGAGTGTGCGTCGTCGCCCTGCCAAAGCGGCTATGTCCGCCGCTTCATCGCCGGCGATGGATCCCAAAACCATGTTTAACTCTTGTGGACATGATTCATGCACTCCAAGTGCGTGCAATGTTCGTTATGTAGGTCCTGTGTCTCATATTCGCGATCATCATGCTATGCATGCGGCACGTGGTGTGATGCATGTATGGACAGCGGCCATTGTGAGCGGGTTAGCGGTGGTGTTGACCGGGGTGTTGGCCTATAGTGCGGCTCAAGCGCAGACGCGCCGTACTCCCGCGGCGGCCGCGCCTCAGAGTGCGGATACACGTTTGCTCATGCAGCGTTTAGATCGTTTAGAGCTCATGGTGAAAGAGGTGGCTCAACGTTGTGTCTCGATGGGTGATATGCCAATGGAAGAACGGATGGAGAACGGAGAGGTCATCAAACCAGTTAAGCCTACGCCTGTTACTCAATAATTCATGAAAAACACCCTTGCCGGCCGGCGAGGGTGTTTGCTTGACCCGATAGGCGTCCTCCGGTATCCTCGGGACACCGTTCCGAGATCGTCTAACGGTAGGACTACTGCCTCTGGAGCAGTGTATCCTGGTTCGAATCCAGGTCTCGGAGCCATCACAAAACTTAATGGTTTTTCAAGAGCCATTCGGCGGGCCGCACATAGTGCGGCCCATTGTGTTTTAGAGGGATATTCGCCAATGGTTGCAGAGGGATTTGGACTTTTCCCGTGATTTATTTCCACCACTTTTTTCTCGTGCAGGGCGAGGTTCGATCCGAAGATTTCCACCACCACCACTTTTTTGTCCGAACCACCACCACTTTTTGCGAT
>JBPOJM010000026.1:0-10118 GCA_052033585.1 Patescibacteria group bacterium | reverse complement strand
ACGAGGGTACGCGCTAACAGGGTGCCATCGGCAAAAATGGCAGCTTCCTCGATCCCGCGCTGGATCATGTTGGCAACAGATTTTTGTTTATCGATGATTACAATCTCTTCGATATCTTGCTTGTCTTTCGTTTGTGCTTCATGGATGCGACCTTTGAATGCGTGAAAGGTGTAAGCGCCCAACCACATGCCCTCCGCGAGCGCTTCGGCCGTGCCTTGCAACGACTCGCCAGAAACTGTGACTTCGGGCCAGGCAATCGCCGCTGTTTTTATTTTGAGTTGCTTGAGGCGTTTTATCAGCTGTGCGCCTAGCTTGCGGAACCCATCTCTTTCGAGCGTTGTTTTTTCTCCCAGTCCCACGACGATCACTTTACGCACAGGAAGATTGCTGAGCGTAGGGAAGGCTACGGACTCCCCGCTCTTTCCCGAGAAGTTATCTTGCTTAAGGAGTGTCATGAGCCCGCCCGCTAGAGCCTCATCCGCGCTCATAAGTACGCTATTGGAAGCCAGGGAAACTCCTTGAGGATGGAGGATCAGCAAAACATCCGCCGTTTGTTTGGTGGCGATTCCTTGGGTAGATTTGAGGGTGAACATATGAGTTCAGCCTAACGAACAGAGACCATTCTGACAATGGACGTGTCTGAGGCTCCCGTGTGTTGATTTCATCGAACCGGACTGTCAAGATAGACGTTGCTTGACCCTAAACAATTTAGTCGTTTTTTCCACGGATATGTATCTCCCTCGTCATGTACTTCTCACGGCTCTTGTCGTCTTACTGGGCATGGGCTGCGGAAAAACACCCGACACTACCCCATTACCCCCCGCAGATCCTCACGCCAACCATCAGATGGAGATGGGGCAAGCAGGAATAACTCCTCAAGCCCAATCTCGCATCGTGTTTGAGAACGACCCAAAAAATTGGTCCAAGCTTGGACCGAATACGTTTGTCTTTAGAATCCTTGGAAAGGATGGCGCGGATCTCAAAGAGAGTGACCTAAAAATCGTGCATGAAAAACGCGTTCATCTTCTGTTGGTGCGCGACGACATGACACAGTTCCAACACCTTCACCCAACCTACGAACTAGCAGATGGGAATTACCGCTGGGTCGCTCCTGTGGTTATCCCTGAAGGAGGTGACTATCATCTTTACTTAGACATCGCTCCAGAAAAGGAGGAGCCTGTTGTTTTACGCGCCCCTCTCCGCATCTTCGGTTCTACACGCGTAAAAACAGTTCCATCTCCAACGGCGGATAATGCGGTCACAACCGAAGAAATAAAGGCCGCCCTCACGACCATCCCCGCTTTGCCTACTACTGGCGCTCCTACCCGTCTGACATTCACACTGACAAAAAATGACCAGCCCGTAACGAATATCGAGCCCTATCTTGGAGCATTTGGACATGTCGTCATCCTTCGTCATAACGCTCCGGAAGACTTTCTTCATGTTCATCCTGTAACCCAAACAAAACCGACGGATGGCAAGGTGGAATTTGAGACGACGTTTAAAACAAAGGGACGATATACGCTCTACCCACAGTTTGCTGCAAATGAATCCGTTCAAACGTTTCCGATTACGATTGATGTGGGTGAGGGGGCGATGAATGCGATAGAAGCTACGAATATGCCGATCATGATGGATCATAGCCAGCATTAATAACGCGCTCGTACATACAAAAGACCGATCCAATTGGATCGGTCTTTTGTATGTACGAGGCTTGCTGCATATTCAATTACTTGCTTATATACCTGCGTACTAGAGACAAAGATACGGAGGAACTGATGGATCACATCGACGCAGAGAGTCATCCTTACACCCTCTCCAAGTGCTCCCCTCTTCTCCAGCTTTGCCGGGTGAGTGACGACCCGCCGGGTCTGTTTGCTGGCTTGCAATGTTCTGCTTGCCATAACAACTCGATCTGTCCGGTGTGCAGAGAGTGCACGCATGCGTACTACTGCCCGAGCGTCAGAACCTGCACCTGTTCAGACCAATCCTGATCATTCGGTACATTCTTGTAGCCCCCTAACCCACCCATCGTACTTCGGTGGGCTTATTTATTTTAAAAAATCCGTGGGATAAGCCTGTAACGAAAAACAATCCGCCTTGGCGGACTGTTTTTACGTGGTGCACCCTAAGAGACGAAGTTCTAAGGGCGGTTTGGGAACAATTAATGATAAACGACACTTGCTTCAGAGAATCGGGTGCGTTAGACTCAGCGTTATTATGCCGAATACCTTATATAAGAACCACTGGATATGCCTTATAGGTTTTGCTCCTTATATTATTATCTGGTTTTTCATTCTTCTCAACAAGTTTGGAGTTCTGCCTTCCGAGGCAGGAACGGTCTTTCATCGGTCAATCTATTACCTGGGCATTTTCGCGATTCCGTTTGCAATTTTCGCCCTCTTCTCTTTTCTTGCGGCAAAGAAAAACCATGCTCGATCTTGGCCTTTCTTTTTGATCTTTGTCATCTATCTTCTTATCATTATGTCTTCGTTCGGCAATAAATTCATAGATCAACAGGCTCATGACGCAGCTAAAGCGAATCCGGTAAGATATTAGCGTAAAATGAAAAATACGACTCAATATGAGTCGTATTTTTCATGGTGCACCCCAGACGATTCGAACGTCTGACCTCTTCCTTCGGAGGGAAGCGCTCTATCCAGCTGAGCTAGGGGTGCGGGGAACGGAGCGATAGTAACGGGTTTTGGTTTGACAAGCAAGCGAAATCCTTCTACCATACCGGCACTTTGGAACATTCCCGGGTACTGATTTGCAGCGGTAAGCAGAAATGCTTGCCACTGCTCATTCCGTCGTATCAAATAAACTAGCTTATTTGTACGTCTCCATTCGCAGCGGTAGCTCAGCCGGTAGAGCAGGGGCCTCTTAAGCCCAAGGTCCTGGGTTCGACCCCCAGCCGCTGCACCAACAAATATCTCTCCATCACGGGGAGATTTTTGTTTGTTAGTGCAGTAATTGAGAAGAGTTTAGAAAGAACGAAATCACCATCGAATGTAAAGCCAACTAGACATTCAAACAGAGCTATGTCATACTCTCATTATCCTTTATATGCCTCGCTCGCTCTCGTTAGCAATTGCTTTTGGTGTCGTATGCGTTGCCATCGTGGGAGCGAATGCCCTGCAACCTATACGAATACCTGTCTCTCCTTCCTCAACTCCCCCATCTACCCGCTCTGCAAAAGAGATCGTACGATCCGCTTCTACAACGGATGCGGAATGGAAACTAATTCTCTCGCCAGAGACATATTATATTATGCGTGAAGCTGGCACAGAGCGTCCCTATACGAGTCCCCTTGAGGAAGAAACACGTCCTGGAACCTACGTAAGCGCGGATTGCGGAGAACCCCTCTTTCGCTCAGAACAGAAATACCACTCCGGTACAGGCTGGCCGAGTTTTTGGGCGCCGATTAATTCTGAGGCGGTGAAGCTTGAGGAAGATACAAGCCTTCCCTTTCAGCCACGTACAGAAGTTATTACGAGCAAATGCGGTGGACATTTGGGCCACGTGTTTGATGATGGACCAGAACCAACGGGCAAGAGATACTGCATCAATGGGGCGGCCCTTAGGTTTATTCCGGATGAGGAAACGGCCAGCTCAACCACCCCCTCCCCCTCCGGCAGGGGGAGAACATAGCCTTATGCAAGAAATCGTCAAAAACCATGTCTATCGGCATCGTACAGAGGCGGGGGTGACCCAAGAAACATTTGCGGAAGCCGTTGGCGTTACGCGCCAGACCGTGATTGCTCTTGAGAAAGGCAATTACTCCCCTTCCGTGTTGTTAGCGTTACGTATTGCTCGATTTTTTAAACGACCCGTTGAAGATCTTTTTTCTATTGCCTATGAAAAATAAACCCTTTATCGAACCCGTGTTAGCCGTGCTCCTCATTTTATTAGCCGCCCTCTGCCTTCAACCATTACAGACGACATGGATGCCCACAATGGCTAGCTCGTTTATCTTAGTTACCTTGCTTGCCGTTTTTATTCTGTTTGCGGTTTATATTTGGAAAGAAGAGGCACGAGATGAACGCGAGGATCAGCACCGATTAACTGCAGGGCGCAATGGATTTCTTGTAGGCGCGGGGCTACTGGTTGCCGGGATTATTTTACAAACTGTACGACATCAGCTTGATTCCTGGCTCATCCTTACCCTCGTCGGAATGGTTGTGACGAAATTGATTACGCGTTGGTACTACCAACGTAAAAACTAGTTCCTGATGTAGTTAGATCTTCTGGTCTTGTCACGCTTTTAAATGTAAAGTATACTTTACATAGCTTCTTCCTTCCTTTTATCGTATGACCCTTCTCATCATCTCTTTTATTGCCGGCATCCTGACCGTGCTTGCTCCGTGCGTCCTGCCGTTACTCCCGATTATTATCGGCGGCTCTGTCCAGGGTGGCCGCAAACGTAACCCGTATGTGATTACGGCTTCGCTTGCCGTCGCGATCGTCCTGTTCACCCTTCTTCTCAAATTCAGCACGGTCTTCATCAATATTCCGCAAGCCGTTTGGAGCCTTATTTCTGGGATTATCATCATTGTCTTTGGATTAATTAGTGTTTTCCCTAAGTTCTGGGAAAATATCAACGTGAAGCTCGGGCTTAGTAACCGCTCTGATGCATTGCTCGCAGACTCAGCCAAAGTAAAGGGGCATGGAAGCGATATTTTAATGGGGGTGTCACTTGGACCTGTGTTTTCGAGCTGCTCCCCTACTTACTTCTTGATCTTGGCGACCGTCTTGCCCCGTAGCTTTGGGGCTGGCCTCGTCTACCTCGCCGCCTATGCCATCGGCTTATCCCTGATGCTGCTTCTTGTGAGCTTGCTCGGCCAACGTTTCATTCAAGGGGCGCGTTTTGCGGCCGATCCACGCGGATGGTTTAAGCGCGGCTTAGGCGTGTTATTTATCTTGGTGGGTATTTTGATCCTGACAGGCAAAGACAAGGATCTCCAAACCTATCTCGTACAGAATGGCTACTATCCTACCTCTGCCCTCGAAACCTCCCTACTCACGCGCGTTCAACCCATGAACCAGGCTGAGATGCCCGTGACCGGCTCTGAAACGCCTAGCATGCAAGCAGGCTCGATGGCCTATATGAATAAGCCCTTTCCACGCTATCGCGAAATCACGGACCCAGCTGGCTACGTAAATACAGATCCGCTCACCATCGGAGGATTGGTTGGGAAAAAGGTGATCCTGGTTGATTTCATGACGTATAGTTGTATTAATTGTATTCGGACGTTCCCCTATCTCAATGCGTGGTATGACAAGTACAAGAGCCAAGGATTAGAGATCGTCGGCATCCATACGCCAGAATTTGCGTTTGAACGGAAGATCGAGAACGTACAAAAAGAGATGGCACGCTATGGCATCAAGTTTCCTGTTGTCCTTGATAATGAATATGGTACGTGGAATGCGTATGGAAATAACTATTGGCCACGCAAGTATCTGATTGATCTTGATGGGTATATTGTCTACGACCATATTGGGGAGGGCGGATATGACGAGACGGAGAAGAAAATTCAGGAGTTACTGATGGAGAAGGCGGAACGCGAAAAGCGTCCGATGGCGATCATCCCTACCGGCCTTGTCGATACAACCTCCACCTACCCAGGCCAAGGCATTAGCCCGGAGACGTATTTTGGTGCAGCACGTAATGAGACGCTCTCGAATGGCACGCCGAATGTTCAAGGCGTGCAACAACTCGAAGCGCCAGCCGCTCCTAAATTAAACCACCTCTATTTAGCCGGTGCGTGGAATTTTCATCCCGAGTACACAGAGGCTGAGGCGGCGGGAGGACGCGTCATCTACCGTTACCAAGCAAATAATATCTTCTTTGTCGGAAGTGCCAATTCGTCGATTAAGATGATCGTGCGTCGTGACGGGAAGCCTCTCGAGCCGTCACAAGCAGGAGCAGATGTGCAATTTGCCAATGGCGAGAGCTACGTCATGGTGCAAGCAGAACGACTTTACCATCTCTTGAAAGACGGGACGGAAACGGGGGCGCACACCCTTGAGCTCACGATAGAGAAGGCAGGATTAAAAGCGTATACATTTACCTTTGGCTAAAAAAATTATGTCATCAACAACTCAAACAGCAATCTTTGGCGGTGGGTGCTTCTGGTGCATCGAAGCGGTATTTGAACAATTAAAAGGCGTTGTGTCTGTTATGCCAGGCTACGCTGGTGGAGAGACAGACGCACCAACGTATGATGCCGTCTGCAGCGGAGAGACTGGGCATGCAGAGGTACTACGTATTGAATACGATCCTAGCGTTATTTCTTATCACGACTTACTCACCGTATTCTTTGCCGCACATAATCCCACGACGTTAAACCGCCAAGGAAATGATATTGGCACGCAATACCGCTCGATCATCTTATTCACAACCGAGCAACAGAAGGAGGAGGCAACCGCATTCATCAAGCACTTGAATGAGGGAGACCTAAGGAATACGGTGGTCACTGAGGTGGTTCCGCTGGAAACCTTCTATGAAGCGGAAGCGTACCATCATCATTACTTCCAAAACCATCCTGACCAGGCTTACTGCCAATTCGTCATCAATCCTAAATTAGAAAAAGTTCGCGAACGCTTCCGTCAACTTATGCAGCATGCTTAATATTTTTCCTATGTCTTTTCTTCCCGTGAAATCAGACGGAGAACTCTCACCCGAGCTCTACCATGTCGCTCGTGAAAAAGGTACCGAAGCACCATTTACCGGCGCGTATTGGAACAGTCACGACAAAGGTATGTATAGCTGCGCTGTCTGTGGCACAGAGCTCTTCTCTTCAGAGACTAAATTCGATTCAGGAACAGGCTGGCCAAGCTTTACCGAACCCGCCAATCTCGCGAATATCGCGCTGCGTGAGGATACTGACCACGGCATGAGACGTACAGAGGTGACTTGTAAGAAATGCGGCGCGCATCTTGGGCATGTCTTCGAGGACGGCCCAAGAGAAGCGGGTGGCAAGCGATACTGTATCAACTCTGTGTGTTTGGCTCTCCATAAAGAGAAGTCGTATCATGAGGCACCCTGAAAAAACAACCCTCGTGATGAGGGTTGTTTTTTGTTTATTTTGACGGACGTATCTCCTGCACGTTTATCAGAGGCGTTTGAGGCTGGATCAACCAGGCGAACACTGCTAGGGCGAGGGGAGTAAAAATTAAGAGGGAGATAAAATAGGCTTTCAGCTCGCGTTGTGCGGAAACGTGCCGATGCTCTTCTAAGCGATCGAACCATGCGACGGCTGCAATCAAGGTGGCGGCAGCTGCAGACACTAAACACCAAATGCAAAAGGCCTGAATATCCAGCCATTGCACAAAAAAGAGGAAGGCAGACTCGATAAATCCTAGGACAGCCGCGATCATTGTCAGACGGTGGAACCATAGCGCTTGCCATGTCGTTGCTACACGCGTTACCAGAATTCCAAATACTCCTCCATAGAACAGAATTCCCAGGAAAGGGCGAGGAAGACCAAATGTCCACGCCCATTTTGAAAGGCGGACGACATCACATCCCCCGCCCGCTCCGCAGGCAATCGGTACGCCTGATAGGTAAGTATAGAGGAGATACCCTGAGGCAAATAAGCCGATGAGGCTCGCGATGGCCATGATAAGGCGAGCATGAAAGGGGGAGAGTTTTAGCATACGGTTTACTTCATCCCATCACAGGTAGATAGATTCCACAATCCCCTCTTCGCTAATTTTGCTTCTTCTTGTAATCGTTTTAGTTCGGCTTTGCGGCGTTTATCTTGCGGAAAAGAGACGTAGGCGTAGGCATACCCCTCTTTCACGAGCAGGGCATTTACGTCGGTACCATCTTCAAGAAAAATATTTCTTAATGATCTTCCGTACTTATCAATATTATCGGCCAGCGGGTCTTCTTTGAGCAGGACGCGCTTGCCCTGCAATAACTGCTTCGTGAAGGCGGAAGCTTCTTTCCCAAAGCATTCAACGGCGCGACGAGGATCAACGGTTTCTGGGGTATTTACCCCTAGGAATCGAACTTTGATCGTACTCGAAGCTCCATCCATTTGCGCTTCGAGCGTGTCCCCATCGGCGACGTGGATAACAGTGGCATTGGTTGGGTACGTAGGCGTGGATGAAGTGTTTTCAACCGGTATGAGCGTCTCTTCCCTGGATGGATTCATCTCCGTACTTGTCGCGGAGGATGCGACAAGAGGAGTATTTTGATTAACGGACTCTTCTCCAGGAACAACTTTAAAAAGGATTGCTATGATCGCAAGAATGGTCGTTATAAGAGAATACATCTTTCTCTTCGTCATAGCCTTTATGCTTGTGGGATGACCCAACCAACTTTTACCTCCCCTTCTTCTACTTTTACTTGATAACGAGTTAAACAATGACCGTTGGGTGATTTCCCTGTTTCGATATCAAAGGCCCAATCATGCCAAGGGCAATGCAGCTTTCCATCTGACACGGGTCCACAGGACATGGGACCGCCCATATGTGGACAGATACTATTTAATGCAAAGAAACGCTCCCCGAGCCGTACAACGGACATAGGTTTTTTATGGACCTTTACCTCGCGTACTTGCTGATCCTTCCACTCCTCTACTCGTCCGATACTGACAAAGGTATCCGGTCCATGTTCGCCAAACGGGTGTGACATATGATAAGGAGTATACAGGAAGGAGGAGGGAGGCTGTAGGGTCGAGGCAAAAGGGCCTATGAATTCTAAATTTGATGCCTTATTTTTTTCGGCGGAACTCGGGGCGGCATCCGAGCTGGATTTGCATGGGGCGAGTGTAGCGATCGCTCTTGGAGAACTGGATCAGTTTTTGCACGCGCATTGGTATCACAAAGAGCAAATTGTACGGATTATCCACGGACGAGGATCGGGCGTATTACGCCAGGCAATTCATCGATGGCTAAAAACACACCCCAAGATGGTGGCGGAATTTCGGGACAGTAGCCGTACGGATGAGGTGGGCGCTGTGACGTATGTTGCTTTTCGCCTATAAAGCGCGGATCAAGGCTTGCATCGCACAAGCTTGGATGGTCTGTGTCGCATGGTCATGCAAGACCTCAACGGATAAAACGCCGCCGACGCGCTCGCGTAAAACAGCGACACTAGGAACATGAGACACGAGCGCGGATACATGCTCGGCCCCGTGTTCGCGTAACATCGCGGACGCTGTGATCAGGGTGCCTCCTGTATCAGAGATATCGTCCACAATCAGCAAGCGTTTGTCTTTTATTCGAAAGATATCCTTCGCAGCGATTTTAGTTTGTACGCCGTCTTTATCTCGGTGTTTTTCTAACACGACAAGCGGATGTTTTAAAGAACTGGCGCAGGCTTTGGCACGCAATGATGCACCCTTATCTGCCGCTACTACAATATCGATGCTACCTAGATGTTTTTGCAAGGCGAGATCTGGCGACGCCCACGTGTTTACGAGCTTGCGACGAAACGATTTCACGAACATCGGACTATGTGCGTCCAACGTCACAACACGATCAAAAAGACGGGACAACATATCACCGACAATGAGGCCACCCGGAACCTCTCCGGGGCGCGCGACGCGATCTTGGCGACCGTAGGCAATCCAAGGCGCGAGGAGAGTGAGGCGTTTTACCCCGGTATGTCGCAAGGCTTGGGCGGCGAACAGCGTGCGCATCGCATAACGTGGATCCTCATGGATATTTGCGATGAAGATTACCTCTTTGGAAGCAACTGTCGGCATACGTACGGTTAATTCTCCTGCCCGATACTGAGTTTCTAACGCGAAGAGAGCCGGCTGCTTGAGAGCGGCTGCAAACGCTTCCACGAGTTGGCGCTCATCTTCAAATCCAATGACTTGGGGGGACATATTGCCAGTAAGCTTAGCAGAATGACCAAACTTAGAATATGTTGATGGCTTTGCCCTCCATCATTCCTCGTGCTACCTTCGGGATATATGAGTCAGGACAAAATGATCCAAGACATCTTGGAAATAGTTACATTTATCAAAGATAATGCGGCTACTCGCGCGGAAGTGCAGGAAATGGGTCAAGAAATAAGAAAAGAGCTCTATGCGACCGAAGGACGGCTAGAGCGTAAAATCAGTGCGGTTTCTGAGGAAATTACCCGTACCAGGAGCGAG
>JBPOJM010000022.1:0-11737 GCA_052033585.1 Patescibacteria group bacterium | reverse complement strand
TTGCAAAGCAGGTGCTCTACCAAATGAGCTAAGGGCCCTCTCTTTCTGTGGCAGTACCTTAACAAAAGACTTAAAATCAATCAACCCCATCCTTCGTCCCCCTCTTCTCTTTGCCGAATGGACCAATTTTACGGGCGAACATACGCGTTGTCTCTCGGCCGTTTCCACTATACACTTCTCTCAATATGACATCCCCTCTCCGTATTATCGATGGCTCAAAAGCGGCTCAGTTTGATGGGTTGTTTCTAGAGGCGAGTGGGATCAATGGCAGCGCTGACTCTAAGAGGATTGGGGTTCAAATGATTGAAAAGGTCGGAGTGGCTCAAGCGGGGGAAGAATGGATGTTTATACTGAAAGCAAAAAATGGTGGATTTAGTGCGGTGATCTCCGCCGAGAAAAAAGACCAATGGGAACAGCTTGCCGCGGCGATTATGGAAGCGCGGGCTCAACTTGGATAAGAGGTTTTTCCCTCTACTTCTCAACCACCTCCACCCTTCGATTCTCTCCCATATACCCCACCCACCGTTCCACCTCTGCTTTACCTGCTGTATTTGCCCGTTGGATGAGTTCTGGTTTACGTGCCTGTTCTTCGGCGACACGGATGAGTTCGCTTTGGGCTTCGTTGTAGCCGGCGTCGTTTTGTAAGATGCGTTTTAGGATTCCTTGTTCGTTTTGGATATCTAGTGGCCCGACCAACCGTACATTGAAGAGACTTGCCTTTGGGATAGCGATTTTAATAACGTCTTCCGAAACTTGTATATCTTCTGGCAGGATCCGTGAAAGATCGATGCCGAGGTTTACCTCCATCGCTCCCCGCGCGGTGATCTTTTGGCCGAGGAAGAAGTCTCGGATTAATTGGCCAGACTGTTTTTCGATGACGATGGGTTCGTTAAAGATGTAGGTTTGGGTGACTAAAAAGCCTCGGTCGCGGAGGGTGGTTAAGATGGCTTGCGAGGTGACGGCGCGTTGCATGACTTGCTCGGGGCGAAAGACAAGGTAGCAAGCGCCAAACCCGAGACCGAAACAAATGATGGCTACAAGTCCTAACATTACCGCTTTTAAGGAAGACATATGGCATCAGCTTAGCATGCCACGGAAAAAAGAGCTGATTCTCTACCCCTCCCACAATGGGTATACATCCATCGCAATTTCTTCGTAGGGGTGGACTTTTTTGACCGCCGCGATCACATTTTTTAGCACATCTTCTTGGCAGATGACCTCGAGCCGTTCCTCCTCTACTTCTTCGAGCTTCCCAATTTCTCCAATCGCGGGGTGTGCGCCTGGACCCGGCTTGAAGCGACCGATGCCTTTGGAGGAAAATGTGCAGAAGGTGTAGTTACCCAACTTGCCTCCCCCGGCATTCCCAATGGCGTCACGGACAAGGTCGGCGTGAGTGGTCGGGACGTAGACGACGAGTTTGTAGTTCATATTGGCTTCATGATGACACCAACGCTAAAAACATGCGACTACCTTCCTAAGCGTTCTCTTGCTACACTATCCTCGTTATGATTCGACGTCTTTCTTTTTTTGTCGCCCTTCTATTGGCTGGCTGTACGTTTTATACGAGCGCCCCTCTTGCGTTTGCCGCCGTCAATGCCCCTGATTCCACGTTTTCCCGCATTTCTGTCGATAAAACCTCTGTGAAAGCAGATGGGATTGATAGCGCGCGCCTTTCGCTTACCCTACGCGACTCAAATTTGTTGCCGTTGGATGGTGCTGAAGTTACGCTTATCTCTTCGCGTGGCGCCATGGATGAAATTATCGCCGAACAGGGAACAACGAACAGTATCGGGCAGGCGCGCTTTTTG
Source organism: Patescibacteria group bacterium (assembly GCA_052033585.1). GTDB lineage: Bacteria > Patescibacteriota > Patescibacteriia > 2-12-FULL-60-25 > 2-12-FULL-60-25 > JAGOUY01. Next base: position 9,929 of record JBPOJM010000022.1, on the reverse strand, counting down.
CTTCGCTCCCTCAAAGATGGAACATCGACGTATACGGCACGTGTCGGTGACTACATTCTCAATCGAAGTGTGACCGTCACGTACCGCGATGGGTTAGCGATTAGCCTACAAGTTGGTGATTTGATTAAGATTCCAGATGACGGTGACGCGTTGAATTTGAATGATACGGCCGTGTATTACTATGCCGTGAATGGAAAACGCTATGTGTTCCCTAACGAAAAAGTGTTCTTCTCGTGGTATCCAGATTTTTCGCGGGTAAAAATTATTCCAAATGACCAGATGTCATTGATTCCCATCGGGGCAAACATTACCTACCGACCCGGTTCTCGCATGGTGAAATTCCAGACGGATCCTAAGACCTATGTAGTAACAAAGGGTGGAACATTACGCTGGGCCAAGACGGAAGCGGTCGCACGTGGGCTATTTGGAGAATCGTGGAACCAATATATTGATGATATTTCCGAAGGTTTTTATGTGAACTATCGGATTGGCACGCCATTGGATAGTGCCTTGGATGCGCCCATGGATTTGATTCGCTCTTCGGTACAGTCGATCGATCAAGATCGCGGATTAGTCGACAATCGGTTTCCATAACAGAAATAAAAAACAGCGTGGGTTATACCGCCACGCTGTTTTTTATTTCAACCCTCCAAGAATCGCTTCGGCTAATTTGATGGGGTCGTGACGTAAAAGACTGCGCTTAACAGTATCGCCAGGCTTTGGTTCCTGGATATCATTTGAGAGTAAGGGTGTGCGCAAAATCTCTAAGCGTTGATCGGTGAGGTCGTCGATGACCGGCCGTTCTGCGGCTTTCTCATAGCGCGCCAGGATTGAGGCGGGGGGTTGCTCCGTATTGACCAAGACCGTATCCAAGACGGCGGGAGCGAGGGCTTTTTTCAGGACTTCGATGTATGTCTTGGCCGTGTATCCGTCTGTCTCACCGTGTTTTGTCACCAGATTTAAAACGTAGAACCGCTTTGCCGAGGAGCGTGCCAAGGCTTCACGGATCCCTTCTACAAGCAATATAGGCATAAGACTCGTATAGAGATCGCCGGGACCTAAAATGATCGCGTCTGCAGACTCGATAGCATCGATAGCGTCCTGATTGGCGTGTACAGAAGGCGATAAAAAACAGCGTGCAATCGGGGCTCGTTCACCTTCGAGTTCGTCAATGGCGTGCTCGCCTTCCACAACCTGTCCATCTTCGAGTTCGGCAAAAAGATGAGTAGCCTTGGCGGCGACCGGAATGACGCGCCCTTTTACATTTAAAATGCGATGCGCTTCGCGAACAGCCGAGAGAGAGTCGCCCGTGACTTTTTCTAGGGCGGATAAAAACAGGTTACCAAAGTTATGGCCCGTGAGAGAGCCTTCCGCGAAACGATAGTTAAACAAACTCCGTAAAAGATCATCACCGGCGGAAAGAGCGACCAGACATTGGCGCGTGTCGCCAGGCGGCAAGACGCCGAGCTCGTCACGCAGGATACCTGTGGAGCCGCCGTTATCAGCAATCGAAACAATGGCCGAGAGATCAACGGGGTAATGCTTGAGGCCGCTAAGAACGGTGAATGTTCCCGTTCCTCCCCCCATGACGACAATCTTCTTGCGCTTCATATCTTCCATAGCCTAGCGGATTGGGGTGGTTTTGACGAGAGAGGGGGCAGATCCAGGGTTGGCACACATAAAAAGGAGTACGCAGATTTTCCCGCTAGAAAATCTGCTCAAATTCCGCCGCCGTCGCGTCTAAATAGCCTCCTTTTTATGTGTGCCAACCCTGGATCCTGGAGACGGGAATAAGGAATCATGCTTTTCTTGCAACTTTCCTCCTCGCCTACTACCCTACTTTCCTATAGTATGGAGCGTCATTTTACGGTTGCCGTCTTTATCGTTTATCAGAATAAGACCTTGCTGCACTGGCATAAAAAGCTTGAGGTCTGGCTCCCTGTGGGTGGGCATGTGGATCCAAATGAGTCGTTGTGTGAAGCGGCTCGGCGAGAGGCGCGGGAGGAATCTGGCTTAGAGATTGAATTGCATCGGTTGCATCCACCGCTTATGGAGAATGAACGTCATGTCCAAAATCTCATCTCCCCCATCCATATGCAGAATGAACGGATTGGAGATGGCCATGAACATCTAGATGCAATTTACTACGCGCGGGCGACGAGCCATGAGCTGTGACCCATGGAAGGAGAGACGATGAAGATCGGATGGTACACGGAAGACGAGCTTGAGACCCTCCCCCTTTTGCCGGATGTGAAGCTGTTTGCGAAGGAGGCGTTGGCACTTTTGCGAACGTAACTCTTTGAATACAAGAATGAGACCCTTCCACATGTTTTTGATGTTTTCTCGAATATTCCTATCGTTTCGGCGTGTACTCATTAGCGCAAAAAACACATCACTCCCCATCAGGCGATGGGGAGTGATGTGTAATCTCGAGGAGTGGCCTGCGAGAAAAAAGAATGTGCGCAATGATCAGTTGAGACCCTTCCGGTCATCGGCGTTGAGGCTGCTGCCGAACTCGAGAGCGTCTTTTCGTCGTGCTTGATGATCCATAATGTACGCCATCACCAGGAGATCGCTCGCCTGCCAGAGCTCTGGATTATCTTGCGCGCATTGACGGTGCTTTATACGCGTACGTTTAGTCCTCTCCCATCCGTCTTCCTGCCGAGACAGGATTGCGTACACATTCAAGCGTTCGATCGCGAGATCGATGGTCGGCTGCGCCAATCCCATCCCCGCCCCCATGCGCTCGATCGTGACCTGCACGGCACTTACGTCCGGAAAAAAGCAGAGGCTCGGTTTGCGCTGAGCCTGAGCGGCCTTGCGCTGATGACTGATCCATTCCATGAGCGCGTAGTCATACTCGATCTGATGACACGGCTCGCCCTCATCACCCTCCATGATCGCGGGATTTTTTTTATATCCGGACATGAAAACTCTCCTCTCTGCTCACGACGAGCAGAGCGGGAATCTTAGCAAAATTAGCAATAATTGCAAGCATCGACCTTCTTTCTCGTCATCATGCGTTATGCGTGAAGAAAAAGAGGGTACCGTTTAAGGAAACGGTAAGAGAATTTTGCAGGCGTCTACATGACTTCAAAAGACGATCCTCTGAGCTGGAGTCTACCTGCTTGTCACACTTGGATAAAGAACTGTTTTAATCTCATCAATAGAGGAAGGGAGCATATCCCAGGTCAACATCATCGAAGACACTGCCGGTGAGGGGGAGACCCGGCTTAACATCAGGAAATATCTGTTTAACCACCGGGCCGACTTCACCGCCACGGCCGTACTCTAGACTAAACGGATCATCAGGATCATATACCCCCTGCAGCGGAGACTGCTTCGGTTCCGCATGAGACATGGCGATACCTCCTGTAGAGGATCATAGCATATCTTCTTGACACAACAAGTTTTTGTGGGCTACACACTTTGGTAAATTGCCTCAATAGAATTATTTCGATGAATGATTTCATCATTGCGAACGGATACAAAAAACTCATATTGGTTGGCAGGATGGCGGCCGTACCAAGACAAGAATTCGCTCTGAACGGTTTTCTTCTTTAATTCTTGTTCGTGTTCGTCCAAAAACTGCTGATACTGATCAAAGGCGTGCTGCTCAAATACGTAATTTAATTCAAAGGACCAGCGCTTACATACAAGATACAAGAGGACAGAGGAGAAAAAATAGAAAAACGCGAATATGACGGGGATAACTGTGCCCCGTATGAGCCCTGCTTGCCCTTCTTGTTTGGCGAGCGTTGAAATGACCACCACATGCATTGTTTCATTATCTTGTGCAATACGGGCAAATTCGGCGGTTTTGGCAAGGGCAAGGGCGCGTTTTTCGTTGGTATAAAACAGTGTCATGAAGACGAATCCCACGGCTTGCCAGGCATGGTAAGGAACACGAGCAATCACTTCGATGGCACGGAATTTTCCATATGATGGCCTACGCCCATACACAAGCGCGCCCCCATGTACCAAAAAAGCACCAATCAAATTTGGCAAAAAACTCGTTTTATACCCATCATGGAGGCGCTTGAAGCGGCTCAGGGCGGCGGCATTATTGAGTTCTGCCACACGCTTCTCAAATCCCTCCTCCGTATGCAAATGGTTCATGGCCGCATGATAGCAGATGACCTCACTTTTTTGGAATATTGCTCTGTACTTATTCCTCACGCTTTATACGAGATAAAGACTGGGGAACAAGAGGGTAACCATACGCCCTCCCAAGCGTAGGCCACCCTTATTTAAAGCAAAAGAGATATTACGACTTCCGCAAAGGCTCTTGGATCATACTCCCCTTTCCAGAAGGCATAACGACGTCGGTCCGGACGAAGATAGTCTGGTACAACTGATCTCAGGTGCGTATAGAGCACCGTCACCTGCTTAGGGTTTCTTGTTAAAACCCACTCGTAAAAGGCGATTCCTCCATATACCTCTGTGTCTTTACGATGAGGCGGAGGCAGCTCGATGTCTCTTCCTGACGGAATCATGTTATCCCAAATTACCAGATCGTAAGGACGATATCTGAACCGCGCGACCGCTTCATCAACGGTAGTGCAAAATTCAACATCAAGCCCTACGTTGCCGAGTACGAGTCGATACTCCCCCAATGTCCACTCATCATCGTCGAGCCATAGCAGACTCCTTCCATCGCTGCTCATGATCTCCTCCTAGAGAATACCCTAGACTGAAAACAGCGAAATGCCAAGATATTGATAAAATATCTCTATTAAGGCGCAAGAACGTTCTTGCCTTCATCAGCTACTCGACTTCTAAATACATCGCATGATGATCCGAGACTTCTTCCGGCAGTATTTTGAACTCTTTCACGCTGATCTCTGGGCTTACGAATGTGTAATCAGCGAAGCGGACGGGTTTGGTATATAAACTCGTTCTCGTAGAGGTCACGCCATGCTCCCGGATCAGGTTATGAAAGCCAGCGGATTCGATGAGCGCCATACTTTTTGAATCGGGAAGGAGATTGAAATCGCCCATGATGATGGTGGGATAACCTACCTGCTTGGCGCAATGAATAATAGCTTGTGATTGGATGAGACGTGCTTCGGTGTCCCCTTTCCCGCCGGGTTGCCAGGCACCGTGAAGATTGATGATCGTTCTTAAACCATCAGCGGTTTGGATGGTGACGTATTGAAGTTGGCGGGCGTGATCGGCAATGTCGTTGGGAGCCACGTATCCACGCTCACGATAGATTGGGTGATCTCCTTCTGTGATCACAGGGATTGTTTTTTTAACAAACATGGCGAGGCCGAAGAAATCGAAGTAATTAGGTCGGAAATAGGCAACATGATTCGGCAATACCTCTCCAAGCTTGGTTAAGAGCTGCATCTCTACCTTCCCCATCCTCTGCCCGGCCGCTACTCCATGGCGTGTGTGTTCGCCTCCGTTCCAGACTTCTTGAAGGCAGAATATATCAATATTCTGCCGCTCTTTAAAAAAGGCAAGGAGTTCACTGAGTCCCGCTCGGGCGCCCCAGACGTTTAGGGAGAGGAGTTTCATACGAAGAAGCTAATCTTAGCAATTTTTCATGAAAAACAGAACGCTCCAGAACGGTGAAATGCAATTATTTCTCTTACTTTAGCTAAAAATTCTTACGATCTCCTTGGTGGCTTCAGTATTGATACCATACCCATGATCGGCAATCTGATTACGATCGCACCCCCCTCTGGATGACTCACCCGTCCCCTACTCCTTTGTCATTCTCTGCGAGTGCGGAAGAGGAATGACGTTTAGACGCTCTTCTGTTATCCTTTTTCTTATTTCGATTACCTGTATGTCCTCATTTGAAACTCCAGAAAGCGCCACGGTTCACGAAAAAGAGATGCATGAAGAATTTCAACGACGGAGATTTCTGTATCGATTTTTGTATGAAAATACCACGCCCGATGCACAAGGAAAACGCATCCGTGTGGTACACGCTCTTAACGCCCTCTTTCGTGATGCGCTCCCGCACCTTATCGCTGCGGGCTTAGAACCTAAAATGAGACACACCCCCTATACTAAACTTGATCATTTCCCCCTTGTCGGTTCAAAAAGCGTCCTCGATCCTGATACACATGCGTCCTATCTAGAGACCCTCGCGAACACGATGCAGGGATATGGGTGGTTGCACATTGCCATGCCGACGGCACACGGCAAAGCTCTCAACGCAGAAGGAAAAACTGTTTATACCGTTGAACTCCTTATCGATCCTAACTCGATCGATGCGCCGCCTGCGGCTCCTGTTGCTCTTCCGCTCGACGAACGAGATGTGCTTGAACCCCAAGATATTTCTCCAGAAACACTCACCAAAGCTAAAAGGATTCTGCTGGCTGAAGTCAAAATGGTTGGCGGGGTAAGACTGGTACTGAATCCTGAAGAAATCTTGCGGCAAAGACTTGGTCAAAATCCTGATCCTGAAGTCGTTATCGACGCTCTCATCGCGGATGGATTTGCTGACTGGAAAGAGTATAAAACTCCTTCAGGATCGGTTGAACGGTTTACTCTTTTGGAATCCGAGGGGAAATAAGCTAGGGAGGGGTGGACAGAAAATGGAGAAGTAGAAAAAAGTGTGCACTGGTGGGCACTGAAAAAATAGAAGGATACTCCAGAAACACAAAAGCTCAGCGATTAAGCTGAGCTGTTCAGTCCGGCAGCGGGCTACTCTTCGCCAAATTGAGAAGGTGAGTTTTGGCTCAACGAAGCAAAAAACAGGATATATTGCTTACAGTTAGCCAAGTTGTCGATTCATCTTTAGTCATCATTATTCTTAGTAGAAACGGTTGGTTTAGGACTTCTTGGGCACTAAGTGGGCACTGGTGCCCACGCAGAAATTTACTCATTCATATCGGTCGCGCATTAACTGAAGGGGGTAAGAGTGGGCGAAAATTGTCTTTGTCTGCTTTTTGATTCGGTGTCTGCTTTCAAGGCCTATATTTTTACACTATCACTATAGCGTGCTCTGTGCCGTACGCTTTTGCGTCTATCCTAAGAAAAATAAGAAATAACCTCTCGGATGGTGCGAAGAGCGCTTTTGAAGTCTAGGTCAATCAGCTCAGTATAAACCGCGTTATGGGTTTTAAACACTTCTCCTTTAGTTTTTAGATGCACGATATCGTTGCGGAGGCCAAGAATCTCTTTGAATTGCGACCACCACTTTTGCTGCTTCGGTGGCGGAAGACCTTTTTGAACGGCAAGGATGGCGAGTTTTTCTTCGAGCCTAGTATTCATTTCGAAGGTGGCTCTGTCTATGACTACTACCTCTCCTTTTTTATTCGTGAGTTGGTGGGCATAGTCCGGGGGAATCCCAGCATTCACCATTGCTTCAACGCCTGCGATCAAAACAAATAAAAGCTCACCTGCTTTAACGATGAGTCTATAAAATAGATCGTCATTAGCATGTCTCAGTTTCCTTGCGGAGGGGTCTTCTCTTAGCGCTCTTTCGGCAGTCATACCAGGGATAGAGCTTAAAGCTGACCAGACTGTGTACTTAGGCGACTCTTTATCCAATTTGTTTACAAGATACTCACACTTGTCGACAAGCTCTTTAGCTTCATAAAGAAAAGCGTCCGTAGCGTTAGGCGTCGTGAAAAGAATGGTGCCAAACCGTTTTGTAGCAAGCTCCGCTATCATGACAACCCTTGCGCCTACAGGATGTGTAATATCGGAACCCGGAAGACGCGCCTCTTGTGCAAGCGTAGATTCAAAAAATGGCTTAATATCGTTAGGCATACTTCGTTTGGATTTATAGTCTATGCGTACAGTGACCTAACAGAGCTTCGTAGACAAGGTCAAAACCGACCTCTCCTACCTTTTCGCTATGTTCTTATCACGAATATTTTTATTGCATGAGTAAGATAAACATCCAGCCACGCTCGGAGAAGGCGCCCTATCGAAAAAGCCCCGATCACATCGCGACAACATTCTCGTCGCCTGCGGTCGGGGTGTTGTCATTTTAAGCAGTGCCCTCTATCTACGATATCTGGCTTAAAAAGCGATGAAACACCTCTATCATTGGGTGATTTCTGTCTTGGCAGACCTAACAGTTTACTTAGTCGATTCATGTGGTAAGGTTCGGCTACACGCACATAAGGAGGCTAAGCCATGCGCGTTGTTAGCGGTCTGTTCGTTCATTTCATCAAGTCCTGTCGGGCGACTTCGCTCGACGTAGCCGAGCTCGACGAGCGCGGCATCCGCTACGACCGTCGCTGGATGGTCGTGGACGAGACGGGTAGGTTCGTGACTCAGCGTGAGTGCCCCGAACTCGCACAGGTCGTCCCCCACCTCACGCAGGAGGGTCTCGTGATCGAAGTCGAGGGCGACGAGCGCATGCGCGTCACCGTGCCTCGCTCGATCTGGGAAGGTGAGAGTACCACGCCCATCACCGTGTGGAAGCACATCGGCGTCGGCACGGATCAAGGACAGGCGGCCGGTGACTTCTTCTCGACCCACCTCCACAAGTCCGTTCGGCTCGTCCGGATGCCGGAGATACACGTTCGCACTCCCAACCGACGGCCTGAAGGGATCACCGCACAGGTCGGCTTCGCCGATGGCTACCCGCTCCTGCTCGCAACGGAGCGTTCTCTCGCCGAGCTCAACGCCAACCTCCCCACCGGACACGACCCGATCTCGATGGAGCGGTTCAGACCGAACATTGTGGTGAACGGTGTCGACGAGGCATGGGAGGAGGAGTGCTGGAACCAGTTCACGGTGAAAGGCGTTCTCTTCTACGGCGTGAAGCCCTGTGAACGGTGCCCGATCACCCAGACCGACCAGCGAACAGGTGCGCGCGTGAGCAAGGAGCCGCTCCGTACGCTCGCCCGCATCCACCGCCATGGCAACGCCGCCCTCTTCGGTGCCAACCTCATTCATGCGAGCCTCGGCACGCTCCGCGTCGGCTCTCCCATCGAGAACATCATGTTCGGAGAGCGCCCCGAACTCTGAACCCCGCCAATCACAATCTACTTCTATCAACCCCACGATCATCGCGCATGTCGCTCTACGGTTCGTGGGGCGATGTGTTTTAGTTGGGACGGTGACATGAATTCGATCAATATTGAACCAAGCCAAAACTGTTAGTACCTCAGCCTTAGCCAAGCTCTTCGGCAAGCAGCTCTCCTCTCTGGAGAGTTTTTTCGCCAAGGTAGAAAAAAAGTGTGCACTGGTGGGCACTAAAAATAGAAGAACGCTCTAGAAACACAAAAGCCCACGATTTCTCGTGAGCTGTTCTGTCCGGCAGCGGGCTACTCTTCCAGGACCGGGTTGGGTCCAAGTACCATCGCTGCTGGTGGGCTTAACTTCCGTGTTCGGGATGAGAACGGGTGTTTCCCCACCGCTTGGGCCACCGGCCTATTCATCTGTTTTTACAGATAAATAAGTCGAAGGCACAAACCTGTGTTTTTTTCGAATCAATATACCATGCGTATATGACATGGCTTGCTTGCTATTTGCACGCACGCACATGAATTGCTTAGCCACCATCCGTAGTTGTTGGTCTTGCGACGAACAATTTACAGCCGGAAGGCCGAAGCATTGGACTATTAGTATGGCTCGGCTCAAAGTCTCGCGACTTGTACACCTACCACCTATCAACCTCCTCGTCTCGGAGGGTCCTATGACGAACATTAATCTTGAGAACGGCTTCACGCTTAGATGCTTTCAGCGTTTATCCGTGCCGAACGTAGCTACCCTGCGATGCTCTTGGTAGAACAGCAGGCACACTAGAGGTTCGTGATTCCCGGTCCTCTCGTACTAAGGAATCGTTCTCGCAATGTTCCACGCGCGCAGTAGACAGGAGACCGAACTGTCTCACGACGTTCTGAACCCAGCTCGCGTACCGCTTTAATAGGCGAACAGCCTAACCCTTGGGACCTTCTCCAGCCCCAGGATGCGATGGGCCGACATCGAGGTGCCAAACCTGGTCGTCG
>JBPOJM010000008.1:0-146706 GCA_052033585.1 Patescibacteria group bacterium | reverse complement strand
ATCCTTGATGAAAAGCATCACGTAAGCCATGGGTAAAGAGACTCAGCGCCTCGGGATACAGGGCGCGAGATTCAGTAACCTCGAAGTCTTCCTGGTAAATGCCATCGCATTTCCACGGAAGACGTCGTTGGAGCATCCCTGCGCGCTCCAGTCCTGCGTTTTTCCGTGGTTCCATGGATTTCTCCCTGGGTTTTCCTCGCCTCACTATAAAGCGAGCCGGGACAGGTTGTCTCATATTTTTTTATTTCTGTCAAAGTAGGGGGTGTCGACCATTTTTTCCACAGTTTGTGAAAAGCTATGTGTACAGGCACAATGACCACATGAGCACTCCGAACTTGATAGATCCTGAAACACCTACCCCTCTTCCAACCACGCAGCCAGAGGAAGTGATGAAAAAAGACGAGGTTCCCGTCCCAAAAAAGCGTCGCTGGCCGTGGGTGTTAGGAGGATTTGTTATTCTCGGATGTATCGTATTCGCTCCTCTGGCCTACGCAGGTATTTCGGCCGCCCTCCATGGAAAAGCCGTCAAAGCCAATCTCGAACAGGCGTATGCTTACATGTCTGCCAACGCGTTTTCTGACGCGACACGCTCTCTGCAATCCGCTCGTGCAGAAGTCGATGCCGCTCGCACGTCTATCCAATGGCTCGGGCCGTGGCGCGTCGTGCCTTGGGTTCGTGTACAAGTGGCGGCATTCGATCGCGCACTCCAAGCAGGATCGGTGGGATTAGATGCGGCCGAACAACTCCTCACAGCTATTACCCGCATCAGCGAAGCCTTTGATGCGGTGAGCCGCGTGCCTGGCCTCGAAGCAGGGATAGGTGATCATCGGTCATTTCGTGATTTAACCCGTGAAGAAAAACGCACGATCCTTGCGCGCTTAGATCAAGCCTTACCAGAGATTCGTTCGGCACGCGAAAAAGCCATGATCGCGCTCGATGCTTGGAACCAAATTCCTCAGGATCGCATGTTGCCCCCCGTTCGTAAGGCCATGGAGCCACTCACAAAAACGCTCCAAGCATATCGTGAGCGTTCAGAGGTTGGTGTTGATCTGCTTGGACTTCTTCTCCCCATGGTCGGCTACCCTCAGCCAAAAACGTACGTCGTTGTCTTGCAAAATGCAGACGAGCTACGTCCAACCGGTGGGTTTATGGGAACCATGGGTGTGATGCGCTTCGATAGTGGCGAGATAACTGCGCAGGCGTTCCAAGACGTCTATGCCTATGACCGGATGGCAAGCTCAACGCTCTTAGGAGCTCCACCTGAGATCTTGCGCCGTGAATTAAATGTGAATGCGTGGTATTTGCGAGACAGCAACTGGTCGCCCGACGTCCCTCAAGCGGCCGCGCGTATCTCCAAATTATTTACCGACCACAACTGGGTCGCAGAAACAGTTCCATCACCCACAAGCCCGACGCCAGATGGAGTCATTTTTTTAGGTCCGGAGATATTCACGTCATTACTACGTTTCACGGGTCCTATCACGATCGATGGAACAACGTTTACGCCTGATGCCTTTTTTGATGAGTTGCAATACGCGGTAGAGATTGGGTTCGCAAAACAAGGAATTCCCGTTGAAGAACGTAAACAAATTGTATCTAAGCTCGGCATGGAATTATTCACACGTCTTTCCAATGCGCCTGTGCGTCGTTGGGTCGAGCTCTTTGATGTAGGAATAAAATCCTTAAAAACCAAGGACTTAATGATCGTGATGCAGGATCCTTCCTTGCAACGGGCTTTTGATGCGTATAATTGGAGTGGGCGTACCCTAACGCCCACGCAAGATGAGCTCTGGGTCGTAGATGCGAATCTAGCCGCTCTCAAAACGGACGGTGTCATGGACAAGCGCATTGAATATAAGATGGACGCAAAAAATCCCGCCGCTCCGATTGCAACCGTTCGCCTCATCTATACAAATACCAATCGTGCCATCACCTGGCGCTACACGCGCTATCGTGATTACGTGCGTATCTACGTACCAGAAGGGAGCGAGCTCATTTCCAGTGAAGGGGCGATGGCGAAAGACCTAAACCAAACGGGAGGTCGAATCATCCCCGGGCAAGTAGATGTGATGAAAGACTTAGGGAAAACCGTGTTTGGGGCTTTTTGGTCCATAGAACCTGGTCAAACGCGTGAGTTAACCTTCACCTATCGCTTACCCGCGCGCGTTTCCGACCCGCTTATCTCAAAAGGGGAATACCAACTTCAGCTACAAAAACAACCAGGCTCTCATCATCGTTTGACGCTTGATCTCTTGTTGGGTAAGAAGCTTGTAGCCGCCTCACCTCCGGAAGCGCCTGCGGACTTTGGTGATGACCGCTATCGTGCCACCTTCGATCTCAGCACGGATCGGCTCGTCCAGATACGAAGCGAGAAGTAGATTCTGAATCCCGTTTGCTTGCTAGCTCATATATGTTTGGTAAAAAAATCGGCATTGACCTCGGTACAACCACTGTTCTCGTCTATATTCCTAAGAAAGGCATCATTATCCACGAGCCATCCGTGGTCGCAATTTCTGTCGCCGATAAAAAAGTCATGGCGGTTGGCAAAGAAGCGAAAGAAATGTTAGGACGAACCCCAGAAAGTATTGTGGCAAAACGTCCTCTTAAGGATGGGGTCATCGCAGATTATCGCACGACAGAAGCCATGCTGCGTTACTTTATCAATAAGGCGCTCGGTGGCGTCCGCTTATTCCGTCCCGAGGTCATGGTCGCCGTTCCGGGTGGAATCACTTCGACAGAGCGTCGCGCCGTGATTGATGCCACGCTCTCTGCAGGTGCCAAGGCTGCCTATATCATTAAAGAACCGGTTGTGGCGGCTATTGGAGCTGATATTCCGATCGGTTCTGCGTCTGGCCACATGATTATTGATATCGGCGGGGGAACATCCGAAATCGCCGTTATTTCTTTGGGTGGCATCGTTTCATCTGCCTCTGTGCGTATTGGGGGCAACAAACTCGATGCGGCGATCCAGGAACATGTCCGACGAAAATATAGTTTGGCGGTAGGGGAGCGCACCGCGGAAGAAATTAAGATCAGGATCGGATCCGCCCTTTATCTTGAAGAAAAATTAGAAATGGAGGTAAAGGGTCGTGACATGGTGAGTGGCTTGCCACGCATCGTGACGGTGACAAGTGACGATGTCACAGATGCTATCCAGCATGAGCTGCAGGGCATTGTCGAAGCCATCAAGGATGTGTTGCGCGCCACTCCTCCCGAACTGTCTGCCGACGTCATGCAAAAAGGCATGATGCTTTCAGGAGGTACGGCACAACTCCGCAACCTCGAACGTCTCTTTGCAGAAGCAACAGGCGTTCCCGCCTTTGTCGCCGACCATCCTCAGCTCTGCGTAGCAAAAGGCACAGGCATCGCCCTTGAAAACCTTGAAGCGTACAAGCGCAGTATTTTTTCCGCGTAAAATAAAATATTATTTTTTGCAAACACTGATGACGTCCCCCTGTCGTTCAATAAGCTGATCCTTCTCCATGCGGTCTATGATGCGTAGCAGCCAGGCGCCGTCGTCTTCTTCATGAAATGTTGCATCGATATGCGAGCCGATCTCTTTGAGAGAGACGGCTCGCATTTCTTGTGTAAGCTTTAAAATTCTTCCGCGATAAATTCTATCTGGATAGGGCTTGTCTCGATGCTTTGTTTCAAAAGCCTTTTTGATGCTCCGCTTCGGGATTATGACTTGCCCCGAGAGAAAAAGATGAGCGCTCGGACAAACAGATTTCATAGGGCAGAGAGCGCATGACGGAGTTTTGGCGCAAACGAACGTCGCCAAATCGAACATGGCTTGAGGGATATCGTAGAATCGCCCTTTGTGAGGCAGAAATCCCTCCGCAGCCAGACGGATCCGTTCATCATCTTTCAAGCTAGGAAAGGGGATTCCGAGCAAGAGTCGCGCTCCTACTCGTCGAATATTTGTATCAATGGGAAGGGTTCGTTTATGGAGCGAAAAAGAGGCGATGGCCGCGGCGGTATATGGACCAATACCCTTTAGTGCACGCCATCCTTCCTCTGTGGAAGGTTCGCCATCTTCGATGATACGTCGCGCAATATCACGCAGCATTAGTCCTCGTCGATTGTAGCCAAGCCCAGACCATTGTGCGATGACGTCTGCATTCGTTGCGCGCGCCAATTCGCTCCAAGAAGGGAATCGCTCCAACCAGCGATGAAAATATAATATGACACGCGACACCTGCGTTTGTTGCAGCATTACCTCACTTACCAAAATAGGGTACGCATTCCTGGTCTTACGCCAAGGCAAGTCTCGCCCATGTTTGTCGTACCATTTCAAGAGCATCGAGGATGGGGTCATACGCCGAGGAAGAATGATCTATCTATCATCGAAACGATAGCGTCGCAAGCGTATCCAAAATCATACGTTCATTCACTCCATCCGTTGTCTTGCTCCATAGGAGATGGGTCGTGGACGCATTTTCCTGGACGGATAAAAGGTAAAGCGTTTGTGAACCATCTAACAGCGTTCCTCGTACACCTGCAAGTAAGCGAGTTCCGAGCGCGTAACTCACATTCGTGGTATTCGTAAGGCGAGACCGGATATCCTGTTCTCGTTCTTGTCGATAAGGGGCGAGGGCAAACCATTGCTCTTCAATGGGGACGCCTTTCACTAAGCGCCGGATGCTTACAAATAATCCGTCATCACTGCTCTGTGTTTGCATGCCGGGCGGAACGCGCAACGACACTCCCATCGCGACAGACGCATATTCAGACCAACGGCGTAATTGTGCCGGAGCTGGTACCACGAGTCGTGTCGCCGTTTTAAATTGTGATTGTAGAGTGGAGAGTGCTTGCAACTGTCTCTGTAGGTCAGCCACTTGTTGGGCGGCCTCTGCTAGGCGCTGGTTGCTTTCTTGTGTTAGGGAAGATTGCTGAGCTTGAAGGCTTGCTAACTGATTTTTTGCTACTACCAGCTCTTGTGCTAATTGCTTACGATCCGTATTTGAAACATGTAGCACGAGGCCAATCCCAATCGCTGAAGCGAAAGCTCCAAGTAAGATCCATAACAAAATGCCAAAAGAACGACGCATACCGCCCTATGGTATCACACCCCTTGCAAAAACTCGTCTTTGCGCGCGCGTGTCTCCGGATCAAATTCCATCGCGAGAATACAATTTGCAAGAAGGGGCCCACGAAGTTCTAGCTTCAAACATAACTGCACAAGTTCCTGCCAAGAGATTTTTACAACCTTGATACGCTCCCCAGCGTCTAGATGCATCCCGTCCATTGTGAGGGATAAATGCTTGGCAAGATAAAGGCTCTCTTCATATTGCACGAGTCCATTCCATGGCTTTGAGTACCAATGCAAAAGGTTGGCGGCATGGTAGCCCGTTTCTTCTTTGAGTTCCCGTAGCGCCGCTCCCGCGCTGGTCTCGCCATCATCAACTCTTCCTCCGGGTAGCGCCCAAAATGCTTGAGTTTTATGCGGCTGTTCTTGATGGGTGATGAGGGCAGTATCTCGATCGATGAACGCTAAGACTGACGCACCATCAGGACGCACAACGGTTTCAAAAATCGCTTTTGAACCGTCATACAGGGTCTGTTCATATTCATACATTTCGAGCAAGGCATGGCCTTTATAGGCGAGAATTCCATTTGGGGGGAGGGGGACAGGCATATCTTTGCCATCTTGCCCGACGATCGGGGCTTTGTTAAGCTCACGTCACTATGAAAGGTATCAATCTCTATCACGAAGTTCCTTGTGGCACACCAGACGCATTTAACGTCGTGGTTGAAGTCGTTAAGGGAACCTCTAATAAAATCGAATACGATGAACAAGGTGGGTATTTTAAGCTCGACCGCGTTCTTCACCAGCCAACATTCTACCCCTTTGATTACGGCTTTGTTCCGCAAACGCATTCCGGCGACGGCGACGCCTTGGATGTCTGTCTTTTGCTGACGCACAACACCTTTCCAGGCTGTGTCGTGAAAGCGCGTGCCATCGGTCTTCTCCGTACATCCGACCAAGACGGTGCGGACGACAAGATTATCGCGGTTCCCGTCTCCAAGGTTGACCCTCGTTTTGAAGAGATTCAGACCATTGAAGATCTGCCAGCGCACGTCCGCGAAGAATTTTTGATCTACTTCAAGGAATACAAGAAGCTCGAAAAAGCGAAATACGACAAGATCGTGATCGAAGGCTTCAAGTCCATGGATGAAACCAAGGAAGCGATTGCAAAAGCTATGGAAGCGTATAAGACTGACCATGCTTAATCGCCATGCTCACTTTTTTTGAGCGCTGGCGATTAAGATTCAGAGCTTTTTCCGGTAGGATCCCAACAACTCGGCTTGTTGTCGGTGTTCTCATCCAAAAAGACGGTAAGTACCTCTTGCTCGATGAACATCGCAAAGAAGGGATCCGTCTCAATATTCCAGCTGGTCATGTCGACCCCAAAGAAACCCCTATAGAAGCGGCTAAACGGGAAGCGAAAGAAGAATCGGGTTTCGATGTACGATTAACCGGTATACGATTGGCATTAACTCAGACGTGGAAACAAGGAACCCACTCCGTTTATTGGGTGTTTGATGGAGAAGTTGCGGGTGGCGAGCTCCAAACTGAGGCGGGTTCAAAAGCTCAGTGGCTGACCCTATCTGAGTGGGAAGTGCATATGAATGACTTGGAGCCGATGCCTATCCTGCCTCATGTGATAGAAGCCGTGAAAAAGAACTTGTCTATAAAGACGGAAACTGTTTATTTCATGGATCGTCGCTCGAGCATCACACGAGAAGTGCCGTCTTAAGTCTTCTATCACCTTTTAAGGTCATGAGAAGTCGCGTCTAATATTTCACGATTATGTCCGCCATTCCCGAGGTCCTACGTCTACGTAAATTCCGCGTGCAAGAAATCGTCTGGGAAACTCCCGAGATCTACACGCTTCGGCTTGTTCCCACCGAAGGGGAGTCGAAGTTGGTGTTTAAAGCTGGACAGTGGGTGTATCTTCATCTGCTAAACGAAGACGGGACGACCTGGAAGGCAGCCTTCTCAATTGCCACAGCTCCCTCTGATACCTGTCCATTAGAGTTGGGGATAAAGATAGAGAAAGATTTCACGAAGCGTGCTTCGAAGCTACGCATCGATGATGTTGTTGCGCTCCAAGGACCGTTTGGTGTCTTTGTGCTCCCAAACGAAGTCACGACCCCGATCGTCTTTATCGCCGGCGGTATCGGTATCACTCCCTTCCGCAGCATGATGCGCGAAATGGTCCATCAAAAAATGTCTGCCCCAATGCGCTTGGTCTATTCCAATCGCTACTGCGAAGACAGCGCCTATCTAGAAGAATTTGACGATTTAGAACGCGCCTATGGCCCCATGACCATGCTTGCGACCCTGACAGGGGAGAAGCCTCCGGGTTGGACGGGGAAGACGGGACGGGTGGATGCGGCCATGCTAGCCCCTCTTTTAGCCGAAACAGCCGCCACGGGGCAATTTTTCATGTGTGGACCCAATCCCTTCATGGATTCGATCCGCGTTATTCTTGAGCAAGCCGGGGTTGATAAAAAGCGTATTCACCAAGAGAGATTCGATTAAACCAGTCACCTCTTGCAAAGATTGAGAGAATTCGTTATTGTTCCGGGGCAAATTAGCAAGGTAGGACGCGCAGATTTGGAGAAAGAGCCAAAAGCTATTCGCCGAATCCGCGCGTCCTACACGGGCGTGTAGCTCAGTTGGTTAGAGCGTTACACTGATAATGTAAAGGTCGATGGTTCGACTCCATCCACGCCCACCACGCGGGTATCGTATAGCGGCTATTATGCTACCTTGCCAAGGTAGAGATAGGGGTTCGACTCCCCTTACCCGCTCCAACAAAAACACTTCTCGATTGAGAGGTGTTTTTGTATTTCACCTTGATCTTATTGCACAAAGTAACAATAGCCGATTTGCGATCACGGATGCCGTGTTTCAAGTTTGCCATACGGTTGACACGTGGTTGACATTTTTTTCGAATTCCGACGTTTCGCGTACGGATGATCTTGGGAGAAGAGCGGCCGTGTCGCTAAAGGTTGAAGGGGCTAGAGAGCAACAGGTACAATATTAAGTTGGGGTGTATTTCTCGATGCTAGACTACAAAAATTATGAAAAAAACCAAAGTAGGAATTTGTCCGTATTGCTTAAAAGATGGTCAGTTGCTCAGCAGTAAAGAGCATGTGGTGCCAAAAGGTTGGTTTATTCACGATGCTTTTCCGTATAAGAAGCCGATTATTATTTTTACATGTCATGCTTGTAATCAAATCAAGTCAAAAGATGATAGTTGGATGAGGATGTGGCTTGCTGCACTTGCTTTTGACAAGTCCGAAGCGGCTGAAAAAGTAATGATGGGCAAAGTAAAAGATTCCGTGGAGAACGGAACGTTTAAGCGTCAGTTTGAATCTCATTATAGTAGGATGGATTTAATAAATTGCTTACCGAGCGGGATTCACTTGCCTAGTTCAATGACGCAAATCCATGTGCCTGAAGAAGATTGGATGCGTGCAAGAGCATACGTCGATTTAGTCGTAAGAGGCGTATTTCAGGAAAAGTATAATCTGCCGATCCCGTCTGTTAACGAAGTGCAGACGTTTTTTGCTAATACACCGATGCTAGATATAGACCCAAGATTCAAGCCGATGTTTGGCGTGATGAGCAAGACGGATTGGAATATGAGCAATTGGCCAGTATTTTTTTGTGGAATGGCAAAATCGGTTAATTCAGAGCATTGGATTTGCATTACAGTCTTTTACGATACGGTCGCGTTTCTTAGTTTTATTGGGACAGGTGCATGGCTTGAAGAAAAGAAAACGCACGCTTCAATAAAATAATTATTTATGCTTATTCCTCCTGACTCCAGTCTGCTTCGTATACCGGCTAATTTAAAGAATAACCAGAGGTTATTTATAGATGGTATCCGTTATTCTGTGCAAATGTTTGAGGTAGCTTATAACCGTATATCAAGCACTCTAACGACTCTGCATGGAGAGGATGAGGCGTCTACGCCTTACGCTTTTGCTCATATCTTTTT
Source organism: Patescibacteria group bacterium (assembly GCA_052033585.1). Taxonomy (GTDB): domain Bacteria; phylum Patescibacteriota; class Patescibacteriia; order 2-12-FULL-60-25; family 2-12-FULL-60-25; genus JAGOUY01. The sequence goes on along the minus strand of JBPOJM010000008.1, from coordinate 137,689 downwards.
AGATGCCTGGTCGATGGTTGATAATATTAATCGAATTAGGGAGCTTATAGACCATATGCCAGGCATGAGCAAGGGACCAATCATCAAAACTTTTCTAAGAACGACCAAAGATTTTAATAAACTTAGAAATGCTCATCAGCATTTGAAGGGCGAATATGCAACGGATAATAGTTCTTTAGCGCCTTGGGGAACGGTTACGTGGATTGAAGTATCTAACGAAGATTTGATGAATAATCGCATTAAAAGCCACATCCTTATCGCTGGAGCAAATGTCACAGCGGAGTATATAGTTATAAATCCATTGGGTAAAAGGATAAAACTACCCGTAGACTGCATCTCATTAAGCGGTTTTGGTTTTTCAGTGTCTCTATCGGATGCTTTTCTCTCTGTGGAGAGGCTAACCCATGGGGTAGAAGCGAGTTGGAAGCAAGCTATCGAGCAATATTCAAAGGATTGTTTAGGGTCTGATACGCATCTATATGCAACAATAGCGATGGAGACTTGAGGTAGTAAAATGTGTCCCAGTTTGATGATGGATGGCTTATATATAGCGTTCATTGTCTGGTATCGCGAAATAAACTAATTTAAAAAAAGTCACAAGACAACAACTACAAAAATATACATCTCGTCCGGAATTTATACCCTCTCATCGGTTGACATTTATGAGCCAGAAGACGATTCCACTTGCATACACAAGATAATCGTCGAGGTGCGCTTTCTTGGCTAACATATCTATCTTGTGCTCTAATTCGGATTCTGGTCCTTTCTCCCCACCTAACGCCGCTAACGTTTTTATTCCTCTCATCGGTTGAGGCATCACTGGGAGTTCCATTTAAACTGAAAACCGCACCCCGAGAGAGACTCGCGGGATGCGATTCTCAGGGTGCGGCGACCGACGCTCTAGTTGAACGTCGGCAGGTGGGGGGCGAGCTCGCGGGCGACTTCGGCCTGGGCGGCGAGACGTGCCTCCAGCTCGGGGTCGACCTCGCGCTTGGGCTTCATGGCCTCCCGCTCAGCATCTCGGCGCTCCATCTCGGCGCGGTTGATCTCCGCCTGCTCCTCGCGGTGCTGCATGAGCTCGACCGGCGTCTCCATCTTCTTGCCGTCCCCGACGAGGAACGGGAAGTAGCTCACCGACACGGCCTGGCAGTTCATGCCGTCGTCCTTGAGCTCCTTCTTGAGCTGGTCGAGCGTGTACTCGTACGCCTCGCCCGTGCCGCCGAAGGTGGTCTCCAGCATTCCGAGGATCTCGACCGTGAACTGCTCGCCGTCCACGCTCTTCACGTAGCCGTCCATGCAGTTCTCGAACCCGATGAGCACGCGACCCGGGATCAGCTGGATCTGGTGCTTGGGGTTCGTGAACGAGATGTGCCAGTCCTCGTAGGCGTCGAAGACCCGGAGGAGGGCGACGAGCGGCTCGGGGATGAGCGTCTCGATCACGTCCATCAGGTCGACGTCGCCCTGGGCGGGGCCGTTGAAGAACGCGTAGGCGAACTTCAGGCTCAGATCGAGGCGGCCGTCGCTCGGCACCTTGCGGTCGTGGTCCTTCTCGTCGAAGGGCAGTTGCTCGAAGCCGAGCTTGCAGCACCTCCAGTTCGGGTCGATCTTCTCCATGTGCGGGCGGAGCTTCGCGATGACCGCGCCGTGGATGCGGCGGCGGATGCGATTGGCGTGCTCGTCCGAGCGGGCGAAGGACTGGTTGTCGAATGAACGCTTCATGAGAATGCCTCGTGCGTGGGGGGTGGAAGGGACGAATGCGACTGAATCAACCGAAGGGATAAGATATCATAAAAATAGGGTTTTGTCAATAATCTCTAGAGTAATTTTAGAACATATTAAGCTTATTTAAGCCAAAAATAGGTCTAAAAGTTAAGGATAGCCAACATTGATCCCGACTCATCAAAGACAGATGGCAATCAAAAACAGGCGAAAATCCAATTCCGCCCAATCTTTCTTAACCTCTCATCGGTTGACGCGTGGTTGACATTAATGAGTTAGTCTACGATTTCACTTGATCGAACAAGATAAACGTCGGCGTTAGCTTTTGTGGCTAATATATCTATCTTTTACCCTCATTTGTGTTCTCGATATTTCTCCCCGCTTAACGTCGCTAACGTTTTCGACTCCCCTTACCCGCTCCAAACACAAAACGTCCTCAAGAAGGACGTTTTGTGTTTGGAAAAAATAAGCAGGGGATCGAACGGGTGCGAATACGTGCAGCACCCAGGACGGCGAGTCGGAGTGAGCGGCGACTCCCCTTACCCGCTCCAACAAAAACACTTCTCATGCGAGAGGTGTTTTTGTACCTAGTGGAAAACTTGGCTGGAATAAAAGCAACGCATAGACTATCCTTGAAAAACCGTATGAAACTCATCTCTCTAAATACCTACGGTGGTCATTGCTTCGATGAGCTGATGAAATTTGTGGATACACAAGCTCCAACGACAGATGTCTTTTGTTTTCAAGAGGTGCAAAATAGCTCCAAAGGAGCATTTATAAGTAATGGGGTTCGAGCGGATCTTTTTCAGGAACTTTCTCAAGCGTTATCGGATTTTCAAGGATTCTTCGCTGTCTCTCAGCAGAACTATGATCAAACAGCTGTCAGAGTTGAAGGGACAGATACAGGGGTGGCAACCTTCGTGCGAAACAGTCTACAGGTAAAAAACAGCGGAGATTTCTTTATCTACGCAGTCTTAATTCGTTCGTGTACGGCGACTACAATACCTTTCCCCACAATCTCCAATACATGCAACTAGAGGCGGGGAACGAGCTCCTCACGATCTGCAATGTTCACGGCACTTCTCGTCCACAGAGTAAGCTTGATAGTCCCGAGCGTCTAGAGCAATCACAAAAAATACTTACGTTTCTTGATCAACAGCGCGGACAGAAAGTTATCGTGGGAGATTTCAATCTCCTACCAGATACAAAAAGTATTAGGGCGTTCGAAGAAAAAGGTTTTAGAAACTTAATAAAAGAGTATAGGATTACGACAACGCGTGGAACCATGATGCGAAAACTTTTTCCTCAATATGAGCATGGGCCCTACGGTTGGCAAGAATTTGCGGACTACGCCTTTGTATCGGCGGGTATAACGCCAACGAGATTCACTGTCCCAGATGTACCCGTTTCAGATCACTTGCCTATGATTTTAGAGTATGTGGTAGGCGTCTAAGAATTGTTTAAATACACTTTATGTCTGAAAAAATCCCTCCCTTCACCCTTTCCGGCGAACCCGCCAATGATAATGCTCTTCCTTCCAGGAAATGGAAAACGGGATGGGTTGATAAGCAAAAGAGTGCCTTAGAGAATGCGGAGAGGCCTCTCACAGAAATCTTCATGCGCCTCGAATCCGAAGTCGATGGGGCTTGGGGGGAGTCCGTGAGGATTGGTCTTATGCCTGACGGGGCGGCTGACCTGTCGGAGGTTCCAGAAGAGATGCGTCAGAAATGGGAGCAAGAGGGTATTTTGGGTGCGACGGGATTAGAGCCAATTAAGCCCGTGAAAGGGCAGGTATTTATAGCGGCCCTGCTCTTCCTGAGAAAGATTCCTGGCGCGAGATTTTCCTCGCACAGATTTTAAGAAGGGAGATTTCTATTTCAGGAGCGCGTTTGTTACTATAATTCTATTATGACTGAACGCCTTAAAAGTGGATCGTATAAAGCTACTGATCGTGCCCAAGGAGAAAAGAGTTATCCAGAAGCAGTTCTCCTGTTCTTTCCAGGAGCAGACGGTAATGAGGGTGAGCCTTGTCGTGTGGCTATGGTGGGGGAGACAGTGGACCTTTCATGTGTGCCACCTGCGATAGCTGAAAATTGGCGAAAAAATGGTGTGATCGTAGATGTGGGGCCTAACTCCACACAGGTATGGCCAGATGAGGGTCAGCGATTTATCGTCGCGCTTCTTCGCATGAAAAATAATGGCTACGGCCCACGTGTCGTAGAAGATAAATAATTTCGTATGGTATCTCCGCAAGAAGTCCTTAACTCTGATGCAGGGCGCAGACGTATGCGTCGTGACGCGAGACCCGCAGAACCTGTTCCTGGGGAGTTTTTAGAACTCCAGCAATTCATGCGCCACATCTATTCAGAGCTTGATCGATACGGAACTGACGACGTGACGTACGAGAGGCATAGCGTCGATAGGATTACCCGGTCTCACTTGCGCGATGTAGTGGAGGCGAGGCTCGATGGCATGACGGCAAAGGAGCGAGCCGATTGGAAGCAGTTGGCTGAATCTTTAGATGGAAAATTTTCTCCGATTATTCAGGGGGCGCGTGAGGCGGATCAAGTACGACGGCGCATGCGTGATCTTCGCGAATGGCACCAGTTAGATAAGATCGACCAATGCGATAATGAAATCCTAGATATTTTGGCAGAAAGCGGCGTTGAGGCTGCAGAGCGGCTTGAGCTTCGAAAAAAACTTGAAGTCCTAAAAACAGGGGAAGAGTTAGGTCGTAAGATACTCGGAGAAGATTCTACAAACGCGCCCACAAGACGTTTTCTCAAAAGAGATGAAAATACAAATATGGTTGCCTATGGCAAAGAACGCTTTCAAGAAGCGGCGTTTAAAGTTGAAGATGCTCAGATGGTGGGGGTAGGGGGCGAAATCATTAATTATGTTGCTGTTAAACAACAACGGTACAATAAAGAGACGAATGAATTTTACTGGGAAGAAATCGACCCATATAGCCTTCTCCCTTCGGGATGGGAAGAGGATCAAGAGCAGGCTAAGAGAGACGTGGACGGGTATGTAGCGAATTTTAAAAATCTCACTTCTCCTGAATTGGGAGAATCTGTTCGGGAGTTAATTGCAAAAAAGCTCGGAACGTCTCCGGATGAAGTCGATTACTCGAACGAAGAAATAAACGCACGTATCGGGGTCTTGCCTGGAGAGATGATGGTGCGAGAATGGGCGATGAGTCGGATTGATATGTTGCTAAAATTTGGATTAGTTCCCCTGACAGTCATCCGTCCAGAAAAAGACGGTCATGACGTCGCATCTGTACAAGAAGGAGTGGTTTCAACAGATGGTCGCTTTCCCGCGAGAGAGTGGCTTGAAGATGAAGGAATCGAGTTTTTCCAAACGGATCCTGCAAAGTGGAGCGAAATAATCGATCGTCAGACATTAGATGCGGAAGGGAAGCCTAGGTTTGAAGTGGTAAATAATGAACCGGCACAGTCGTTGATGCGTGCGGCGGTCTTAGCATATCTAACAGGTGAAATGGATGGGATTATGCGCAATCATATTATTGATCCCGTAACAAAGAAACTTTCAAAAATCGACAGCGGTCTTTCACAAGGTGTGGCAACAGGTGAGTGGCTTAAGCTAGGGTATCAAATACAAGACCCAGCCACAGGAGAGATGGTAGATGCTTACCATATTGAAAAAATCCGCAGCATGCCTCTTGAAATTGCTTTGAAGCAAGGCTTGGAGTTAGACCAGGATGCGCGCGATTACATGACGGAGCTTTATAAGGAACTACGCCGGCCTGACAGTAAACAGAGAAGGTATTTATTATCCGTGATGGAAATCGTGTTTAAGCGGTACGGAAAACGTATGGCTGAGCAGAAATTAGAAGAGTTTCTATATAAGATGAGTGACATTGTTTTGAATGGTCGACCCACTCAGCTAGACAAAGATGTCCATTATAGTATTGAGATAGAAGAGAGGCTTGAGCGGGAGAAGAGGCGACGGGCGCAAAAAAAGAATCAGGCATCCAAGTAATTCTGTATGACAAAGAAGTCTTTTGAGAGCGCCTCTCCCTTCGAGCAACGAGCTCGGCAGCCATCTGTAGATCGCAAGCCTATTCGTGAGGTCTTCATGTTTCTCCCTGCTGCCAACGGAGTAGAAACGGAGCCAATTTCTTTAAGGTTGGTTGGAGGAGAGGTTGATATGAGCGAAGTTCCTGAACCGTACCGTTCAAGTTGGCTGGAATACGGAGAGCGTGCTCCCAGCGGAAAAATAATCTATCCAAAAAATGGTGAATCTTTTTTACGCTGTTTGATTGCGCCAGGAAGAAATCCACAGGGCCCACGATTCAGCAAGAATTCGGCAGTTAAAAATGTGTAACCTATGCGAGAAGTCCGACGACATGCTCAGCAAACAAAAGATTCTCTTAGAGAGTCGTCTAGTTCAACGAGGTCGGTTTCAGAAGGCGTAGGAGTAAAGCGAGAGCAACTACGTATCCATCTTACGGATTTATATGCGCAGCTAGTTCGTTACGCGGTCACGGCAGAAACGCTAGCGGATTTTGGGGTAGACGAAAAACGTTTTGAGAAACTCAGGAAGTTGATACATGCGGAGATCGATCCAAGTAATATAGTGGAAATGAGTAAGTGGACCTCCTTGGTTGAAGGCTACGTACAGCCCTTAGAACAAATGGTGGAAGAGGCACGGCGCGCGGCCGAGCGAGATAGGTCACCCTTATTAAAGGAGTGGCATCCGTTGGCGGAAATCGCTAGTTGCGATGCCCAAGCCTTGGAACTCCTTCCCAGGACTTTTTCCTTAAAAGAACGAATTGATATCCGTGCTAAGTTTGAAGCTCTGGCCACCGGGAAGGAGATAGAGAGGTGTTACCTGGGCGTAGCAGGATCTATCAATACCCCTTCAAAGCGTCGTTTAAAAGCAGAGGATGGTAGGACGATCATCGCCTATGCGAAAGAGCGATTAAAGGATGCTGCGTTTAAGATGGATAAAACGGTAGATAGTGATGGAGATGTGTATTGGCATATTTCTCAGCAAGTGTACAACCAGACGACAAACACCTTTGACTGGCAGGTGTTTAACCCAAGAGACATTGATGATGATCCGGACTATGAGAAAAAGGTGCGAGAGCAATGTCGTCAATTAACTTCCGAAGGCTTTGGGGTTGCTGTCCGTGAACATATCGCGCAAGAACTTGGTGTTACTCCAGAAGAGGTTGCTTATGATAACGAGGTAATGAACGCAAAGGGAGGTGTGTTGCCTGGCGAGATGACGATCAGGGAATGGGCAAATAGCCGAATAGATTTGTTGTTGGGATTACGCACGTTTCCGCTTACTGTCATTCGTCCTGAACCAAACGGCCATGATATCGCCTCGATCCAAGAAGAGGTACAAGTTGCGGATCCTGAAGTAAGAGCGCGGCAGCTAACCATTAGGGAGGCGGCCGAACTCTTTGTGGCCCCTCCAGAGAAATGGGATACACTGTTTCCGGATGTGTATTCGTTGGCGAAGCGTGAGGAGGGATCAGGCGAGCCACAAAAATCAATTACCAGAGCTGGTATCATGGCGTATCTCATGGGTGATCTTGATGGGATTGAGCAAAATTGCATGTTTGATCCTGTAAGTAAAAAAATGAGCCGTATCGACGGTGGATTGTCCTGGGGTGTTCTAACGGGAAAGACAGTAACGTTTGAGATACCCGCAAATCCTTGGACAACAAAAACCATTGAAATATCCCACAAAGAGCAAATACGCAGCGTTCCGCTTGAGTTAGTGATGCACCATGGGTTAAAGCTTGATGAAGAGGCGCGCGCGTATTTCCAACAACTCTTCCCTTTGCTCAAAAAAGAGGGGAGTAAGGAGCGGACACACCTCCAAACGGTATTTGACCTTACATTCCGTCTCTACGGAAAAAAGATGGCAAAAAAACAAATGGAAGACTTTTTAAACAGATTAGAAGACGTTGTACAAAACGGTCGACCAACAACCATCAAAAAAAATGAGGATTATATACCGGAGCTAGAAGCCGCGTACCTAGAGCGCAATGCTTGGCGAAAACCCGCCGCCTAACCCCGCTTGCCTCCCCCTATAAAACCCGCTAACGTGCCTGCATGCAAATCCAAGGGTTTGTGGTTCATGGTAAAAAACAGGCGAGAGAGCTTGGCTATCCCACGGCTAATATTGAGTATTCTTCCGTTGATCATCTTGAGTCCGGTGTCTGGACCTGTTGGATGCGTGTGGACAGTGAGCCTTGCGAAGGTCTTGCGGTCGTTGGTATGTGGAGGCTTTCTGGTGGCGAGCCGAGCGTGGAAGTGCACCTCTTGGATATCTCACAAGATCTGTATGGCAAGCACGTCCAAGTCGAGCTCGGCCACCGTCTGCGCCCCCTTCTTCCGTTTCAAGGAGTAGAATCCCTAAAAATCCAAATTCAACAAGATGTTCAGCAAGGAAGGGCGTGGTTTTCTTCTCATTCATTCACGCGCTAATATGTTCACGGGTATCGTTCAAGGGATGGCTACGGTCTTGGCCGTACAAAAAAAAGACCAAGCCCTTCGTCTCGCACTCGACCTCGGTGTGCTGGCTATCGGAATCCAAATCGGGGCAAGTATTTCTGTTGCCGGGGTCTGTCTGACGGTGGTATCCATTGCAGATACGGTTGTAGAAGTGGATGTGATCGGGGAGACGTTAGGCAAGACGAGCCTGGGTAGCGTGATGGCTGGGGACAGGGTTAATCTCGAACGCTCTGCACGGATCGGAGATGAGGTCGGTGGTCACCAAGTCTCAGGACATGTAAGCGACGTCGCTGTCATTCGCTCTATTGATACCCCTGCCAATAACTGGATACTCACCCTCAGCATCAACCCAACCTGGATCCCATACATTCTGCCAAAAGGGTTTATTGCTCTCGACGGCTGCAGTCTCACGATCGTGGATGTAGGGGTAGATTCGTTCACCGTTCATTTGATCCCAGAAACACTGCAGCGCACGACATTTGGTAAAAAGAAGGTAGGCGACAAAATAAATCTAGAGGTAGATCCCATGACTCGAGCTATCGTCGATACGGTAAAAACAATGTTGAATAAATAATATCATAAAATATCCCCTATGAACTCCAACCACTTTTCTTCTCTCGATGGTTCCGGTTTACGTGTCGCTGTCATTGCTTCCCGCTTTAATCAAGAGCTTTGTGACGCGATGCTGGAAGATGCAAAAGCGGCTCTAAAGAGTACCGGTGTGAAGCAAGATGATATTACTGTTGTACGCGTACCAGGTTCGTTTGAATTGTCGGTTGCAGCAAGCCGTCTTGCCTCCACCGATGATTTTGATGCCATCGTGTGTTTGGGGGTGCTCATCAAAGGCGAAACGCGCCACGATCAATACATTGCAGACGCAGTCGCGCAGGGACTGACAGACATTGCGATTAACACAGGAATCCCGATTGCCTTTGGTGTCTTAACGACCGAAACAAAAGCACAGGCCGAAGCCCGTGCCCTTGGTTCTCAGAAAAAAGGCTGGGAAGCAGCGATGAGCGCCGTTGAAACCGTGCTTGCTCTTACGGCTTAAGTAGAATGCTTGGTGTGTGCGTGATCGACGCAATGCGATTCGTCACCGTCTGAAGGGCTTCGAGGCCAGGGAGTTGTTGGATGCGTCGCGTGACACGTTCGTGCATGAGTTCTAATCCTTCAACTCCAGAAAAAAGCGTATGGATCACCACGTTGGATTCAGCAGGAGTTTTTTTATTTTCCCCCACCGGTGACCAGAATGTGTTGATGATGAATCTAGCTAGTTGTTGGCGGAAGCTGGAGCGCATGAGTTTTATGCGCGCAACACTCCAATAAAAGAATGAATGGGTGGCCTCTTCACGGGCGATATGTTTAAGGATGTGGTCTAGGACAGGGTGTTTAGCGAGTGTCCAGAGTCGTTGGTATCCCGTGAGTGTCGAGAGCTCATTAATCGCTCCCCAGGTCATGTGTACCCCAGTAAAGTGATGCCCCATCAAATTTGTGATCCGTGGAATGATGCGGCTTGCTACGCGGTTCCGCAAAGAGATTTTTTGTTTCACTTCATCATACCACGCATCTGTCGCAGGCATGCCGGCTTCTACCAAAAAACGGTGGAGGAGGTCACTGTGAGTAATTTCTTCTTCACTCCAGCGTTCCATGAAGCGTTTAATAGCTGGATCCTTGCCGGTTGGTGTCCGTGATAGCTCATCATTATAGAGACTCGTCAATCGTTCCACGTCGCGCATGTAGACAAGCGTAGGAATAAACGCTGGATCCAATGGATGGTCTTTTACCTGATGCCACGGAATAGTCGCCAAAAACGCAGGTGTCAACACGCGTTCTTGGGATTCATACCAATTGATAGCATCTTGCTCTGTTTCAAATAACATACGAGGGAAAAATGAGAAGGCACGATTCAGATATCCGTCTTTTGCAATAGTTGCATTGGGTTCACAAGTCTTCATGTCCGGTCTTGAGGGACGACGGATCAGATAGAACAGCGATAGTTTAGGCTTCTTTCAAAGAGTCCGTCAATCGAGAAAACCCCAATAGCAGCCCAGAAGGCTGCTGAAAATGGGGAACATGGTTACCTGGGTTAAGAATAATGCGTAAATACGGGAGAGGCTTCTTGTCGCTCTGTCGTTTCTAGTTGTGTAATCAGCCTCTCAAGTCGTTGTGAGACGTCGCGGTGCATATCTTCTAGATTCCACAGGGTTTCTAGGAGATCATCCAAGCGCGTCATAGGATATGTGGATACGGGCATACAAGGATTAAGAGGAGAGTTGGTCGATGGCCAGGGTTAACTGTCGCTCCAGTTGTTTTTGTTTGTACCAAGTGCGCCAGCGCATAAATCCATATCCGCCCGCAATGGTCGCGGCAGCGGCACCCATGGGAGCCCACGGAGGGAGATTCGTTTGTGCTAGAGGGGTAGATATGGATGCGGCATTCGCCTTTGGTACCAGAATCGTGATCTCATCTGGTGTACGAGGATACAGCCGCGGAGTCACGCTACGTACATCCAGAACTCCGCGTACACGAATCGTGTCTCCGACCTGTAGACGCTGTGCTCGATACCCAAGAACAGCTGGAAGAGCGATGGTAAGTTCCATGTCACTCGTTTCGATTCGGGCACTTGTCGTCCCACGTGAAAGTACACGCCCTGTAAATTCGGTTAAGCTCCACGCCTGACTCGATTCAACACTTAATAGATCAACTGAATTCGTTTTGGGAGGGGGGAGGGTTGTTTTTGCCAACTCCCATCGGTCACGTGTGCGCATTTCTAAGTGTGTGCCATCATCATTTGTGACGAGCGTCCCGTGGATAGTGATAGAGCTTCCCATGGGAGGAGAGGCTTGAGATGTACTGCCGTAGACAAGGAGCCCTGTCCCATCTGCATTAAGGAGAACAAAGCGGCGCTTCGCGATCAGGTTGGGCGGTGTTCCTACGGTACCGTGAAGGAGAACCCGCGGAGCATTTGCCGAAGAGGTGGTCATAGAGGTTGTCGTTTTCTTTGCTGCGAGCCTTGTGGTCGTCGCGGCTTTTGTTGTTTTTGTCACGGCTGCCTTTGAAGAAGTTGTGTGCCCACGTGCTTTAGAAGCTGTATATTCTGCCCACGACATGCTCGTCACTTTCTTTGAAGCGGTGACGGCCTTCGTTGATGACGTACTTGCATGAGTTGTTGTACTTATGGCGCCTCGTTTCTTCACGGTCGTGGCTGTCGACGTTGCTACCGGAGAGGTCGAAGGTGTCGTAGAGAGAACAGAAGGAGAAGTATTGTTGGATGAGTTTACAGAAGTGGGCGGGGTAACGGAGACATTTGAGGAGGGTGGGGGAGCACGCTCTGGAATCCACCAATTCCCATCTTCCAGTCGCGCATAGTGTTCATCGTGCTGCATCGAAGGATAGCTGACGCTATCGAGTAAGCGTCCATCGGCCGCATACAAGAGAACAGAATCACCACTGTTATTAAGTCGTTGGCTCGGCAAGGTGAGTTGCCAGCCTTGCGTACTGGCCAGGAGATACGGAGTCGAAGACGTCACTGTGAGGACGATGCCTTGTGTGTCGCGAAGAACTAATCCGAGGAGATCGTTTACCGTGTGACAGCCAGAGATGATGATGCGTTCTTGTCCGTCGCTAGGAGCCGGCAGAATATTGCTTAATCGCCAAGTGCAAGGCGCTTCAATCTCGGGAAGTACCTCCGTTGAAGATGTTGAGGACGAGGATTCTTCGTCCAGTATTTCAACGGTTGAAGAAGGGGAAGAACGTTCAGGATCTGCCAGTTCTGGAATGATCTCCGGTTCTGTCGAAGTCGTATCCGTAAATACAGGTTCATCAGGGACAATTTCTGGTTCGTCTGTCACGGGCATGGTGGAGGTTGTCTCTTCTTCAGGAGGGGTGTGAAGTTCAGGGATAAGGGGAGAAGTTGAGGAGGTGTCTATCACGGGTAAAGGTTCTTCAGGAGGAGATTCCATATAATGGGGCGACTCAGCAGATATATCCATTTCTCCCGCACGTATGCATCCATCGCAGGTGCCAGGGGTTCCAAGATCTGTTACACCCGTATCAAGGCCGTAGCTGCTCGTTGAGTGTGTCCAAGTATTTGTCAGGGTGTCTGCACGCAGCATCGAGGTAAGCGGTCTAGTTAGACCTGCGGGTGGCTTTGTTCCATCACCCGCTTCATCCATTACGACCCCTTGCGCGTCTTTTAAGACAAGATGGAGCGCTTCATTCGAGAGAGCCACGTTCGTAGTGACCAATTGCGCAGACGTGTTGAGAGTGCTTTTTGGATTTGTTTCATCATAGTTGGAAAGAATAAACGTACCGTATGCCGGAACCGTCATGGTCTCTGAAAAGAGTATCGGATCACCACTCGCTCCCTCTAGGCTCCAGCCCGCCAAAGATCGTTCTTCCGCACTTATATTCCAGATCTCCACCCATTCATCTGCATTTGAGTGTGATGAGCCAGCCCAATTTACTTCACCGATGATGAGCGGAGAGCTTGCATGAACACTGATAGGCGCAAGGAAGAGTAAGAAGGCGAATAAGGAATTAAAAACACCAGGGCGTGAGCGGGCACGCCCCCACACATTCGTGGGCATGTATCTAGCCGCTGCATCCACGCGTGTAACGGAAGCCCGTTATTCACATGTGTTCTGCGCAGCTCCTATATCTATCGTGACATGAGTTATGAGATGGTTGTGGATAAGACGGGCGCTTCAAGAAATGATAAAGACAATCATGAATCATGTTAGAACCCTCTGACAAAATATGGTCACGGTGATGCGTATATTTTTTTGAAAAAACAGCCCTCGCATTTTTAACGTTAGGTGCCTCTAACAAAAGTTCGCGCGCAGATATGTTAAGTATCAATCCTTGACATGGGGGGAAAATGCACCGTCGAGCCCATAAAAAACAACGGAGTGAAAAGGGCACGCAAGAGGGTAGGCCTGTGGATAACCAGAGGATGACCCAATGAAATCAACCTCCTTGACCGCCACATGCAATTGTTCTATTTTTGTTCTATATGCCGACCCCTCTTACGCCCAAACAAAAAGAAGTTCTCGACTTTATCGTTAACTTCATTAATGAGCGCGGCTATCCACCCTCATATCGTGAGATTGCCACTGGTTTAGACCTCGCCTCGCCCTCTACGGTGCATACGCACATCCAGGCTCTGCGCTTGCGCGGGTACTTACGCGGCAGCAGCGATACAAACAACGCGGCTAATCGCGAGCTTGAACCGACAGATAAAGCGGTGCGTTGGGCAAAGGCGGTCATGCTACCCTTGAAAGGATTGATTACCGCCGGACAGCCCATCGAAGCCGTCGAAGAGCACGAGACCATGGCCGTGCCTGTGGAGCTTGTCCCAGATTCTACCAACTCGTACATCTTGCGCGTCAAAGGGGATTCAATGATTGATGAAGGAATATTAGATGGGGACTATGTCATTGTAGAGAGGAACCCTTCACCAAAAAATGGAGACGTCGTCGTTGCTCTGTTAGATAATGCCTACGCCACCCTAAAAAAGTTTTACCGTGAAAGTACGCGCATTCGTCTTCAGCCGGCCAATAAGACGATGCAGCCGATCTACTGTTACGACCCGCTCATCCAAGGCGTTGTCCGAGCCGTCATCCGCTCCTTCCGTACAATGTAGCTGCTCCTGAGAGAAGAAGGTCTTAACCCTGTACATCCAAGGTTGTTTAAATGTACTCACCCACTCATTTTATTATCTCGCACCCTCTTCCTATGTATCGTTCCGTATACTTCGCACCTCCTCGTCCGTCACCTATGTTCTTGCGGATCGCTTTCCTTCGTCTGACGGTTGTCTCGGTTCTATTCGTTATCCTGTTCTTTCATTGGGTTCGTCCATGAGCTGGATGTGTATAGTGAACGCATCATAAAAGGATGTTCGAGAACATTGGAATCAGAAAGGCGCAAAACAAGAAATTCCCCGAGTAAATCGGGGAATCTCCTCCTGTTCAAAAGAGCGTGTATGAAAACTATTTGCGCTTCTTCGCAGCAGCTTTACGCTTAGGAGCGGCTTTCTTAACCGCCTTCTTCACGGTCTTTTTAACCGCCTTCTTCACGGTCTTCTTCACAGCTTTTTTCTTCATGGCCATATTATATTATTCACTCTCCTTTCTAGTTTATTAGTCGTCCCTCTTCTCGTGAGAAGTGGGATCGATGCTCGTTGTGATGTTCACACATCATCCAACGATCACGTCCACGAGTATAACACACATTTTTATTTTTGTGTGCAAGAGTGGTTGTCAAGAGTCGAGAGCGAGATAATTTTTCATACGTTAGTCATGTATAGAGCGCATATAAAAATGAATTTTTTATCCGTCGTCATCCCGAACGAAGTCCGACGACGTGAGGGATCTCGAAGCGGAACAGGTAGCAAGTGCGGGATTGAATACAAAAATATAATATATTATTTTCTTAAAAGTGATGACACCCCGCTCTGTCTCACGACGGTGCGGGGTGTGTAGTAGGGTGGGGTAGTTGAGGTGGGGAAGGTGCAGTGGATGGTCACTCGCCCGCGAGCTTGCGCTGCTCGCGGCGCCACTTGGAGCGCAGGTCGAGCGACAGACTGCGCTCGAAGCGGAGGTACTCCTGGTAGCATCGCGAGCTGCTGCGCTTGTAGCCATGCTGGTGGCGGATCTTGGGAATGCCTCCTTGCCTGCTGATGGGGCGCGTGACCTTGAAGTCGAGTCGTTCGTAGCGCTCGCGTCCGCGCTTCCCGAGACGAAGGTTGGTGACGGACGGCACGCGCGCGTTCATCACTGCTTCGGCATCGCGTCGTGCCTGGTCGCGTACCTCCTGGCGGTACGCGACCTCATCCGCCTCCGACCAGTAGACGGGCTGAGTCTTGTGGCGACGCTGCACCAGCTCGTTGCGAGCGACCTCCCGCCAGTACGCGACGCAGCGTCCGCACCACTTGAGGAAGGAGGGGGCGACCAGTGATGGAGTCCGAGGATCTGCGAGGAACTCCTCGATCTCACCTGCGTACCCCTCGACATCTTCCGGGCATTCCCGGCACATGTCGTCGAGTTCGGTCAGGAGTCGGTAGAGATGGGTTCTCCACCCCTTCGCCAGCCGCCCGTCCTCCAGCGCTGCATCGACCACCCGCTGCCATGTGGCGAGCAGAGCGATCGTCTCGATCAGGTTGGTGGGACGCCGCAGCTCGGGAAGAGCGACGGCGAACCCTTCCTTGCGAGCCTTCTCGAGACTGGTCTGGAGCGTCGCCATCCGCTCCGCGACCTCCTGTCGCAGGTGAGCATCATGCTCACCTGCGGGGGTGATCCAGGCCCCTGTTGCGTGATCCTGGATCTCGACGGTCCTGTGTTCGTTCCGGATGATCTTGTTCATGGTCGTCTCCTCGAATGTTGCGTGTGGTCCGGTACCACACGCTGTTCGATGGAGCGCCAGTTCCCTTCGTGTGGTCTTTTTTTAGGCGGTTAAGCCTTCAACTGATCCACGTCATGATTACCTCCTTCCTGAAAGAGCAAACAAGAATAATACACGAAAAAGGCAAAAAAGTCCAGAATAGAAGGGGGTAACAGATATTTTTACTTATAATTAGCCATTTTTTATGGCAGGGTAAAAACGACGATTGACAAAAAGCATTATTATTGGTGCAATTATTCGTCGGTTGCCTCTCTCACAAACCGGCAAGGAGAAGTTCTGTCATGCGTAGGAATTGGACGGCAATCGCCGCAATCGCCGACCGCTGGACGCGGGTGGCGATCTCGCTCGCCAAGGATCTCGAGATCATCGAGCAGTTCAAGGCCGGCTGGCCCGAGTGCTTCGACGTGGGCGAGGACACCGGACCGCTCCGGATCCCGCTGTCCGTCCTGCGGGCAGCGGTGGAGGACACCTACCGCGAGCCCCCCGAGAGCTGCTCGGGGGGTATGATCGAGACCCTGGAGTTCGCCCTCTGCTTCTGGCTCACGGTGGGCTGGGAGAAGTTCCCGCAGCTCGAGCTCCCCATTGTCGCCTTCGGGTCGGACCAGGATGCTGAGATCCCCCCGGGGATCGCAGATCAGTTCGTGGGGCAGACGCCCAACAAGCTCATCAAGATCGCCTGGGGCGGCCAGCACTACATCGTCGTCTGGGCCGACTTCGCGACTCGGCCGGGCGAACGTTTCGACGCGTCGAGCCGACCCAACGACCGGGTCAAGCTCGACGAGCCCTTCAAGGAGTCTCCGCGCCTCGAGGGTCTTGGTATGGTGCTCGCCCAGTTCATCAACCTCGACGCCTGACAACCCTCATTTCTCGCCCTTTTCTTCTTAATGGGGAAATCCTTCCCCCTCAAATTTATCTGCCGATCAGAGCTTGATGGATGGATAAACTTGCGAATACGCGTTTTCGTCAATGATATTGACAAAACCCAAAAAACCTGTAATCATAGCTACGGATAGTGACGTGCGAAGATCAGTCCGTGGTCGGGGATAGGTTCTGCGCAAACGAGTATCCCGAGAAGGGTAACCTTCTCTTGATTCAATCAAGTATTTGAATCCTTTCGTAAGAAAGAATTCACATCATACGCATGCCTACCAAGTTGTTTGTCGGCGGCATCCCTTACCGTGCTACGGAAGAGGAGCTCCGCGAACTGTTCTCCCAGGCTGGCGAAGTGGTCTCCGTGTTCATCCCTTTGGACCGTGAAACCAAGCGCCCACGCGGATTCGCCTTCGTTGAGATGGTCGATGACGCAGCCGCAGATCAGGCGATCTCGATGTTCGATGGCTCCGAAATGGGCGGTCGCCGCATCGCGGTCAACAAGGCCCGCCCTATGGAGGAACGTCCTCCTCGCGGTCCTCGGATGTAACCTCACGTTCATCTAACACAAAACACCCTTCGCGGGTGTTTTGTGTATCTTTTGAAGAGTTATGGCCCCAACTGTTTCTTTACCTCTGCCTCCGCCTGTTCCGGATTTGCCCTTCCTTCCGTGGCTTTCATGATGCAACCTACAAACCATTTTACGAGCGCAACTTTCCCCGCGCGTATTTGCGCGACTTGATCTCCATTCTGTTGAAGAATGCTCGCAACCGTTTCTGCTAGCGCGTTCGCATCATCCATCTGTCCGAGGTTGTGCTCTTCCAGAAGATGAGAAGGGTCTGTCCCTTTTTCCATCATGAGCGACAAAAGTTTCTGCGCATTGGAACTATTTACGGCGCCATCATCAATCAGGTGTAAAAATTCCGCGAAGTTTTCCGGTGAAATTTTTACGTCTTGAATCGTCTTGCCACTTGCAGATAAAAGACCGGCAAGCTTGCTCGTAAACCATCCGCCCGCGAGCTTGGCTAGTTCGCTGCGGCGTTTCTTTAATATCTCGCCTGCTGAATCTTTTGAATCATCCGTGGTAGAGATCCAGGTGCCCAATTCTCCCATCACCGCTTCTACATACTCGACCCATCCATCGTTGGCAACAAAGAAGCGGGCGTCATCGGAAGAGAATCCCCACTCTTCTTGCAAGCGTTCACGTGTTTCAATCGGGAGTTCCGGTAAGCGCGCTTTTTCTTGTTCCCGAATCTCAACCAAAGAAACAGGAGGGAGATCTGGTTCTGGAAAGTAGCGATAATCAGCGCTTGTTTCTTTTGTGCGTTGCTCGAAAGTCTCGCCTTTATTCTCATCCCAGCCTCGTGTCGCACCCTGTGGGACTTCGCCTTTTTCTAACATGGATTGCTGTCGTTCCATTTCATAGGTGATCGCCCGTTCCACCGCGCGGAAAGAATTAAGATTTTTAATCTCAATCTTTGGATTAAAGTCTGGCTGTAATTTTAGGCCCTTCTCATCTACCGGGAGGAGAGACACATTTGCATCACAGCGCATATATCCCTTTTCCATGTCGGCTTCGGAAATATGTAACGAGCGCAACAAGAGCTGAAGTTCTTGGAGGAATGCCTTGGCCTCCGCCGGGGAGCGAACATCTGGTTCCGTCACGATCTCTGTTAACGGAGCACTGGCACGATTGAAGTCAATCAAACTGGAAGACGACGCGCCGTCATGAATATTTTTGGCCGCGTCTTCTTCTAAATGCGCGCGCGTAATCCCGATCCGGATGCGTTCGCGGTTTGGAAGCGCGTCTTTTTTGGGGACGTCGATGATGAATTGACCATTCTCCGCAATCGGAAAATCAAACTGGGAAATTTGGTAGCCTTTTGGAAGGTCAGGATAGAAATAGTTCTTGCGATCAAAATGCGCTTGGTCAGGAATCGTGCATTCAAGGGCTAAGCCCGCACGCACGCCTAAACGAACCGCTTCCGCGTTCAATGCCGGGAGAGCGCCCGGCTGCCCGGTACAAACAGGACAAATAGCCGTATTCGGAGGCGTACTGTCATCCACATTCGCACACGAACAAAACATCTTCGTCTTCGTCCGAAGGCGGACATGGATCTCAAGACCGATAATCGGGATATAGCGGGCAGGCTTCATAGATAGGATTACACTAACAGGTTAGCCAAAAAAGGGGGAGAGGGGGTAGGATGGGACTATCTATGTCTGAAGTTCGCCTGGATCCATCCTGGAAAGCGGTATTGGCAGAGGAGTTTGAAAAGCCTTATTTCCAAGAGCTTACGGCTTTTGTAAAACAGGCCTATCTTCAGGGTACCGTTTATCCACCTCCAGCCCGCATCTTTCACGCCTTAGACGCTTGTCCGTTCGATCGGGTTCGTGTCGTTATCCTGGGTCAAGATCCCTATCATGGTCGCGGCCAAGCACACGGGCTGTCTTTTTCGGTGCCAGATGGCGTTAAGCCACCTCCTTCTTTGCAAAATATTTTTAAAGAAATCCATGATGATTTTGGCGCCCCAATTCCGGCCAATGGAAATCTCGAACGTTGGGTCACGCAAGGCGTGCTCCTCTTGAACGCAACGCTAACCGTGGAAGCAACTAAGCCAGGATCCCATCAGGGCAAGGGCTGGGAACCATTTACCGATGCGATCATTCGCTTGCTGTCAGATAAGCGCGAACATCTCGTGTTCATGTTATGGGGAAAATACGCACAACAAAAAAGCGCGCTCATCGATTCCTCGCGTCACCTGGTCTTGCAAGCTCCTCATCCGTCGCCATACTCAGCGAGCAGCGGCTTTTTTGGCAGCAAACATTTTTCCAAAGCAAATGTGTACTTAAAAGAGCATCATCTTGATCCAATCCGATGGTAATGCTTTTTCCTGTTATTCCCGTCCCGTCGTCGCTGAGAGGAGCCTAGCCTCGTCTCCAACTAAATAACCAACGGTTCAAACGTCTCAAAGTCTTTATAGAGATGCGTTTGAAAGCCTGCTCTCTCTGCTACGGTGATATTTTCTTGATGGTCATCTGCAAACAAGATCTCGGATCGTTCTAGTGTCGGGTCTTGGGTCTGAAGTGTTTTATACACATGCTCAAAGAACGCGGGCTCGTTCTTTGTATGCCCAATATTGCATGACGAAAATATATTATCAAATAAGGATCCAAGACCCACATCGTCACGCAAGAATGCTAAGCGATTTTTCTCTTGATTTGTTGAAAGGTAGCAGCGCGTCCCATGCTCACGTAGTTCGCTCACGAGATTCGTCATCTGCTCACTCACCTCTAGCCCACCGTTAAACCAAAATTTCATAAGCGATTCGACGTCGCCGTTCCATCCCCACTTTGGGATGACCTTGGATAACTCTTCTTTCAAATCGGCTTTGCCCGTCTTGCAGGCCTGAAATGGACCTGTGAAAAACGGTTTCATGGTATCCCAAGAAACCCCATATTGTTCCTGCATCTGATCACTAAACCTCTTAGAGCGGATCACCATCCCATCAATATCGAAAAGAATTGCTTTGAACGGCATAGATTTTCTGTAGGGTAGAAAGGGGTCATTTAATTGACAAGAGTTGAACTAGGACAAGGAGGGGTTGTCATTCTGTTTGAGTAGAGTAAGGTTGAAAGAAGAGGATATTTACTCTTTATCTTGATGAGACATATGTCGACGCCTATTGCATCAAGTTACTGCAGGGAATCAAGACTAGATATCTATTTGCGTCGAGTTGCATACGTTGTTCTTGGCGGACTCGTGTTATTTGACATGTTAAACTTTTTCCAAGTTTTACCTTACAAAGTTGAGTTTACTCTCTTCGGACGCATCGTAAGCACTGGGGGAGCGTTTCTCGCGCTAGCGGTAGCAGATGCCCTCTTCAAAAAACACCTGGGTCATGCCTTGCCTGGAATCGCATGGGTATCATTTTCTCTCATTATCATTGGGGATTTTTTAGGTGATGTCTTCCATTTTTACGGGAGCTGGGATCGTTACGATCAAGTCATGCATTTTTTAAGTGGTCCGTTTCTAGTCGCTCCCCTTATCGCGTTATTTATAATGATAAAAAACGTCAAACAATGGCGTGTCCCAGATGAGGTTCTCTATCTTCTCGCGTTAGGAATCAATGTCATCATCGCTGTTCTGTATGAGGTAGAGGAGTATCTAGAAGACTTCTTCACTCTCTCGCAACGTTTAGGTGATGGTCCCGACACGGCCAATGACATGATGGTAAACCTCATCGGAGGGGCTGGATGCATGGTCGGAGTTCTCGCCTATAAAAAAATAAAACACTATTGGTATAGTCGAAGAGGGTTTTCCGTACCCGTACATATTGTCTCCGTGTCCCATTAGGCTGGCTTGCGAAGCACGGCGATCAAATGGGGCTTGCTAACAGCCCAAGGCAAACGGCTAAACATCGCGGACAGAGCGTACGTATTTCTTCCAAGGGATGTGTAGGAAGGGTCCTCATTTTCCCGGATGTAATCAATCTTTAATCCTGCTTCTTGTGCGAGGTATCGAAGAGTAGCCGCATCATTCGCACGATAGTACACCTCAAATACATCATCATCGTTGCGGCCGTAAAAATACTCGAGCAACCAATCGGCGACGCGTTTGCTCATAAGGCGCCGAATAAAAATCAACAATGAGGGACGGTTTGGGGTAACGAACGCAAAGATCCCGCCCGGTTTAAGAATGCGTTGAATCTCTTTGAAGAGAAAGACGGGATGTTTTACATGTTCTAATGTCCAAAGAGAAAGGGCGAGATCAAAGGCTTCATCTGTAAACGGAAGCTCTTTGTCATTGCCGATAAAAACTTGCTCCACGCTTGTATTATTGGTCGTTGATTCCCTCGCTAAATCAAACCCAATACGTTTTCTAAATCGTCCAGCAAGTTCATCGATCACAAAATTTCCATGTCCACATCCTATATCTAAAACGGCAACGTTTGAGGAAATGCGCTCACTAACCAGACGCGTCAGAAGTACCATCGAGTCATCCCAGTCCGGGTGCGTATGCTTGTACTGCCGCTTGAAAGACAGTTGGCGCTGTTCTTTTGCGGAAAGTTCCGTATATTCACGGATATAGGTCATAGAAATCGGAATGAGCATAGCATGCACAGCCATAGACGTCTGTATTGCGTATGCTACTATGCTGTCGATCAACTATTATCCCTTTATATGGCCAAAAAACACAGTACGACGGCTCTCACCCTCGCCGATCACGCCCGACAAAATGAGCGCTACGCCCAAGGGCATACCTATGACTACGTCATTATTGGGACAGGCAGCTCCGCCCTCACCGTCGGTGCCTTGCTCGCGCACAAAGGGTACAAAGTCTGTCTGCTGGAAGCGCACGATATCCCTGGTGGCTATGCCCAATCCTTCAAGATGGGGGATTACCATTTTTGTGCACAGATTCATTATACCTGGGGCTGTGGGCCGGGTGGAAAGGTTTACGAGTTCTTGAAAAAGATTGGCTTAGAAAAAGACATTACGTTTGAATTATATGATCCAGAAGGCTACGACCACATGGTTATGCCAGACGGGAAGCGGGTAAAAATTCCCTACGGATTCGACAAGTTGGCAAAGAATATTGAAGCAGCTTATCCTGGCCAAAAACAAGCAGTGAGCAAGTTTTGTGGCATTTTGACCAAGTTGCGCGAGGAAATGACCACGTTCCCGCAAGGAAATATTCATTGGTGGCACTATGTCACGCAGGGATACAAATTCTTGAATCTGCTTAAGTACAAAAACGCCACTCTCCAGGAAGTCTTTGATGAGTGCGGCTTATCCAAAGAAGCGCAAGCCGTTCTCATTGCTAGCGCAGGCGATATGATGGCGCCTCCGGAAGAGTTATCCATTTTTTCCTACGCCGGATTATTTGGTGGGTACAACACGGGTGCTTACTATCCCTCCAAGCATTTCCGTTATTACGTCGATCGCCTCTGTAAATTTATTACCGACCATGAAGGATGCCATATCTATTACGAACAGCCTGTCGTGAAGGTGGAGACACAGGGTGACCAAGTCACATCGGTGCAAACCAAAGATGGCAAGGTCTTCACAGCGAAACAGTTCATCTGCAACATGGATCCTCAGGCCGCGGCGAAGATGATTGGTTGGGAAAAATTTCCCTCCTCCTTCAAAAAACCCTTGTCCTATTCCTACTCTCCTTCTGGCATGGTGGTCTACTTAGGCTTGAAAGATACCGATCTGCATTCATACGGATTCGGCAAGCACAATATTTGGCACCTTGAAGACTGGGATATGAACAAGACGTGGAAAGAACAATTAAGCGGCGATTTTTCTAAACCTTGGTTTTTCATTTCGACGCCTACGCTTCATACGAACGAAGGCGGCACAACGCCTCCGGGCGGCCAAATCATGGAGATCGCCACTCTCACCGATTACGCAAGCTTCAAGCAGGCGCAAGATCGTAGCTATGCCGAGTACGCGAAGATGAAAAATGCGCTTGCAGAACGCTTGCTCGATTTAGTCGAAAAATATTATGTGCCAGATCTGCGCAAGCATATTGCGGTTAAAGTCGTCGGTACCACGGTCACAAACGAAGACTTCGTGATGGCGCCCCATGGGAACGCGTACGGCTCACACATGACACCAGAGCAATTAACTTTGGGTCGCCTCCGTGCTGAGACGCCTTGGAAAAATTTCTTCTGGTGCAACGCATCAAGTGGATATGCGGGGCTCTACGGTACGGTGGGTACGGGGATGCAGCTCTACATGCAGCTTACCGGGGACGAGTTTTATGATGCCTCCAAGAGTCCAACCGACGAACAATTTATCAGCGAGATCCAGGAGCGTCTTCAGCACAAAAACGCTGCATGATAAGTGTTGCCGTTCGTTTTCCGCCCCGGATACTGCCTTCTGTCCATAAGCTGTTCATATAATCACCACACAGAAAAATATTGTTCTCTCCTTGGTGTTGTTCAAGGAAGTATTTGACGCGCTGCAAATATCCCGGAGCAAATTTCGGCATCGCTTCTGGCCATCGCTGGAGGTCGTAGCCTTGAACCGCTTCACCATTATTTAGATGCGGACAAACTCGTAACAGTTCTTTTTTCACTTCCGTGAAAACGTTCTCATCTGATTTTTGCATGAGGGTTTTTGCATATTTTTCATGGAGCCATACGCAAAGAAGACTATCTTTTTCTGTTGCAAACGTATGCTCCTTCATCATCTGATTCGTGTAGCCCGAGATTTTTTGGCTTTCAACAAATGGTACCCACACCACAAACTGTTGAGGGAGAAGATGTTTGGGAACGCGAAACGCAACACTGATCGTGCTCGCATATTTTGTAGAAGCAAGCATTGTTCGTTGTGCGTCTGTGGGGGCGGTAATAATTTGTAGGCTGACATTCGCGGTCGTTGCCAAGACGACGGCGTCGTAGGGTTCCGTCCCGTCTTTTGTGGTGACGAAGACCTCATCATCCTTGCCTTCGACCGCAATCACAGGAGTGCCAGTTTTAACGGTTATTCGTTTCGCAATCGCCTCAGGTAGCATACTCATCCCACCGATGATCTGAAAAAGATCCCATTTTTTTCCATCATGCCGTGCCGATTCTGCCATGGCTTTAAACATTCCGCGGCTGGTCTCTTTTGCGCGATGAAAGTGGTAGGTAGATACAAAGCTATCAACCCAGTAATCAACGGCTTCGGCGGTAAGATGCTGGCGACCGTAAGTATCGCAGTCTTGCGTATCAAACGCCGCGGCATTCGAGAGATCGAAAAAATCGTGGATCTGCCGAGGACCACACTGGTTCCAGAGGACTTTAAATCTTGATAACCAACTTACTCCAGAGCCGAGAGGGACAACCTTGCCTTGTTTGAATAAGTGATATTTTTGTGAAAAATGCATGGGTTCTCGCGCAAGTCCAAGTTCATCAATGTACGCTTTCATGTCCGCATACAGCTCACACAAATGATCCGCTCCAATGTCAAAAGAGAGGTCACCCTTCGTTCGCGTGCGCATCCTGCCACCTACCGCATCCTCAGCTTCAAACACCATCACGGTCGCCCCAGATTTTTGCAGTTCATACGCACAGCTTAGCCCCGAGATTCCGGCCCCCACAACCGCAACACGTGGTTTGTTCATAGTCGGCGAGATGGTCTCATATTCTGGCTATTTGGACAATTGGGAGGGGGGTTAATTACATGCTATAATCGACCGCGTTCGCTTTTCGGTTGCTGATGTTAGTCATATTTCTACTCACTTCTCTCCTGTTACCTCCCGCCTCACTTTATGCCCGACTTAAAAGAAGTCTTTGAACGCATCCGCCATAACAAACAAGAAAAACGCAAGCTCGCCGCTTCCATGAAGGATGTCCTCTCTCAATCCAAGCCATACCAAACGGTGGTGGAGGACATGAAGGAGCTCAAGGCAAAAAAGCTTCGGATTGAAACCGAGATCCGTCAGGAGTTCACACGCGAGTTAGAGAAAGCAGAAAAATTAACTGAGCACGTAAAAAGCGATGAGCAGTTATTAAGTGATATGGCTCTCACGAAGTTCATGAAAGGTGAGACGGTTGAGATCGTAGATGAAAATGATGTGAAGCACGAACCCGTGGTTAAAATCACGTTTAAGAAAACGAATAATTAATAGATAAACATCCTATGTCCTCAAAAGAAGGAAAAACGCAGCCAGCTGAACTGCCCGTAACCGAAAGACCTCCTGTTAATAAAATCACTCCTGAAGCGCTACGGCAAAATGCAGAACAAGATGAACAGGCTAAAAAGAATGTTGAAAAATTGGTTCAATCAGAAGTTGAAGCGAGGC
The DNA here is from genome assembly GCA_052033585.1 of Patescibacteria group bacterium. GTDB lineage: Bacteria > Patescibacteriota > Patescibacteriia > 2-12-FULL-60-25 > 2-12-FULL-60-25 > JAGOUY01. The sequence goes on along the minus strand of JBPOJM010000008.1, from coordinate 112,402 downwards.
TCGACTGGGATCCGCAGCTCAGGGAGTATATGGCGAAGTATCTTCGAGAGCATGAGGGTCAATGGAGAGAATGTGATGGTGATTATGTGAAGTTCGTAGGTTTTTTCCCTAATTCTGATAAAAGAATTATCGAAGCAGTGTTTGATGCTTTTGGGCAAGATGTGGCGGATGACATCCCTATGCCAGAATGGATGTAAGAATTTGAAGATTAAGAAATAAAAAACTCTCTTAGTTGCTCTAAGCGAGTTTTTTATGTATTGCTATTGTGAGACGCTGAAACACAAATCCCATCCCCAAAAAGACAAAGATATAGAGGAGCGTCGCGATCCAGGCTGGCACCCATTTATACAAAAATCCATAGCGGTACACGATTGGCCAGTGGAGCAGATAGATCTCGTAAGAAAAGACCCCGGTCCAAAACAGGAATTTATTCCTAAAAGGAAAGAGAAGAAAAAAACTAATCAAGACAAACATCGTAATCAAGCTCGTTCGCTGCTCAATCCATGGTTCCTTCCCAATATCCGCATGGAAAGATAAATAGACAAAGACGCTCGCAAGCATGATCAAGATCACGCTTCGCAACGCGTAGACAAGGATCTGAGGCTGTTCAAAAAATTCTTTTGCTTGCTGAGTTATTCGTTGCAGCCGGCTCGTCTCTCTATCCCATAGCGCTGCACAAGCGATTCCTAGTGGAAATGCCAAAAGATGCACCTTGTATGCTCCAAGCACGCCCTCATCTACAGGGAGTGAGATATAGGTTGTGACACCATACCCAATCATGGCGAGCAAGAGCGCCGAAATCACGGGGGAACGACGGATAAAAACAAGCGGATATAAAATATAATAGAAGATAATCAAGCTGAAATACCACAAGGGAGAATCTATGTTCGTATATAGGTTGGCTTGAGGAAAAAAACCAAGGATACTTTGCCAAATCGTGGTAAACGAATACTGTTTGCCAAGCAACATCCAGTCAAAACAAAGCAAAACAGCAAGGGTGATCCAAAGCGGGATGTATAATTTGCTTAAGCGTTTTCTATAAAAACCCCAAATAGAGGTGGGATGATGGAGGATGGAGTGTGTCAATCCATAGCCGGACAAAAACAGGAAAAGATTCACGCCCACCCCGGCAGAAATGGAGAGAGGAAATAAAAAACGTGTATCCTCGGCGAGGTAGTAGCCGATATGAGCAAAGATAACAGCGAGGATTGCGAATCCTTTTAATTCCGTCGTTGTTTCCTTTGAGAAAGAAATGGTTGGCGCATAGCCGCAAGTGACCAGCACAATGACAAAAATCGCCGCCACGAAAAGCTGCGTCTGCTCAACTGGAAAGGGAATAGGGATAGGCATACCCGTCCATAGGGCGCAAAGGATGTGGGTACCTATGGTTTCATGTTTAGGGCGGTCTGGCAATAGTCTAGGTTGTCAATAGAAAAAACGCCCTTCAGGCGTTTTTTCTATTGACGGGCATTTGCTCAAGCCGCCGTTTCCAATGTAGGTATTTCTTGAGATTGAATGTTTTTTTGAATGCCCAAGATCCTGACGCTGTATCCTTATTTCACCATAATATGGATTGGGGGATTGTTTTGCTGGTCGAGTACTTCCTTGATTAATGGCACGAGGATTGTATCTTGTGAGTATCCTTCGGTGGGTTTGTTTTTCACCGTGAAGCGTAAGGCAGGGACGAGAAGTTCCGTCATAGGCTTACCGGGTTCGCTTGGGAGCCAAAGGTGTTGCAATACGAGTTCTGGAGCATTCAAGGCGATATCAACTGTTTTTTCTACTTGAGCAGGAACATATCCATAGATGCCACCTTTTTCAACAATCTCGCGGATGCGGTCGGTACTCATTTCCGCCGCGTAGGCTGATTGTTCGTAAGTGTTCGTAGTTAAATTCCATACGCTATCCACCTTGCGCGAGCGGGAACTCACATTCACCGTTAAGCCAAAAGCGGTGCCACCTTGCTCGTAGGCGATTTTTCCATCAATAAGAACAGGATAAGTTACTGTGACAACATCTGGAATATAGACCGTGCTCTTATCGGTCGCCGCCTCATACGATGTGCGCCATTCATTTACAACGCGAGGAGTGCCGTAGCCTGTCGTCGAGATCCCACGTGTCTGTAGGAACTGGGCGACAATTTGCAGTGCTTCTTCGTCGCTCGGAACATCTCCAGGGCTAAGGCGAAGTTGTTGATAGCATGCTTCATCACGACACTGGGCTTCCGGATGAGGCCACTGTTGATAATTTTGGTTTAGGTTCACCATGCCTTCCGATAAATCAACCGTGACGGCATAGCCATAGGGCTCATCTTGAAGAGCGGTAAACGTTTGCAATTGCAGGTTTTGCAAGCTCGTTAAGTCAATAAGTCCGCGAGCGGTATCAGTAAGAGGTTGAATGAGAGTAGATAATTGAGAGACTCCTTTCACGCGTTTATAGACGTTCAGTTGAGATTCCCAATTCGGAAGCTCACCATCATAAACATAACGATAACGGATCTCGGGCATCGGTCGCGCGATCATCGCGTCTTGCATCGTGAGCTTGGCAGAGCCGCCGACCGGATTCTGAGCGACCGCAGAAACTGATACGCCTTCTCCACCGCGTTCTGTTTGAACCGCTGCCATACCTAAGTCACCAAACGCGCGCGGAGAAACAGAAGTGATATTGCTGGCAACAAGGGGAGTGGTGGCGGCGTCTGGTAAGGAGCGCCACGCGGAGACGGTCACGGCCACGAGGACGATGGCAAGAGCTCCGGCAGGGACTATCCATGGTTTAAAAGAAGACATAGAGGCAAAGAATGAGGAGATGAATGAGGGGCGCGGATACGATTGGGCATGTGCTCGAAGAAGATCTTGCTTGACTCGAGAGCGTACGCGCGCGTTAAACGTCGTATCGGGACGTGAAGTGATAAGTGTCTGTAATAAAGGGACGAGGTCTGCTTCCTGGAGGCGAAGTGAAGGCTCTTCCTTGTAGAGTTCATCTAAGATCTCTTGAAGTTCAGGAGGAAGGGAGGGCATAGGGAGAGGGGAAGGGGATAAGCATGAAGATGAGCAGTGCGAGGGGTGCGTGCTTTCTTAGATGCGCAAGGGCGCGTGAAGCACTCACTTTGCAGGCCGCCTCACTTTTGCGAAGGATATGCGCGATCTCTGTATACGGTCGTTCATCCCAAAATCGTAAGATCAGGATTTCACGTTGTTCGGGCGTGAGGGTATGAAGATGTTGTTCAATCCGCTCTAAGAGATCTTGTTGCTCAATCACTTGGCGAGATGAACGTGTATCCTGTAAAAGATCCCACCCGTCCTCTTTATCTACCTGTCGACGATGGATGCGAACATGATCAATGAGCAAATTATGAGCGATCGTGTAGAGCCAAGCGGAGAACGTGCCTTTACGTTGGTCATAGCGAGAAAGCTGTTCAAGTGCCCGCGTGAATGTATGACTTGTCAAATCTTCAGCGGTTTCTGTGTGAAAGGTACGATAATAGTGGTAGCGATAGATCCGTGTCGCATACGTTTCATACAGCTGGGCAAAGGCCTGCGCGTCGCCGTTCAAGCTTGCGGCAACCAAAGAGGAATCTTGATGAGACATGAGAGGATGAAGTCACGTGAACGTTCTTCCGTATAGTACTACGGGTGAACGGAGAAAAGGTAACAATCTTGCGCCAACGGGAACTAAAACAACGTCCGGGAATTGCGCGATTCTCCCGCTACAACACCACGTTTGTATCGGCAACAAAAAACCTAAGCAGGATAAAATGAGTTTGCGTCGCACTCTCGACAGATCCCAAACAGCTCAAATGAATGTTCAGTAATCTGGCTGAATTCGGGCACTTGTTTGAGAGCGGTCTTTTCAATGTGTGCAAAATCACAACCATCAAAATCACGAATTTTTTGGCATTTCATGCAGATAAGGTGGTGGTGGTCTTCACGTTCGTTCCATTCGTAGTACGTTTTGCTTTGATGCAGATCGACCTGACGAACAATTCCTAACGTATGAAATGTTACAAGGTTCCGGTAAATCGTCGCCTTATCAGCGCTCTTCATGTTCTCGGCGATTTGATCGATATTCAAAGGCTTGGTCGAGCGCTTAAGTTCTCCTAACAACGCAAGACGAGCCGGGGTGACTTTTTGTCCCGCTTGTCTGAGGAGTGCGCTTAGATCCTTCTCTTTGTGAGTATTTCCCATAAAACCAAGTCTAGAATATCCCCAAATGCAAGAAAAATGCAAGTAGATGCCACGAATTGATAAAAGAATGGGTAATCAATGAGGGACACATGCAGGCGCATGATGTATTTAGTGAAGCTCTACACGCACGATGCGGTCATCTTCCGAGGTAGGTGTTCCACGTCCATCACGATTACTCGTGGTTAGATAAAGGGTATCCATGCACGCTATTCCGATTTCTTTTCCTCACAGGTAAGCTCAAACGTGAAATATTGGGCGATAATATTCTTCGTCGAAGTATAATCTGTGCATACGATCCGCGTAGATTTTCCGCATCCGGTAACGGTCACCTCTGTTGGTCCGTTGTCTGTGAATTGTTGGGTAGGCCCAATCTGAATTTGCTCGTTTGTACAATTGAGAGCGGTCGATGCGGCAGCGAGGATCGTTTTATTTTGTATGTGTAAGAAATTGACCAAATACCACACAAGCCAGGCGCTAAAAAAAAGACCAAGACCCAAGGAGAGAAGCTGTTTAGGCTTGTAAATCATAATTGTTGGTTAATGTACTATTTTCTATTTTTGGCAGGCTCTTTTCATCGACTCGGAGGACTAGAGCAGGGTGTACTGCAAGAGCCAAACGCCCACAGCCGCGACGAGGCCGGCCAGCGCTGGAAAGCTAGCAATCTTTAGATAAGACTGGAAAGTGAGCTCCTTAAGGCAGCCCATCGCAACGATCCCTGCTGCACTTGCAAATACCATAAGGGAACCACCTGTACCGGTTGTAATGCCGATAAGCGCCCAAATACGCGGGTCATGGATCGGGAAGACCTGCATGGCAATGGCGACCAAGGCAGAATTATCCACTACCCCAGAAAGAAGGCCAAGGGCAGAGCTAGGAGTTATAAGCCAAGCATCAGAGGGAGATGAGCCAACAGCTATTTGTGACAGATGAGTTAATACGCCTAGAGACGTCAGAGCACCCACGCTCATCAAGATACCTGTGATAAACATGATTGATGATATATCCAGCTTTTGGACGATTTTTTCAATATTGGCAGAGAGGTGGGATTCATGCGGTTGGCGACTGTTTGTGCGCATGATTTCTATGAGCGCCCATGTTATGCCAAGGCCAAACAGTCTTGCTGTGTAAGGTTGTACTTCAATGAGGTTAGCCACGAGTGGCAACACAAACGCGGCGAGCGCAGAACCGATAACGATTTTCTCACTCAGCGACAATTCAACTTTTTCGTGGTCATTTTCATGCGTAACAAAGCTTGCTGGATCGAGTTGACGGTATAAGAAGAATCCAGCCACGACTGTCAGGGTCAGGGTGGGTAAGAATGCAGAGCTGATCATCTGTAGAGCGTCAATTTTGCCCCCGAGCCATAGTAGGAGTGATGTCACATCACCGATGGGTGACCACGCACCGCCCGCGTTTGCACCGATAACGACGGCTGAAGCCACGAGCAGTAAATTCTTCCCTTTAAAAAAGTTTCTCGCAATCTGAATGAAGCAGATGGTTAAGCTGATGTTGTCTAGGACGCCAGAAAGGACAAAGCACAAAGACATGATAAGAATGAGTTGTCCACCGTTGCTGATTTTTAGTTTGAGTAATTTAGTTCGAACAAAATCAAAAAAGCGATAATGGGCAAGTATTTCAATTAAAGCCATGGAGGCCAACGAGAATGTGATAATGCTAAAAACATTCACCGCTGTCTCATTCGTGATTTGAGTGAATGCCGCTGTGGCGCGATCTTGTAAGGCGGCCAGCGTCCAAAGGCCGCCAGCCATCATGAGGGCGATGGCTGATTTATGGGTGCTGAATCTTTGTTCGAGGGCAATAAGTAGATAACCAAAAACAAAAAAAGCAGCACCTAGCCATGCAATAATTGACATATATCCCTTTTAAAATGTTAGGCTAGCAAGATACTCCTTCTCAGATAAAAAGACAAGTCAATGACTCCTATGTGTGCTGAGTGAGGGATGTTCTCTCTTTGACCTAAACTCTTTTGCGATGGACGCATCCAGCAAAACAACAGGGTCTCCGTTTCCCGGCGAGAAGATCCTCACGAATTCGTCGAATATGATCCTTGCGCGTCTCCTCTTTCTTCACGGAAATAACCCAGCAAATCCACTCATTGCGCGCGAGAGGGGTAAGGTCTTTCCAAGCCGCTTCAATCGCCGGCGATGAAGTAAGGGCGTCTTGTAGATCCTTTGGAGTTTTATGAACGGGGGATTCAGAGAGAGGTTTTTTCATATAAAACAGAATAGCAAAGTAAGCATTTATCATCTAACGATTGAAGGTACACTTGAAAAATAGTCTGACGTCTTCAAATTGCTTCCTGAGCTAAATGCCCTCATCCATGCAATAAAGAAAATCTCTGCACAAAGAATGATGCATCTGAAAGGTGTTTAGAAGTAATCCAATACTTGTGCGAGCTTCAGATCGAATTCCTCTTCTGTATTGATAACATCAAATCCGAATCTGGATGCTTCTTGGGCCATATAAAGGCTTTTTACTTGTACCATTTGTGCGATTTTGCCTAAGAGAGCCTCATTCTTCAAGGCGCCAGATACCCAGTCATGTTTTGAGATGTTCTTATAGAATCCGTCCTTGATATGGTCGATATCTGTTTTTATGAGGTAGATTATTTTTATTTTTTGCCAATAGGACTCCTTACCAAGTGTATGAACGAGAGATGGTAACAAGTGCACTCCTTCAATCACAAAGTCACGATCATGCTCATTTAATCCTTCGATCAATGCCCGTATGCTTGGCCACACAGATATCGATTCCGTAATTTCTGCGTTGAGCAAGATCTCAGGAGGGTATTCATTTACATCATGATAAGGGGCGGAAGATTCTTGTAATTTAATATAAGGAAACTTTTCTTCCAGTTGGGTATGTGATGTGCAAGCTATAACCATCTGGCGAACAGTATCCGTGGAGAGATAGGAAATATTTTTCTTACGAGATAACCACTCTGCTAAAATCGTTTTGCCACAGCGAGGCGCGCCCCCGATCAAATACATCATGCAGAAAGCCTAACATGAATGCGGTATTACCGCGAAGCAGGTCTTAGGTGCTCATGGATAGCCATCTTTCCCTGTCCATTCATATAGAGTATAAGTAAGCAAATATGAACAAAGAGAATGTTGTCCAGCGAGCTGATCCCTCTATCGGTCAAGAGAGCGCTGAACGAGTTGAGGCTCGAGAAATACGCACTCGAACGGTCTTGGTTTGTCCTGACAATGATCCAGAATCTCACATGATTTTAGTACTAGCAGAGAAGATGGGTATGGCGGTTGTGTGATCTGAACAACGACATGGTGCAAGATTGGATATTGAGCCGGAAATAGATGCGCGCATTCTTGCGGCGCAAAAAGCGAAAGTTTGGATTGTTGAGATTCCCGGGCCAGAAGTAGAGAAGCGTTTGTGTGCGGCTGGGCTAGATGTGCGAGTCATTGACCATCATGTCTATGGTGCACTTGATCGTTTGAGAGACGAGAAAACGGGTCATCGCCACAAGAGTTCTTTAGAGCAATTTTTGGCCGCGGCCAAGATCACGGATGAGGAGTTACGAGAATGGGGCTTTGATCCCAGAACGGTTCGGGGACTTGGGATTTTTGATGATCGATTTGTACAGGGCCTACGCGATGAAGGGTACAGTCAGAAAGAGATTGCGGCTGTGATCGATTTAGGAACAATATTTTCAAAGCAGGGGAATCCACATTTTGCGGAGATTGCCGAGGCAGCGGAGAGGGACTGGAAAGCCCGAGAAGAACGAAATGGTTTTATCATAGTCAGATCAAATTTTTCTCGGGATGTTCGTGGGGCTATTGGTCATCTAGCAATTCGTGAAGGTAAGGACGCAGTTCCATTAGTCGTGTCCTCCTGTGGCGGAAAAATGATTTTTGTTCATCAGATTGAGGTAGCGCTTGTAGAACGTTTGCGGGCAGAAATTTCTGCCCCGTCATTCGTGTTTGGCGCGGGACGTTGTTGGGGGTATGACAATGCCAAAGGGGACAAGCCGATAATTACGTTAGAGCAGGTTTTAAAAGTGCTTTTGCCAGAAAAAAACGCTTAAGCGTGTATCATAGGACTAGCCAGTGAGAATATTGAGTCTATTATATTAGTGCATGAACGCATCCAATGCGTTCCCAATCGCATAAGAAATGAGTACGGCTAAAATGATCACGCCGAGATTCAAACCAATCCGACGACGAATATCCATGCCTGAGAGAAATGATAGAAACATAGACACGCACAAAATAAGCGTCCCGGATAATCCGATCGATCACCAGGGATTCGTCGCACCAAAAAAGAACGGGGCAACGGGCACAGCCGCGCCCACCATGTATCCAATGCCCACGATACACGCGGATTTCCAAGGCGAGTGCGTTGCGAGGGGGGAGGGTTCTAGTTTTAAAAACAGTTGCTTTGCCGCCTCCATATCCTCCAATTCCTTTTCAGCATGAGTGGATAAAAATGCTCCGGCCGCCATGGAAATGGCTCCCGCAACAGAGACGGTTCCGGCTGACACAGCGATCAGGGTGGGAGATCCCAGAGCCGCCGCAAGTCCGCTGACCGCTCCCAGAATCTCAACAGAGCCGTCGTTGAATCCCAAGAAGGCGTTACGAATAAATCCTGCATTAACCGTTCGTTTTCCGCCGGTTGCCATAATATCCTCGTGTTCAAGTTCTTCGATGAGAATTTGGCGAATCGTATTTCGCACCTTCTCATCCTTCACCTGTTTCCAAAGACGAAGATATTGTCGGATTCCATGGGACTCAACAGCCTCAAGTAAAAGATACCCCGCAGATTCACCAAAAAGAAGTACGCACCCCTGGATAAAAGAGTTTCGGGCACGTCCCGTTAAGGTGAGCGAAACCTTTTTTATTCCGAATGTTTTTTGCCAAAAAGACACATGTTTTTCCTCAGTGGCAATAAATGCCTCCAGCATGTCTGCGAAGTCGCCTGAAGCCTTTTTACGCAAAGACTGGTACAGACGCAGATCCGCAAGCTCACCTTGAATCAAAGCAATGTTTTGAGAGGGGGAAATCATAGAGCGGTCATGGTACGTTGAGGTAGCTATTCAATCTGCCTAGAGAAGGGTACGCTTATGCAATACTATGCACCCCAGTGTATTTCGTAAGAAGAGATTGCCGCAGATTCTGCTGGGTATCATATTGCTTATCTGGCTCATATGGTACATGGCGACCTACGCATCTCGTCAAAAAGAGGCGGTTCTTTTAGTGGCCGTTCCCGCGCTCTCCTGCCCTGCATCTGAAATTCGTATCGGTCCCAGTCATCAAGAGGGAGATGATGGGCCGACCGAATTTTCTGTTGAAGGATGCGGCCAAAGGGTGACCATCCTTTGTAATGACTACGGATCAAGGCGAGGCCTTATTAAGCAATATTTTGCGTTTGATATTGTGTGTCGCATCCTATAACACAGAGCTTCAGCAGATTTTTCTTGATGTCAGACAGGTATTTATTCAAAAATCTCAGGCCAATACTTCTCGGATGTGAGCGACGAGCTCAGTTTCTGTGTGGTATATAAGGAATGTTTTGCAGATAAAGTGTAGTGCACCGGAGGGCTTCGTATCGGCCTTGTGAATGCAGATCATTGGTACGCCTCGCGCATCAGCCCAGCCAAGTTCAATCCCTAAACCGGTGGAGGGGTAAGATACTTCCGCAATCACAAGATCACACGAAGATAGAATTTCTTTGGAGTTGATAGGCTCTCCATCGTGGGGGAAGATGACGGTATGATTCATTTCACGACAGGCGTTTTGCAATGGTTGGTATAACTCCTTCTTGAAATCGTATGCTGATGAATGCGCGATGTATACTTTCATGAAGGAAGCGTATCGCATGGATACGGCTATGGTCAAAGTCTTGTTCTGTGATATCCTAAACAAAAAATACCCGCGTAAATGAGCGGGTATTTTTTGGTAGGGGCTCGTGATGAACGTTAGAATGCTAGCTGTTGCTGCTCAATTACCCGCCCTACACAGGGACTGGAACTGTTAAAGAATTACATCAACAAGAAATACCGGAAGGGGATCATGAGAACTCGCTTGTCTTCTGAGATGGCTAACTCGCTCGCTGAGATTACCAATCCCTTTTCAATCTTGCGCTGCTTCATAGTGTTCAAGGCTTGGGAGATGCCTTTCTGTCCGGCTCCCACCTCAATCGCTATTTCTTGTCCGGTCGTCATTTGTAGCACGAAGTCAGCGCTGGCAGCAGAAGGGTCGTATACGACATTCCCAACTCGTTTTGACGAGAACTCTCGGTAGAGATGAAGTGCAACTGTATCTTCCCAGTACTTCCCTTTGCGTGTCGCTAACGCCCCGTCTGAGCCAGCGATACTGAGCAATGCTGCTCGAATGGCTGGACTCATGAAGCAATACTTAGATGCTTTTCTGACTGAGCTTGTGGCTGAGCCGTAGGGTGGAATTTTGATAAGACATTCTGCATCTTTTAGTACATCCAATATAGCCGTCAGGGTAATGCTGTTTGTTCCCATGAGACCAGCGAGTTTAGAAGCTGCCAAAACATCCGTTGCATCGGCAAGTAGGTATAGGAGCCTACGCATCATCGCAATGGTTTCCACTCTCATTCCGCCCAGTTTGGGAACGTCCGTGTTGATGATTTTATCAATCAATTGATTTAGCGCCTCGTAGACTTGGTATTTATCCGGGTACTTCAAAGCGAAAGGGAACGTTCCAATTTCAAGGTAATGGTCAATATCGAGGGTATCAACCTTTGACCAATACTGGGCGACGGACTTTTCAGTCTCCTTTAGACGTTGGTAGCCCTGTTCGTATGAATCCGGGCCATACAAAGCCTGTTTGATTTCATCCTTTAATCCCTTGATTGGGGTCACGTCATTACGGATTTTTTCATACTCAAGAAAGTTCATGGGGTACAGTCGTTCGAGGATTGACCGTCTTGCTACATCTGGATTTGATCGAAGCTCCAAGGCTGAAGAACCCGTACAGAAGATGAATACGTTTTTACACCGATCAAACAGCGCTTTCAAAACCGTACCCCACTTTGGTTCGTACTGCGCTTCGTCGATGAAGATGAAAAGAGGAGAAGTTTGCTTTTCAAAAGGAACTCCCAAAATCAATTCGTAGGCTTCCAGTATTTCGTTAAGATGTATATCAAGGTTCTCCACTGCGTCATCAAGCGATATGAAGAGAAGTCTATTTTTTGGAAGTCCATGCTTCTGTAGCTCAAGCGATACCTCAAAATAGGTTTGAGCCATGATCGTTGTTTTCCCAACACCACGTAAGCCCGGCATGATGATCCAGCGCTGTGAACCTTTTTGATCCAGAAAGTCCTTGTAATATTGCCTGATCTTAACGATGATATTTCGTGTTGGATTCTTTGCCCCTTTGGGATTCTGCAAATAGGCATTCAAACGGGCATCAGCTCGAATCAGCTGGTTTTGTACAAAATTAATAGCTTCTTGGCGCATATAGAGTGCGGTATATAACAAACCGCCTTTTCTTTTATATCACACTATATAAGAAAAACAATACCCATTAAATTAGGCTTAAGTAAGGCATATTTCATGGGCATCTCTTTTCAGATTTGAATAAGGGGCTGAGTTTTTATTCGTAAAGGATTATCTGCGCTCGGTCTGAAGCTCGCTTAGCTTTCACTACCAAAAACCCCCAAACAACCCATTGGAATTAAAAAGGCTAAGGTTAGCCATTATTTGTCTGCTTGGATTGACTTTTGTATTAAAATATGATATTCCGGGGTGTTCCTTAAAATCAGAATCCAAGTATTTTACTTAGCGACTCAGGATCGGCGAGCCTTAGGCCTCGGCATTGTGTCGGGGTGAGAGGTAGGCCGGAAAGAAGAGGAATCCCGTGAGGAAGAACAAGAAGGAATGGGACATCGAAACGCTTCTCTCGGTCATCGGGTTCGTGTTCGAGCTGATGAGGGTCGTCGTGGTCGCCCTGCGTAAGCGGGGAGGAACGGTCGATCATCTCCGGCGGCTCATCAAGGAGCCGGGGCTCGTCGACAAGGTGTTCGATCTCATCGTCGACAAGGCAATGGTCGTGCTCCTCGAGGGCGAGTACCTCGTCCCGGTCGACTACGGCCCGAACCCATCCAAGGCCGAACTGGAGCGCAAGGAGTTCTCCGGCGAAGGTAGCGTCTCCGTCCTCTTTGATGGTCGCTCGTGGGAGAAGCACCGCTCGTGCGCCAAGATCAACGAGACCGATGGCGACCGTGTGATGCGACTCTTCCACTTCGACGATGAGATCGAGAGCGAGGAGGCCATCGCCCGCGCCGACAAGGAGGGCTACCGCCCCGCCACGGAGAAGGAGGCCCGCGCCTTCGCCAAAGCCCACCCCGAGCTGCAGAGGCAGTGGTGGATCGTGGCTCTCGGCTCCTTCGCCATGCTCGACGACGACCAGTATGTCGCGGTGCTCTCCGGCGACTCCGACAGGCGCTACCTCGACGACCGCTGGTTCGGCAGCAGGTGGAGTCGCAGCTTCCGGTTCCTGTTCGTCCGCAAGTAGCACACTTGGATTCTTGGTCCCTTGGCCCTTCAAAAAGGCTCTTGGGACCTTGGACCCTCTGCTTCGGCCCTGTCCGGCGTACTCCTGCAACTCTGCGGGCGGTACGTCGGATGGGGTCACTTGCGTTTTAATGATATGATCCTGATCGGATAGTAGATGAAACGGTCTGCGGTCACGGCTTCAGACGATCGAAATCTGAATAGGTTCGTTTGCCAGAATATCGTTCGGTAATCCGTGCGATAGGGCGCGTCGGCTTATTCCTATACAAAGATACTTGGTATCACAAACTGGTGGGCTAAAAACCCCATATAAAATACAGCCTTGAGATATGTTCGAAAGGCAGTGATTCTGATGGTTTGTGATGCAGACGTGTGGCTCGTTCGCCATGAACGACGACAACCAGTATGTCGCGGTGCTCAACAGCGACTCCGACAGGCGCTACCTCAACGACAACTGGTTCGACAACAGGTGGAATCGCAGCAACCGGTTCCTGTTCGTCCGCAACTCTCTTTGTTATACGCAGCCTTCATCTATGATGAGGGCTGCTTTGTATAAAGCTGTTTCTGCCACCCACCTATCATTTTGCCTGCTTCATTTAAGGGGGTCGAAATGGCTGCGTACTTTTTGTTATCCAAACACTTCACCTCCCATGCTGTCTGTAGGAAGAACTTGAGCAGATCAAGCTTGGTTGCAGCTCTAACGACGAATCCCGATTTATTCTCCCCATTCGCATAGCCTGCAAGATAGATGTTTTCGATCACATCCGTAAACAGGTTGTCTATCTTGTTTCCTAATGAAAACTTTGAGAGACGCGGAAAGCTGTTGTGGAAGGCATGCCACAACTTGTACGCTTCAAGCGTCTTTTGTAGAACAGGAAGATTCGTAGACATGGGATTTCTTTGAGGGGGGGGGCGGACATAGCTTTGTATGAAAAAATCTTTAATCTCATTCCAAGAACTCATCTCGCTCGATAACTTGATAGAAGCGTGGTCGGAGTTTATCTACGGGAAGCGAAACAAGAAAGATGTACAGGTATTTTCTTTGAATCTCTCGGATCAGATTGTTGATTTGCATAACGATTTGGCGAATGGAAGGTATACTCACGGTCCGTATCAGCATTTCCCAATCAACGATCCAAAGCCTCGGAGTATTCATAAGGCAACGGTACGTGATCGCCTGCTGCATCACGCACTTCATCGGAAGCTCTATCCCGCCTATGCCCCTTTGTTTATCGCTGGATCATTTTCCTGTCAGGAAGGTAAAGGGCTACACGCAGCGATCAATCGTTTCCAAGTGATTGCAAGAAAGGTGAGCCGAAATCACACGAGGACCTGTTGGGTTTTGAAGGGTGATATACGAAAGTTCTTTGCCAGCGTCGATCATACGAAGTTGATGGAGATTTTGCGAAATCGCATTGAAGACGAAGCTCTTTTTCGTTTGCTCTCCAATGTCATTGAGAGCTTTCATAGGACTCCCGGAAAAGGCATCCCTCTCGGGAATCTCACGTCGCAACTTTTTGCCAACATTTATATGAATGAACTCGATCAGTTTGTGAAGCAGGGACTTAGAATAAAACATTATTTACGCTATGCAGATGACTTCGTTTTTCTATCTCATGACCATGAAGAGCTGTTGAGCTACATACCGCTCGTTCAATCATTCCTGATTGAACGGCTAGCCTTGTCTCTGCATCCAGACAAGCTTTTGCTCCAAGCATTGGCATCGGGCGTTGATTTCCTTGGCTGGGCCCATTTCCCACATCATCGCGTTCCAAGGACAAAGACGAGGCGAAGAATACGGTCCAAGTTACACAGCAGTTTAAGGAACGAAACGCTTCAGTCCTATTTAGGCCTCTTGTCTCACGGGAATGCGTTTGAGTTTCGAGAATCGTTGCAGAATGACTACTGGCTTTGGCGAGAGAAGGCTTGCTCATGAAATAAAAATACCCGCTCGTTCAAGCGGGTATTTTTATTGGCAGAGCGGCACGGTCTGGAACTGACTGTCTCGCAGGGCTTAGAGCTCTTTGATCCTCAGAGAGAATCCCAAAGCTCTATCGGTAGCCAGATTACCGAGAGGAAGACGAGATTACGTGAGAATCACGTTCACATCTGGCGTGACAGAGGTACAGTGCTATGGCTCGCCACGACTGGTGGACCACCACTCCTGGAAGTGGCGTGGCGCCATAGGAAGGACGCCGCATTCTATGAACTCCCCAATCGTGGGAAATCTGTCTTCCCGTTCAGGGGATAGAGCGCGGCAGTAGGCGTTTTTTACGCCCCTAGAAAGACCTGAAAACGTCCTGCCGACTAGTAGATGGCGAAGATCGCGATCGTCGTCCCATGAGACATTGAGTAGTATTTTTGCCCCAACTGCTGCTAGGGTATATTGGTCGTCTCGCGCATCTGCTTCCGGGCGGTACGTCCAATCATTAAGGAATACGTAGTAAGTCCCATCCTCTAGTACATCAAGGCAAATATTCTTATGACTCACATTTCCGTGCGCTACTCCTATCCGATGTGCGTATTGGAGTACACTTGCGACAGGTATTAGAATGTGAGGCGCGTCATGGCTTTTGAGCCGTTTGTCCCATGGGCAGAGGGTATGGGTAAAATAATCTCCCATTGTGTACCAGTGACATCCCCCCCACTCACCTTGATCGCACAACGTCGGTGCATGTCCCTGATCCTGCAACAGACGCAAGCTCGAGAGCTCTCTAATGAACTTACGATAGTTCAAGCTATCAACAAGTCTGAGCATGACCCATTCTCCGTCGCCTACATTCTTCTTATCTGCTGCAATATAAGTGGAGTCCGCCTCATCAGAGCATCCGAAAATATTTGCATGTAATATTTTAAACCTTCCGTCAGGTCCCCACCGAGAGCCCGGAACGAGACTTACTTCCATCTGGTCCTCCGACTCTTTACATAGCAATAAATTGTTATTCTGTAAAGCATGTGTACGCGCCTACGTATTCTATCCTCAATCCGCCACATGGCAGCCATGAGGCTGTAATCTGTATACCGTGTCTGGGTATGCAAGGACGTCCTTTGACCCGTATTGAACGACAGATAATCGATATTCGATTGATAGCAACTGCTGTTAAAAACCCGCCACGCTTGGTGACGGGTTTTTAACAACTGGCTTGGCTGGGATTCCGGTCGCCCGGAACTCTCGTCCGTCTTCCTATGGGAAAGCGGTCTTAAACACCAAGCCGGCTATTGGCAGGGGCGGGGGGAATCGAACCCACGCTAACGGTTTTGGAGACCGTTGTACTACCATTATACGACGCCCCTATGCGTTCATTTGTGTCCCAAGGCTACACAAATGAACGAAGACTGGCAAGCGTAAGCGTTTCATTCCTTGAGCAAAGCTTCTAAGAAGGGATCGGATGCGCCTGCGCTAAGGCTAAGATGCTCTTCTTTACTTCCATGGTCACCCCTTCATTTCCCTTTGCTTTAAGCAATTTCGCAATCAGACCAGCGACTTCCCTGGACTCCTCTTCTTTAAGGCCGCGTGTTGTAATCGCTGGCGTGCCCAATCGTATCCCGGATGGATCCATAGGCTTACGAGGGTCAAACGGAATCATGTTTTTGTTCACCGAGATTCCCGCCTGTTCAAGCCAAAGCTCAGATTCTTTGCCTCCTACTCCCCAAGATGTCACATCAAGCAAGAGAAGATGATTATCCGTCCCGCCGGACACCAGCCGTCCGCCTTCCGCTAAAAACACCTCTGCCATCGCTTGAGCGTTAGCAAGAACTTGCTTCTGATATGCGACAAAAGATGCCTGAGCGGCTTCATGAAATGCTACCGCTTTTCCGGCGATGACATGCTCTAATGGCCCACCCTGCATTCCCGGGAAAACGGCACTATCAATCTTTTGTGCCAGATTCTTTTTGCCATTGATATCTAATCTATCTTCTGTTTTGCACAAAATAAACCCAGAACGAGGGCCTCTCAATGTTTTGTGCGTCGTGCTCGAGACAACATCTGCAAACGGAACCGGATCGGGGTAGAGCTTAGCGGCAATTAAGCCCGCCACATGTGCCATGTCTACAAATAAATACGCGCCTACTTCCTTTGCAATCTCGGCAAATGTTTCAAAATCCAACTTGCGTGGATAGGCAGAAAACCCTGCGAGTAACACGCGTGGCTTATGCGCATGCGCAAGCCTTCGCACTTCATCCATATCCACTAGGTGCGAATCTTCACGCACGCCATACGGAACGATGTTAAACCACTTGCCGCTAAAGTTAACAGGGGAGCCGTGCGTCAGATGTCCGCCATGAGCTAAGTTCATGGCGAGAACCGTGTCACCGGGATTGCACAGAGCGAAATAAACGGCGGCGTTCGCTGTTGAGCCTGAGTGAGGCTGCACGTTTGCGTGTTGTGCGCCAAATAAAACCTTCGCGCGCTCAATCGCTAACAGCTCAACTTCATCAATGACTTGATTACCTCCGTAATAGCGTTTACCCGCATACCCTTCGGAGTACTTGTTGGTTAACACCGAGCCAACCGCCTCCATAACCGCCTGAGATGTATAATTTTCAGAGGCGATTAACTCTAGTTCGTGTTGCTGACGCTCTTCCTCTTTTTGGATAAGGGCTAAAATATCAGGATCCGACTGCTGTAAATGAGAAAACATAAAAATAGGCTGGAGGGATTAGGCTGGAGATAAGGAGGAGGCGGTAAGAATTACAACATAGATACCGTTTAGGTGATTACGCCGATCATACGTCCGCTGATTGATGGGGACAAGAGTGAAAGACGTATCTTTAGCTCCTGCCTCCAGCCTAATCCCTCCAGCCTCTTCCTATTTCTAGACGTTTTCCCCTTAAAGAAGTAGTCTTACATATATATGTCCGAGATGCCCGCCCACATACACTTGGTTGGAATTGGAGGAATCAACATGTCCGCCATCGCCAAGCTTTTATGGCGCAGTGGTATCAAAGTAACTGGCTCGGATGCAGTAGCTTCTGAGCAAACCGAAGAACTTACCCGCAAAGGGATTCCCGTCACCATTGGCCAAGAAGTGAGTCATCTCCCCACAGAAGCAAGTCTCCTCATCTATTCTTCTGCCGTGCCAGAAGGTAATCCAGAGCGTTCAGAGGCGCGTGCCCGTAACTTGCGTCAGCTCACCAACTTCGAATTCCTCGCGGAATGGGCGCAAGATCAAGATGTTGTCCTTGTCACGGGGACACATGGCAAAAGCACAACGACCGCTATTGCCGGCTTGATGTTGGTAGAGGCGCAATTCGACCCTCTGATTATCGTCGGCAGCAAGGTGCCGTCTTTTTCTGATGGAAACGTGCGCTCGGGTGCAGGAAACATCTGGTTAATAGAAGGGGATGAATATGCCCGTCACTTTTTAGCATTCCATCCCAAGGCGGTTCTTATCAATAATATTGAGCTTGACCACACAGATATTTTTCCCACGCTTGATCATATGATCGGTGCCTTTCGTGAGCTTTTGCACCAAGTTCGTGATGGGGGAGTGGTGGTCGCTAATGCAGACGACAGGAATGTAAGCACTTTAATAGGGAGTGAGCGCGCCGCATTAGAAGCCCGTGGCATCAGGATCATGACATACGGATACGGCGCTCACGCCATGATCCGCGTGTCCGATGAAGCGATTCGACCCGGCGAACAACAATTTTTGCTAAAAGATGAAGCCGGACATCTCATCCGGGCGATGCTGCGCGTCCCTGGCAAGATGAATATCTGTAATGCGGTGGGGGCGGCTGCGCTTTCTCTTGCGCTTGGAGCGTCGCCGGACGCTGTGCGTAAAGCCGTACAATCATTCACAGGTATTTGGCGACGATTTGAACAGATTTCCGACAAAGACGGTGTCCTGGTCATCTCGGATTACGGCCATCACCCCACGGCGATCCGGGCCACCCTCGAAGCAGCGCGCAGTTTTTACCCAGGCCGTCGTATCGTTTTGTGCTTCCAACCCCACCAACACAATCGCACGCGAGAACTCTTTCTTGATTTTGTTCCCGCCTTTGATCTTGCGGATGTTCTCATCCTCGTAGAGATATACGATGTTCCAGGACGAAAAACCGCCCAAGATGAACACATTTCCTCGCAGGATCTGCATGACGCCATTCGTCATCATGACGCCGACCGTCTCTGCCAACGGTCATTAGAATTCGCTCCCACCCCAGAAGACGCGCTTCCTATGATTGAGCGTGCCAAGCGTAGAGGTGATATCGTAATCGTGATGGGCGCGGGGGATGTGTATAAGATTGCGGACAGGGTATAAAAGGTGACGCCATCCTTCCTTTTTCGTTATCCCTCACCCCATCCAATTTGGTTTGGAATGACAAGAAAACTATGAACCTCCTCGATCAAAAAAAAATCGACACTTTTCTCGCACGTTTCCCAGGTGCTCGACTTAACGAACCTATGTCCAAACACACCACCTTCCGTTTGGGTGGTCCTGCGCGTATTTATTTTGTTACCAACTCATCGGATGTCCTGGTACAAGCCGTTGAGGCAGCTCTCGAGCTCGATATCCCTTGGACCATCATTGGCGGAGGAACAAATCTTTTAGTTTCAGATGAAGGGTTTGAAGGCGTTGTAATACAAGCGGCTAATCAAGGACTGTCTATCGAGGGGGAAAGCGTCCATGTTGAAAGCGGTCTTGTCTCCGCCCTCGTCGCTCGCAAAACGGTCGAAGCCGGTCTGGCAGGTTTCGAATGGGCTGTCGGCCTTCCGGGTACGATCGGAGGAGCGGTTTATGGAAACGCCGGCTGTTATGGTGCCGAAATGCGAGATTCTATCGCATCCGTTGACGTATATCACGCTGCGAACGGTGCGCGTAAAATACTAACGAATCAAGAATGCCGCTTTGGATATCGCGATAGTCTCTTTAAACAAGAGAAATATATTATTCTGGGCTGCGAACTCTCGTTGAAAAAAGCCACCGATCTCGCCGCAAGTCGCACACTCATGGACAAGATCCTGTCAGAACGTAAAGACAAGCAGCCACTGGGTGAATCAAGCGCAGGATGTGTCTTCAAGAATTTTGAATATCAAAACGAAACCGTACTCGATATTCTTCGTCGCGACGTTGAGGTGCCTGAGCAGATGCTCGCCTCAAAGCGTATCCCCGCGGGTTGGCTCATCGACCAAGCCAATCTCAAGGGGGTTGCCGTGGGAGATTTCTGCGTCAGCGAAAAGCACGGCAACTTTTTGATAAATAAAGGCAAAGGCCGCGCGAGCGAAGTCTTGGCGCTTATTTCCCTCATTAAAATGAAGGTGCGTGATACGTTTGGGATAGAATTACAAGAAGAGGTGCAATTACTCGGTTTCTAACAAAGATAAGAAAGACGTTGTGTATTGCACGTTATCCGCAACGTGATTAAGATAGAAATGTATGACCATTAACCTCACTCAAAAAGGGTTGGAGCTCACACCTGCTATTAGAGCTTATGCCGAGGAAAAGATGGGAGCACTCGAGAAATACGTGGTCGGAGTAGATTTTATAGATGTAGAAGTGGGGATAACAACCCATCATCATCAAAAAGGCGACGTGTTCTTCTGCAAGGTAAACGTGGAGTATCAAGGAGAGCTTATACATGTTGAAGAGGCCAGGGCAGATCTATACGAAGCGATCGACTGTGCAAAGGATAGGCTCAAGGAAACGGTTTTGCAGAGCAAGGATCGTCTCAAAGATAAACGAAAGGAGGGCTAGACCCTTCTTTTGCGTTAAGCTAGGATGCAAAGACTGTATGAATCTCTTGCAAAAACTGTTTGGAGACCCCAACGCCCGCGAAGTCGCAAAAATGCGCCCAGTTATTGATAAAATCAATGGATTATCCTCCGCCTACGAAGCGTTAACCGACGAAGGACTCAAGGCCAAAACGCTCGAATTCAAAGACCGCCTCGCTAAAGGTGCGTCTTTAGATGATCTCTTGCCCGAAGCTTTTGCCGCTGTTCGCGAAGCCTCTCGTCGCACAACCAAGTTGCGCCAATACGATGTTCAATTGATTGGTGGGATGGCCTTGCATAAAGGCATGATCGCCGAAATGCGCACAGGAGAAGGAAAGACACTTGTATCAACCGCCCCGGCCTATTTAAATGCTCTATCTGGTAAAGGGGTACACATCGTCACGGTCAATGATTACTTAGCTCGCCGAGATGCGGTTTGGATGGGGCAGGTTCATTACGCGCTAGGATTAACGGTTGGGATCATCCAGCATGCCGCGAGCTTTATCTATGATCCAACGTTCAAGACCGAGCCCACGCACGACGAAACCCGTGACGAAGTTGGGTCATTTCGTGTTGATACCGATTATTTGCGCCCCGTCACGCGTAAAGAAGCATACGCAGCCGATATTACCTACGGAACCAACAACGAATTCGGGTTCGACTATTTGCGCGATAACATGGTTCAGCGCAAAGAAGAAATGGTTCAGCGTGACCTAAACTTTGCTATCATCGATGAAGTGGACTCTATTTTAATTGATGAAGCTCGCACTCCACTCATCATTTCCGCTCCCGCAGAAGAGGCGGGCGATCTCTACTATCGCTTCGCCGAACTCGTGCCTCGCTTAGCCGCGAAAGAGGATTATCTTGTTGACGAAAAAGTGCGTAGCGCCACGCTCACCGAAGCGGGTATCGCCAAGATCGAGGGATGGCTCGGGGTTGAAAACTTGTATATGCAAGGTGGCATGAAACTCGTGCATCATCTTGAACAGGCCCTGCGTGCGCATGCCCTCTACAAGAAAGATAAAGACTATGTCGTACGTGAAGGTGAAGTCGTGATCGTAGACGAATTCACGGGACGTTTGATGATTGGTCGTCGCTATTCCGAGGGGCTGCATCAAGCCATCGAAGCCAAAGAACGTGTACCAATCCAGCGCGAATCATTGACACTTGCGACAATTACCTTCCAAAACCTCTTCCGGTTATATACAAAACTCTCCGGTATGACCGGAACGGCGGCCACGGAAGCAGAAGAGTTTCACAAGATCTACAAGCTTGATGTCTTAAGTATTCCAACAAATCGTGAGAGCAAGCGTAAAGATCTCACCGATCGTGTATATAAGACTGAACTAGGAAAATACCAAGCGGTTGTACAAGAGGTGAAGCTTCGCCATGAACAAGGGCAGCCGATTTTAATTGGAACCGTGAGTATAGAAAAAAATGAACTCATGAGTGAGTTGCTTAAACAAGCAGGCATTCCTCACAATATCTTAAATGCTAAAAACCATGAGCGTGAAGCCGAGTTCATTGCTCAAGCGGGTCGTAAAGGCGCGGTCACCGTGGCCACGAATATGGCCGGCCGTGGCGTGGATATTATCCTTGGCGGTAACCCTCCGGAAGTAAAAGAAGCAGAAGAGGTGCGAGCACTTGGCGGTCTTCATGTGCTTGGGACCGAGCGTCACGAGTCACGCCGTATTGATAACCAGCTTCGTGGCCGTGCCGGTCGCCAAGGGGATCCAGGTACGACCCAGTTCTATGTCTCGATGGAGGATGATTTGATGCGCATCTTCGGCTCCGACCGCATGAAAACGGCCATGGATCGTTTGGGGTTACCAGATAATGAGGCTATCGAAAACCGGATGCTCACGAGCTCTCTCGAATCCGCTCAACGTAAAGTCGAAGGGCATAACTTTGATATCCGTAAGCACCTGTTGGAATACGATGATATTTTAAACAAGCACCGCACGGTCATCTACAAAAAGCGTCGTGAATTACTTGAGCTTATCGCGCAGCCTACGCACGAAGGTGAGCGCGTCTCCAAGGCCAAGATCAACGAGATTGTCCAATCTGAGGTCGAGACGCTGGTCGCCTATCACACGTCTGCAGAAGATCCAGGAGTCTGGGAATTGGACAAGTTAGAACAATTAATCAAAACCATGGTACCGGAGACGGTGCCTGTGTCTGAGCGTCTACACGTCGCGCGCCAATCCATCGAAGGCAAAGAAGATTTGGTGGCCATGCGCACCGAGCTTGTGGCGCGTATCTTGGAAGTGGTGAAAGAAGCCTACGCCAAGGTCGAAGAATCCGTAGGGGACAGTGTCCTTATGGCTGACATCGAAAAAACCGTGATGCTTCGTTCCATCGACGACCTTTGGATTGAGCATCTCGAAACCATGGATCACTTACGCAAAGGCGTCGGTCTCCAAGGCTACGGCCAACGCGACCCACTCGTGGAATATAAAAAGGAAGCCTATCGCCTGTTCCACGAATTCCTCGCCCGCATCAATGAACGCGTTACCCGCACGATCTTCAAAGTCCAAATCACGCGCGAAGTCGCCCAGCAACAAATCATTCCTGCGCAGAATGTCCAGCTTTCCGGTCCCTCAAAAGAAGGTGACCAAAACTTCCTTTCCAATGAACCAGCGGCTCCTGAGGCTGCTTCTTCGATTAGTGCACCAAGCACCCCAGACTTCAAATTAAAAGATGTAGGGCGCAATGACGCTTGTCCTTGCGGCAGCGGAAAAAAGTTCAAGAAGTGCCATGGTGCGTAAACATCTATGGCTTTTCGTTCTTCTCGCTTGCAGGCAGTTTTGAAACAAGGTCTGCCTTTCTTGGGATTGGTGCTATTAGTAATAGGCGTTCAATTTGTTGAATATCCTTATGAACGCATAGCTGGAAATGTGTGCGATGGGCCAGAGGGACTGTGCTATGAACCGGGTTGGAAGGTGGGTATACCCCTCGCTTGGGCGCGGGGTTCGAAGGTAAGTGCTTATGCGGGTAGTTGGCACGAGGAGATATTGATTATGAATATCGTGATGTGCAGTTTAATTCTTTTTACGGGGTATCTTTTGTGGGGGAGAATCAGGATGAGTAAGCAAGATACCAAAGAATTGGGGCTATAAACGTATGATCGGTTTTTTCGACTCAGGTCTCGGAGGTCTCACGATTTTACGAGAGGTGGCAAAATCTATTCCCGGACAATTTTTATATTTAGGTGATAATGCCCGCGCGCCGTACGGATCCCGTTCACGAGAAGAAGTGCAGGCGTTTACTACGCAGGGAGTGAAGTGGCTAATCGATCAAGGATGTTCTTTGGTTGTATTAGCTTGTAACACCGCGTCTGCCAATGCGCTAAGAGCAATCCAACAAGAATGGCTTCCGCATCATGCTCCTCACGTTCGTGTTCTTGGTATCCTCGTTCCGACTGTCGAAGCAATCACGGGCATGGATTGGCATCATGAAGAGACGAGCAATCACGTCGAGTCCATCCTTGTGTTTGCTACACCCAGTACTGTCGCCTCTGGAGCCTATGAACGTGAAATAAAAAAACGCCTACCGAATGCGCGTGTTGTCTCACAGGCCTGTATCGATCTTGTATCCATGATCGAAGAGGGGAGCGAGCCTACGCTCATTGAGCAAAAAATTCAACAGTATATCCAGGCAGGAAAAGAAAAAATGGGGAGCGAGCCAGAAGCGGTGCTGCTTGGCTGTACGCACTACGCGTTAGTGGAGAATGTATTTCGTAAAAACTTGGATGTACAAACGCGGATCTTTTCTCAACCGCAAATCGTTACACGGTCCTTGTTAGAATATCTCAGCCGTCATCCCTTAGGAGAGACAGATGCTCCTTCATCTATTACGTGCTTCACAACCGCAGATCCTGAGCAGGTAGCGACCGTAAGCAAACGCTTCAGCGACCTCCCAATACGCTACACCAAGGTAGATATTGATAAAAACGGTTAAGTTTTTCTCGCGCGAATCGCTAAAAAGAGGGGGATCTCTTGTCGGGCAATATTTTCCGCCTTTGCGCGTGGTCCAGATGTGCTCACTTTTGGCGACGTCCATTCTTCCATGGCGTCTACCACGAATCCGGCCTGCGCCAGAGCGGTAATATAATATTCTAGCGGTCGATGGTAGGAATACGTTCTAATTTCTGGCGCAGATCCAGGGTGAGCGATGATCGGCATTTCATACGTTTCTAGATAACGATCAACGCGACGATACTGAATTTTTCGCGCCTCATCCCACCCCCACCCACTTTGCCGCGGCTGACGAAAGCAAGGATGATTCAAGACGAAGACAAAGGGGGCATTCGGTTTAAGAATTTGAGACGCTTCTAAAAAGACTTCCACGAGCGATTCGATATTTTGCAGTGCTAAAATACAGCTTAGGCTATCAAAACGTCGAGCGGTAAACGAAAGAGCGAAGTTCGTCGCGTCACCCACGGAGAACGTCGTATGGGGCAAGTGTCGTGTCTTTGCTCGTTCAATCAGAGAACGAGAAGCATCAAGCCCAGTAAAACGTAAGGAAGTTTTTCGTAAAAGATAATGCGCAAAACTCCCTTCGCCGCAGGCAAGATCTAGATGCTCGCTCTGCGGTTTACACGCGAGTAATCTCGCAACTCCCGGAAAAACGACCTCGGCTTGTATCGTGCCTGGTTTAGCCAGGTAATCCGCATACCAGTCTGAAACTCCCTCCCAGCTCGTTTTGTGCGCAGAAGGGGAGGGACGTAGCATCTGCTGGCGCCCAGGTCGTATTGATCGTGTTGGTCGAGAAGAATACATAAATCCCGTTCATCCTAACAGGTTGCCTCTCTTATTCACAAGAGTTTTCCTTCTTAAGACCGCATAGTATACTCCTAGGCATGACGTTCATCTTTCATCTTCTGTTGGGGTTGGCGATCGCAGCCGCAGGAGCCTTCATGGTGATCCGAACTTCAATCGTGATTGATTTTTTTGGCGCGGTGGAATGGGCAGAAGCAAAATTAGGCGCAGGTGGGACAAATTTATTTTACAAGTGTGTAGGCTTATTCGTCGTGTTTATCGGTTTTTTAGTCGCAACAAATCTGTGGGAAAAATTTTTATTTGGCGCCTTTAGTTCGTTCATGCCGGGATTAGCAAGATAGAATGTCATATGCGATCCACTGGTCTTGCCCTTATCGATCCTTTTTCTCTCCTCACGCAACTCGGGGTTGGCCCTGGATGGACGGTGGCAGATTTGGGTTGCGGTTCACTAGGGCATTTTGTCTTTCCCGCAGCCACGCTTGTGGGTGCAGAGGGCCGCGTCTTTGCCATCGATGTACAGCGTCATGCGATTACGCGTCTCGAACACGATGTTCGCGATCATCAGGCATGGCACATTCGTCCTATTTGGGCAGATATTGAAGCGCCTGCCTCAACTTCCGTGCCACCAAGCTCGGTTGACTTGACGCTGATCGTAAATACCCTTTATCTTGCTCGGGAGCGTGCACGTTGGATCGAAGAAGCATGGCGTATAACTCGCCCCGATGGCCAGTTAATGGTTATTGATTGGCGCCCAGACGCCGCCCCTCTTGGACCTGCTCAAGATCAGCGCCTTCATCCAGATGAGCTCCGTGAGTACATCTCTGCCAGACGTTGGCAGCTCGAAGAAGATATTGACGTGGGAGATCATCATTTCGGTTGTCTCTTCCGTCGTCCTGCGCATGTTGAAGATACTCAGGTTGAATCACTCTCCTATCCTGCTTAATCCCGTATGATGTTGTCTTTATTTACTCCGCTCGTCCGTCCCTCTTTTTGGATAAGTTACCAAGTGCAACCGTTCACGCCATGGGTTCACATGCTGGTGGGAATGGTGCTTTTGCTTGTCTGTGCCGCGGCAGTTGCTGTCTATGTCTACCGCCGAACGCTGAAGGATAAGCTCCTCAAGCGTATTTGGGGTGGAGCGCTCGCTTGCCTTGTGTCAGCAAGCATCATCGGACTTGTTATCTATTTCATGACTTGGCAGGCCGTTCCAATCCTTGGGATGCGCGCCTGGTGGCCTCTGTGGTTTGTTTCACATCTTGCCTGGGGGATCTGGCTATACGTCTCTGCGCGCAAGCTTATCCCGGCGGCTCGAGAAGCAGAGGAAAGCCGCCGCGCCTATGAAAAGTGGCTCCCAAAGGCCAAAAAATAAGCACAAAGATCGACGGCGTATAGAGGCGGGTCGCCTTGGAGAAGAAGAGGCGGCTTCATTTCTCATAACCCAAGGATTTAGCGTTGTTGCGAAAAATTGGCGCTGCCGTCTAGGAGAAATTGATCTCATCGTCAAAAAACCCCAAGAAATACGCTTTATTGAGGTAAAATTCCGCAAAACACATAGCTTTGGCTATCCCGAAGCGTCTGTCACTCGTAAAAAACTCTCACATCTACAGGCTGCTGCAGAAATTTGGCTGAGACAACAGCCGGTCATCCCATCTCGGTACCAGTTTGATGTGATTGCTATTTCGCTCCTTGAACCACAAACACCGCTCCAGATCGAGTGGATTCAGGGGGTATAAAGTCTTTTTCGCACAACAAAGCCAAAAATGCTTCCTCCCCCTCTTGACAAAAGGAGGATTTTTTGGTACAAATACATGTTACTTTATCTACCCCTATGACTATTGTCATGCTAGGCCAAAAGGGTCTTCCAGCCCGTTCCGGTGGCATCGAGCGCCATGTCTCGTTGCTCTCTTCTGGTTTGGCGGCTCGCGGCCACCACGTGGTTGTCTATGGTCGTGAATGGTATGCCAAAGAAGGGGTAAAGCACGAAGGGAGTCTTGAGCAGCGTTTTTCGAAAGGAATATCCACGAAACATCTTGATGCCATTACCCATGGGTGTACGGCATTGTGGGATGCTCGTCGGTTGAATCCTGATATTCTGCATATCCACGGTGCGGGTACGGCGATCTTGTTGCCCCTCGCCCGTTTGTTGCATCCCCGTGCCAAAATTATCACCACGTTTCACTGTATCGACTGGGAGCACGCAAAATGGGGACCGCTTGCCCGTTTCGCTTTTCGCCTCGGTGAATGGTTGATGGGACGTCACTCTGATCGTGTTATTACTGTTTCGGAAGCGTTAACGCGATATTGTTTGCGTGCATATAATGTACAGACGGAATATATTGCGCATCCTTTCTCAACGCCTACGACCCCATCTCAAGCAGAGGATATCGTCACTTCCTTTAAATTAGCACCAGAGCGCTATCTTCTCTGCGTTTCTCGTCTGGTGGCTCACAAGCAGCCGCATGTATTGATCGCGGCCTATCGTGAAGCATTGCAGCGATTTCCAGCTCTATTTGCCAATATTCCCCTCGTGATTGTGGGCTCTGGTTCTTGGACGGACGGCTACGTTCGACAACTAGAGGCATTGGCGGCTACCACGCCGGGCGTTCATCTTCTTGGTGAACAAACAGGCGCGTCCCTAGCCTCACTGCAGGCGCTTGCGCTTGCACATGTATTTCCTAGTCGGAGTGAAGGGCTTGCCTTTACGACCCTGGAAGCTGGCGGATATGGTCGCCTAGCAATTATGAGCGATATCCCCGCTAACCGCGAAGCTAGTGGTGGCAGCGCCTTGTTTGTCCCGGTAGGGGATGAAGAGGCTCTGGTCCAGGCCTTAGTCCAAGCGGCGAGCATGACCGCCTCCGAACGCCGTTATCTAGGACACGGGTTCGCTGCCCATGTAAAAACCCAATATAATTTCACAGAGCGAGTCGATGAAATGATCCGCGTCTATCGTGAAGTGCTGCACGGCCAAGGAACGCTCACAACGACTCTTCCGTTGGCCGAGCATCTACTGCGTCCATAAACGTAGCCCAATACGGGCTACTTTTTGGCTAAAATAAAGAAAAAAAGACAGGTAAATGGTTGCTAAATCGGCAGGAATCAGGTATGCTGCCGTCACTGCATTTGTGGGGTTTGTGTTCGGTTCTCCCAATGAACCAGCTTGTTGACCAGTATCTTTTATATCGCATTCGTGCCAAGCGAGACCCAGATGCCTTCGCCCGCTTGTACGATCGCTATGTGACGGCCATCTATCGGTTCGTCTATTTGAAGTTGCCTTCGAAAGAAGCAGCAGAGGATGTGACTTCAGAAGCATTTCTTCGTGCTTGGCAATATATCCAACGCGCCGAGCAAATCGAGAATGTCCGCGCCCTTCTGTATAAAATCGCACGTAACCTGATTGCGGACCATTATCGCAAACAAGAGGGGAAGGAAGTGTCTGTAACATTTTCGGCACTTGAAACGTCTTCTGTAAGTGAAGGGGATTTTGATGATAAGGAAGCGGGACGTCTTATGATAGAAGCGCGTGCAGATATTGCCCTGATTTTAGAGCATATCTCGCGCTTAAAAGAAGATTTTCAAGACGTCCTGACCCTACGCTTGATCGACGACCTAAGTTTTTCAGATATTGGAAGTGTACTGGGCAAGACGTCGGGCAATGCCCGGGTCATGTTCCACCGGGCTCTCAAGGCTCTAGACGCCCTCATGAGTAAAGAGACGGAGTAAAGTAAAGTTTTCCATGAATCTACGTGAATTCCAGCGCAAGCTGCAATCTATCCAAACCATCGAACGCCGGATCAAGCCAGATCCAGCCTGGGTTTCACGTACGCGTAAGACCTTACTCATGCAAGTAGCGAACACTGTTTCCGTAGAACCCGCTCCTGTTACCGCCCGTGTCCGTGAATTCTACCAACGGTTCGTTCCTGCGCAATGGATGGAGATACTCCGCGGTCCTGTGCTAGCGGTTTTATCCATAATCGTTATTATCGCCGGTGGATCTATCGTAAGCGTATCTGCGGCCGAACAAGCGTTACCCGGAGATTTTTTCTACCCAATCAAACTCGTGCAAGAACAGGCTCAGCTCATCCTGACCAAATCTAAAACAGAAAAACTTAAGCTTAAGACAGGGTTCGTGGAGCGTCGCGTGAAAGAGATTCAGGCCATAGCCGCGTCTGATGAGCCCAAAAAAAACGAACGAATCAAGGCAGCTGCTGAAAGCCTGCGCCAAGATCTGGACACGGTGAAAAAACAATTGATAGATGTTTCCAATGCCAAAGACTCAGATGAGTCCGTTGCGCACGTCGTTGAGGCGGTCAAACTCGTAGACCAAAAAAGTGGGGAAGTCGCCGCCAATCTCAAGGGTGTCAGATCCTCCATCTCAGAAGATGCGCAAAATAAAGTGACAGAAGTAGAAACGGCCGCGGTAGCAACGGGTGTCAAAGCGGTTCAGGTACTAATCGATTCTCATGATCATCCGGACGCACAAAAACTCCTAACCACGGCAGAGTTATCCCTCTCTATCCAAGGAAAAGTAGAAGGTATTCAAGATCAGATCGCTTCGACCGCACAAAAGATCATGGCGGCAAATCCTGCAGCGGGAGAAAATGCCACCGCTACCCTCGCAATGATCAGCCCAACTTCAACGATTGTTGGGATAGATGAAATGGAGGTTTCACCTACATCTGCTCTGCGTCAAATTAAAAACGCGCAGGCCTCACTCGATCAGGCGAAGGTTCTTCTTCAACAAAATAAGTTAGATGAGGTAAAGGATAAGCTCGGGGATGCCGCTAAAGCCGTAAGCGTCGCAGAAACGGTCGCCGATGTAGTGATAAACGCGAATGCTGCCGCCTCTTCTTCCGTGCCATTCTTGCCTGCTCCAGACGGCGTATCCGCAAGTTCCTCGTCCGTGTCCGTAAATTCCTCCACGACTCCCATTCTCCCAGCTCCCTCGACAACGACAACGGCTACCTCGTCTAAGTCCATCAAGCCAGATAACTAGCGCAAAAGCGTCCGTTCCCCACTCATCTTTCAGGTGTCATTCTTGTACCTAAAAGACGAGTGGAGAACGGCTCGACGAACGGTCGAGTCGCTTTGCTCGCTTGTGTTCCGTCTGCATTCCGGTGGACCCTAGAAAGGTCGAATATTGGGTAATAACCAATATGGTCCGCCATTCTTATTCACTCATCTTCCTCCCAGATTTTATCGGGAGTAACGAGAACCAAACTAGGTTCATTATGAGTCAAATTCTTAAGAAAACCCTTTCGGGCATCGCTTCCGTCACGACCATTTTGTGGTCGGTTGGTGGTGGCTTGCTCGCTCTTCCAGGAGCCGCATCTGCTGCAACGATTGTCGCAGGCGATCTTGTGAAATCTCCTACCGCTTCTGACGTGTACTACTACGCGGCTGACGGTAAGCGCTACGTGTTCCCAAATGAAAAGACCTATAAATCCTGGTACGCTGACTTCTCCACGGTCAAAACGATCTCTGGAGCAGAATTGGCTGCCCTCCCACTTGGTGCAAACGTAACCATTCGTCCTGGTACCAAGTTGGTAAAAATCACCACTGATCCTAAAGTCTACGCGGTCGCTCCAAACGGAACGCTTCGCTGGATCGAAACCGAAGCAATTGCGATTGCTTTGTACGGATCAAACTGGGCTCAACGCGTTGTTGATGTACCAGACGGCTACTTCGTGAACTACACGGTCGGCGCTTCGGTGTCCTCCGCTGTTCACCCAGATGGCACGGTTATCATGTATGCCGGTTCCTCTGATATGTTCGTCGTCTGGGGCGGCCAGAAGCGCAAGCTTGTTGGCGATGCCTTCATGATGAACGGCTATCAAATGAGCGACGTCATTGTGACTACGGCTTCCTACCCAAATGGGACGGATGTAACGGGTCGCGAAGGTGTCTTGGCAAACACGGTTAACCCAGGCTCGGTTACGGGTCCTGTCGTTGGCGGTACACTTATGGTTTCCTTGGCTTCGGACACGCCAGCTGGCATGACCTTGCCAAAGAACGCAGCTAGTGCTCAACTCGCTAAATTCAACCTCATGGCTGGATCTGGCAACGTTGTTGTGACGGGCTTGCGCTTCCACCGTGTTGGCATCGGTGCTACCACGGATCTTTCCAACGTCTACTTGTACGATGGCAACGGCAACCGTTTGACGACGGGCCGCACGGTCAACTCCACCACCAACAATGTTGAGTTCAACTCGTTGAACTTGAACGTCGCGGCTGGTCAGACCATGTCCGTTGTGCTTGTTGGCGACCTTTCCAGCCCAGATTCAACAGGAGGTCAGCACTCCTTCGAATTGGTTGACGCTGCTTCGGTGGTGGTAACAGGAGGCTCTACGGTCTCTGGTTCCTTCCCTGTCCGTGGCAATGTCTTCACGGTTGGTACGTCTCGCGCCGGTACAATCACGGTTGAACGTGGCAACACGCTTTCCAACCCAAATATCGGTGCCGCAGAAGCTGAGATCTCTAGCTTCAAACTCACCTCCAGCTTGCACGACATCGAAGTCCGTCGTGTCACGTTGTTGTCCGCTGGTTCCGTTTCGAACTCGGATCTTTCCGACTTCAAACTTTACCAAGGCACAACCTTAGTTGCTACGGCAGCTACGATGTCTGGTGATAAGATCGTCCTTAACTTTGTTCCTCCTTACGTGATCACGAACGGCACCAGCCGTATCTTCACCTTGAAGGCTAAAGTTGCAGGTCGCTCCGCTCGCACGATTCGTACGTACGTTGAATACTCAACGGACGTCTACGCCATCGATCGCACTTACAACACGGGTGCTGCTGTCACGATCTCCTCATACGATGGAGACAGTGGGAGCGCTTCCAGCTGTACGGGTACGGAAGAATCCTGTGTCACGACCCAAGGTGGTCAGCTCACGGTGACCTTCAATGGCCCAACGGCTCAAAACATTTCTCGTGGCGCCCAGGACGTGGTCTTGTACCGCTTCTCCCTCGCGTCCCCAGAAAGCAACCTCGAAGTTCGCAACTTGCGCTTCAAGATTGCTAGCACGAACAGCGCTCGCGTTCGTGGTTCCAGCAACACCGACTACTTCACCGACATTAAGGTGAAGAACATGGCCAACGGCCAAACCCTCATGGGCCCAACGTCCTTGGGTTCCGGCACGATCACGACCGATTCCGGCACGATCACGTTGTCTGATTCCTTCAACATCCAGATGGGCCAGATCTTAGATCTTGCTATCACGGCTGACTTGTCGAACTCAGAAGACGCTGACCGTAACTTCTTCACGAACGGTACAAGCACGTACCAAGTCACCTTGGGTTCCTCCGGTGTAATCTTCGGATCTTCCGACGTTCGCATCACGGACACGGGCGAATACTTGGCAACGAACAAGATCGTTCCAAACACGTCCATCGTGGGTAACACCATGACGGTCAAACCTTCCAGCCTTGCCCTTGCGATGGTATCCAACCCAAGCTCCGGGACAGTTGTGAAGAACGCTTCTAACGTGCCAGTGGCTGGATTCTCCTTCACGGCCGGCTCTCAAACCGACAACATTATCACAGCCATCACCTTGAAGGCTGCCGGTGATATCAACGGAAACGGAGCTAGTTATACATTGGCAGAAGCGGACGACGTCGTAACGGGCTGTGGCTTGTTCGATGGCGACACGCAAGTTGGTCAATCTCGCGCTCCAGACGCCACCACGGGTGAAATGTCTATCACGAGCTTGAACCTCCGCGTTACTCGCGGTACCACTAAGACGTTGGTTGTGAAGTGTTCCACGGTTTCTTCCGTGTCCACCTCCGGCTACCGTATTGCCGTTGGTATCAGCGCTGTGACGGCTCAAGACGCAGATGCAAACACGGTAACGGTGACCGTTCCTGCCGCGGTTTCAGCTCAATACGCTGAATCCGGAGCAGCTCGTGTTAACCAGAACATTATCAGTGGCGGTACGCTCACGATCTCTACCAACAACCTCCGCACCTCTACCATCTTGGTGGCTGGTAACGACACGTGGCAGAACGTGGCAGAATACCGTGCAACGGCTCAGAACGAAGATATCCGCATCGAAAAGGTTGCGGTATCCTCCACGGGCGATGCAGCTAACCTCCGCGCTGTCGCAATCGCGAAGGACGGTGCTGTCAAAGGAGGCGCAGACGGTGAAATTCTTCCTAGCGGTGTTATGCGCTACAAGACGGTTGATATCAGCAGCAGCCCTATCAACGTCATGCGCAATACCTCTGTAAGCTTCAACATCTGGGCTAAGATTGACGCTGCTCAGGCTTCCTCCACGGTAAATGGAGCAACGTCTGGTGTCGCTCTCTCTGGTAACCAGTTCTCTCTCGGTATCGCAAGCGGCATTACGTCCGGTGACGATGCATGGGACAGCAACTACTTCGACAAGTTGAATGTGCGCGCTGTTGGTATCGGTTCTGGCAACCTTGTGTATGCTACGAGCTCAGCGATGCTCACCACCTTGTCTGGTAACACCTTTGTGCTTCGCAAGAGCAAGCCAACGGTTACGCAACAAGCTTTGAGCACAACAACCCTTGCCTCTGGTCAACAAATGGACTTGTACAAGTTCCAAGTGTCTGCCGATGCAGCTGGTTCCGTCGCGCTTAAGAAGATCACCTTCGCCGTCAGCGTCTCTACGAGCACGTCTGGCAGCACCTTCAGCTTGAACAACTTCCGCATCCGCAAGGGTTCGACGGAAATCCCAGTTGCTGACGTAGTGATCACCGACCGTGCAGGTGCTGACGTTAAGAACGCGACCTTCGCGGCTGCAACGGGCACTCCTCGCATCGTTGTAAGCTTCACGAACGGTACGGGCGGTGGAGAAGAAACGATCTCTGGTTCTGGTACGGTCTATACCTTGGTCGCAAACACGGCTGGTACGATCGTTGCTGGTGACCAAGTTTCTACCTCCTTCGACCGCTCCGGCGACATCTCTGCTGGAACCGTAACGGGCTACTTGACCGCTGCGGGTGGGACGATTGTTGGTCCTAACTTAGACACGGCTGCAGCTCCTGGCGCAACGGCTTCCCCTGCCTCCTTTGTCTGGTCGGATCTCTCTGAAATCCCACATTCAGACCAGGTTGGTGCTTCCGGTGGCTCACGTGATTGGACGAACGGTTATCTCGTTGATGACCTCACCCGATCCCAGACCTTGACCAAATAACCCTTGGCAAGTCTGAGTAGCTTTAAACCGCTACGGCAACCCCCCGATTTTATCGGGGGGTTTTGCTGTCTGGCTGTTTCTCGTGCTAACGTAACCCTATCTATGTCACGTCAAACCATTGTCAATATTCTAAAAGGGATCGTGTATGCGGGGATCTATGGAGGGCTTCTCATGCCACTCGTTTTTATTCCTGTGGTTATCTTCCCGTTTGTTTTTTCTAAGCTAATTTTCTTTCAAATATTGATCGGTCTTACCTTTCCTGCGTACCTACTCCTGGCTTGGATGGAACCCACCTATCGGCCAAAAAAACATATGCTCTACTTTGCGGTAGGAGCCTATTTTGTGGCAATGGGGCTGTCCGCGGTGTTTGGAGTCGATCCCATGCGATCATGGTGGGGGAATCAAGAACGGATGAATGGCTTATTTACCCTCCTGCATTTCTTTGCTTGGTTGACGATGACGGTAAGCCTCATTACACGGTGGGAGCAGTGGCGTAAATTATTGAATTATCAGGTCGGTTTGGCAGTCTTTATGGCGCTTGTCGCGATGCTCCAGAGAGTGTACCCAAATCTTCTTTTATTTCCCGCAAACGAGCGTGTGGGAGGCCTGTTGGATAACCCTATCTACATGGCCTCATATCAAATCTTTACCTTCTTTTTCTTGGCGCTCTTGGCGATAAAGGATCATCGTTCTGCGATGCGGCTTTGGTATGGGATCGCAGGATTCTTCGCGCTCGTCGCATTCCTCCTAGCCCAATCGCGCGGAGCCTTAATTGGGTTGGCGGCTGGTTTTATCGTGTTTGGCCTTTACTATGCCTTCTTCGCCCCCAATAAAAAAATCCGAAAGATTGTATTAGGGCTGCTGGCATTGGGAATTATAGGGTACGGACTCGCGTTTGCTTTTCGAGATACCGCGTTCATTTCAAATAGTCCGCTTGCAAGATTGACGCAATTCAACACGTCTGTTTCAACGCGTTTTATTGCATGGAATATCGCATGGCAAGGGTTCAAAGAGCGTCCTTTGACAGGGTGGGGGTTAGATAATTTTCACATTATTTTTAATTCACACTACAATCCAAAATCGCTCCGGTTTGGAACATACGAAACCTGGTTCGATCGCTCACATAACACGGTACTCGATGTTCTATCCATGACAGGTGTTTTAGGATTTATTACCTTTGTTGGGATCTTTGTGAGCCTTTTCTACACCTCGTGGCGCGCCTTTAAAAAGGGCTGGATCGACCTTCCTGTCTCCGCTGTCTTTGTTGCTTTGCCTATTGCCTATCTTGTGCAAAATCTCTTCGTGTTTGATCATCCCGCTGCCTTCTCAATGAGCTATCTTTTGTTCGCCTTGGTCATTGCGGCGACACGAGGAGAATTTGTCGGTAAAAAGGATGTAGAAGAGGAGGTGTATCACGGAGAGCGGCGCGACTTCCCTTTTGTTGCGGGTACCATTGTCTATATCCTCGCGCTCATCGTGGTGTGGAATACCTCGATCCAACCCTTTAATGCCTCCAAGATAGCGATCATGGGGAGCCAGGCGTTTGCTGCCAGACAAGAAGATATTGCTTACGACTTGTATAGTCGCTCCATGGGGATCTGGACGCCCTATCGGGATGAACTTTCATTTTTGCTCTCGCGAGATCTGGTGGGATTGAGCTCGCAGGGAAGGCTCCAAACATATAAACGCTGGAAAGAATTCTATGGTTTGGCAGTTGAGGCGAGTAAGGAGGAATTAGCTCGCCATCCAAAAAATACAAATCCTCAATTCTTATATGCGCGCTTGGTGCATGAGATGGCTCCTCTCTTAAATATAAGCCCTGCGGAAGTAGAAGAGCGGTATCGGATAGCGATCGCAACCAGCCCAAAACGTCAGCAGATTTATTTTGGGCTTGCGCGACTCTTCTTCCAGACTAATCGACCACAAGACGCGATTAATGTGTATCGCCAAGTTCGAGATTTTGATCCGGGGAATGGGGATGGATCCTGGACACTGGGCGTGTCGCTCTTCTATGACGTCAATCAAAAAGAAGAAGGAGCAAGGGAGATTATCCAATCCCAGAAGGTCGAACATCCATACTCGTTGAAAGATCCACGCGAAATATCGGTTCTCGTAGACGCCTATATTACACAAAAAGATGACATGGGTTTGCAGACTGTAGTGGAAAAATTAGATACATTTCCACCTGGAGATGCATCGGTGTATGCAGCCTTGGCACATCAGATGCAGGCAGCAGGAAAGGCGGATCTACAGGAAAAGGTTTTGGCTTATGGAGAATCGGTCGATCCTCGCACCAGGACGCTATTTCGCAATCCGGCGGCTGCCACAACGCCCACTCCCGCTCCGGCGACGCCCCCATCAAATCAGGTAGCGACCAATACAGCTCCGAGCATGATCAAGCGATAAGAAAAAAGCCCTCTCAATCAAGGAGGGCTTTTTCATTGGCTTCAAGGGTGTGTCGTAGCGGGAAGTCGCGCTCTATACGAGCTCGGGCAAGACGACCGCGACGTTTCGCTTCTTCGGGTCGAACAAGTAGTTCTTTTAAGCGTTGAGCCAGGAAGACGGGGTCATGGGCAGGCACGAGCCATCCCGCTTCCGGAGCGAGGAGCCACGGGTTGGCACCTACTTCAGTGGCAACACAAGGTAGCTCCGCCGCCATCGCTTCGAGCAGCGCCCAAGACATTCCTTCTTTGTTCGATGGAAGAACAAACGCATCGAAGGCATGTAAAAGACGATCGGCCTGCGCTTTATAGCCAGACAAAATAACCGCCTCGCGTAATCCTAAGGCGTTGCATCTATCCTCAATGGCCTTGCGTTCAGGTCCTTCCCCGATGATTAAAAAACGCACCTGAGGGAATTCTTTATGCAGAATCGCACACGCATCCAGGTATTGCAGTAAGCCCTTCGCTGGGAAGAAGTTTGCCAACGTTCCAAAAACAAACGATGTAGATTTTAGAGAGAGAGCTGTTCGTGATTCTTCACGCGAAATAAGTCGAGTATCAAACGCGGCCAGATCAATTCCATTGGGGATCACACGTATCTCTTGCCGAGGGATAATACGCTCCTGTTTTGCGACCGTCTCATCTCCAGGATGAACGCAAATAATGATGTCTTTCCAGCGCGCTGAGATTCGCTCTACCCATACATACATCCAGCGTGTAAGAGAAGGCAGCGGTTCGAGAAATACCCATCCCCCGATGCGGTACACAATTCGTTGAATGCCAAGTGAGCGCGCCGCCAAAGCGCCCATGGCTCCCATCTTGCTGCTATTTAGATGAATTGCATTTGGCTTGAGCTCTCGTAACAAGCGACGAAGTTCAAAAAATGCTAACAGATCATGCCAGGGTAGAATGGCTCGTCGTAGGTGCCTAAGTTGGTGAACGTGAATATGTTGGCGTTTCGCCTGCTCCACCAGCCAATGGCCTTCGCCAGCAACAAGCGTGACGTCATGGCCTTGTTGTTGCAAAAAACCAGCGAAGCGCAGCAAAAACTCCTGCACCCCTCCCTGTTCAGCAAGGGTTACAGCCAAGACAAACCGACGCTTTGCGTGAGACATGGAAGTAGGATAGGCTGGAAAGAAGAAGATCGTCAAAACATATGTGTGGCATTGCAGGATATTTAAGGTGGGATGGACAACCGGTCAACGAAGACCGGTTGCAGCGCATGGGAGTCGCGATCGCTCATCGGGGACCAGACGGCGATGGAACTTGGGTGGAGGGGGGGATTGGGCTCGCGCACCGACGTCTCGCGATCATTGATATATCTCCGCGCGGCGCTCAGCCCATGATGTCAGCCGACGAGCGGTACGTCATCACGTTTAATGGGGAGATTTATAATTATCAAGCCTTGAAGCAAGAATGTGAGGGTCGAGGGATGGTCTTCCGTTCAGATTCAGACACGGAAGTCTTACTCCAATTGTATGCTCGTAAAGGGGAAAAGATGTTGTCAGATCTACGCGGCATGTTTGCCTTCGCCATTTGGGATCGTGAAGCGCGTCGTTTGTTTGTGGCGCGTGACCGCGTGGGAAAAAAACCGTTTTTTTATCGCCACGCGTCGATGACGTTCTCGTTCGCATCTGAACTGAAAGCATTGTTGACGGATGCGCCAGCGGATATTGATGTAAAGGCGATTCGTGTCTTTCTCGGGTTGCAGTACGTGCCTGCCCCCTTAACAGGGTTCGAGGGGATCACCTCTTTACCCCCGGGACACGCGGGAATATGTGAAAACGGTACCTGGAAAACTTGGAAATATGACGATGTTTTTTCCGCCTCGCCGTTCACTGGGACGTTCGCAGAAGCAAAAGATCAGATTCGCGCCTTGTTAGAAGAATCGATTCGTTTGCGGCTTATAGCAGATGTGCCAGTCGGAGCCTTTTTATCCGGTGGGATAGATTCATCAGCGATTGTTGCGCTCGCAGAGCAATCCTTGGGCACGCCGCTTACCACCTTTACAATGGGGTTTCCGTCTCTCGGATTTGATGAGCGTGAGCAAGCAGCTGCCTTTGCAAAAGAACGTGGGCTGCTTCATTACTCATTTGAGGCAAAGCCTGGTCATGCGTGCGAAGCTCTCGATGCTCTGGTTTCGTTATACGAAAGTCCTTATGCTGACTCCTCCGCTTTGCCTACCTGGATGTTGGCGCGTGAAACCTCGAGCGAAGTAAAGGTCGTTTTAACGGGTGACGGAGCGGATGAGCTCTTCGCTGGATATCGACGATATGCTTACTTTATGCGAGCCATCACTTTGGCGCGCGTAGGAGGGCAAAAGAGTATCTCTTGGATCAGGCGGCTAGGAGCCTATGTCCGTGATCCGCGGGTGATGCGCTTTGCTCGTACGCTCGAAGCCATCCAGCACTCACCAGAGGCAGGGTATGCAGCATTATTTACAGGGGCGTATTTTTCTCAGGCAGATGAAGCATCGCTTTTGCAAAGCGATTTTTCTCAACATACGCAGGCATGGTCTGCAGAAGAGTGGATCCAGAGAGCGATCAAGGAACGATCAACCGCGACGCAAGATCCTCTGCAGGTGGCTCTTAACTTCGATCGCACGTCATACTTACCAGACGATCTAAATGTGAAAATGGATCGTGCCACCATGGCTCAGGGGCTTGAAGCCCGCGCCCCCTTCTTAGATCAGGAGCTTGCGCGCTTCGTAAGTTCATTACCGAGTGACTGGCTATTAAAAGGGTCTCAAGGAAAGTACATCTTACGACAGGTGTTGGATGGGGTCTTGCCAAACAGAATCATGCAGCGAAGGAAGCGTGGGTTCCAGGTTCCACTAGCGAGATGGTTTCAAGCAGAATTACGCTCTGTTTTTGAGGAGCGCTGCCTTGCGTCCGGTAGCGCCCTGCATGCCATCTGTAGGCCCGAAGCGATAAAGACCGTGCTTCATCAAAACGATAGAGGAGCGGACCATGGGAACCGCCTATGGATGTTGCTTACGCTTGCAACGTGGCTACAACAGCAGCAATACCGAAGCTCTCAATAGAGTAAACGGAACCATATCGAGAAAATTGATTTTTTCGCTCAATTACGCTACGCTTTGACCATTATGGCAGAGATAAAGCGTATCCTTGTAACGGGCGGAGCTGGGTTTATTGGGTCGCATGTGTGTGAGGCGTTGGTAAAAGACCCTGCGAATGAGGTCTATTCTTTGGATAATTACTCTACGGGCAGCGAAAAAAACCATATCCAAGGCGTGACCTATATCCAAGGAGACACTCGTGATATTAGCCAAAAAATCGACTTCTCCCCAGATCTCGTCTTCCACCTCGGTGAATATTCACGTACCTCAGAAAGTTTCTCAGAACCAGAAAAAACTTGGCGTTTTAACATTGAAGGAACCTTCTCCGTACTGGAGTTCTGTCGCCAACGCAAAGTGAAAAAAGTCCTCTATGCCGGTTCTAGCACTAAGCAGGCCGATGGAGGAGATGGACGCAACCAATCCCCCTATGCCTGGACAAAGGCAGTTAATACCGAGCTCATTCAGCGTTATCATGAATGGTTCGGTCTCCCGTTTGTGACGGTGTATTTTTATAATGTCTACGGAGGAAGAGAGATTTGTGAGGGGCAATACGCAACGCTTATCGGTATTTTTAAACGCTTACGACGTGCCGGAAAGCCATTGCCAATTGTGGCTCCAGGAACACAGTTACGAAGCTTTACGCATGTAGATGACATCGTGCGCGGCATTCTCCTCGCTGCTGAGAAGGGGAGCGGTGACGGATATTGTTTGGGTCCAAAAGCCATGCACACGATAAAAGATGTGGCAGAATTATTTGGAGGTGAAATCCAAATGCAGCCAGAAAAACCAGGCGATCGTAAAACCGTGGTAATTGATTTATCTAAAACAGAAGAAGAATTAGGGTGGACGGCGCGCGTGCGTCTGGAGGATCATATCCAGGAGTTTCTCAACACCTTGTCATGAAACGGGCTTTGATTTTTGCGACGAGCTACTTTCCTCTGGTAGGGGGAGCGGAGGT
Organism: Patescibacteria group bacterium; assembly: GCA_052033585.1. Lineage (GTDB taxonomy): Bacteria > Patescibacteriota > Patescibacteriia > 2-12-FULL-60-25 > 2-12-FULL-60-25 > JAGOUY01. The sequence goes on along the minus strand of JBPOJM010000008.1, from coordinate 71,566 downwards.
CGCCATGAAAGAACTTACCGATCGTCTATCTGATTGGCAGTTTGATTTAGTGTGTGCACGTATTAAGCCCGGGTTATCGGATACAGAACGGCTCGGGAATGTGTGTATTCATCGTTGTGGATTCGGTCATCCCATCGACAAATATTTGTTACCGATACTGGGCGTTTGGCGAGCGATAAAGGTAATCGGAAAGGACCAGGTGGTTATTTGGTCGTTAATGGCGAGCTATAATGGGTTCGCGGCTCTCGTGTATACATGGATCCGACCCAAGGCCCGTCTTCTCCTCACACTTCAAGAAGGTGATCCACTCGAGCATTACGCAAAGCGTACAGGAGTGCTGACATTTTTACATAAACAAATTTTCCGTCGCGCAAATGCAATCCAGGCAATCAGTCATTTTTTAGCCACTTGGGCAGAACGGATGGGGGCAGTCTCAAAGCCATGTGTCATTCCTAATGGCGTAGACATTGCTCGTTTTTCCTCGCGTCTCGCTCCTGCGGAGCGCGAACGCCTGCGTACACAGCTTGGCTTCCAGGAATCAGACGTCATAATCATAACAACATCGCGATTAACCTTGAAAAACGCGGTCGATGATCTCATCAAGTCTCTCATCTCTCTTCCATCACGTTACAAGCTCCTCATCGCCGGGGAGGGTGCGGATCGAGCTTCGTTAGGGGCTCTTGTGGAGGCAAATGGTCTACACGAACGTGTAACATTCTTAGGGGCGCGAAGTCAGCAGGAGCTGCCGCAGCTTCTTCAATGCGCTGATCTATTTTGTCGACCTTCTTTGTCGGAGGGATTGGGTATCTCTTTTCTAGAAGCCTTGGCAAGCGGTGTACCGATTATCGCCACACCCGTTGGCGGCATTCCTGATTTTCTCCACGATGGAGAGACAGGCGTGTTTTGCCAACCACGTGACCCAGCTTCGATCGCAAAGGCGGCTTTACGTATTCAGGAGGAGCCGGGACTGCGTCAAAAACTGATCCAACAAGGGGAAGGGCTCGTGAAGAAGGACTATGCTTGGGAGGGAATTACGAAGCGAATTGAAAGGCTGCTCGAGGGCCTGGAGGACACACGTATATGAAGATTTACGAACCTGGGAATGCGGCCAAGCAAGCCATCTTTTTACAGCTCGCCCAAGGCCTCGGACAAGAATCGCAGTACATCCTTGATCTTGCTTGCGGGGACGGTCATTTGTGGAAAGTTTTTTTAGAGACGCATCCTCAGGTATCTGTCGTCGGATTAGATAGTGATGCGGAGGCGATCACACGAGGAAAGAAGCTAGCACCGCCTCGGCTAGACTTACGGGTCTTTGATGCGCAACGAACCTTTGATGGAAAGTTGTTTGATGCGGTGGTCGCTTTTAGTGCAATCGAACACGTCGTTGATCGTCCTGCCTTTTTACGTACTGTCTGGACAGCCCTAAAGCCTGGTGGGTATGCCTATCTTAACTACGACGTCGGTCATTTTCGTTCACGTGATCTCAAAGAGCGGCTCATGGTCCCTCTAAGTCAGTTATTGGCGCTCTTCGGCATCGAGGGATCGTACATGAAGCGGGTAGATGACACGCTCTTTTTGGAACAGGCACGAGTACAGGGATTTAGTGTGCAAGGTGTGCAGAAGCATAACCTACACCCCTTAAAAGGATTTTTTCGTGGGGCTACGGACGAAGGGGTGCAAGCATGGATAGAGTTTGAGCAGCGCTTAAACGCGCTGTACTCATCTGATCAGCTCGACCGGATTATGTGGTCAACAACCGTGATCCTCAAAAAACCATGAATATTTTGATTGCGAGCGGTATCTATCCACCGGAATCCGGTGGTCCAGCGACGTATTCCTCGGAAGCGGCGCAGGCGTTACGTGCGCGCGGACATGTCGTCCGTGTCATAAGTTATGGAGAAAAAAGACAGCATACACCGATGGTTGCAAAAGAGGAAAATAATATAGTATTTATATCGCGCTCAGGCGGTGCACTCATTCGGTATCTCCGGTATGCATGGGCCGTCTATCGGGCTGCACGCCGTGCAGATGTCATCTTCACGCAAGGAGCTGTATCCGAAGGATTTCCTTCGGCGCTTGTTGCGAAGCTCCTGCGTAAGCCGCTCATCCTACGGGTACCCGGAGACTATGCCTGGGAAATGGGGAGGCAATCTGCTCCTGGAAGCACAGAGCCCTCATTAGATCGTTTTTTAACCCATAGGCATACGGGGAAGATTGGTATATACGAGCGTTTGGAGCGTTGGACAGCTCGTCAAGCGAGATGCGTCATAGTTCCGAGCGCGTATCTACGATCTGTCGTTGAACGATGGGGTATTCCATCAGAGCGGATAGAGGTGATAAAGAATGCCGTCCAACCCATGCCAAAAACAGCAGGGCGGATGGCCTTGCGCAAGCAGTGGGGTCTTGAGGATCGTACAGTATGTTTGACAGCAGTAAGGGCGGTACCTTGGAAAGGGGTATCAGAATTACTGACTTGGTGGCATCGAGTCCCTGCTTCACATATCCTTATTGTGGCTGGTGATGGACCTGAGCTTGAAGCCTGGAAGCGCATCGCGGCAAAAGAAGGGCTGGGGGAGCGCGTGCGTTTTTTGGGGCGTGTTTCGCGGGAAGTATTAGCGGAATGGTACGACGTGGCAGATACGTTTGTTTTGCATACGGGGTATGAAGGCTATCCACATACCGTGCCAGAAGCAGTCTCACGCGGCCTGCCGTGTCTTGTAAGCGACCAAGGAGGAAATCCAGAAACGCAAGAAGAATTTGGAGCATACATCACGGTTTTGCCGTACCAGGACCGAGATGCTTGGGTAGCAGCTCTCTCAGAAGTGAAGATGCGTCAAAAAGCCCCTTCTCCCGTGATGGGCTGGACACACAAAAAAATGATGGACAAGGTAGAGCAGCGATTAAAAGAAGGACAGGAACCGGGCCTGACAACGCCAGCACGCATTGTCATGATTGGCTACGAGCGAGAATTATTAAAGACTGAATCGCCCACCTTCGCACGCGTGGCGGCTCTGGCAGTACCGAGTGTGCATATCTCCGCCATCGTTGTCGCCCGTCTTCCGGACGATGTGGCGACAGAGCGTGATGGCTTGCGCGTTCATGCCTTTGGAGGAGGGGGCATTCGTCGTATCTGGCAGTCGGTGCGTGTAGGGATACGGGAGGCAAAGCGCTTACCCACGCGTACGCTTATTACAGGTCAAGACCCATTCGCCGCCGGTTTGGTTGCTTACAGTATTTCTCGTTGGACAAATCAGCCGCTCGAGTTGCAAGAACATGGCGATTTTTGGTCAGGTGCATGGCAAAAAGAGCGTTGGACTCATCGCATCTGGGCCTTTGTAGGGTTGCGACTCTTAAAGCGTGCAGAGCGGATTCGTGTGGTAAGTGAGCGCGTCAAACAGCATCTAGTTACAAAGGGGATCGGTGCCGATAAGATCGCGATTATTCCTGTCGTACAAGATCTTGAAGCGTTACTCGCTAAGTCGTCGCCGTCCCAAAACGGGGCGGAGTGGATCATACGCGTCCCTTGTCGTTTTGTTCCACAAAAAGGTTTGGATACTTTGCTGGATGCATTTGCCAAAGTACATGAGCGGTATTTGAACGCTCGTTTAGAATTGGTGGGTACAGGCCCGCTTGAGGCGTGGTTGAACGCTCGGATACAGGCGTTGGGATTATCATTGGCAATAAGTATACATCCTTGGGGGGAGGCGGACAGCCTCTGGGATGGGGCGGATCTATTTGTCATGTCCTCTCGCTACGAGGGGTATGGACGTACGCTTGTAGAAGCGATGGCGGCGAGTGTACCTATCGTGACAACTGAGGTGGGGTGTGTGGGTTCCGTCTTGCGTCATGAACAAGAAGGATTAGTTGTGCCTGTCGAGGATGTGCCGGCACTCGCTCAAGCCATGATGCGTATCATGGAAGATGAATCGTTGCGCACGCGTCTGCAAAGAGCGGCACGTGAACGTATACGTTCCCTTCCTGAGCCGACAGATCTTCAGGTTCTGCAGCGTGCGCATTGGCTGGGAGTACTTAACGAATCTAGTAAGCAAGAAGTCGGACCTCGTTTTGAATTATGGGTGATTGGATTCTTGGTATTTGCTATTGCCACGCGTGCGTTGTCTGTCGTTCTCTTCCACGCACAGCTACTCAGTCGTGAGTGGGGATTCTTTACGCTGGTGCAACATTGGCTCCAGGGCTACGGATACAGCTTTGCGAGTCAGCTCGGGTGTGCCTCAGCCTATCGTTCACCAGGATATCTATTCTTTTTGTCGGTTCTTTACCGTGTTTTTGATCCTGCGAATACCTGGGCGCAGGCTATTATCCAAAATGTTTTTGTGGTGGGTTCGTTATGGCTTACGTATGTCGTCGGTAAGCGTCTTGTAGATCGTCGCGCCGCGCTACTAGGTGGGTTTCTGATGGCGTGCTACCCATATACCTTCTATCACTATACGCAGTTCTATCATACATTTTTGCAAAGCTTCTTCCTGCTGCTCGTGGTGTGGCTCGTGCTACAACTAGGGAAGTTAAAACTACTGCGCTACGCAATTGGTGCTGGCGTAGCGATTGGAGCCCTTGCCTATGTGCAGGGAACCATCCTTCCCGTCACTCCTTTTATTGCCCTTTGGGTAGGTTGGCAGCTCTGGCCAGACGGGAAGCGAGCCCTGCTCTTCGTAGCGATCATGGGCATTTGTGCGGCTGCCCTCATTGCGCCGTGGACGTACCGAAATTGGAAGGTATTTCATGAGTTTGTTCCTCTGACAACGGATCTGGGCCACGCCTTATTCAAGGCGAACAATGAAAATATTTACGAAATCACCCAACGAGGATATCCGCAAGAAATTATTGAAGATGTTCCTTCTTCTACAAGCCGATTCTACAAACAATATCGTTTACCGGCATATTTAGAGACAGATTTAAAAGCGGCAGGAGTATTTCGTGAATCTGTGCTCTGGACCGAGTGGCATCCTAGGGAGCCAAATGGCGACGTAAAAACATGCGCCGAGTTAGGTGCGCTCAACGAGTACGAATTTAATCAGTATTGGATGACAAAAACACGGGAGCAATGGCGCGACCGCTGGGGATGGGACGTGTGGCGACTCCCTCTGCAAAAAATCAAAACATTCTGGAGTCCGGGATTATTTCCCTTTATAAAAACGGGAGCTCCGTGGAGTTTTGCGGGGTCTGCCTGGAAAGAGTGGGGAGCGCGTATGGCTGTGCTGGTGACTACGGGTATAGTTATTATCCTGGGGTTGCTTGGCTGGTGCATCCAGCTCGTAAAAAAACAGCGAACGGCTTGGCTTATAGGAAGTATTTTTCTTGTCTTCACTCTTCTGCATGCGTTGGTTGCGGGCTATACAAAGTATCGAATCCCTCTCGATCATCTGTTAGCGCCTTATGCTACCTATGTGTTAGTGTGCGCAGGTAAACGCATAAAGCGGGGAAAAATCGTATGAACCTGGTGTACGTGAGTAACTCACGCTTTCCTTCTGAGAAAGCGCAAAGTGATCAAATCATGCAAATGTGCCAAGCCTTCGCAGCCTTAGGTCACAGGGTAACCCTGTGTGTCCCAGATAGGCATGGTGCGCTACAACAAGATGCATTCACATATTACCAGCAGGCAAAAAGCTTTGAAGTCATACGGGTGCCTTGTTTAGATTGGACGCGCTTCTCTTGGATGGGAAGGGTTGGGTTTTGGGTGCAAACGTTAAGCTTTATTCTCGCCCTACATAAAACGATGAGGCGCATTCCCTGCGACATGCTCTATAGTCGCGAATTATATGTGTTGGCTAGGAAGAGAGCAGGTATCCGAAGAGTGTGGGAAGCGCACTCTTTGCACCGTTCATTTTTTGCTCGTTCCCTCATGCGATCCTTGGATGCGATTATCACGGTGACACAGGCGAGTCGAGAGCGTTTGCTCGCTCTCGGAGTTTCGGCGGAACGGAGCATGGTTGAGCCAGATGCCGTTGATCCAAAATTGTTTTTGAATCCGCTCACACGTGCAAAGGCGAGACAAGTGCTCAGTATCCCTGACGGGACGTTTGTTTGTCTGTATGTGGGAAAGTTTACGACCATGGGAATGCCCAAAGGGGTAGACGAAGCGATAGCAGCCGTTCTAGGCTTACGAAACGAAGGGCGCAACGTATGTTTTATTGGCGTTGGAGCGACGCGAGAGGAGCTGGCGATCTATAGCAAGCAGGCGACGAGTCATGTGACGTTCATTGGGCATACTCAACAACGAGCGCTGAAGAATATCTACGCCGCCGCCGATGTCGTGCTTATGCCCTTTCCCTGGACTGAACACTACGCATACTTCATGTCTCCGCTTAAGCTGTTTGAATATCTCATGAGTGGTGTTCCGATCATCACGAGCGATCTTCCCAGCGTGCGGGAGATTATCCAAGAATCAGAGGCCTGGTTTATACAACCGGGTTCTGTCTCTGGGCTTAAGGAGACAATTAAGACGGTTATGGATAACCCTGAAATCGCCACAGAAAAAGCGCGCAAGGCACGAGCGCTCGCAGATCAGTATACGTGGCAGGCACGCGCAAAACGTATCATGGAAAAACTCTCTGTATGAAGCCTCTTCCGCTGTATGTAGATTTGGATGGAACACTCGTCGCCACGGATACCTTGTGGGAATCTTTGGTGTTGCTGGTTAAAAAATATCCAAGACTGCTCTGGCGTTTGCCGCTGTGGCTCATGAGAGGAAGGGCGGGTTTTAAAGAAGCGCTCGCATATATTGTAACGCCAGACCCCGACACGCTCCCATATCGTGCCGAAGTTTTGGCATTGATTCACGCACGTCATCAGGAAGGTGGAGAGATAATCCTGGCAACAGCCGCTCATCAAAAAATCGCTAGTCGTATACAGGAATACCTAGGGTGTTTTGATGCCGTGTTATCCTCGCACGGCCAGTTAAATTTGTCGGGTGTGGTAAAGGCCCAAGCGATAAAAACACACGCCAATGGCTCATTCGCGTATATAGGAGATCATCAAGTTGATCTTCCGGTGTGGCGCGTAGCAAAAGAATCTCTTCTCGTTGCAGATAATGCAGAGAATGAGCGATTTTTTGCCAAATCCCTAGGAAAAGCATTTGACACATCTCTTATCTTGGAAAGCGAAAATGCCTGGCGCATCATCAGGCGCTCCCTTCGGATCCATCAATGGACAAAAAATATTTTATTATTTGTCCCACTTATACTAGCGCATCAATTTTTCTATGGGCATGCCTGGCAACAAGCGATAATTGGATGTGTATGCTTTGGTCTCATGGCATCTAGTATTTATCTTGTAAACGACCTCTTTGATCTTGCCGCAGACCGTCGTCATCCAACAAAACGTACACGGCCTCTTGCTTCAGGAGCCTTATCAATCCCACAGGGATTCGTACTAGCCATAACCTGTTTCACACTTGCCCTTATTGGGGGATGGATAGGTATTTCATTCGTATTTGCTGCGATGCTAGTGGGGTACGCGCTTGTGACGGTTGTGTATTCCTCTACGCTCAAGCGGATTCCGGTCGTTGATATATTGGCGCTCGCTTTTTTCTATGTGTATCGCCTTGTGGCGGGAGCAATCGCAACGGGGGTTGTGCTCACGCCATGGTTGTTAGCCTTTGCAGCTTTCTTCTTTGTGAGTCTCGGCTGTTTAAAGCGGGTGGGGGAATTAACCTTGTGGCGCAGCCTTCCCCCTTCAAATCAGCCCGTTGATACAGGGCGTGGCTATATGACCGACGATATCTCTATGCTTGCACTCTTTGGAGTGAACGCGGGATTTTTATCTCTACTCGTCCTTGCGCTCTACATGAATAGTGCCGAGGTCGTCTCGCTCTATAGACATCCGCTCTTGCTTTGGGGGGTGATCATCGCGCTTTTGTACTGGCTGATGCGCAGCTGGTTATTAACCTGGCGTGGAAAAATGCACGATGATCCCGTGTTATTTGCCCTTCAAGATACAGTAAGTCGTTGGGTAGGGATTGCTATTGTCATTTGTCTGTTTTTTGCTCTGTAATATGGCCGCCTCTTACGCCTCTTGGGGGCGCTATCCCCTGGGTGAAGCACGCAAAATAATTCCGATCTCGTGGGCGACAGACGCGCTTCCTCCGGATCGTCCACTCCTCGCCTACGGCCTAGGTCGTAGCTATGGCGATAGTTGTTTAAATACGGCTGGTACTCTGTTAGATGTATCAGCCCTCGTTCATATCCGTTTGTTTGATAAAGAGCGAGGAATATTGCGGGCGGAAGCGGGGGTGAGTTTGGCCGAGATCCTAAAGCTGATTGTGCCCTATGGATGGTTTTTGCCGGTGAGCCCTGGCACAAAGTTTGTGACCTTGGGTGGGGCGGTGGCAAATGATATCCACGGAAAAAATCATCATGCTGAAGGGACGTTTGGGCGGCATGTACGGTGTTTTGAGTTGCTGCGTTCTACAGGTGAGCGACAAACATGTTCGGCCACCGAGGCACCCGAGTTGTTTGGTGCAACCATTGGCGGGTTGGGTTTAACGGGGCTTATCACCTGGGTAGAGATCCAGTTGAAAAAAATAGAAACCCCCTGGATCCGCATGCAGGCAATCCGATTCCATTCGTTAGAGGAATTTTTTTCGTTGTCAGAGGCGGCGAAAGATATTCCGTATACTGCCGCCTGGCTTGATACGACGGCCCGTGGCGCTGCTTTTGGACGCGGCGTCTTTATGCGAGGGGATCATGCGCGGCATACAGAAGTGGGGGAGAAGATCCCGTCCTCTGGGTCCGGAATGAAGATGCGCGTGCCGTTCGATGCACCGTCTTGGTTGTTAAACCGTTTCACCATCCGTGCATTTAACACAGCGTATTATCACGCGCCAATGCACAGGGCGAACCAGCACATCGTATCCTATGAACCGTTCTTTTATCCGTTAGATGCGGTAGGGGACTGGAATCGACTCTACGGTAGACGGGGATTTTTGCAGTACCAGTGTGTTATTCCTTCCGTATGTGCTCTCGAGGGGATTCGTCAACTGCTTGAAACAGGATTGAGTAATGGTCTTGCTTCGTTTCTCTCAGTCTTAAAAATGTTTGGCTCTCTCCCATCTCCGGGGCTGCTATCTTTTCCTCGTGCAGGTGCGACACTGGCCATGGATGTTCCGTATGAGGGGAGTAAGACCTTGCAAGCACTTACTCATCTTGATGAGATAGTGCGAGCATTAGATGGTCGCCTCTATCCCGCCAAAGATGCGCGCATGTCTGCGCAGGATTTTCAGCACATGTATCCTGAGTGGAAAACCTTCTCTACCTACATTGACCCAGCATTTTCTTCTAGCTTCTGGCGTCGTGTCACCTCATCATAAAATATAGATATGAATATCCTCATCATTGGAGCGACCTCCGCGATTGCACAGGCCACCGCTCGTCAGTTTACACAGGAAAAGCCCGCCTTCTTTCTTGTGGCGCGAGCTAAAGATAAGCTCGCCATTGTTGCGGATGACCTCCGTGCCCGTGGCGCAAGTCGTTGCGAGACATACTGCTTGGATGTCGATCAATTAGAGGACTATGCCGCAATGGTAAAAGCTGCCTACGACGCCTGCGGTATCTTTGACATTATCTTGATAGCCCATGGCGTATTAACGCCACAGGCGCAAGCGAGCGAGAGTCCCTCCGTGACCGCTGGCTGTATGCTTACGAATGCGACCAGTATCATGGCACTCACAGCTCATCTGCTTCCCCATCTTAAACAGGCGCGGAGAGGATGTTTGGCGGTAATCTCTTCTGTCGCAGGTGATCGTGGCCGTGCCGCTCTCTATACCTATGGAGCTGCGAAAGCAGCACTCAACGTCTTTTTGCAGGGGGTGCGTGGAGAACTCCTTCCATTTGGCGTCCGTGTCTTAACCATCAAGCCTGGCTATGTAGATACGCCCATGACTAAGCAGATAAAAAAGAATATATTATTTGCTCCTGTTGAACGGGTAGGGAAGCGTATCTCTGACGTCATTCGGTCTGGAAAAGGTGGAGAGATCTATGTGCCGCGTTTTTGGTGGCTTATGATGACTATCTTGCGTCTTATTCCTGAATCAATCTTTCTACGTTTGCCGATCTAATCCGAATCTCAGGTATCACGCATCTTGATTCTGACCTTCTTATAAATATTGGATACCCTGGTAGGATCTGCTACAGTCTCCCTATGATCACCTTTGCCTTTCCTGCCTTTAATGAAGCAGAGAATTTAACCCGCTTTCCGAGCGAAGTTTTGCCGATCTTTGACCGTCTTGGTGAACCATATGAGGTGTTAATCGTGGATGATGGGAGTACGGACACGACGGCTACGACCGCCCGTTCCATAGGAGAAAAAGTGCGCCTTGTGCAACACGATCGTAATCGTGGCTTGGGAGCCGCAATCCGCACCGCGATTCGAGAGGCAAAAGGCGATCTTCTCGTGACGATGGACGCAGATCTCACCTTTGCTCCTGAGCTTGTATCTCGCTTGGTCGAGCGATTCAAGCAGGGAGATGTGGATGTCGTGTGCGGCTCGCCTAAACTCGCAGGTTATGGAAAAGACATCCCTTCTTACAGGCTACTTGTTTCGCACCTCGCGGGACTTGTGTATCGCCTTGTATTAGGTGCAAAGGTGAGTGCCATGACACCCATATTTCGGTTATACAAGCGTGAACAACTCATCCACCTGCCTCTCCAAGCAACAGGGTTTGATATCAATGCAGAAATATTATTTTATTTAATCCGTGATAGACGCCGCGTGGCGGAAGTACCTGCACCACTGACGCAGCGTATCCATGGCGAGAGTAAGCTTGAGTACCGCAAGGAGATGAAGCGTCATCTCCGCTTGCTCAAGCGTATGGTGCTCTTGCGGCTTAAAGGGAGTGGGCAACAGGTATGAAACGCGTGTTGTTGGTTGGGGGTGCACGGCCGAATTTTGTGAAGCTTGCCCCTTTGGTGGTGGCATTTGAGAAGGCCGGGATTGAAACAGCCTTGGTGCATACCGGGCAGCATTACGATCCAATCCTCTCAGATATTTTTTTTACTGAGCTTGGACTTCCTGCCCCCACGTATGCCCTAGGGGTGGGAGCAGGTGATCGCCAAGCGCAAACCAAGGCCATGGTGAAGGGGCTGCGCCCTATTCTCGAGACGGGTGCATGGGAGGCGGTATTGGTTGTGGGGGATGTAACATCGACCGTGGCCGCAACCATAGCGGCTATCGAAGCTTCTATTCCCGTCGTACACGTAGAAGCCGGTCTACGTAGTTTTAACTGGCGTATGGCCGAAGAGGTGAATCGAGTATTCGTAGACCAATACGCACAGTGGTTATTTGCGAGTGAGCCAAGCGCCGTCACGCATCTGAGGGCGGAAGGGATCCCCGCAGAACGGATCCATGAAGTGGGGAATGTAATGGTCGATACAATGCATCGCATGCGGTCAAAGATTGAGCGCTCTTCCATCCTTACCCGGCTTAATGTGCAAAGACACGCGTATGGGGTTGTGACACTGCATCGTGCGGAACTACTGGCTGACGAAACGTGTTTCAGGGAGGTGTGGGAATCTTTGCAGACAATTTCAGTAGGATTGCCACTCATCGCTCCCCTGCATCCGCGTACACGAGCAGTGGTTGCTCGCCTCGGCTTAGAAAAAAACTCAGGGATTCATCTCCTTGATGCACTGGGGTATGTCGATATGCAGCGCCTCATAAGTGATGCCTGTTTTGTCTGGACAGATTCCGGAGGTCTTCAAGAAGAAACGACGGCGCTCGGTGTGCCTTGTTTTACATTGCGGGAAGAAACAGAGCGCCCCATCACCATTGAAGAAGGGACGAATACGCTAGTCGGCTGTTCCAAGGCAGCGATAGCGCAGGCTTATAAAGAAGCCTGCCAACATCCAAAGCGTGGTCGCACACCTCTCTTGTGGGATGGGAAAGCAGCTGAACGTATTGCCAAGATCATAGCCGAGGCATAACCCTATTATATGCGCCTCCTTTTCATTACTCCTCGCTTGGACGAACGTCACGATGACTTGGCGTTTGCAAGTTTATGGGCGCAGGCATTCATTGATGATGGCTATGAGGTGTCGGTCATTTGTGGAGAGAAGGGAGAGACGCATCTTACCTGTCCGATCTATGACCTTGGACATGTGCCCGGCCAGTCTCGCCTTCGGTCTTTTTTGCGTTTTCAACGGCTTATTTGTTCCTTGTCGTATGATCGTGTTTTTGTTCATCTCGGTCAGCGCTGGTTAGGAGCCGGAGCCTGGTGGTGGAGGCTGCGGAAGATTCCCACCTATCTTTGGTACACGCATTACACGAATCCACTCTCACTGCGTCTCGGTATGCTCGCGACGAAGCGGGCTTTTGCGGCGACAAAAGACAGTCTACCGCAGTATGAGGGAGATGCACGTAAAATCGTCACCGGCCATGGCATTGATACCAATTTTTGGGACATGCCAGAATTGCCAAAGGCGGAGCGTGAGCCTCCCACACATCTCCTTGCAGTGCATCGACTCTCGCGCTCTAAGCGCCTGGAATTAGTCATCCAAGCACTCACTCATCTTCCAGCGGAATACACCCTCACGCATTATGGTCGTCCTCAGGATCCAAGAAATGACGCGGGGTATCAGCAGGAGTTGAAGGAGTTTGTGATCAAGTCAGGTTTAGAGGCGCGCGTCCGTTTCATGGGAGCTGTGCCTATGCCAGAACTACGCTCCATTTACCCGCGTTATCAACGGATCATCAATATGGCTCCACGGACGATTGATAAAACGGTGTTAGAAGCAATGTATGCAGGGTTAACGCCAATTGTGACAAAGACACAGGCGGACGCCATCGGTGGCCTCCATGCCCCTGCTGAGGATAGACCGGAGGCAATCGCCGACTATATCAAGCAGGATGCTCTTAAAACGCGCCAACAACTACGTGCTCTCGTAGAGGAACGACATAGTCTGTCCGCACTCGTCAAAAAAATGTCGGTCTACATCCGACCTGGTCATTAATGTATGTGTGGTTTTAATGGTTTCACCTATCATGATCCAGCTCTCTTGCGCCGGATGCATGAAATAACGCGTCATCGCGGTCCAGATGGCGAGGGGTTTTTTGAAACACCAGAGCTATCGCTCGCGCACAATCGTCTCGCGATCATCGATCTCTCCGAGGCAGGACGGCAGCCAATGCCGTCAACGGATGGACGGTATGTGCTTGTCTTTAATGGGGAATTGTATAATTACCAGGATCTGCGAGGGGAATTAGAAGCGCGCGGAGAAATATTCCGCACACGCACCGATACGGAAGTTTTGTTAAGGATGCTAACTTTGTTCGGAAAAGATGGATTGAAGCGTCTAAATGGAATATTTGCCTGCGTCCTTTGGGATACCCAGGAAGAGCGGCTTTGGCTTATCCGTGATCCGATGGGGGTTAAGCCGCTCTATTATCGCGAGGAACAGGGTCGGATCTGGTTCTCTTCAGAAATAAAATCCTTAGTCCGTGTCGGTTCTGGTAAACCAGCGTTAGATGTTACCTCCTTGGGGATATACCTGCGCCTTTTATATGTCCCAGCACCACGCACGATGTTTACAGGGATCTATAAGGTTCCTGCTGGACACCTGCTTGAGTGGCAGAAAGGGAAGCGATCCGTACAATCATATGCGGTTCAGGAGAAGTCCTCTTCTCCAAAAACATACGCTGAAGCCTGTGAGCGTGTACAAGTTTTGTCGCAGGCAGCCGTAAAACGTCAACTGGTTTCTGATCGTCCGATTGGGTTGTTTTTATCCGGCGGTCTGGACTCTTCTATTCTCCTAGCGGCAATGCGAGCCGAGGTAAGTGCGCCCATCCAGACCTATACGGTTAGCTACACATCTGCCGTGGATGCACAAAAATATAACGCAGATGCAGAGCTGGCACGTCGTACGGCCGCGTACTTTAAGACAGAGCATCACGAGGTATTGGTGACGCCGCAAGAGGTGCGTGATTGTTTTGATGAAGTAGCCTGGCACATGGATGAGCCTATTGCGAATCATGTTCAGCCTGCCACGTATTTACTGGCAAAATCGGCTCGTCGGCAGATCACGGTCGCGTTAGGAGGAGATGGGGGGGACGAGTTATTTGGTGGGTATGCTCGATACTGGTACCAAGCAAAAATAGAACAGCTGCGTCGGTATGGGCTTGGAGGGCCTGCGCATCTCCTTGCCGCACTCGCTCCACGAACAAAGTTCGGGAGTCGTGCACGTCTCGTGGCCGAACCCTTAGGAAGTCATCGCCATCTCGCGTTTTTGCTTCAAAAAGAACAGGAGGTAGCGCGTCTTCTGCGTCCTGGCATTCCGTCCGTCCTTCCCGCTTTGGAAAGCATCTTCGATCCGCTCTTCATGCCACAAAGCGACGATCCGGTTAACCAGTCTATGGCGGCCGATTTACCAACCTGGCTCGCGGAAGAATCTCTCATGCGGACAGATAAAATGACGATGGCGCACGGGCTAGAGGCTAGGGTTCCTTTTTTGGATCTTGATCTTGTACGGTTCGCCTCTTCCATTCCTTCTCGCTGGAAAATTGGGACGCGCGAACAAGGAAAACGGATCTTTCTTGATGCGTGGCGTCACAAATTGCCAGCGCATATCGTGTCTCAAGAGAAGCGGGCTTTTATGTCGCCGGCGGCTAAGTGGATCCGTGATCCTCTTTACGGGTTTATGCAGGAACGTCTTAGAGAAGGAGCTGCAGGATCTCTCAACGAGTATATTGATTTTTCTGCTGCTCTCCAGATGCTTGAACAGCACGTAGAGAAACGACAATATCATTTACATCTTTTATGGGCTCTTCTCACGCTGCAAACTTGGAACGCGACACAAGATTCTTTGGCCGGATAAAAGAGTGGGTCAAAGAATCTTTAGCACAGAAGAGATATTGGTATGGCGTCCTTCCTCTCATGCTCACCTGTCTGTACTGGGGTGGGCTTAGTGCACTTGACGTAGCAAATAATGGATGGTGGAGAATTGGAGCTTTGCCAAAAACCATCTTTGACCAAACCTACTACCAGCATTTCTTGGCAGTTGATGCGTTTGAAAATTGGAATCTCCTTCCAAAGCATGTTTTTGGACTTGTATTCTTGGTTCGGCATGGATTGGCTTGGTGGAGCATGTCAGAAGTGTATGTGTTAGGCCTGATTGTATCGGGATGTTTTAGCCTATGGGCAACCGCCTGGATGTTGCGAGGGGGAGGGTTGCCTAAGACGCGTGCACGAGCCTATGCACTTCTGATTTTTTTACTGGTGCAGGTCTTCCTTATTCTGCGTCCAGGCGCTCCTTCTTGGTTTTGGCCCGGACTCATTCTTGGATATGGCTGTACCTGGCGAGGTTGGATGGCCTGGCAGGAAAAGAGATGGAAGCAAGGAGTGATCTGGTGGCTCGTGGCATGTGCGGCGGCGGCAATTTATCCTTGGTATTTCGCTTTTACAATAACCTGGCAGGGGATGTTGGCGTTGTATGGACTCGTGAATCCTAAGCGATGGTACGCATTTTTAGTGAGCGGTGTCGGGTTCATGATCTGCGCACTTTTCTTTCGTGAGACTCTCGTTCGTATCATGTTAACAAGTGCGGTGATTCAGCAGGGGGTTGGGGCAGGGATGGGCTGGTCTCATACCACGGCTTTAAGCTCTACTTTGGTGGCTATTACCGCCTGGCTGCTTTTTTGGGTGGCCGTCGCCTATGAGCAAAGAAGCAGAATCACCGCGCAGTCCTCTGTGCTAGGAATGGTGCTTGCCTGGGTCTCCGTAGGTATTCTTTGGCTTCAGTCCCTGGTAACAGGGGCCTCCATTATTCCAAGTCATTTTATTTACGTGGTGTGGTTTTTGGCGGGTATCTCTCTCGCGTACGTGTTAGCTAATCCGCCCAACCTGCTTCGTCATTCATGGGTACGCATTGGTGTCCTCATCGTCACATTGTACCTCGCCTCCATTCTCTATCGTCTCTTGGTAGGGGTATACCCACTCACGCTCTTCACTTCTCTATTGATTCACATTAGTATTTGGCTCTCAATTATTTTGGCATGGAGTTCCGCCTCGCGCTGGTCGAGGTCTCTCATAATCACGTCCGTTACGGGAATTATCCTCATGGGAAGCATGAGCACCTACCAAGCAATACAAGCGGCGTCCCTACCGATAAAGGAATTAGCCCCTGTACAGGCATGGTTTACGAGGCGTGCTATCAAGGGGGGAGAAAAATGGTGCAGCGACTATCTTTCCGCTGACTTCTTATTCGCGACCACGGGTCATTATATGCAGCCCACGTCTGTGAATCGGACAAAGCCCGTTTCATTGCCAGAAATTTGGCAAGATATTATTGGGGTTTCAGAATTGTACCATTCCTCCGCCGCAGGTGATCTTTATATATGGGATGATGTTATTCTAGGAGATCACGATTTTATTTGCCGTGTAAATGGACCATTCTTGCGTGCATACCAAGCCTTGCCTATTTCACAAGCAAAGAAGAATTTTCTTTCTGGCTGCGATCTAAATTGGGTCGAGGCATCTCGCGAAGGAGTGAAGCGTGCCATGGAAATGGCTTGGGCACAGCCAACCTCGGCTGTTTCATCTGCTTGCCAGGGTCTCGTGATACGTCGTGGACAAGAGCGATATTGGAAAGTTCCCACACGTTATACGATTGTGTACGAAGACGATAAGGTGATAGTCTGGCATGAATAACGGACACTATGACCCCTCCCGACCCAAATCCTCTGATCTCCACATGGGAAACACTCACCTCGGACGTCCAAGTACACGAGGTATTGGTGGTTGTTCCGACATATAATGAGCGAGAAAATATCGCCTCGTTCTTACGCGAGCTGTCTAAACTCGATACGGCAGATATTTGCGTGGTTGATGATGCCAGTCCTGATGGTACAGCCCAAGCGGTAAGTGACCATGCACGCACAGAAAAACGAACTCAGATTCACCTACTGCGGCGACCAGGGAAGCGAGGGTTGGGTTCTGCCTACTTGGAAACGTTTCAGCGTATCTTGAAAGAATTTCCCTCCTATCGACTCATTGTGCAGATGGACGCAGATTTTTCTCATGATCCACTTATGCTCCCTCTTTTAATGGCGCAGGCGCAGGCATACGGGGCTGCCGTCGGTTCTCGCTATATAACAGGAGGGGCGACACCGGACTGGAACCATCGACGATTCTTACTAAGTTATTTGGGAAATATTTACGCACGCTGGGTCATAAAATTATTTTTCCCTTCCTATTCTGTGCGGGATAGTACCTCGGGGTTTGTTGTCTGGCGTCGAGATGTCCTGGCGCGTATTCTAGAACAGCCGGTGATGGGGGATGGGTATGCGTTTCAGACATCCATGAAGCTGATCGCTTTTTGGTTGGGGTATCCTCCTCTGGAGCTACCGATTATTTTTCGTGACCGCCGACTCGGGGTATCTAAGCTCAACCGCGATATTATTTTTGAGGCGATTATTCTTCCCTGGAAGCTTCTGTGGAAATTATCTAAGCGTGTACGTCCTTAAATAGTATGCGAAAGCAAATGACAAAGGTGATCAAAGAATGGTTAGGGTACTATTCCTGGCCTTGGGCGGTGTTTGTGCTCGTCCTGGCCGTGATGGGGGGATGGGGGCCATATCTTTTTTGGAACCTGCAGAGCGGGCAGGCACGATGGTGGCGCACGGAACTCGTTGGATCTGGAGTATTTGATACGTATGTCTACCTGCACTGGCTTGGAGCAGAGCTCCAAGGAATAGAGTACGGAGGCCATCTCAAGTGGTTTGGAGTTATCCTGGAGGGGATATTCCTCCTCACGCAAA
Source organism: Patescibacteria group bacterium (assembly GCA_052033585.1). Taxonomy (GTDB): domain Bacteria; phylum Patescibacteriota; class Patescibacteriia; order 2-12-FULL-60-25; family 2-12-FULL-60-25; genus JAGOUY01. The sequence goes on along the minus strand of JBPOJM010000008.1, from coordinate 53,803 downwards.
AAATGCTAACAATTCCAGAGGTCTGGATCGTGGGTCATATCTTGTCTGGTATCCTGTTATTGCTTGCCGTCCCCGTCTTTGTGGAACGCTGGATTGGACTTACGAGACACTCGGCGCGGATAAGTGCCATCTTGTTATGGGTGTGGGTGGGTCTTGCAATCGGATTGCGGCCAGGATTTTACGGATGGTATCTCCCATTTTGTCTCATAGCTTTATTTTTATTGCCGATCATCCGGCAATCGCTTCTTACGGGTAGATGGGCAAAAGCCGCGCTGCTCAGCGTTATTGCATTAGGATTTAGCTATCTGTATCCCTGGTTTTTCTTGTTTGTCGGTGGGTGTGTGGGCGTCATTATTAGTCTCGCGCTCATTCGCCAGGCGGCCAGGCTTCCTAAGGGTAAGCTTGCGCTTGGAGGAGGTGTTCTAACGCTCATAGGCGGTATTGGGGCTGGAATCTCGGTCTATTATGTAGCTGGGCTTTTTCTGTCCTCGCGCCTTGCAGGGTTTATCGGGATGTACGAACGAAACGGCGTGACATTTGCAAGATTGCCATTGTTAGCAAACACCATTTTAGCCTTTTGCGCCTGGATCGGCCTCGTCGCAATATTTTTACGCGCAACAAAAACACTCTCAGAAAAAAGCAAAGACATAGGTCTGATGTTGTTGATTGGTTGGCTGAGTTTATTTTTTTTATGGTTTCATGTGCCGATCATGGGGATCTATCTATGGCCCGATCATTTTATTGGTCCCACCGCTATCATGGCCTGGCTCACTCTTCTCTGTATCTGGCATGTCACGCAAACAGAGGTGCTTGAGGTCTCGCGGAGGATGCGGTGGATGACGATGGTGCTCGCAGCTTTGGGCGGAGTCTTCACACTCTACATCGTTAAGCAGATGGTGGGTAATGCGTGGTCTGCGGAATCCTACCTTGTGCATGTGGCGCATTGGGCAGCTCTGGCGGTAAGTTCATTGATGATCGTTTGGCATCACCGCCAAGATCGTCTCAAGGGGCTATGGGTGTTCTATATTGCGGCAACGGTTTTTTTTGGAGCTTGGGGGATGGTAAGTGTCATAGGACGGGGCGGATTGCAGGAGCCGCCAGCGCGTTTAGCCGCGCAGCATGAGGCAATACAAAAATTGATCACATTAATAGGTCCTCGTGAAGCGATCTGTAGTGACTCACACAGCGCCTCTTTTTTGGCTGCGCACACGGGTCGCACGATCTACCCTGCCGAAGCCGTTTGGTCTTATCCTTTTTCCAGCGAAGAATTGCTTCATCGTCTAGAAATCTACGTCGGGTTCTTTGATGCGAGGCATGCACCGTTATTAAACGATATTCGCTTCGCAACGGATCATTACCGACCCGTCACCTGTGCGGAAGGCAGGTTTGCACAGCACGGCCGCTGGGCAAAGATGTTTGCCGTTCTCGGGCTTGATGTGGCGCGTTACGATCATCTTTTTGGCTGCCCATCGCAAACCATTACCCGCAACTGGCAGCGGATTGAGCGTGCCATGCAAGTGAGAGAGCGAGATGAACAAGGATTTAAGCTGTTATGTCCTTCTGTGATCTCTGACCGTGCATATGAGGGTAAATGGTCACTTCCCGCAGACTATGTCACGGTATGGCAAAATGATGAGTATATCTTATGGAAAAAACGTTAAGTCTTGCCCCTTGTCCGATGGAGTGCCGAGGGCAGGGGGAATGGCAATGGAAAAAACAAGCTTGGGATTTTTATCGTTGCAACAAGTGCAAACATCTTTGGATACATCCTCTGCCTACGCAAGCCGAATTAGAGGCCTTCTACGATTCAGGATATTTCACGGGTGATGTCACGAAGCGTGGATACAATGACTACGAACAAGATAAGCAACCTCTTCTAGAAGACTATGAAACGTATCTATCTTTATTCGAAAAATATGTTCAGTCTTCTTCAAAAGATCTCCTTGATGTAGGAGCGGCAACGGGGGTCTTTTGCGCGGTAGCGACGCGTCGAGGTTGGCGTAGCCAGGGACTTGAGTTATCTGCCTACGCCGTACAACAGGCGCAGGCACAAGGAAGAAATGTCGTGCAAGGATCCATTGAAGGATTTAAGGCGGATCAGCGATTTGATGTCGTGACGGCATGGGATTTGGTTGAACACTTGCCGCATCCGGAAGCGTTTTTTAAAGCCTGCCATAGTCTTTTGAAAGAAAAGGGGTATGTTTGTTTTAGTGTGCCAAAAAGTGACAGTTGGTTTGCTCGCATTCTTGGAAGGGCTTGGACGTTGATCGCTCCTCCACAACATATTCACTATTTCACTCAAACTAGCATCACTTCGTTGTTGCAAAAACAGGGCTTCACCGTTGAGCGTCTGCTGTATCCCGGCAAACGGTTCTCGCTTTCCTACGTCATGCACTTTGTGATGGGATGGACGGGCATTACTCACCCTGCCCTTACAAAGGTTGTTTCGCAACCCTTTTTTCAGCGGCATGCCTTACGAATCAATCCGCGCGATGTCATGATTCTACTCGTGCGCCGCGCCGCTTGAATAATCTAGGAAATTTTGTTACATTACGCAGTTAGCATGCTCGCCATCATTCTCGGAACACGCCCAGAAATCATTAAAACCGCCCCCATCATTTTGGAGGCTCTTCGGCGTGGGCTTCCGATCGGGATTATCCATACGGGCCAACACTATACCGCTGAATTGGATGAGATTTTTTTTCAAGAACTAAACCTCCCAACTCCACTCGCTCATGTCCATGTCGGTTCCCATCCTCCGGCTCGTCAAATAGGGCTCATGATGCAGCGCTTAGAGGAGGTATTGCGTGAACTAAAGCCGGATTCTGTCCTTGTACAAGGAGATACGAATTCTGTTTTAGCGGGGGCATTGACTGCTCACAAGATGGGAATTCCAATCGCGCACCTAGAGGCGGGGTTACGCAGCGATGACTGGTCCATGCCCGAAGAAGCAAACCGCGTGCTCGCGGACCGTCTCGCGAGCTGGCTGTTTTGTCCTACCGAACTTCAACACCAGCGTCTACTGCAAGAGGGGATTGACCATGCGAATGTCCATGTTGTGGGAAATACGGTTGTTGACGCCGCCCTTCATTATTCAAAAGTTGCATATGAAAAAAGTGATATTGCTGAGCGATTGCAAATCACTAATCGTCCTTACGCGCTTTTGACCCTCCATCGTCCCAGCAATGTCGACGACGCCGCTCGTCTACAGGACTGGATCAATGCGCTTTCGAGGGCCAGCCTCGCACACGATCTTCAACTCGTCTTTCCCGTCCATCCACGCACCCGTGCTCAGCTGGAGCGCGCAGGAATTGTATTAGACAAGCGACGGTTTGTGGCGATTGAACCGGTAGGATATTTAGATCTATTGCGTTTACAAGCCTCGGCCGAGCTTGTTGTTACGGATTCCGGCGGCTTACAGGAGGAAGCGTGTATTTTACGCGTCCCCTGCGTAACCTTGCGCGCCAACACCGAACGTCCGGAAACGCTCCATGTCGGAGCAAATGAGCTGCACCCTCATCCCAGTCCAGACGCGCTTATACAGACGTTTGAAGTGGCGAAGAAAAAAGCACGGGAATGGCAAAATCCGTTCGGAGATGGAAAAACAAGTCAGCGGGTCATCGATATCGTGTATGATGTGAAGTCGGACCAGCTATGAAGATTCCCTGCTCAGTTCCGATCTTAACCCTGAATGTCTGCGAACGGCTCCGTGAAACGCTCCCTACGCTTACCGAGACCTTTGATGATGTCTTTCTTATTGATGGAAATAGCACGGATGGTACTCAAGCGTATGCACGTTCGTTGGGGGTACGAGTAGAAAAACAGGTAGATACGGACGAGCCTAACCAGCGCATTACAGATTTTCCAAAAGCACGCATGGAGTCATGGAAGAAGTGTCGATATGATTGGGTGCTGGTGTTGGACGCCGATGAAATCGTTACCCCTGAACTCGTCGGTGAAATTAGGCAGATTATAGAGAGGGACAACCGGCAAGAGGTGCACTGGATCAGACGGTATCCTGTCCTCCCAAGCGGACAAGTAATTAAAAATAGTCCTTTTTATAACACCCCTTACTGTCGTTTATTCGCTCGTTCGAGTGGTGTCAGAATCGCAGACCAGCTTGTTCATGAAAAATTTCTTATTCCGGACACGGTTCGAACCGTCTGGCACAAAGAGGCTATCCTCTGTCCAGAGCCTTCTCCGCAGGCTCTTAGGGAGCGCGCCAAGCGCTATGCTCTCCTCGAGGGAAAATCTTTAAAAAACGCACGCATAACCCTGCTCGTTCGCTGGATTATTTGGTATAATCTTCGAAGCTTTTTTGGCCAGTGTCTTCGCGTGATACGCAGCGAAATTGTGGCATGGTGGCGTGAAGAGCCCGTGTTGCCGTGGTCGTACACGCGCGTTTTTCTTCTCTACCGCTGGTGGAGTTTGCGGGAAGGTGTGCGGGCATGGCTGCGTCTTTATTTTGCTTCCTCATAAACCTATGTGTGGAATCGCGGGGTATGTAGGGCTCGGAACACGCGAGGCGCTTGAACGCGCCTCGGAGGCGATTGTTCGGCGTGGACCAGATGACCAAGGCCTGTATCAATCAGAAGGGGTCGGATTTGCCTTTAGGCGTCTAAGTATTATTGATATTGCGCACGGACACCAGCCGCTCTCTAATCAGGAACAAACCATTTGGGTCATGTTGAATGGGGAAATTTATAATTTTCACCTGTTGCGTGAAGAGCTGAGGTCTCTTGGATTCCATTTTGCCACACACTCTGACACAGAGGTGATTGTGCACGGCTACGCAGCCTGGGGAGAGGAGGTCTTTGTCCGTCTAGAGGGCATGTTCGCTATCGCTATTTGGGATGCGCGTTTAAAAAAAGCATTCCTTGCACGCGATCGCATGGGCAAAAAGCCCCTCTATTATACTCAGCAGGCAAGTGTGTGTTGGTTTGCTTCGGAAATAAAAGCGCTTGCAGCAGCGGGAGTGTATGCGAAAGAGCTGGATCTGCAGGCATTAGGGATGTATTTCCGTGCCGATGCAATTCCGACCCCATACAGTATCTGGAAGGAAGTGCATAAGCTTCCACCTGCTTCCTATGTTACTATCTCTAATGGGCGTGTGAGCTTACCTACAGTATTTTGGCGGCTCAATCCACACGCATTTCCCGTCGTTTCTTCGCAAAAAGAAGCGATAGATACCCTTCAGCGATCTATCGATGCTGCCGTCAAAGACCGGTTGGTGTCTGACGTTCCTCTTGGTCTATTTTTGTCCGGCGGACTTGATTCTACGGTCGTCGCCGCCTCGGCAGTCCGCCAATCTTCCCAGCGCTTACGTGCGTTTACGATAGGATTTAATGATCCGTCTCACGACGAGACGGCGATGGCCAAAGCCGTTGCTCAAGCCCTTTGCCTTGAGCATCATGTGGCCAAGCTTTCAGAAAAAGACGCGCTTCTCATGCTAGATGAAGCGGTAGAATGTTTAGATGAGCCTCTCGCGGATCCCGCCATCCTTCCGCAGCTCCTCTTGGCACGCTTTGCCAAAAAATACCTGACCGTCGCTTTAGCAGGAGATGGGGGAGACGAGCTCCTCTATGGATATCAGCACGTTCCATTGCATGCCTTTATCATGCGCTTTCCACGCCTGTGGTCATCTGCCCGGTACGTAAAATGGATGGCAAGCTACATTCCGGCGGCACAAGGATATTTTAGTGCCGGGTTTAAGCTGCAGCGCGCAGCGCGTGGATTGGGGGAGAAAAAGATGTGGAGTCGCGATCTTGCTTGGCGTGGAGCGGTAACCCAAGAACAGACATCTCTCTTGTTTACCTCCTCCGTTCGCGAACGGATTCATGAAACAGCGGCGGACGCGGCACTTGAGGCATATGGTCGGGAAATAGCAACATGGGCGACCCCTTGGCAACAATGGTCCTGGGGGTATTTACGAAGCTTTTTAATGGATGAAGTCATGGTCAAGGTTGACCGTGCCACGATGTGGTTTGGGATTGAAGGCCGATCTCCCTTGCTCGATCGGCGCGTGGTGGAAGCTGCATTTGCCATTCCAGACAGGTATAAACTCGATGATTGGGGTGGCAAGCGCTTATTTCGTGAACTTCTGGGGGAAGTAATTCCGGCCTCCATCCTCAACCGTCCAAAGCACGGGTTTGGCGTCCCTACGGCCGCCTGGCTTCGTGGACCTTTAAAATCTCGGCTAGATGCATATGCCGAGTCAGGTTTTTTAGAAAAGCAAGGCCTGTTTGAGGCAAAAACCGTTCAGGCCTGGATCCGTGAGCATGGACACGGCCGTCCAGACCGCCGCAAAGAGCTGTGGGCTTTCCTCCTCTTCCAATTGTGGTATGCTCGCTGGCATACCTAGTTGCCTAGCTTGTTCGATACGCCTATTTCTATGATATCTGCCCCCTCTCCAGAGGTGTTTGTCGAATCCGCCCACCTTCCCACCGATGATAATAAGCGGCGTACATTTGCAGGCTCTGCCATCGGCGATCGGCGTCCGCGGGCTGTGCTTCTTAATCCTCCCGGAACGCAAAAGTACTTCAGGGACTATTTCTGCACTCTCGTCTCGAAAGCAAATTACTATTACCATCCGGTAGACCTGGTTTATCTTTCTGGCATTCTGGATAAAGCCGGATATTATCTTGACTGCATTGATGCGATCGCAGAAAATCTCACTCCCGATGCCACGATGGAGCGCGTAGCCTCTTTCGCTCCTGAGTATCTCGTGTATCTTATTGCCTCGCCTTCCTATTCAGAAGATGTTGCTTTTTTGACTGAGCTTAAACGTCGTCTACCAAATACAACCTTTATCGGTTCTGGCGACGTTTATCGTGAAATCCGAGAAGATGGTGTGCGTCTGCATCCATTTTGTGACGCTATTTTGACCGATTTTTCCACGACCGATCTCACCGATTGGCTGAGTCGTACGGAAGATCGTGTCTTTGATAATATTATTTATCGTAATGCAGCCGGAGAGATCTTGGCTGGTCCAGAAAAACACGGCCATGGATTTTATCGCATGCCGATCCCGCGTTGGGATTTGTGGCCGATCGAAAAATACCGCTTCCCATTTTCAGAGCGGCGTTTATGGGCAACCGTGCTCACAGATTTCGGCTGTCCATTTTCCTGTACTTTTTGCCCCATGAGTACAACGGGCTACAAGCTTCGCGATCTTGATACGGTCATGGACGAGCTACGTCTTTTGCGTGCGTTAGGGGTGAATGAGATCTTTTTTCGTGATCAAACCTTTGGGGTAAACCGTGTGCGTACTCAAGAGTTGTTGAAGCGAATAAAAACAGAATTTCCCGACTTACGATGGACGTGTTGGTCGCGTGTTGATTTGGTCAATGAAGAGTTTTTACATGCTATCTATGAGGCCGGTTGTCATACCGTTATGGTCGGTCTAGAATCCGCCAATGAAGAGATTCTAAAGAAATACAAAAAGAATACCAAGCGCTCTCAGATGGAGACGGCTCTGGGTTTGATGCGTAACATTGGTCTCAAAACAGTCGGTACTTTTGTCTTAGGGTTGCCAGGCGAATCGGAGGAATCCTTGCGTCAAACGATCGCCTATGCTCGGAAGCTGCCACTGGATTACGCTTCGTTTAATATCGCAACTCCGCGCTTTGGTAGCACATTCCGTCGTCTTATGAAACAGGAGGGGGCGATTGATCTCACGCGTATGGAGTTTGATTCTTCGCGCACTCAGCCCGCCTGGTTAAAGGAGGATAAGGAAGAGACGCTTCTCCCTAATCAAACCATTTTTGCCCTGCAACGAGAAGCGATCCACCGGTTTTATCTCCGTCCAACCTATCTCTTGCGCAGGCTCTATACTACCAAGACCCTGTATCAGCTTTGGTCCCAGATGAAGGAGGGGTGGGAGCTGCTCTTTGGGTAAATAGTTTATTATGCCATCATCTATTTCTGTCGTGATCCCTGCGTACAATGAAGCAGGTGCCATCGAAGCAACGCTTCACCGGCTAAAGACCGTCGCCCAAGATCATCATTGGTCATTGGAGGTTATTGTGGTGGACGATGGTAGTAGCGACGAAACGTCTGCGATAGCAAAAAAAGCTCTAGTCCAAGTTATTCGTCATCCAACCAATGGCGGGTATGGCTTATCTCTTCAGCATGGAATTACGGCAGCAAAAAATGAAATTGTGGCGATTACCGACGCGGACGGCACCTATCCTGTCGAAGCATTGCCTGAATTGGTACGCATGGTGGAAGAAGATGGCTTTGACATGGCGGTAGGCGCTCGCCAGGGAAGTGAGTATCGTCGGGGCTGGTGGAAGTATCCGGCACGCGTCCTATTTCGTTGGTTAACAGAGTATATTTCTGGCCGTTCCATCCCCGATGTAAACTCAGGTTTGCGAGTTTTTAAAAAGAGCTCTATTTTGCCATATCTCCTGCATACGTGTTTAGGGTTTTCATTCACCACATCGATTACCGCCATTTTCTTTTTAAACGGGTTATTTGTGGGGTATCACCCCATCACATATGGAAAGCGCATCGGTCAATCGAAGGTAAGGCATTTTCGTGACACGTTACGCACCGCGCAGATCTTGGTGTCTGTAATGGCGAGATTCAATCCAATCAAACTGTTTCTCTTATTGGCTGTGCTTACCGGAATAGTAGGGGTCGGGGGGGTCGGGGTTGGGATACTTGCAGCCTCTTCGGTGATTGTGGGTGTTGGGATAGGCTTGGTCTGCATCGCTCCTCTTATTTTCTGTTTCGGACCGTTAACGCTAAGTCTAAAGAATGAGTAGGATTTCTCTCATGTTTGTGTTCGCGCGTTCTTCCCCCCTCTGGCCGGCTCTGTGCGCCCTTATCATTTCAGCGGGGTTCGTGTTTTTTGCTTCCGGCCCCATCCAAAAAGACGCCTCAGAATATGATCGCCTCGCACGCTCTATCGTTGCAGGGCAGGGGTTCTCTTTGGATGGACAACATCCAAGCATGGTACGAGAGCCCGGATATCCGCTTATGCGAGCCGGAATATATGGCCTCGGCGGAGGGACGAGATCTATTTTGTGGGCGCAGGCGTTGCTAGCGGCTCTTACCATCTACCTTGTTGGTAGGTCGTTTCAGGATATGCATCCCGTCTACGGCAAGTATGCTGCCTGGGCAAGTTTGCTTTCCTATAGCTTTTTTTCTTTTAGCGGAAGACACTTGGCAGAGATTTTGGTTGGGTTTCTCTGTTCCGCCTTGCTGTGCTGTTGGATACGCACGCGAACAGATAAGCGTCTCCGTTGGGCGATTCCGTTTCTTGCCGCAGCGCTCTGTATAACACGCTTCACGTTTTTATATCTCTCCCTCATCTCAGTAATGATGTGTTTTTGGGGTGAGTCAAAACAAACATACGCAAAACGTTTCAAAGAATTGACAGTGGCTCTTCTTCTTTTTATCGGCTGCATACTTCCGTGGATGTGGCGTAACCACACCCTCTTTGGAACTTGGGCGTTTACCAACCGCGCTGGGATACAGGTGTATGCACGAGCGTGGAAAGCGGGGCAACCCCTGCCAGAGCTCGTCGGAACCTATGCGTCCGTCTTGTTTGGGAGGGTCGCCGCCGTTAAGGCAGGATTTACGCCGATCATCGACCAACAATGGCTCGCAACCTCGCAACGCTTCAATCTCGCCATTGAACACACAGGCTACGCCGGAGCAGATCAAGAGCTGAAACGGGACGGCATGCGGTACATTGTTTCCTCTTACCAAACCTTCCTCGTGTTTTTAGGCTGGTCGCCTTTAGAGATGTTAAGATTATTTGCTCTTACCTCACCGCGCGCTTGGGATTTTTCTATCGAGAGCATGTTCTATCCATCGCTCCAAGCCGGATCATACACTGCCTTGCATGGAATGGTGGCCTTTGCTGCGCAGCTACTCCAGCTCTTCTGGTGGGCGGGACTCTTGGCCACGCTTTTTGTTGGTTTTCGAAGAGAGAGGCTAAGTTGGATTCCTGGCTGGCTTATCCTTATGACGGCGCTTACGTATCTCCCCTTTGACGCCATTGTCCGGTACGCGATCCCCCTGTACCCATGGATTATGGGCGCGATGTGGTATCTTGTGCGTGGCTCGTATCCGAGGCCGCGCGCGGACATCTCTTCTTCTCATACCCTATGAACCATCGTCTTATATACCTCTGCCAATCCTTTGATGAATCGAATGGTTGGGGAAGGTTGGCGCACTGCATGGCTCGCGAAGCTCTCAAAAATGGACACGAGGTATATGTCTCAGCGGCAGATGGAACAACAGTGGAAGGGGCTAAACAAGGAGCGCCTATTTTTGATATTCATGCCTCGGCTCCGCGGAAAGTGATGCTAGCCTTGCGATGGTGGTGGTGGCTTCACCGTCTCTCGGCCTCATCTGCAGCGACGACGCTGCATGTATTCTCTGAACCTCATATGTGGCTCGTTCTAGGAGCGGGCTCTGTCAATTCCGTTGGAACCCTGTGCGGAACCTATGTAGATCCTAGGCAGCATGGAATCATGTTATTTCAGTGGGCTTTTAGGAAAAGCTTAGACCACATGCGTCACCTCATTGCCATCTCAGACTACACGCGTTCTCGTGTTGAGATGCGTTGGAGAGGGAGGGTGCAGGTCGTACCCCTTGGTGTTTCTCATGGTCTTCTTACTCGAGCCTGGAGAGTTCCAAAAGATGAGACTCCATCATATGATTACAAGGTCTTGAGTGTAGGAGCGGTAAAACCACGCAAGGGATTTTTAGAATTAATTCGCGGTTTCCATACCTTTTTGCAAGCGCATCCTCAAAAAACAGGCAAACTTGCCATTGTCGGATCCATGAATGGTAATCAGTCCTATGTTCAACTTCTAAAAAACACTATCCGCGAACTGGGTTGTGAGCAGCAGGTTCAGTTAATAGGGAGTGTCTCAGATGAAGAGCTGTATGGGTGGTATCGCTGGTGTGATGTGTTTGCCCTGACTCCTATTGATGACGGGGGTGGCTTCGAAGGCTTTGGTCTCGTATATTTAGAGGCAAATGTGTTCGGCAAGCGCTGCTTGGGCGTTGCGCATACCGGCGGAACGCAGGCTATCAGCGAGGATTCGGGTGTAATCGTCTCGGGAGTCGCCCCGGAGGTAATTGCTGAAGGATTAGAGCGAGTATTTGATCCTTCACGCCCTTCAAATCCTGTCGCCTGGGCAAAGGCGCATACTTGGGATAAGGTGTTTTCTGCCTATACACATTTCTACGCTTGATCCATATGTCCAAGAAACGCGCCCTCATCACAGGCATAACCGGCCAAGATGGCTACTATCTTACCCTTCTGCTTTTAGATAAGGGGTACGAGGTCGAAGGATTGGTGCGGCGCAATAGCGCGCAGTCCCTCGGCAATCTTGAAGAATTATCGCATGAGCAGCGCGAATGCATCGTTATTCATTGGGGGGATATCACAGACGCGGTATTCGTAGCGCAGCTAATCCGCGAACGAGCGTATGACGAGGTCTATCATTTTGCTGCCCAATCATTCGTGCCACAGAGTTTTACGAATCCCTATTTTACCTATCAGGTAAATATTGGCGGAACGCTGCATCTCGTGAATGCGATTCGTGATTTTTCTCCGAAGACGCGTCTCTACTTTGCGGCAACTTCGGAAATGTACGGCCTGGCCAAACAGGTTCCGCAAAATGAAGAGACCCATTTCCATCCCCGCAGTCCTTACGGGGTGTCGAAGCTCGCAGGGTTCTGGACCGTAAAAAACTATCGCGAGAGCTACGGACTCTTTTTTGTGAATGGAATTCTATTCAACCACGAATCAGAAAGACGAGGACCGGAATTTGTGACTCAAAAAATTGCCACGGGAGTCGCGCAAATTGCCGCAGGTGCACAGACCCACTTATCCTTGGGAAATTTGGATGCAAAAAGAGACTGGGGATACGCCCCCGAATATGTAGAAGGAGCCTGGCGCATGTTGCAACAGCCAACGCCGGATGATTTTGTGCTCGCAACGGGTGTCCATCGTTCCATTCGCGAATTCGTAGAAGCGGCTTTTTCTTCTGTAGGGATCTCCGTTGAGTGGCGAGGGCAAGGGGTCGAGGAGCAAGGCATGAATACCGTGACGGGAGAGGTGATTGTAAAAATAGACAGCGAACTCTATCGCCCCGCCGAAGTCCCTCTCTTATTAGGAGATCCAAGTAAGGCCAAAAAGGTCTTGGGTTGGACTCCTTCTACGGAATTTTCCGTTCTGGTAGATAAGATGGTGAAATATCAAGTCCAAAAACACTCTGCTCGCTCAATGTAGAGAGGAAAGATCGTTCTAAGGAGCTTTTTGTTGCAAAAGAGGACGAATGGCCTCTGCTAATGCGTCCGCAACGGCTTTTCTGCCGCGTTCGTTTAGATGTTCAGAGGTGTATAATTCCTGAATAAATCCTGACGAGGGAAGAAGTGTGCTTAGGTCGAGGAGGTGTGCTTCTGGCTCCGCGTTGATTGTGGTATGAACGCGGTCTATTTGCTGGGCGATTCTGGCATTGGTATCTGGCCAGAATGTTTGCATACGCTCTCTATCTAACGGAGTAATATAATAAAGAGGGGTAATGTCCTTGGCGAGAAGCGTTTTTGAAATGGTATCAAGCGAAGAAAGATAGTCGTGTGTGGGGGAAATCGGAAGGAAGTAATTAAGCGCAATGCGTCGGCGCTCTTTTTCTAGGCTGTAGGTGGAAGAAGAAAAGGCTAAGAAATCCTGCACCGTTCCTAAATATTCCTCATCTAGGATGATAGGTTCTTGTGTCCAAGGAATGTTCGCGTAGCTTGCATGAAATGGAGCTTGGTAAAAGGTTTTAAAAGGTTTGTAAAATGATCCAGGTACACCTAAGCGCAAGAATGCCTCATCCACAGCAAATTGCGTTTCCGGATTTTTATGGATCAACGGAGAAAAGGTGCGTAAATTAATGGGGATAATAACCACGCGCGGATGCGGCGATGCGCGGGCAATCGTATGCGCAAAACCGGCGTACATCTTGGCTTGATAGGCTTCATGAGCGACTTCTGTCACAGAAGTCTCGGGAAGACGTTCCTGTAAAAACGTTCCAATACTCCTCGTATCCTTGTCTTGGGTATCATATCGTTTGACGGTACTATCGCCTAAGTAAACGACATCCGCACCCTGTTTTAAAGAGCGAAGGAGAGATTCGTATTCTGGAAAAACGCCACGTTGGATGATCCTCGGGATCACGAGTTGAATAATAAGGATAAGTGTTAAAAAGACCATCGAGCGAAGAAGCCAGGCGCGCATACGCTAAAATTGAAAGTAGATAAACGATTGGGTATTACTTACTCCTAGGTTAAGCGTTGCCAACACAAATAACGCATAACACGCCCACTTGATCCAGCGGGAACGTGTTTGGAGAAAGGAAGAAGAAAGATAGCGGGTCTCGCCGACCTCTACGCAAACAATCGCGAGAAGCGCGATGATGGCATGAGACATTCCAAGTCCCAAGAAGCCACGTCCAAAATTCCAGGAAGACCCTATGAGGAGGGGAGCGTGCGTAAGGATGTGCCAGGCTTGGGATAACGTATGGGCACGAAAAAAAATCCATCCACAGCCGATAAAAAAGAAAACAATTCCACGCCGAACCCAGAGGCGGCCTCGTTCACTAAGTGAGGTGAGTTGTATGTATCGGGAGAGGATGTCCTCACCGACTACATATCCTCCATTTATGAGGCCCCACACGATATACGTCCACCCAGCCCCATGCCACAGACCGCTTAAAAAAAACGTGATAATCAAATTTCTGTAGGAGGTGAGTTTTGATACGCCGCGACTGCCTCCCAGTGGAATGTAAATATAGTCTCGTAACCAGCTGGAGAGGGAAATATGCCAACGTTTCCAAAACTCTGAAAACGAAGACGAAAGATAGGGTTGGCGAAAATTTTCCATCAGGGTAAATCCAAGCACATCCGCCGACCCAAGCGCCATATCAGAGTAGCCCGAAAAATCATAATAGATTTGAAACGCAAAACACACCGTGGCCACGATAAGCGGAATTCCCTGGTATTCCGTAGGTGCGCCATACACGCTATTAACGGCCCAGGCCAATCGATCCGCAATGACGACTTTTTTAAATAGCCCCCACACGATCCGCTTCATCCCACGGGTGAAGCGAACGGGATCTGGGTGGTGGACTTCTTTGAATTGGGGCAAAACATGTTGCGGGCGCTCAATAGGTCCCGCAACTAATTGCGGAAAGAAAAGAACGTATAAGGCATAGATCCCAAAATGTCGTTCCGCGGGCTGATTACCTCGATAGACTTCGATGATATAGCTCAAACTTTGAAAGGTATGAAACGACAAACCGATCGGAAGCAGGATCTGCAAGATGGGAAAAGATAAGGGATGTCCCGTCCAGTTGCTGGCGGTTGTTAGACTAGAGGTAAAAAAAAGATAGTATTTAAAAAAGAACAGAATGAGACAGGTGGCGACGACACTCACGATGAGGAGTGCTGTGCGGACACGACCTTGCGTACGCTCCATGAAGAGGGCCGCCGTATAATCAATAACAATCGTCGCGCCTAGGATAACAATATAGGCGGGAACAAACGCCATGTAAAAAAGGGCGCTTGCCGCCAGCAAAATCGCCCAGCGGAATCGGTGAGGGGTAAAAAAATATAGCCCGGTAACCACGGGGAAGAACAGGAAGTACCACAGTGAGTTGAAGGTCATGGAAGATCAGATTATTTTTTTGCCTAAGCATAGCAGAAAGAGTGGGGGAAGAATAGAAACGTAAGGGTAAATGAGGCTTATTTTAGCTATTTTTCAGTAATCTTTTCCAACATAAGATTATCGACAACAGAAAAGCTCACATGTATTTTCCAAATGAGGATATAGTTTTTTGCTAAGGGATCGACAAAAGGTTGGATTTGTGCTTAACTATCCTGTCGGTCTACTCTCATAAGTAGGTCGCACGAACCTCTAAAGTTAGGAGGAGGACCATGTTCCTTCAAGGTGGATGGGCGATTCGTATTGCTGGTGCCATGGTGGCACTGGCCCTCTCAGCGGGGTGCGCTGATGAACTCGAGTCGGTGCGCCGCGATGGCGCGCCGGTCTCGGACCTGGGTAATGACGCGTCCCCCGACGCGCCCAACGACCAGGTCACGATCATCGACGGCAAGCTGCCGCTCGACGTCTCCGAGGATGTCGCGATGGGGAAGGACGGCGACGTCTTCCTCGGCGACAGCGCCGACGCGGCGCCCGACCAGGGCGACGTCGCGGCGGACGCCGACGCGTCGGAGGCGGGCGACGCCCTTCCCGACGCGGACGCCCCGTCACCGGACGTCAGCGACGTCCCCACAGACGCGCCGTGCCCCATGCCGGGGCAAGCCACATGTGTCGGGCGATGCACGAGCATCGCGACCGACCTCAGCAACTGCGGGGCCTGCGGGCGCGTCTGCGCCGTCGCCAACGGAACGCCCGCCTGCGTAGCAGGGTCCTGCACCGTCGTCGCCTGCAACACGGGCTTCGGCGACTGCGATGGCAACCCTGCCACCGGCTGCGAGACCCCGCTCACAAGCACGGCCGCCCACTGCGGCCGCTGCGGCACCGCCTGCAACGCCTCTGCGCCGCTCTGCAGTGCGGGCACGTGCTCGACGGGCTGCGCGCCCGGCGAGACGCCGTGCGGCACTGCCTGCGTCAACACGCAGATGAACCCCTCCAACTGCGGAGCCTGCGGCAACGCCTGCCCCGCCATGCTCAACGCGATGCCCGCCTGCGTGGCGGCTCGCTGCGGCTTCACCTGCCTCGCGGGCTTCCACCTGTGCGGAGGTGTATGCGTCAGCAACGACGCAACCGATTCCTGCGGCCTCTCGTGCAGCCCCTGCCCGACGCCTTCCAACGCGCTCGCGACCTGCACGGCGGGCGGCTGCGGCTTTACCTGCCTCACGGGCTTCGCCGACTGCGACGGGGTCGCGAGCAATGGCTGCGAAGTCAACCTCGCAACCACCAACGCCCACTGCGGCCGCTGCGGCAACGCGTGCCCCGCGAGCTGGACCTGCGTCGCGGGAGGTTGTGAGGGCGACCTCACCCTCCCCGCCACCGTCCAGCGCTGGGGGGCAAACACCGTCGGCGACTGGGATTCGATCCGCAACGGCCTCTGGGATCCCCCGGGAGGCGAGCGCTATTACTTCGACACCTTCGCCGACCCGGCGGCCTTCGCGCTGGGTGGGAGCGGCGGATACTACCTGATGCGCGTAGGCCTCCGATTCCCTCGGGTGGCCGTCGCCGACCCCGCCACGGCCGTCGTCGTGAGCGCCACCCTTCAGTGGCGGGTCATGGACAACCAGACGGGCTACACAACGGAGTGGCAGGTGGGGTCTCTCACGCTCACGGAGCCGGACATGCCTACCCCGGCCGATTCGCTGCATACCCACTGGGGTACAGAGCGCTTCGGCCGCATCGCAAACCGCTTGGGAGGCGACCCGACCGTTCCGGTCCTTCCTGCTGTGGGAGAGACGGTCAACCTTCCTCTCGACGCAGCTGGGCGCACCTACCTGCGCACCCTCTTCCTCCGAGGCACGTCCTGGCTCAGCGTCCGCGCCGAGCGCGACGTGAACAACATCGCTCCCCTCGGTACCGCCCGCGCCGCCATGGGCATGAGGGACATCGTGCTCGTGCTGCGGGTGCGCGCGCCGTAGCCTCGCCCTTCGCTCCTTCCTTGCCTTAGTCCCGCTAGCTTGTACGCAGGCTAGCGGGGCGTTTCTTTTTTTGCCTAACCAAGCTATCCTGATCCAGATCAATGGCCTCTATGCTAAAAGAGCGTGTAACGAAAATAAAACAATTATTCGCCACACGATTTTTTCGTGAAGGGACCATGCTACAAATTGGTTCATTTTTAAATACAGGCTTAAGTACGCTCGCTTCCATTCTCCTCGTCCGTACCCTCGGGGCAGATGAATATGGGAAGTATGTCATTGTGATCGCGAGTATCGGCCTCATCTCTTGGGTGACAGATCCAGGCTTGGATATTGGGGCCTTAACGCGCTTAGCTCCTCAAGCAGCTTCACAAGAGCGCATGGCCATAGAAGAATCTCTCGCCATCTATGTCCGGGCTTCGCTCATATTTTTAGTAGGGATCGGGTTCGCGGTCTTCCCCTTTGTTCCGCTCTTGATGGATCAATATTTTCATGCGCCTGCCTTAGTCATCCCGGTCTTGCTCTGGATCATGGGTAATATGACGCAAGTGGCGACAAGGATGATTGTCTTGGTGCTGCAGGCGTTCCGTTTTTCATGTTCCTTAGTCTGGTTTGAGTCTCTGTCTACGCTCGTCTCAAATCTCTTTCGTATTGTAGGGGTGGTAATGGGATTTGGGGTGGTAGGGGTTGCTACAGGATATGTCGTTGGAGGAATCGTGACCGCAGTCATCGCTCTCTACTGGTATCGAGCAACTCGGAAATACACGCCCTCCCTCCCTTCTATCCGTCATCTCGTAACACGAGTTCGTCGTGTATCTATCAGCGCATTCGTAAAACAAGGTTTAGTGATTATGTTTGATCGGCGCCTATCCGGTTTGCTTCCAATGCTGCCGGTATTCTTTTTGGGTCGGTATGCCACCTTACAGCAAGTTGGGTACTATGAACTCGCCTTTGGCGTAGCTACCACCGGCTTTTTATTAGTCTCCGGCTTCTCTCGCCTCATCCAAATTCAACTTCCGCGCTCATTCGCCCAAGGATACGTCGTCCTACGTAAGCACTATCTTCAATCCGCTCTTGGAACAGGATTATTATCTTCTGTAATCTTAGGGGCGATTGGCCTGTCCGCCTCGTGGCTCGTTCCCTTTGTCTATGGAGCCGAATTTAAGCCGGCGGTTCCGCTCGTGTGGGCCTGTATTATCGGCTTGATCCCCGTCGGTTTCATGACCGGGAATGGCTCTATGTATCGATTGTTGCCGCGCGGGCTATCCATCAGTATTTGTATGACGATTGGTCAACTTGTCGTGGGAGTAGCCATCTTGTGGATAGGTAGGCTCTTCATGCAGCCGCTCACCGCCGTATTAGCTATGTTGATCATGTGGGGGTGGGTAGGGTTCGTTCTGCACGGCATCATCCTACAAATTCTTTTAGCACGGAAAATAAACGCAGAAAAGAAACTGCCTGTATGAAAGATACCTCTTCTCCGCAAATGCTTGCGATTCTAGGAAATATTCGCGTAGATACACAAGAGCGGTTTGCACATCTGCGAGCTTCCGTCCTCTCTTGTCTTGATATTGAAGCGGTATGGCATGTAAATGCCCGTGGCTCATTACGAGAAGAAGTAAAGGCCTTTTTTCTAGCCACCCTCGGGGCACGCGTGACTCTCTACGAGTTTGTAGATGAATCGCGCGGCTGGTTGGCCACGGCAGAGCGAATGTTGAAAGCTGTGCCGCAACCCTACATATTGGTTTGGAATGAAGACCATATGAACGTCGCTCCAGGTAATCTCTTCGGCGAACTCGTGAAGGATATGGTTGCTACTAGCGCAGACTATTTGCCCTATTCTTGGTGGCAAGCAGGTCGATTGCGCAGGCTAGTAGATCTCGTCCCGTCCTCACATATTCAATCAGGGAACGTGTCAGACACCATAGTGTTAGATGTTCCCACCTGGCGCTCCGCCTGCACCAAAGGATATCCATATTATATTATTTCCCTCACTGGGATTTTCCGGCGCGAGCTATTTCAGTCGTTACTGGTGCTCGACCAAAAAAAATGGGCTTACTCTAAAACGGAATGGGCCTACCGCTTGATGACCGCCCTCAACCGTCTTGGCATCGCTTTTCACCAGCGTCGAATGTTTGCTCGTCTCAACCGTCTCCTGCGGTACCGCTTACGACGCTTCCCGGCTTACTACCCCTTTGACCTCGAGAAGGGCCAAGATCGCGAAGATGTTTTGCCTCTCAGAGTGACGATGCCGCGGCAAGAATTATTTGCCTGTATTGACGATGACTTAGACCTCCCCGGGTCCCAGCTTATCAAGCGAGGGATCTATCCCGTTCTAGATGGGCCGCCGACGGGCATGAATATTATGGAGATGGGTGAAGTCACAAAATT
This sequence comes from Patescibacteria group bacterium, assembly GCA_052033585.1. GTDB lineage: Bacteria > Patescibacteriota > Patescibacteriia > 2-12-FULL-60-25 > 2-12-FULL-60-25 > JAGOUY01. Next base: position 34,771 of record JBPOJM010000008.1, on the reverse strand, counting down.
GTTATCCGCTCATAAAGACTGTGCGGTAGTCTCGCATGCATTGCAGACAGGGGGCGAGCTCATACGCGTTTACTATGAAGAAGGGATTCGTACTATAGGCATAAAACACGTAGGGTATCTAGTTGTAAGTGGTAGGATTCGCCTAGAGGGCATCGACCAAGAGTTCAGGGGAATCTATACCGCCGGACAATGGCTCTCCCTACCAGGCAATATCCGCCATAAGTTGACAGCAGAATCCGATTCTATCATCCTGGAAGTAGCACCAAATCGTTTAGAAACAGCTAAATAATTCACGACGTGTCTGTCTCATATGGAAGAATCTCGCATCACCCCAGTGATCCAAAAGCCTTGGGGACAAGAAGAGCTGCTCGAAACAAGTCCTGCCTATACGGTAAAACGGCTGCTTATGCGTAAAGGTTGCCAATGCTCCTACCAGTATCACGAATACAAGCGCGAAACGGTTTATTGTTTGTCAGGCGTACTCACGATTAAAGGAGAAGGAGCCGACCGTCTTTTACAGCCCGGAGAATGGTATACCATCCCTCCTCTCGAAAAACACCGCATGTTTGCCGCGGATGAAGATTGTGTGTACCTAGAATGTTCTACTTCAGAGCTGGACGATGTCGTGCGTTTAAAGGATGATTATGGACGTACCGTATAAAGTTGTTATCGCCGCTTCTGGGGTTGGGTCAGCGTTAGGCGATTTTATCCAGCATACAAATAAAGCCCTGATCCGCGTCGGTCGCAAACCCGTCATCTCCTATATTGTCGAAGCGTATCCAAAAGAAATCCCTATCGTCGTTACGCTTGGCTATAAAGGCGACCTCATCAAAGAATTTTTATTGATGGCGTATCCAGGCCGTGTTTTTGAGTTTGTGGACGTGGATCTCTACGAAGGAGAGGGATCATCGCTGGGCTATAGTTTATCCAAAGCAAAAAATGCCTTACAGTGTCCTTTTATCTATCAAGCGGTTGACACGATTGTATTAGATACGATCGGAGTTCCAACGCATAATTGGATTGCCGGGTGTAAAACGCAAGAGCTAAGTAACTACGCTGAGCTCACGGTCGTGGGCAGCACTGTAACGCGTATCAAAGAAAAGGGCGCGGCCTTCGCAGGATGGGCGCATGTCGGGTTGGTAGGTATCCATGACTACGCTGCCTTTTGGGAGACTCTTGAGACGCTGCTTGCGAAATCCGCTCACGCACCGCTTGGAGATGCGCATGTCGTCAGCCAATTGCTGGCAGAGGGAAAGGAATTTACGCTTGTGCCCGTTGAGCGTTGGCTTGACACAGGGAATATCGTCTCATTGAAGCATGCGCGTGAACGGATTCCAGATGCGTTTGAAAATTTAGATAAGCTAGACGAGGCCATCTACCTCTTTGATGACCACGTGATCAAGTTTTTCGCCAATGCAGAGGTGGCAGGTAAGCGGGCGGAGCGCGCAAAGCTCCTCGCACCGCTTGTACCTCCGCTCGAAGCGGCGAGCGCGCATTTTTATCGATACGCTTATGTAAAAGGTGACCTCTACTCTAAGGTTGTTACCCCGGAGGATGTGGGTGCATTTCTGTCTTGGGCCAAGGAGTATCTTTGGCAACCAAGGCAGGCTGTAGATGATACCGCGTTTGCGGGTTTGTGCCTGAAGTTTTATTTAGATAAAACACGTGAGCGCGTCCAACGCTTTCTAGAGCAGACGGGTATACACGACGCCGCAATCCAAATCAATGGAGTCAATGTCCCAGGCGCACTAGAGCTCATTGCCCAAATCGACCCAAATTGGTTCTCCAAAGGAGAGCAGACGATTTTTCATGGAGATTGCATTTTGGAGAATATTATTAAAACGCCAACAGGGTATGCATTAATTGATTGGCGCCAAGATTTTGCGGGGTTGTTAGAAGCAGGGGATTGTTATTATGATTTAGCAAAGTTCCATCATAATCTTATCGTGAACCATGAGATTATTAGCCGTGATCTGTTCGAAGTACGAGAAACCGAGACGGGCGTTTGGTGCGATATTATGCGTCCAGAAAACATGGTAGAAGTGCAAAATGCGTTTCTGCTTGAATGTCAGCAGAGAGGGTTCGATGTCTTACGGATACGGCGCCTATCTGCCATCATTTGGCTAAATATGGCGCCTCTGCACCACCATCCCTTTGACCGTTTTCTTTATTATTTTGGACGTCTGCAACTATGGAAAAGTCTCTCCCCACGCGCATAACGCATCTCGTCCTCGATGTTGATGGGGTCTTAACCGATGGTTCGTTTACCTATACGGCTGACGGCAAAGTCGCCAAGCGATTTGGTCCAGATGATAATGACGCGCTCTCTCTTGTGCGTCCCTATCTATCTGTCTGTGCCGTGAGTGGGGACAAGCGGGGATTCGCTATTACTCAAAAGCGTGTAGAAGAAGATATGAAGCTCCCCCTCTACCAAGTCAGTACCTTTGAACGTCTGGCCTGGATAAAAGAGCGCTTCCCATTAGAAGAAACGGTCTACATGGGGGATGGAATCTTTGATGCCATGGTCTTTCAAGGGGTGGGCTATGCGATTGCGCCTGCCAATGCCTTTGAGCCCATCAAGCCGTATGCACACTTTGTTACACGAGCCAAGGGAGGATCCGGAGCAGTCGCCGAAGCCTGTTGGCATCTCATGGAACGATTTTTTCAGCCGCTCGATCCACGCTTCTTGTCACCTGAGCCCAAAGGATCTGAGAAAAACGCCTAACGAATTCTTACGATAAAAATATGCAACCTGCGGTAAGCCATCTTGGTATTGGGCCCATGAGCCCTGAAATTGTAGAGGCGGTATTTCGTTATGCTTCGCTCAAACAAGTGCCTCTCATGCTCATTGCCTCAAAAAACCAAATTGATTGGGACAAGGGGTATGTCATGGGTTGGAATACTGCCGAATATGGGGCGTTTATTGCCAAGATGCGTGCTAAGTATGCAGATGCAAAGGTATATGTCTGTCGTGACCATTGCGGACCAGGATTTAAAAACCAAGACCTAGCCGATGTCTATAAGACCATAGATGCAGATATCGCGGCGGGCTTTGATTTGATCCATATCGACTTCTGCCATTTTCAAGGAACACGTACCGAGATGATGGAGGAATCAGCCAAGGCCATTGCCTATGTCTTGAAACAGCGTCCAAACATGTTAATCGAGGTAGGAACAGATGAAAACGTGGGAGCCATGTTGGACGATGTAAAACGCATCGAAGAAGAAATGGAATTTTTTACCAAACAATTTCCTATCCATTTTTTTGTGTGCCAAACAGGAACCTTGGTCAAAGAGATCAATCAAGTTGGGCAATTTAATGGAGAGTTTATCAAAAAAATTAGATCTTCCGCGGACCACTTCCAACTTCATCTCAAAGAGCATAATGGAGATTATGTGACAGCAGAAGAAATGAGCAAGCGTCGGGGACTGATTGATGCAGTCAATGTCGCTCCTCAATACGGTGTCTTGCAGACCATGCTCACTCTTCAAAAAGGTCTTTTGTATGGACTTTCGATTGAACCATTCTTACAGGAAGCCTACCACAGCAAACGCTGGGAAAAATGGTTAAAAACAAACACCCAAGAAAATAAGCATTTGTGTTCAATAATCGCCGGGCACTATGTCTTCGCGGGTTCCGCATATCAAGTCCTTCTGCAAGATATCAGTCGATACGAAGATATCCGCGAAACCATCATCCAAGAAATGATGAAGCAATTTGATGGTTATCTTCGTGCTTGGAGCGTCTAACGTAAACTCCTCATATGTCCTATAAAGTATTATTAACGACTTCGGGTACAGGCTCTCGGCTTGGACCCCTCACCAAATCGACGAATAAGTCTCTGGTCGAAGTAGGTGGAAAGCCCACCCTTTGCCATATTGTTGAAGCGTATCCCGGCGACACGGTCTTTGTCGTGACACTTGGATACCTAGGGCAGCAAGTAAAAACGTTTTTAACAGCCCGGTATCCAGATCGGAAATTCGAATACGTCTGGGTAGACCCGTATCAAGGAGCCGGGAGCAGCCTCGGATATTCCATGCTACAGGCACGTTCTTTGCTCGCTTGTCCATTCATTTTTCACGCCTGTGACACGATTGTGGTTGAGCCTATTCCCGCTCCCGAGACGAACTGGGTGGCGGGGAAGGTCATAGGATCTGAACCCTTTGACCAATATCGTACGCATCTTGTAGAAGGGGGGATGATTAAATATTTTCAGGATAAAGGAATTGCCCCTGCCGACTCTATACATATCGGGCTAATAGGGATCAAGGATCATGAGCTATTCTGGAAGGTCTTAGAACGTCAGTATCATGCCCATCCCGAGGATAGCACCTTGTCAGATGTCTCCGTTTTGACCGACATGCTCGATCAAGGGGTCGCGTTTGCCTGCATTCCTTATGCGGTCTGGCTAGACACGGGGAATCCTCAAAGTTTGGCAAAAACTCAAGCGTATTTTTCCTAGGCATATTCTCCTTTTATATGAAGCCACTCACCTCCTATATACATCGTCCAGAGAGCGTTCTAACGGGCAAATCTTCTCTCGAGCTCCTCTACCGGTTTAAGGATTTCCCTGTATTTTTTGGTGGTACGGAAGCTCCTTCGCAAGAAGATCTCGTTGCCGACATGGATTGGGCGCTGGATCATGACACGGGAATGGTGCAGCTGACAAAGCTTATCCCCCTAGAAGTTTTGTACCATGCCCAACATGTAGATGGATGCGGACCTACGTGGCAGGCCTACTACGAAGCGTTCGCGGACTATATCGTCTCGTTTAGGCCAAAGACCGTGGTAGAGATTGGAGGAGGAATGGGCGTATTAGCGCAACGAGTGACGAGTAAGTTACCTGAGCTCGAGTGGCACATTGTAGAACCGAATCCCACCTTTGAACCATCTGGCCGCATTCACGTACAGAAAGAATTTTTTACAGGCAGTACCGTCATCCCGGCAGAAGCTGACATGGTGGTATTTTCGCAGGTACTGGAGCACGCCTATGATCCAAAGGAGTTCATGTTGGCTATCGCGTCCTTTCTGAAGCCAGGAGGAAAAATAGTCTTTGCCTACCCACATCTGCTCAAATGGCTTCAGGAAAAATACACCAACGCCCTAAATTTTGAGCATACCATGCTCTTAACGGACGAATATCTTGATCCGATGCTTCCTGCCCTAGGATTTACGCCGTTGGATAAAACGCAGTACAAAGAACATAGCTTTTTTTACGCGGCAGAGCGTAATGGGGATAAGTCACGTTTAGACTCGATTAGGTGGCCTAATCTTTCCGAAAAGCATCGACAAGCATTCACGGATTTTATTGACCATCATGTCACCATGGTAGAAGAGCTGAATCAGCAGATGCGTGCTTCAACCATCCCGGTCTACCTCTTTGGCGCCCACATTTTTTCTACCTACCTATTTTCTTTCGGTCTTGAGAAACAAAAGATCGTTGGCATGCTCGATAACAGTCCTACGAAAAGAGGTAAACGATTCTACGGAACGGAATTTGTGGTTGAGTCACCAGAAGTTTTGCGCGGAAAAGGCCCTGTTCAGGTAATTGTAAAAGCGGGGATTTATACAGAAGAAATTAAACAAGAGATCCTCGAAAAGATTAATCCGGAAGTGAAGTTCCTTTAGGGTTATCCAGGAATATAGGTTTTATTGATGGCGTCGGTAAGCTCTTGCCACGCCCTCTTATCATCAAAAAGCAGAAAATGCTTTTCTACCAGATGTCCCACCTTCTTCCAGGTTAGGTGATCTTTTACGAATTGGGAACCTTTTTTCGCACCTTCTACCGCTTCCGGATAGTGGGTGTAGACATGTTCCATAACTGAGGAGAGTTCTGAAATGTCGCGTGCATCAACTAAAAAACCTGTCTCGCCGTCACGGACGAAGTCTTTGGTGTTTCCATTGCGCGCCCCGATAAGGGGTTTTTCGCAGTAAAGAGCCTCTAGAGCAATGGTAGAATAGTTGGCCCAAATCATAGGATCTACCACCACTTGGCAGGCGCGTAAATAGCGAATAACCGTTGAACGATCCGCCTCTCCCAAGACGCGAACACGGTCCTCTAGGCCATCAAGATGTTGTGCGAGGAGATCGCTATAGATTCCGTGATGGCGCCCAACAATCCATAGCTCTATTGCGGGATAGATGGCAGCTAAGCGACGAAAGGCTTCAATGAGATAGTAGATTCCTTTCATGCGTTGGATACGTCCGACAAAAAGAAAGGTGAATTTTTTCTGCGCCGCGGCGCTCATCTGAGGAGTCGTATCAAATCGGTAATTTTCTACCCCCAAAGGAAGGTACGCAGCACGCGTTGGATAAAGGGCGCGATAATAGGCGTAAGTAGAAGAACCTTCGCAGAAAAGGATATCGGATTTTTCACCGACTTCGTGCACGGGGAGGTATCGATACCAAATCTGTTCAGCAAGAAAACGGCAGACCCGAAAAAAGAACGGGGGAGTCTGCGTGCGCCAACCCTCGGCTTCATCTTTACGTTGGCGATCAAACAACCAATCACCCGTTTGGAAAAATGCTTGCGTGGCCGGGTCTTGGCTCACGAGGACGCGGGCTGCCACCTTGGCTCCAAGCGGAAACCGTCCAAAATGGGTCAGCCCTGCATCAATGATAAAAACCCAGTCGTAGCGGTACTTAAGCCTAAGCAGGGCATACCCCACCCAACTCAAGAAAGACACCGTTTTATCAAGTCCATGCGTTTTATATTGTAGGATCTGGTATAGTCTGATACCTTTTTTTCTAAGTTCAGCCTTAGTATGGCGGACGAGTTTGCTCGATAAGGTGAAGACATGCACTTCATGTCCGGCCTCCGCAAGCTGCAAAGGAAAATTCCAAAGTCCTGTTTCAATCCCGCTTGTCGGATCATCCGTAAAATGGTGGACAGGGACAAAAATACGCATGCGGTAAAGCTTACAAGTATTGTATGGTGGATATCAAGTCTTTCTATGAGGGGCATTCAGACCAAATCCTAAAGAAGAGGTTATTTTCTGTATACCCGATTCGGCGCTATGCGCACGAGTCGCAATATGAGGCGATTCTACAGCATGTAGGGGAGGGGACGGTGCTCGATGCAGGTTGTGGCGAAGGCGCGATTGGACTGCTGCTCGCCAAGAAAAAGATCGCCTCAACTGGGATTGACCTCTCTTATCCGAATATAGAGAAGGCCCAGCAGCAAGCACAGGAACTCGGGGTGGCAGATTACGCAAGTTACACACAGGGGGACGCCGAAAAACTCCCTTTTCCCGACGCTTCATTTGATACCGTTATAAGCTCGCATGTTCTCGAGCATTTGCCGAGCTTCGATGCGGGCTGGCAAGAGCTGTGCCGTGTTGCGCGAAAGCGCATTATCGTTGCGCTCCCGACAGGTTTTAATTTGTGTGCTCTCGCTTTGTTGGGAGGGGATCATGGATATTGGCGGGTTAGCAAGCGTTCTTTGTGGGCAATCCCCTGGGGAATCCTGCGTACCTGCGTAAATCTGTTTGGAGAAGGGGTGCAGGAAGGATACGCGGGAAAAGATGAGCTGCCTCACATCTGGCGTTTTCCCTGGATTGTGCGACGACGACTCTCTCACCCTGATTGGAAAATCGTCTCGTATGAAGCGAGCAGTCTAAGTCTTCCATACGTGAACGCCCTTATTCCTGTAGTGCGTTGGCTGGATCGCTTCAGAAGTCTTCCATTCTTGCGGTATTTAGGCTACGGCTCCACGATTGTGCTTGAGCGCAAATAAGACATATTTTATTTCGTATGCTTCTCATTGAACACGATGGCAAACAGCTCTTGGTAACGCTTGGGGTTTCTGTTCCTCCGGGTGTGTTTGCCTCTTTGGAGGAGGCCGACACTCTCTTCAAGGCTTTAGACTGGTCGCATCCCTGGTACTTCAAGGCGCAGGTCCTGCAGGGTCGTCGTGGCAAGTCTGGATTGGTTCGCCGTGTCGATAAAAAAGAAGATGTAGAACATGTTATCGCCGATATGCGGGCAATTCTCGGAACGACCCCGTGCGCAGGCCTCCTGGCGGATCCTGCTATCGCTCATACGGAAGAATGGTTGCTAAGCGTGGATATTGATCGAGAAGCGGGTGCGATACGCATCAACTATTCTCCAGAAGGAGGGATGTCGGTTTCTCAAGCTCGCTCGTTAACCATACGAGACGCGTCAGATTGGGAGAAGGTCAGCCTACCCACTTCTGTTCTCATGTTAGCAAAAACGCTCCATGGAGCGATGGGGACGCAAGATGCGTTAAGCATGGAGATAAACCCACTGGCTGTTTTGGCAGATGGGTCATGTATCGCGCTAGATGCCAAAATTGAGCTAGACGATGCGGCCTGGAGTCGCCACCCTGAGTGGGCAACCTTTATCTCCCATCGCTTGCGCAGTGTAGGAAAAACCGAACGCGAACAAGCCTTCAATGCATTATTGGATTCGGCTGGACATCGGGGAACCATGGGTCGCTATCTCGAGCTGGATGGAGATATTGCCGTCATCCTTTCTGGAGGGGGGGCAAGTCTTGTGGCGATGGATGCTCTCATGCACGTAGGCCTAAAGCCAGGAAATTATCTTGAAGCCAGCGGTAACCCTGATCCAGAAAGTTTACGCAAAGCTGCAACGATTGTGCTCTCCAAGCCTGGTCTCAAGGCTCTCTGGATTGCGGGCTCATTCGCGAATTTTACCGACATCCAGGCGACAGTCATGGCCGTCCTCGGAGCAATGCAAGACACGGGTACACGCCTTCCGATTATTATTCGCCGCGATGGACCTAATGCCGATGCCGGGCAAAGAGAAGCGACAAATTGGGCCAAAGAGCATGATATCCCACTTACATTCCACCGAGGAACCGTTGATTTAGAAGCATCTGCCCACGCCGTTGCTGAGGCCGTAAGATAGTTCGCAGCAATCTATTCTCGATACCAACTTCTATGTGGAAACGTTTTTCATCTGAAACCCAAGTTCTCATCCAAGGCATGACGGGCAAAGAGGGGATGCGCATGGCCAAGTGGTTGCTGGGGAGTGGCGTGAAGGTTGTCGCGGGTGTTACGCCTGGGAAAGGGGGGCAAACTGTTGAAGAGCGACCAATCTTCAATAGTGTCGCTGAAGCAAAAGCTGCTTTTCCAAATATTGAGGTAACAAGCATTGTCGTACCTCCCATGCGGGTCTTGGGTGCTGTCCAAGACGCTCTCCAAAGTGGGATAACATACCTTCAGATTTTAACAGAAAACATCCCAGTCCATGATGTTCTCACCATGCGGCAAGATGTACAGGCTGCCGGTGCCACTCTCTTAGGTCCAAGCTCAGTAGGATATCTGCAGTTCCCTAAGTTTCGTGTCGGATACATTGGGGGCGAAGAGCCGTTCCAAATTTTGAAAGAAGGCTCGCTCGCCGTCATCTCTAATTCTGGAGGGATGACCAACGAATTGCTGATGGGGCTATCCCGCCGCGGGATAGGTATTCGTTGTGCCTTCGCGGTAGGAGGGGATCGCGTTGTGGGAACGTCATTACGTGATGCGCTTGTGCATGCAGAAGCCTCCGAAGATGTAAAAGCGGTTGCGATGTTTGCAGAGCCAGGACATCCTCTCCTCGTGGCCCTTGCGAACGGTGAATACGTTGCAAAAAAGCCGCTTGCCATCCTCATGCCAGGAGATGTGCTCGACACGCTCCCTCGCGGTATGCCCTACGGACACACGGGTACCGTTCTTGGAGAAGATGACCGTTCTGTACCAGAGATGCGGGCGGCCATACAAGCGAAGGGATATGTATGCACGGGTTCCCTGAAAGAAATGTTTGAGGCCTGTGAAAAAATCGGTGCCTAATATTATTTTATTGACCTATGTCATTCGGAGTTATTAAAGACAGCGAGTACCATTTGCGGGATGTGCCTGTATCGCGTCTCATGCAAGAGCAAGATCTCGTGTCTGTGCTATGTTTAGCGTGGCTAGGGAAATTACCCACGGCTTCAGAAAAAATCCTCTTGAACGCATGTCTCGTGGCCTCGGTCGACCATGGCCAGGAGCCACCTAGCGCACATGTCACGCGTCGGGTCGCGAGCTGCGGGAAACCGATTGCCGATGCTGTAGCCGCCGGTCTTTTGACGCTCGGCCCTCGCCATGGCAATGCGGCCACTGCCGCGGGACGGTGGGTTCAAGACGCGGTGAACGCTGGACGTACTTCGGCAGAAATCGTGGAAGAATCAATGGCAAACAAAAAACGTCTGTCCGGGATTGGTCACCCGGAATACACGGTCGATCCACGTACGATCACAATGACTGCACTCGCAAAGGCGAATCTTTCTTCCACGACACATCTCGATTTTGCGCTCGAAGTTTCACGTCTTATGACGGAGCGCAAAGGTAGTCCGCTTCCTCTGAATATCGATGGGGCAATCGGTTCACTTATGGCCGACATGGGCTGGTCGCTTCAGTTTGCTGATGCAATTTTTCTGGTCGCGCGCACCATTGGTCTGGTGGCGCATGCACAGGAAGAATGCGAAGCAACCGTTACGGGGACCTATAAACGTGGGTAGCCCGCATTGACACGCCTACGACCAATTCGTATCGTATCTGAATATCTCTATGCATAAGACGCGCTATACCGTAGGTATCATGGGAACTGGCTTTGTTGGCGGTGCACTAAAGCGCTATTTTGAGTCCGTAGGTGTTACTCCTTTTGTGTATGATAAAGGAAAAAACGAGGGATCCATTGAGGAGGTGAACAAAGCCGATGTCATCTTTATCTGCGTCCCAACCCCATATTACCTAGATGGAAGTGGGTTTGATTTATCGTACGTGCGATCCGCGCTCGATGCTATCCAGGGGCAAAAGATGGTTGTCCTAAAATCCACCGTCATCCCCGGAACAACGGCGATGCTCCAAGTTGAGTATCCACATCACAAACTCATGTACAATCCTGAGTTTTTGACAGAGGTCACGGCAGACCAAGATATGAATTTTCCTGACCGCCAAATTTTAGGAACAACGGACCAGAGCTATACAGTAGCAGCAGACATCATGGCGATGCTTCCATTGGCACCCTTTGAGCGCGTAGTGCCATGTACCGTAGCGGAGATGGTGAAGTACGCAGGCAATACCTGGTTTGCCGTCAAGGTCACCTTCTCAAACCAAATGTACGATTTGGCACAAAAAATGGGAGTCGATTATGACAATGTAAAAGAATGCATGGCGGCAGATAAACGCATCGGCCGGACCCATCTCGATATTTTCCACAAGGGGTACCGTGGCTATGGGGGAAAATGTTTGCCAAAAGACACGCGCGCGCTCATCCAGCTTGCAGCCGCACGGGGAGTGGATTTGACCCTCCTGCGATCTTCGGAAGATTACAACAACGCCCTCGTTGCCGCGCAAGGCATGGATATCCAATGGCAAGAAGGCTCTCCTAAGAAATCTTAGCGCTATACTATGTCTCTTTATCTCGTGACCGGCGGCGCCGGATTTATTGGATCACACCTAACGGAAGCTTTATTGTCTCAGGGGCACCGTGTGCGTGTACTCGATAATCTCTCAACCGGAAAACGAGAAAATATTCCTGCAGGAGCAGAGTTTTTTCAAGCAGACTTTTGTGATGAGGGAGCGATTCGTCCTGCGTTCGAAGGAGTGGACGGGGTATTTCATGTTGGAGCATTACCGCGCGTCCCGTTTTCGATCGCCCAGCCTATCGAGAGTGCAAAAAACAACATCATGGGGACGCTCAATGTGTTGGTGGCTGCTCGTGATGCGAAGGTGAAGCGCGTTGTCTATAGTGCATCCTCTTCTGCCTACGGCAACCAGGATCACCTTCCGCTAACACCGGACATGCGGCCAAATCCGCTCAACCCCTACGCCCTACAAAAATACGTAGGTGAATTATTTTGCCAGCAGTTTTCCTCTCTCTATGGTTTGGAAACGGTGTCATTGAGATACTTCAATGTCTACGGTCCGCGCATGGCAAATGATGGGGCGTACGTAACCGTAATCGCGATTTTTATGCGCCAGTTTAAGGCGGGAGAGGCGCTCACCATTGATGGCGATGGCGAACAGACTCGCGATTTCACGCATGTAAAAGACGTCGTATCTGCCAATATCGCCGCCATGCATTCACCTAAGGTAGGCGCAGGTGAGGTGGTGAACATTGGCAATGGAGAGCGCTACTCTGTAAATTACATTGCTGAGAAAATTAGCCCGACCATCATTCGTCGAGAATCTCCTCGGGGGAAGGGCGACGCACGTGACACACAGGCCGACATCACTCTTACGCAGCAGCTCTTGTCTTGGCATCCTGAGATTCGATTTGAGCAGGGGTTAGCAAGCCTTTTACGCGAGGAAGGGATCGAACCCATTCAATAAGACGCTGAAACCCAAATACACACACGATAAGCGCTAGGGGCAAGACAGGCGTGCGTAGTCTTTGAATAGTTAAGCCTGCGTTTAACCACGAACCAAGGAAGGCGGCGCTTCCCAACAAAATGATAATAGAAGATTCCCTTCGGCGCGGATTTTTAAGAAGAACGATGACACTGGTGGCAGCTCCCAGCACGAGAAAGGCCATGGTAGCTAAATCCATCATAAATAATCCCCCCGTAACAAGAGGGGTGTATAAGTGGCTCGCGCTAGCAAAAATAGCCATTTGAGCACTTGGATACCAAATCGTGGGCAAGGTCTTAAGTTGGATCCAGGCAAGCCTTGAAAGCGGGTATGCGCGCAGGAGATCTTCAAATGTGGCGCGGAGAGTGGGATATCCTTGAACCGTATAGATCCAGTAGTTTTTAAACAAGCCTTTTCCATCTCTCAAATCAACCGGGGTAGTGAAGTGAGCTGACTCGGCCTCAACGAGCCGCTGAAAGTACTGTGAATCTCCTGCCCAATGAATCCCAAGCGCCAAATTATATTCTCCGCTACTACTTAAGACAAAATGCCCCGTGTGTAAAAAGTTGCGTCCTAGCCAAATCGCCGGGAAAAGACATAGGCAAATGAGGATAGCTATGACACGCTTAAAGGAGCGTACACGCTGCAAAAAAAAGATAGTAAGTAAAATTGGGGCGAACACAAGTCCTTGTGGGCGGGTAATAATAGCAAATCCTAGGACAAGAGGGCTGCGTAAAATCTTAAAATATGAATCGTGTTCCGATGAGAAGAGCGCGAGATAGAGGCTTAAACACAAAAGAAATGCAAAAAACGTGTCGCTTAACGTGACATATCCGATAAAGATTGTGTATATATCAAATAACCAAAAACAGGTCCCACAGAGGCTTATCCAGTAGCTCACCTGTAGGCGTCGACGACAGGTAGCATAGATCATCCAACCAATCGCTAAGCGAAAGAGGATGTGTAGACACAGCATGAGATACCCACTGGGCTCGATAAGGTAGCTAAGAGCGAGAACAAGCGGATAGCCAGGAGTGCGTAAGAGTTCGGGAAGATATGGGCTGATTGGGCTGGTGCTAAAAAGGTCATGCTGCAAAATATTTTGTGCCAATACACGATATTCGGTTGCGTCATAGCGTGGAGAGGGCACCATGCTCTTACTGTGTAGCATGTAGACAATGCCACTCAATTGAACCAGGGCAGAAATCACAAAGCAGACCACCAGTACACGCTGGGTGGTAAGAGAGTGCCAAGTTGCTTTTAACCAGGTCTTCATCATGTTCCTTGTCGACGAAGAATAATGCCAACCGTTTTTAAGAGGATTGCCAGATCTAATAGCAGAGAGCGATGTTTAATATAGAACAGATCATACTGCAATTTTTTCAAGTTATCTTCTAGGCTTGAGGTGGGTTCTAAGAAGCGAACCTGTGCCCAGCCTGTCAGTCCGGGTCTGGCAAGGTGGCGTAGGTTGTAATAGGGCATGCGCTCAATAAGTGGGCCGACAAACTCTGGTCGCTCTGGTCGCGGGCCAACAAACGAAAGATCTCCACGCAAAACGTTCCAAATCTGGGGAAGTTCATCAATCCGCAGCTGACGTAGAAGGCGCCCTAAAGGGAAGACGCGTGGATCTGTTTTGGTGGACGCGGTAAATCGTGGCCCGTCTTTTTCAGCGTTGACATCCATGGTGCGGAACTTCCAGATCTTCATGAGTTTTCCGTGGCGCCCCACACGAGACTGCGAATAAAAGAGTGGACCCGCTGAACTGAGTTTGATACAGAGTGTGACAAGGGGGGTTAAGAGCAGCGTGAGGAGGGCGAATGGAATCGCGAGGAGGATGTCCATCCCTCGTTTAAAAGATTCATACCAGGCCTTCTCAGATTCATTTAAATGTTGCAAGAACCAGCTTTGGTTTACATAGCTGAGGGGAATTCGTCCTGTGGTCGCTTCCTCAAGCTCGGCTCGGTCTAGGATGGTGAGTTGGTCAAAGAGCGCGGTATATAAAACATCTGTGATTTTCGGAAAAGCATCTAAGCCCGTTCCTAAGACGACCGTTTGGATCGAGTGTTGTTGAATGGAGTCGCGCGAAATCCGATCGATCGGCATCGAAGGGAAGGGTGTGTGCATGTCAGGATCGCTCTGTGTCACGACCGCCGCAACTAAATCTGCACCTAAAGAGCTTGCTTGTAACAAGGAGTGCACTTCAAGCGCCTCGCTCACGGGACCGATAAAGAGGACGCGTTCGCGTTCAAATGTCCCCATGATGAAACGATGAAAAAGGAGGCGCCAAGCGTAGCCAAATACAAGCGCAATGAGGAAGTAGAGGAGGAGATTGGTTCGCGGGGCAATGCCAAAGATCGGGAGAAGATAAAAGAATCCGAAGGCAACTCCCAAGTTGACAATCATCCCTTCCAGATACGTTCGGAACAATTTGAGCGTATCCTGACCTAATGCTAGGTCATATAGTCCAGCAATATAAAATCCGACAATCCACAGGAATGCAACAATCGTGAACGGAACAATGTGTGTGGGCCAGCTTTGGAAGCTTGCATAGCGGATGAAGAGCGTGAGAGGAATGCAGGCTTCCAAGAGCAAGAAATCTCCCGTCATCAAAATCAGGCGTTTTAGTTGTTGTTGGGCTTGGATCATAGGGAGTAGCCGTTTCGTGATCGTTGGTTATACGGTAGACTATATTTATGTTATCTGTCTACGGGAGTCGTAGGAACCAGGGTCCTCCTGAGCGAAGACGGTTTTTCTGGCAAATCTTAGCGCTTGTATTGGGATTCGTTTTAGCGCTGTCCAGAGTACAAGCGGCTCCTCTCGTATCAGCTACCTCTTCTTTAGCTCTGCTTCCAAATGACCCCCTATGGGATCGTCAATGGTATTTACGTCAAGTAAAGGCAGACGAGGCGTGGGCGGTGAGCACGGGTACCCCAGCAGTGGTTGTTGCTATTATTGATGTCGGAGTGGATACCACCCATCCAGATTTGCGTGATGTTATTTGGACAAACCCCGGGGAGGTGGCTGGGGACGAGATAGACAATGATCGTAATGGATTCATCGACGATGTGCAGGGGTGGAATTTTGTGAACAATACGGCGGATGTTCGTCCCATCTACACCCCCTCCCAATCACAAGACGCTTGGAGCCATGGAACGATGGTAGCCTCCCTCATTGGCGGCAAGGGCAATGACGGTATTGGAATGGTGGGGATGGCATGGAATGTGCGTCTGATGCCGCTCGTCGCTTTGGGTGGCGATGGGGCTGGTTCGACCCAGGACATTATCCGAGCCATAGAATACGCGATCCGTAAAGAGGTGAAGGTTATTAACTTAAGTTTGGCAGGCTACGAAGAAGATCCTGCCCTAACGGCCATCATCCATCGCGCGGCGCAAGCCGGGATCGTGGTCGTGGCGGCGAATGGAAATAGTAATAGTGATAGCCATGGGACGAATATTGATGACACACCCAGTTACCCTGCCTGTGGTGAAAAAGACGAAGATGCCATTATCGGAGTGGGGGGAACGAATGCTTCTGATAAAAAAGCTGCGTATGCCAATTTTGGTACGCGTTGCACGGATATCTCTGCTCCCGCGGCGAATTTATTAGCTGCTCGTCCTAGTTATACGAACGAGCCCTCGGTTGATTCCACGCGTATTCCCCTCTATCGTGAGCGGGTAGGAGGCACAAGTCTAGCCGCTCCGTTGGTGACGGGCGCTGTGGCTCTCTTGCGTTCGGTACATTCAGATTGGACGGTGCGACAGATTCAGCAGCGTCTGTACACAACGGCAGACACCTTGTCGTTGGAGCAGGTTGCAGGAACGAAAACCGTGTTGGGGTTTGGTCGCCTGAACGTTGGGCGTGCCCTCGCGCAGGAATCATCTTCTATAACGGTGGTCGTTTCGAGTGATGAGCCAGCCAGCGAGCCGATTCTTCCCGTCACACGAAAAAAAATCGTGGTACCACGGCATGCGCTCACGTTGCTCAGCTCTTTACGGTGGCTTGTACATGCGCTCAAATAACATACTCCTATGATTCGCTGGATATTTGACGTGAGTTTACCTTTTCTCCCTGCGCGGGTAGCGCGCCACCGTGATGAAGGCGAGCGAATCGTGCGCTTCTTGTGTATCGGTGGCATTAGCTTTCTATGTAATTACGCCCTCTATTACGTGCTCTCTCGGCTCATATGGCCGACCGGAAATCGGACATTAGAAAATTTTCTCGCCACGGCGATTACCTCTATTTTGAATTATTTGGCTCATCGACAATGGACATTTCGCTCACAGGGGCGCCATCGCACACAGCTCACGCGTTATATCGGGGTCGCAGTAAGCGCGATCTTAATGCAATCCGCCCTCTTCTGGATCGGGTATCATCTCTTGCATGCCCATGACCTGATCGTTATCTTTGTGGTAGCGGTTATCATCCCATTCTACACATATCTCACACACAAGTTCTTCACGTTTCGTGAGTCCCATCAGGCATCTTAACACCTTTGATCCTTGATTTCTGACCTGACTTTCCTATGCCCGAACGATCCGTCGTCTTTGACAAGAAAAATATCCTCGTTACAGGAGGTGCAGGCTTTATTGGCTCATTCCTCTGCGAAGCCCTGTTAAAACAAGGGAATGCACGCGTCATTTGTTTAGATAATTTTGTCACCAGCCAAGAATCAAACATTGACAGTCTCCTCAAGAATCAGGATTTCGAATTTATCCGCCATGATATCAACGTCCCTTTCGATCCGGAGGCATACCCAGAGCTCACGCGCTTTCGTCTGAAGGTTCAAGGTATCCAAGAAATCTATCACTTAGCCTGTCCTACCAGCCCAAAAAAGTTTGATCAGTACAAAATGCAGACCCTCTATGCCAATTCGATTGGTATGAAGAACGTGCTCGACCTGGCTGCGCGTTTTCACTCACGGGTCGTCCATACCTCAACATCCGTTGTTTACGGTGCCCGCCCCACAGATGGCCACGGGTTTAAAGAAGAGGAGCATGGTTCCGCGGATACTCTGTCCCCACGCGCTTGTTACGACGAGGGGAAGCGTTTTTCTGAAACCATGTGCGCCACCTATGCACAGGTTCAGGGACTCGATATCCGTATCGCACGTATCTTCCGGGTCTATGGGCCGCGTATGCCTCTCTATGAGGCGCACATGATCCCTGATTTTATCTTGAACGCTCTTGATGGCAAGGATTTAGAAATTTACGGAGATGAGAGCTTTCGAACCTCTCTACTATATGTCTCAGATGCGGTAGAAGCCTTGATAAAAATGATGGCCGCTCCAGCTGGGCTTGGCCCCGTCAATATCGGAAGCGATATCGATGTCCGTATTCTAGATGTCGCCCAAAAAATCCTCGAAATGACAGGTTCTAGCTCCAAAATTGCTTTCAAAGATGCTTTGCTCTTCATGACCCCATTAGGCTTGCCGGATTTAGGTAAGGTAAAAGAACATCTCGGATGGTTGCCGCTTGTTACGCTTGATGATGGGCTGCGCCGCACCGTTGAATACGCAGTCTCTCATCGCTCACTGCTCGGTTTACACTCCTACGTTGGCTGAGCGCCAGTCTGCTTGCTACGAGCAGAAAACCTGTTACACTCCCTATAAATGCGTATCGTAGCAGTTATCCCTGCCTATAACGAAGCTCCTCGGCTAGGGGCTGTTTTGGTATCGTTAAAAGGAGTCGTAGATGAAATTATCGTAGTTGATGACGGATCTCAGGACGAGACCTCGTATGTAGCACAACAAGAAGGGGTCCATCTCCTCCGACATGATATAAACCGTGGCCAAGGCGCCGCCCTCAAAACCGGAACGATGGCAGCTCTAACGCTCGCACCAGATATCATTGTGCATCTCGATGCTGATGGGCAGCACGATGCATCGACCATCGCTCTTCTCCTTGCGCCCCTAAAAAACCAGC
This sequence comes from Patescibacteria group bacterium, assembly GCA_052033585.1. Classification (GTDB taxonomy): domain Bacteria; phylum Patescibacteriota; class Patescibacteriia; order 2-12-FULL-60-25; family 2-12-FULL-60-25; genus JAGOUY01. The sequence goes on along the minus strand of JBPOJM010000008.1, from coordinate 16,493 downwards.
AAGCAGATATCGTGTATGGCTCCCGTTTTGCAGGGGTGGACGCGCACGGTATGCCCGCTTCGCGCCGAGTTTTGCTACGAGTCGCGCGTTTATTTAGCCAATATATCCTCGGCATTCCTCATGTCGTCACAGATCCGCAGAGTGGATTGCGAGCCATGCGTGCTTCCGTCGCGGAGGCATTAGTCTTTGCTCAAGATGGCATGGCGCATTGTTCAGAGATTCTACGTTGGGTCACGCGCTCTTCATTTCGCTGGCAAGAAGTGCCGGTGCGGGTGCACTACACGCAAGCTTCATTACAAAAAGGGCAAAAAGCTAGTCACGCGTTTAAGATTGTCTGGGAATTATTATTGGGTGAACTTGCTTCTTAAAGAGGTTCTCTTATTGATCTATGCTTATCCGTTTCATTTTGTGGGGAATTCTGATGCTTGTCTTGCTTATGACATGGCGGCGTCAGCGTCAAAGCGCTATTCGTCTCTGGGAAGCAATCGCTTGGAGTACGGTCTGGGTTGCCGCTGCCATCGTTGTCGCTCGTCCGGAGGCCACCAGCGAAGTCGCACAATTTTTAGGCGTTGGTCGCGGAGCAGACTTAATTTTATACGCCGCGATCATTACGCTCTTGGTATTGGTTTTTCAATTACACGTCGCTCACCATCGCCTCGAACGCCAACTCACCGATCTCGTTCGTAAGCAGGCTCTGGGAGAGTGGAACAAGGGTAAAATATGAAGATTGCGCACCTCGCCTGCATCGCCCCTCCTGAAACAGGAGGAATTGGTCAGGTTGCATACGATGAAGTGATGGGTCTGCGAGAAAGGGGAATAGATGCGCGCCTCATTTCAAGTAAGCAGGATGTACAGGCTCAGGCTCCCACGGATAAAGAAGGGGCGGTAATTCGTTTATCTAGTATTATACGACTAGGGAACGCTGCCCTTGTGCGAGGACTGAGTCAAGTTGTTCAAAATGCGGACATTCTTCACCTGCATTACCCCTGGTACGGCGTGGCGGAGTTTCTGCTCGGCACTCGACCAAAAAAACCCGTTGTCGTGACCTTTCATATGGATGCCTCGGCAGATGATGTACGTGGAGTCGTGTTCTCTGCGCATCGGTATCTCTTGCAGTCACATCTTTTACAGAATGCTTCTCGCGTTCTCGTATCCTCCTTTGATTACGCAAAACATTCATCGCTAGCTCCCTTGCTGCCAAAGTTGGGAAATAGAGTAATGCAGCTCCCGTTCGCTCTCGATACGGATTTTTTTTCACCCAAAAATCAAGTGAATTCAAGCATTAAGACAGGCTCTCAAATCCTCTTTGTAGGAGGTCTCGATAAAGCGCATCACTTTAAAGGTCTCTCCCTATTGTTACGGGCAATGACAAAACTGGATTCTGCTGTCCAGCTCGCAATCGTTGGAGACGGAGGAGAACGCAGGCAGTTCGAGCAAGAGGCAGCGGCTCTAGGCCTTGCGGCTCGCGTAACTTTTTTAGGCCGTCTCTCTCGTGAAGCATTGCGTGATATGTATCGTAAGGCGGATGTCCTCGCCTTTCCCTCCACGAGCACCGCTGAAGCCTTTGGTCTGGTTGCCCTCGAAGCCCAGGCATGTGGGGTGCCGGTCGTTGCTTCGCGCCTTCCTGGCGTCCGTACCGTCGTCCGTGAAGGGGAGACCGGAATCTTGGTTACACCTAGATCAGTATCAGAGCTTGCCGATGGACTAGCGAGTCTTGTAAGCAACGATAAAAAGCGCCAAGAATACGCAAAAAATGCGCGTATCCATGTCTGTCAGCGGTTTTCAAAAGAAGCTCACATCGACAAACTCCTAGAAGTGTATCAAGCTCTATAGCAGTATGGTTCCTCTCCGTATCGCTGTACTCACCAATGCCTACCCACCCACTCACAGGGGGGGAGCGGCGCATATTGCACAAGTCCAGGTGGAGATCCTGCAGCAGGCGGGCCATGAAGTGCGTGTATGGTCGCCAGAGCTCTCTTGGGTAGATGCGCCTGTTTGGGAGCGTCTAGGGCATCATGTAAAAGATCTATCGGCAAACACCGGTCTTGTAGATGATATCTTGGCGTGGAGACCGGATGTCCTTCTCAGTCATAATCTGACTGGCTGCGGATTTGGAACACCGAGCAGAATCAAAGCAGCTGGAGTGCGTTGGATTCACATACTGCACGATATTCAATTATTTGAGCCATCCGGGCACTTGTATCGTTTGCGTCCCGTCACATTCTGGCAGTTGGGATGGGCTTTTTTGCGCTCGCGCACCTTTGGAAGGCCAGATGCGATCATCTCTCCCACGCACTGGCTTATAGAGCAGCATCTGCATCGCTTCATGCTCACACGTCAGCGCCACCGGGCAGATATTGAAACGCATGTCATTCCAAACCCCGGACCTGCCTTGAATCCCGTCTCGCGTGGTATCCACGAACCGCTACGCCTGCTCTTCGTTGGTCACGTTTCTCGCCCAAAAGGCAGTCGTCTTCTGTTAGACATTATCCATGAGCTGCGCACACCATTCGAGCTCCATATTGCGGGGGAAGGCTCCGACCAGCGTCTCTTCAAATCTCTGGGGGAACACGTAATCCTTCATGGGAAGCAAGACCGTGAAGGGGTCTTACGTATCATGCGAAGCGCCGATATTCTCTTGGTGCCTTCTGAGATCCATGAAAATCAACCCACCGTCATTTTAGAGGCTGCCTCAGTAAATCTTCCGGTCATCGCCTCACGTCGAGGAGGGATTCCTGAAACCCTTGGAGAAGCGGGCGCAGAAATGATTTGCTCCTATAACAATGCGCAAGCCTGGTGCCAAGTCATCGAACGGCTCACGGATCCGGAAATATACCTCCATCAATCGCGCATCATTCAGCATCTCGCCGAGGAGCATGACCCTACGCTTTATGCTCAGCGGTTCTTGGCGGTCGTGACCTCAAATCGATAAATGCGCATTGCTCCTCCTTCGATCTGGTAGCTATTGCCTGCCAGTTGTTCCAGGTGTTGTGCGACATCTTCCGCCTGCCACCAGTAATCACTCAGAATGAGATAAACGAGAGCGCTCTTGCCTAAGCGTGCCGCTTCTTCGATATCTTCTTTTTTTGCTTGGGTTGTCGCTGCCCGGAGAAAGACTTGATAGAGCTTGCCGCCCGTGGGGAGGGGATAGAAGAAGACATCATTCGCGTAGCGTTTAAATCCTAGCTCTGCCACAGCTCCGGCACTCACCGACTGATCCGCGAGAACCGTATAAGGCTGATTCTCACTGTCATGTTCAATCCAACGCACGGCTTCTAGGGCGGCCTGACTTGTATTCCAACCATGTTCAATATGAGTCGCATCATGATAGGGAAATGCACGATAAATACGCGCCCCTTGCCATGCAATGGTAAATAGGATAAACGCGAAAAAAGGGAGCGCGGGCTGTTGTTTCAGGTGTTTCCAAACACGAACGTAGCCAGATAGCGCCGCCGGGAGAAGGAGAAGTTGTCCGATAAAAAAGAGTCGCAGGATATAATCTTGTCGTTCATACGTAATCAGAAAGGTAAACGTGGCCGCTTGTTGCATGACCCAAGCGGCCACCATAACAAGAACCCCTGTCAGACTAATCCACGCCTGCGTATGTACCGTTTGCCGTGCTGATTCCGTGCGTTCAGCGTGTCGCCAGAGACCGATCGCGGCAAATGTCACCAGCATCAAGGGAAAGAGATATTCAATAAAAGCTGCCCAATCTGGCCAGAGGGCTATTCCCTGTGGAGGCGCGACAAACATGGTAGCCAGGGCGCGCCACTGGGCGACAGAAAAAATGCCCGATGTATCCCATTCAATCTGTATCCCGGACACGCGACTATGTATAAAGAAGGCGAGCGGAACGACAAGGGCGGTACCAAGCGCAAGGCAAGCGGAAATAATGGTCCGTACTCGCGAAGCATCCGGCAGCCAGGAGCGACCTAGAGCTAGAACGGTGCCACCAAACAGGGGTAATCCTGCCAAAGGGTGGATCACAACGCTCCATATACCTAGAATAAGCGCTGGAAACGATGCGCGGTTCCTTTCTGTGAAGCTCGCAAGTAAAAGCGCACCCAATCCCATCAGATATGCCAGTGATTGAGGCGTGGTTGTGATCCAGGGTTTTAAAGGGATAAGCACAAGGATCGCAACCAGACTCATGGAGATCTGCTCTCGTACAGCAAAAAATCGCTTTTCATCTGAGGGGATGCGTAAAGCAAGCGCGGCGGGCAAAAGAGCGACGCATCCGGCCAGCAAGAACGTATCAACCGTTCGGATGGACAGCATGAGCGTACGGGCAAGCCAGGTAACCAGGGTGTACTGTCCAATATAATAGAAGGGTTTAGGTGTAAGACTGCCTGTTTGGAACAGAATCAATTCACTGGCTCGATGCAAAAACCCATCAAACCCGAATCCTATTGGGTAAAGGAGGGGAGTAATAAGGGCGATCAGGACAAAAAAGCTCGCCGCCATGAGCCAGGTCAAGATCACAGATCTACCGCGCCAAGCCATGAGCCAGGTAGCCGCAAAGACGCAGACAAATGCAAGGAGAATCCCAGGTGGCAATACCTCCCACGGGGTACGAATTGCGTCGGTGGTCGCGAGTCGGTGAGTGTGGTACACGACGTAGCTTGCACTTACGCCCGCACAGCCAAGCAGGCCTACACGAAACAAGAAGAGAGTTTTTGCTTCGAGACAGCGACGAAAAAAAGAGATCGTTGTGTCAGACGCTTCTTCGAGTCCTGAATCCGTCTGCTCCATGCTCGAGTTTGTAAAAAAAACGACGCTGGCAGAAATCCAGAGGCTCAAGAGTTGCGTGGCCGCATCTGTCCAGGTACCCAGTGGAATACTTAGATAATACGCCAGCGTTTGTAGGATAGATTGAATTCCGAGCAGGGTAATCAGCGTCAGAAACAAACGAGGGACGCGCGCGTGATGAGGAAAAAGGGAAGGGGCGAAGCGGTGAGTTGCGTAAAATAAGCAAAATAAGACCACCGCACTGGCAAGGAGAGTGTGCGGAACGATGAGTGGCGCAAGCCCGAGCGCGACACTCATGAGGCCAGCCTCTAAGAGAAGAGATCGAGCTTCCATGGAGGTATGCTAGTCGAAAACGGGCAAGAGGGGTAGAGTTTGGCTATGCTCATGACTAATGACAATATCAAATTGTTTCCACATGACCGCTTGATGGCAAAAACTATCTTGCGTCTCATCCCGAAAAACATTACCCCAAACCACGTCACCTATCTCCGTTTTTTACTCACGCCCGTTGTGCTGTACTTTTTATGGCGAGAGACATGGGGAATTGTTTTGCCCTTATTCATCGCAACGGCTTTTACGGATGCGATCGACGGATCCTTAGCCCGCACTCGCAAACAAATTACGCTCTGGGGGACGACGGCTGATCCAATCGCTGATAAGTTCTTGATCGGCTCTGTGGTGATTTTATTTGTTACACAGCAGGTAAATCCTGTCTTCGCGGCCATTATATTATTCGTAGAGATTCTGATTGCGCTATCCGCCATTTACCGTCGTTCTCGTGGAAAAATATCGTCCGCAAATGAATTTGGAAAGATAAAAATGATCTTGCAGGTCTTGGGCGTATCCATATTATTATTGGCTCGACTCTATAATTTTGAGCTGGCAGTCCCATTTGCGGTGGGTACCTTGGCGGTTGCATTGGTCTTCGCTATCGTATCTCTCGTCACCTACAGTCTCTAGCTATATGTCTCTCCTTTACCGTCTCAAAACGCATATCCCCGCCAAGTGGCTCTTGCCATACCATTACGCGTTGGCGCGTTTCGCCGCCTTTTTTTACGGACATCCTGCGCGTGAGTTAATCGTGATTGGAGTAACGGGCACAAATGGCAAAACGACAACGACGTACCTAACCGCCAAGGCTTTGGAGGCATCGGGTTATCAAACAGGTTGCACGACGACCGCCCTTATGAAAGTTGGAGAAAAGGAATGGATCAATCGCACAAAGATGACGATGCCAGGCCGGTTTTTTATCCAACGCATGTTGCGTGAAATGGTGAAGGCGGGCTGCAAATATGCCGTTATCGAAACCTCTTCGCAGGGATTAGTGCAGTATCGCCATCTCGGCCTAGAATATGATGTAGCGGTATTCACAAATCTCACGCCCGAGCACCTTGAGGCGCATGGGGGATTTGAAGCGTACAAGCAAGCAAAAGCCGTCTTATTTAAAGCCGTGACAGAAACCGCCGCAAAAACGATTCAAGGCAAACGGATTCCAAAGGCGTTTGTTCTCAATAGTGCGAGCGACCACGCAGATTTTTATGCAAGTCAGGGACCGGAGGTAAAAAAATGTTGGTACGGATTTCAAGAGGGGAAAGACGATCTTGCAGCCACGAATGTCGTCTATCAAGCCAAGTCAACGACCTGTCGCGTAGATGGAGCTTCTCTCTCGCTGTCTTTGCCCGGAAAACATAACTTAGAAAACGCCCTCGCTGCCCTCGGGGTCTGCCGAGTGTTAGGTGTTGATCTTAAGGCGGGTGCCAAAAAACTAAGCGAAGTTCCAGGCGTTCCTGGACGATTAGAGCGTGTAGAGCTCGGACAGCCTTGGACCGTTGTCATTGATTACGCCTACGAACCAGAAGCCTTGCAAAAATGTCTTGACGCCTTAAAAGTCGTTCCGCACAAGCGCTTGATCCATGTTTTGGGCAGCTGTGGTGGTGGACGTGATGTTTCACGACGCCCCCTCTTAGGTGCGTTTGCGGCCAAGTATGCGGACATTGCCATTGTGACCAACGAAGACCCCTACGATGAAGACCCCCAAGGAATCATCGACCACATTATCGCAGGAGCGGTGACGGCGGGCAGAAAAGGACAGGAGGATGGAATCTATTCCATTCTTGACCGGCAGGCGGCCATCAATAAAGCCATGGAACTTGCGGAGCCGGGAGATCTTGTTTTGTTGACGGGTAAGGGCTGTGAACCATGGATTTGCGTTGCCAACGGAGAGAAGCTTGCGTGGGATGAACGTGCGGCGGCAGAGCAAGCTATTCAGGCTGCGCTATTGCGCCAAGCAAACCCTGGAACCTTGTAGCGCGTCATTTCCTTCGCCGAAGAACCGGAGCTTCTCATTCCCGATTTCGTGTATTTGCGCTATACTTGGGACATGTTGCGTCTCACAGACGTCATTCAACCTAAGCCTGATGAACATGTTCAGGCCGTCTTTCGTCGTCATCGTGGTTTACTTCTGCCGCCCTTGCTATTTGCCACGCTTCTCATTGCCATCCCGTTCTTTTTGCTCTTCTCGCTTACGCGTCAAGGCGCAGGGGGAATCATCGTCTTTGCCGTTCTGTTGGCTGGTGGAGTGGTTATCGCACTGCGTACCCTCTATGCCTGGGATGCAAACGCGCTCATTCTTACCAGTAAACGCCTGATTCGCGTGACGCAAAACGGCTTCTGGAACCGTGTTGTTCAAGAAGTGTCACTGACATCAATCCATGAGTTAGTGTGCGAATCAAAAGGGATCTTGGAAACGCTCTTTCGTGTCGGGACGCTCCGTGTGCGTGCCGCAGGAGTGGTGAGTGAGATCGCGATCTCGAGAATTCCATCTCCTGAGCGAGCACGGGCACATATCGAATCTCTGCGTCATCCGCCTTCCGAAGGAAAGCTAGATGCTGCTTCTCCAGAAAAACCTCTGGATCTTCGTGCCGAAGTGCATGCGCTTGTAGAGAAGGCGCAGGTCTCAACCCTGGAAACGGTCAAGGCGCTTCTAGAAAAGCGTGTTCTCTAAATATGCCCCGTGAACGAACTCTTGGAATGAATCCTCACACGCGCTGGTCGTTTGTATTTGCGGCTGGGGCGGTTGTATTAGTGTTGTTAGGGATTTCTAGTGCACGTGAGACCTATCAGGGCTGGAAGGTAGAACAGGAAATTCAAGGTCTCCAGGCTCAGGTTGCCGCTCTAGAAGGCCGCAAGTTGCATTTAACCGAAGTATTGAATCAACTACATTCACCCGATGCGCTCGACAAAGAAGCGCGCCTGCGTCTCGGCTTACAAAAGCCTGGGGAACAGGTATTTATCCTGGGTCAAGCGGCGAATGCGCGCACGATAACGGCCCCATCATTTGCCGCCACGTCTGACGCTGAAGCAGAAGGGGTCGTGTCAAATCCGCGTAAATGGTTGCGGTACTTTTTTCATCCTGATTCCTAATCGCTATGCGTATCTCGTTTAAGCCTTGGATGTTGATTATTATAACGGTTGTATTATTTGGTGTGCTGGCGGGTCTAGGCGGGCTCGCGAATGTGTTGTATTGGCATCCTCAAGATCGACCGTGGATCAGGTCATTTATTTCTCACGCGCCCGTTCCCGTCGCGCGCGTAGGGGGGGATTTTGTTTCTTATAAAGACTACCTCATTCAACGAGATGCGGCTCAAACCTTTCTCACGGCTGAAGCGGCAAGCCAAGCCGCCATTCCAGACGGGCAAGTATTGCCAACGAGCTTAGACACACAAGCCAAACAACTCATTCTTGACCAACTCATCCGCGCGACCGCCGTCAAACAATTAGCTGAAGCCGCTGATCTTCGCCTCACGGATGAAGACGTCACCCGTTCCTTTGAAGAACTGATCGCACGTGCCGGCACCTCGACAAATCCTGGAGAAATTGATGCCTATTTAAAAACAACCTTCGGCTGGACCCGCCAAGAATTCAGTCAACGCGTCGTCCGTCCCGCGACCCTTGAGACGGCGGTAAGACAGGAGGTGTATAAAGATGATGACGCAGCCTTTCAAGCAGCGCTGGCGGAAAAAACCAAGAACGCCGTCATATATATAAGGCTCTAACATGAAGATAAAAAAACACCTCGCACATGCGAGGTGTTTTTTTATGGAGCCAACTCCGGGAATCGAACCCGGGACCTCTGCTTTACGAAAGCATTGCTCTACCGGCTGAGCTAAGTTGGCCTCGAGCTGAGCTCGATTTGCGGATCAGGGGAAAGAAGCGGAGCTCCTTTACCATCTGATGGCAAGATCAAGCTTAGCTTGAGTTGTGTTCTTACTGCATTCCACCCCTGTTCGTGTTCCGAACTCAGGTGGTCAAGTGAGCCTTGAGCCAAGCTCGGTCTTGTGGACCAGTGGCGAAGAAAGCTGAGCTTTCTACTTCTGATCTGCGAAACCGAGCTAAGCTCGAACTCTGTCACGTTGCTCGTGAGCGACATGATGGAGCGGGTAGCGGGAATCGAACCCGCCTCTAGTGCTTGGGAAGCACTCATAATAACCACTATACGATACCCGCAGGACCGCTCCGGTGGTATGAAAAAGCGCGCCTATCATACCTGTTGGCCATAAAATATTCAAGTCCCACTCGATCCGCGCTTACGAACCGCCACACTTTCCGCACAACCCACGCTAATAAACGTCACCGTCATATAGGAGGCCGCCGCCGATAAAAAGGGGAGAGGAATGCCCGTAACGGGCATAACTCCCAGGTTCATGCCTGTATTGACCGTTACATGGATAAATAAGATGGCGCCTAGCCCCACTAATAAGAGCGTGGCAAATTCATCTCCCGACCCTTGAGCGATCATAACGTAGCGCCACAGGATAAGGCCAAAGACCCCAAGGATAATCGTTACTCCCACAAAACCCCATTCTTCGCCTAAGACCGCAAACATGAAATCCGTCGCGGCTTCTGGGAGAAAACGTAAACGGGCTTGTGATCCTTCGCCGATCCCTTTTCCAAACAGTCCTCCGGATCCAATTGCGATGCGTGCTTGTGCTGCATTATAGCTCGATCCACGCACATCATGGGTCGGATTCAAAAACGTCGTGATACGGGCTTTTTGATAGGGCTTCAACCCAAATGACCATACCAGTGTCGCGCTGATAGCAATGATAACCGGTAAAATAATCCATGCGCGTTTCGGTAAACCTTTAAACAAGCACAGCACCCCCCACGTCGCAAACATCACCATCGTCGACCCAAAGTCCGGTTGCAGCATGACAAGGAGTCCGTAGATGGCCGTCGCCGCTCCACTTAACCCAAACAAGCGCCACGACAATTGCCCTCGTCCCACGCGCGCGAGCAACGCCGCCAAATACGCAGTCAACGTTAATTTAGCAATCTCCACTGGTTGGAACGATAATCCTGCAAACCGAAACCAACCTTTTGTCCCATTCACGGTTTGTCCAAAGAAAAGCACCAAGAGGAGTAGCAAAGCGCCTCCGAGATATAAAAGCACACTCAACGACCGTACGTGGCGATAATCCAAAATCGTCAGCGCCGTCATGATGATGAGTCCGATCGCGACAGCGACTAATTGTTTATAAAACGGAAACAACTGGCTTGGTTCTTGCGAGATCCCAATCCCATAAATCGCAAGCAACCCAATCGACGTCAACGTCAGCACCCCAAGGAGCAGCGTCCAATCTAATAATCCAAAAATCGAAAAAAGACGGTTCATAGCCTCTTATGGTTATAAGCGTCGCCCGCAAAAGACGCAATGGTGAGACATGACCTAGAATCGATCAGGTGGCAAAAACACGCCTGGATCCAAAATATTTACGTTGGGTTGCACGACGGTATTCGCAATCCCGCTCACATTATCAAACCAATTAATCGAGATAGGACGTACTTCGCCGGGTTTAAGGCTTGTTTGTGTGAGCTGTGTCACAGCGGCTGGTGCTCCATTACGAAATAAGACGACGACGAGTTCTACCGACCAAAATCCATACCCACTTGAATTACGTAATTCAAAATTCGTTTGTCCAACTTTTTGCTCGCCAATCTCTAAGTCATTTGTATAGGTTGGTTCCGTGGTTTGAAGTTGTAGACGGTTGGCGGCAAAGGCGGCATAGTCGCGCTCAACGCTGTTAGGGTCTACGCGATGCCAACGTAAGTTGTTGACGGTTAATGCAGGATCCCCGTTACCCGTTTCACCCTTCCAGCCGATCTCGGTGAGATAGCGCTGACTGTTGGGGAGAATGAAGCCTTTACGCGCCGGAGTCGTGGCGCCATTCAAGGTAAACTGATACTCAAACTCAGCCCACCAATCCGGATTGGCATTGGTAATTTGCGTCAAAAAATCACGACGGTCATTGGTGTTTGCGAAACTTGCGATCGGGCTGGTTTGGATGGGTTGCGGGGCATTATTCATTAAGTTCGTGCGCAGGCGATCATTATCGCGGATCACCAAAGGAATACGCGTTTCCCTTGGGTATGAAATGATGTAGGCGTCTAGAAGTGACCAGAGTGTGTACCCCCAAAACAACACGCTTAAAACAATCAGGGTGATGTATCCCGCTTGGCGTAGCTGGAGACGATGTCGTACCCACCAATTCGCCGCTTCCAATTCTGTATTGGTGAATCCTCCTCCAATTTGATACGAATCAGGCATGTCAGAAGTATATCCTACGGAAGGAAAAGTAAGAAATGATATGAAACGTTGGGTTTGTGATAGAATAAAATCCATCTATGCCAGATGGGCACGTATCTATGAACGAACATTCTTCTTTCGTCTCGGAACGTCTACCGACCGTTCCGTTCGCGATCAGAAAAATCGAGTATCCTTATGATGGAGAAGGGGTGGCCGAATGGCCTAAGGATCTTCTGCCTGCCGAAAAAATTTCAACCGAGAAAGATGCTTTGATGGAAAAGCTCGCCGTGTGGATGCGTGAACAAGGCCCACAGAGCGAAGAGGTGTACAAGCTAGTGTTTAAAGTCGCGAGTTATGATTTACGAGATGGGCTTAACCTGGCTCAAGACGTTGGTCTACCTGCAGACAAATTACGCGAGATGGTCTTTCAGGCACAGCTTGTCCCTTGCCCATCGTTGATTGCAGCGCTGAGAGGTATCGATGCGTTTACAGATCCTTTAGGAGCGCTCTTAGCGGCCGCTCCCAGACAAAAAAGGCATAGAACTCCAGAAGAAGAGCTGGCGCTCACAGAATCGGAAAAAGAAATTGAAGCGTTAAGAGAGGTGAGGGATCTATCGCGTGTGACGCGCATTGACCAGAGAGTTGTGAGGGAAAACGTGCTGTCCGCTGATTCTGTTCGTCAACGCATCGATGCGCAGCCCTTGTCTACAGAGGGCGAGGCTTATTTAGAAGAAATAAAAACCGTCTATAGCAGTGTCGCTTATCATAACCCTGCTCTGCGTTATAAGACCGAATCCCTAGAAGAACGAGATCCGCTTGAGCATTTATCTCCCGAAGAAGCCGGAGCTTTAGAGTTTGTACATCGAGTCAAAGAGACCCACGGGTACGATCGGTACATGGATCGTGAAACGCTGGCGCTTGGTGTAATCAGGGGTGAGTGCGGACCTGAAATCGCAGCGGCTGTAGAATTCCCCCATGGTACGCCGGACCAATGGGAGGATGGTGATAGGCAGCGTGTTTTACAAAAGATAGACGCGTTCCAGAAAGCCTTGGGCGACTATGACAACCCACTCATGGCTATAAGTAACATGGTTTGGGTATACGTAAAGAGAAATGGGGCGAATGACGAAGAAGATAAAAACGTGTATCTATCAGAGATATCCTGGCGTCTAGCTTCGCACAAAGGGATTTCTGATTGGTTAAGGGATAAAACGGTCCGCGATCATCCATTGCGCGACCTAAAAAGCGAAGCGCGACAACATGCGGCCGAGTTAAGACGTATCCGTAAACAATTTACCCGTTTAGCAGAAGAGTATCTGGCAGAAGGCGATACCTACCAGGCAAGACAGGCAGAAAAGAGAATTGAGGTGCTGTCAAAGCTGATTGAAGTGATGACGCAAGAATTTCAAGAGGAACGAAATCAATATTCTCCCAACCCAGACAGCATAAGATTGCTGGATGATATCGCGTATGCCGAAAATCCGTATCAGGGTGTTGATCGGTTTCGAGAATTCTTTTATGACGGAGTCGGCGGTCGCCGTCCTCTGTTGCTTGGGATAGGGGTGGCAGCTCATCAATCCGTCTTTCATCCTGAAGAAGTAAAAGGATTGTTTGAAGCCCTGTTTCCAGAAACGACGGCAGCCATAGGAGGCAGAGGAGTGTTAAAAGGGCTTGAAGAAAGAAATCAGCATGCCTACCGGCAGGAACGGTATCGCGAAACCTCGCGCGCCTTCGCTCCCAAAGACCGTTCATTGAATTACGACGGAGATCCTAAAGCGAGAGGCAGTAGACTCATGGAGTTCCCAGAACCATTCAGCGGTAATCTCGTGCAAGGATTATACAAGCGCTACGACGACAGAAGGCAGTCTTGGTCTCAGCCAGAGACCTCTGCGCAAGCAGATATCAAACAACCGTTTAAAGATACGGTCATGCGTCTGGATGTGAATAACTATGGAGACGATCGACGTGTGCGCTTGCCTCAGACATTGCAAAGTCAGATTCTGCTCGATCAGATTTTAGTAGAGGTGTATAGACGGCCAGGTGAAGGAACTGTCCAGCGTGCACTCCGACCTCGCGTAACCGCTTGGGGCCAACTAGAAGTCGAACTCCCTCCGCACCCTCCAACGGTAGTAGCTGTTTCATACGTCATGCGCGAATCATTGAACCCTCCCCAGCCAGAAAACCTTACGCAACTGGGCTATGAAGAATGGTTGAAAAAAGAGTTTATCTCATCTGTCGATTTAAAGAATGAACAAGAAAAAGCCTCCCTGTGTCTCCCCGCGTCAATCAAGGCGTTTGTTGATGGGATAAGTGCTTTGCCGCCGTTAGAGCGGGTGGTGCGTATTCAAGAAGAGGTGAAAAAGATCGGATATTACGATAGAGAAAATGGGGAAGTGGCCTATGTAAAACGTCATCAACGGCGAGTGGACCGTTTCGAGACCTTGCGTGTGAGGATGGAGGAGGTTCGACGGAGACGCCCCCACGTGTCAGGAGAGAAAACATTTGCTGGAGTATGCGTTGATTTTGAGGAGATGTGTAACGCAATGCTCGCGTACTCAGGTATTTACTCAGGAAAAATTGACAGCATTCGTGTGAATAAGGCCACCGAGGCGACGACACAAAACGTCCACGCCTGTGCCTATGTAGTTTTTCCTGATGCACAAGGTCGACGAACAATGATTGAAGTAGATGCGACACCTGCGATCGATGGCGAGGATGGGTCAGATGAACCAAGTCTCGCGGCTAACCTCGGTGCTCCGCCTCCGTTGCGTGAGGTGTTAAAAGAAGTCCTTTCTCCACAGCAAGAAAGAGAAATAGGAGAGGTAGATATAAAGATGGGGTCTGATGAGGGGATTCCAAAGGAATTCAGAAAACCAAGAAGGCAAGATGTGAAACGTGTTCACGGGTTTCCTGCCCGCGAACCGCTTGATGATGCTGAGCTTAGAGCTCGGTTGGAACAGCTTTCAGCCGCAGAACGGCAGTTAGCACAAGAAATCGCCAGTCAGCTCACACATGAGGATCGAGCGTCTCTTTTGAGTCTGCGCGATTTATTGATGTACACCGATCTAAAACAGACCTTGTCAGGAGCAGCGAGGATTGATCTTACGCATCGCGTGCTTATTTTGAAGATGTTGGGACCCGCGACAGAGAGAAGGGATCCGCCTCGGGAGGAGCCTGCCTTGGTGCAAGCGATGGCGCTGGTACGCAAATGGAAAGAGGTACAGGTAGATTGGAGCACCTATTTTGGTTCTCCTCGAGCTGCGAGCGAAGCCTTAAGAAATTGTATGGAAGTCATGAAAACCCGCGTCTCCCCAGCCCTAAGTAGCGCGGCAAAAAAGCTGACAGCGCTCGTCTAAGCCTAGGGCGCAAGGCAGGTCTATTTTATCTTGACAAACACCCTTTTCCTCCTAAGCCCCCTCTGCTAAGATCTTCCCGTTATCATTATGGCTACTGCAAAAATTAAAGGCGCGTACGGGGCAGAACAAATCTCCGTCTTAGAAGGTCTAGAGCCCGTGCGTAAGCGCCCGGGGATGTACATCGGCTCAACGGGTCCAGATGGCTTGTTTCATTTATTACGTGAAGTCGTAGACAACTGTTTTGACGAGGCCATGGCCGGTCACGCCGATGAAATCACGATCACGTTGTTGCCAGAAGACAAAGTCGCTATTTCCGACAATGGTCGTGGTATTCCGGTGGAGACGCATAAGCAATACGGCGTCTCCGCTTTGGAATTAGTCCTGACCAAATTGCACGCCGGTGGAAAATTCGGTGGCGATGAGAGTGGGTATAAAATTTCTGGTGGCTTGCACGGGGTGGGTGTGTCCGTTGTGAACGCTTTATCTGACTGGTTAGAAGTGACGGTTGAACGCGATGGAGAAAAATGGATCCAAGAATACAAACGCGGCATCCCTCAATATAAAGCCAAGAAGATTGGTACCAGCCGTCGTCATGGTACGACCGTCGCCTTTAAACCGGACGCCTCCATCTTTACCGAAGGTATTTCCTTTGATTACAACCGCGTCCTCGACCACTACCGCCAGCAGTGTTACCTCACCAAAGGGATTAAATTGCTCGTTATTGATGAACGCAATGCTGGCCAACACGACGTCCACGGTTTTTATTTTGATGGGGGAGTAGCCTCGTATGTTCGCTACCTCAACCATCGCAAACAACCCAAGCACGACAATATTTTCATGGTCGAAAAGCAGGTCGATAAATCCGAAGTCTCGATCGCGCTCCAGTATACCGATGACTATCAGGAAACCTTGTTTGCCTTCACGAACAACATCATCAACCCAGAAGGAGGAACTCATGTACAGGGTTTCCGCACCTCGGTCACGCGCGTCTTGAATGCCTATGCGCGTTCCAAGGGCTTCTTAAAAGAAAAAGAAGATAACCTCTCCGGCGAAGATGTGCGCGAAGGCATGACGGCGGTCATCTCAATCCGCTATCCAGAACCACAATTCGAAGGCCAAACCAAAGCCAAGCTCGGGACGCCAGAAGTGCGCGGTGCCGTCGACTCTGTCATGAGCGAAGCCTTCGCGATGTATCTCGAAGAGCACCCACGTGATGCCGAAGCCATGATCGGCAAGTGTATCTTGGCTCAACGTGCGCGTGCCGCGGCTCGTGCGGCTCGTGATACGGTGTTGCGTAAAGGCGCGCTCGAAGGCATGACCTTGCCAGGTAAATTGGCAGACTGTTCTTCCAAGAACGCCGCTGAATCTGAACTCTATATTGTAGAGGGAGACTCTGCAGGTGGTTCCGCCAAACAAGGACGCAACCGCGAAAATCAAGCCATCTTGCCATTGCGTGGAAAGATTTTGAACGTCGAACGCGCCCGCTTAGACAAGATGTTGGCTAATAACGAAATCAAAAACCTCGTCATCGCCTTCGGAACAAGTATCGGCGAATCCTTCGACATTACCAAGCTCCGCTACGGCCGCATCATCATCATGACGGATGCCGACGTCGACGGCGCTCACATTCGTACGCTCTTATTGACCTTGTTCTATCGCTACTTCCCTCAATTGCTTCACGGTGGCCACGTTTATATTGCGCAACCACCGCTCTACAAAGTATCGTTAGGAAAAAAAGCTTATTATGCATTTACAGAGGAGGAGCGTGACAAATTCACAGCAGAACTCTTAAAACAAAAAGA
>JBPOJM010000013.1:0-40087 GCA_052033585.1 Patescibacteria group bacterium | reverse complement strand
ACATCTCCCAATTGTCCTGAGAGAGAGGCTTTTTCCTCTTCCGTCAGTGCTAGACGCGTCAAAACGGCCAACCGTTCGAGTTCTACGGGCGTTATATCCATATAGGCGTAGAGTACCTGGAGAAAGGTAGGTGGTCAAAGTGGAAGAGGTGCGAAAATGTGCTATAATTCAGCAATATGAGATCTGAAGCCCCTCCTCCTATCGAGGCAAATGGCCCAGCCACGATTCCAATTGGGAATAGAACACCTCCTACTCATGAAGCGTATGAAAAGGAAAATGCCGCAACAGCAGACAGAGTCCGCATCGATGAGCAGCTCGCCCAGAACAGACTTGCCATCAACCTCGCGCAGCTTTCTGAAGGCTCTGATTTCCCTGCCGCCATGCAAGAACTGAATGATGTTAGAAAAAATTTAAGAGCGCCTAGGCCAGCTGTACTTAAAATCGATAGCGATTCTCCACACACCGATGCTGATCCTCGCGAATTCAACACGTGGGTAGAAAGGAGACTCCGAGGAGAATTCTCTGATATTCCTCCTGCTATGGGAGAAAAAGAATAGGAGGATTTCCTGATAATAAAAGCGCCACCTCATGAGAAGGTGCTTTTATTATCACCTTTTACTTATCCAGCTATTTTTTTCAAAAAATCTTCTTCGTTCAGTATCATGACGCCAAGCGCTTGTGCCTTCTCCACTTTTGAACCCGCTTCTTCCCCTACGACGACGAAGCTCGTTTTTTTCGAGACGGATTCAGATACCGTTGCGCCTAGCAGCCGTACTTTTTCCTTGGCTTGATCACGAGACATCGATGTAAGCGTGCCAGTAAAGACCCAGCTTGTTCCCGTGAGTGGGCCGGCGGCTTTAGGGGCGGCGCTTTCGACTTGTACTTCTGCGAGGAGGTGCGTCAAACGCTCTTGTTCGATCTTATCCGTAAAAAAGTCGAGAACGGAACGCGCAACGACTTCTCCGATCCCATCAACGGAGAATAGTTGTTCCTCTGTAGCGGTACGCAACGCTTCGATTGATCCAAAGGCTTGAGCGAGATCGATCGCTGTTTGTGACCCCACATGACGAATGCCAAGTGCTAGAATAAATCGCTCCAAGCCGATTTGCCGATGTGATTGAATTTGCTGGACAAGTTTATTTGCAGAAACTTCAGCGAATCGTTCGAGAGCTTGTAGATCTCCCACCGTCAACTTGAAGAGATCCGCTGGTTCATGGACCAATCCCTCTTGGATGAGTTGTTCCATGATTTTGTCGCCAAGACCACGCATGTCAAAGGCGTCACGCGCGACAAAATGAAGGAGGCGCGCGAGTTCTTGCGCAAAGCACTCTCGATTGACGCACACCGTCGCGACCTCATTTTCTTTCCGTTCAACCGCAGATCCACAGATTGGGCAATGACTCGGCATTTTGAAGGCTTTTTCTTTGCCGGTGCGAAGCTTTGGCAATACATGGATAATCTTTGGGATGATATCCCCCGCTTTTTCGACGATAACCGTATCACCAATTCTCACATCCAAGCGGTCAATCTCATCCTGGTTATGCAGAGACGCACGCGTAACCGTTGTCCCTGCCAGAGCCACAGGATCCATAATGGCAACCGGCGTGAGGGCGCCCGTCCGTCCGACAGACACCTGGATTTCCCGCACAACGGTCGTCCCTTGTTCGGCGGGGAATTTCCAGGCGATCGCCGCACGAGGCGTCTTGCCTACGACGCCGAGTGAATCAAATAAGGCATCATTATTTATGTTGATAACGATTCCGTCGGTCCAATAGCCAAGTTTTTCACGCGTTTTTATCATCTCACCATGAAATACCTCTACCTCATCTAGTGAAGCGCAGAAATGGTTGCGCGGATTCTGGGGAATACCGAGCAACTCCAGAAGACGATGGGCTTGAGCATGCGTCGTTAAACCGACATCATCAATAATATCGTAGCCAAAAAATGAGAGTTTACGCGCGGCAGCTATGCGCGAATCGAGCTGACGAATCGAGCCTGCGGCTGCATTTCGTGGATTGGCAAAGGTTGGCTGACCCGCTTTCGTTAACTCCGTATTCATGGCGGCAAACTGACGTTCCGTCATGTAAACTTCTCCGCGTACTTCGAGACGGGATGGAGGCGTGACAAGGAGATGTCTGAGCAGATCTGGATTATGGATGCTTGGTTCCTCTTTTAAAAATATCTCGATTTCTTGTTTTGATGGTTGCCGTAAACGCAATGGAATTGATTCAATGGTTTTCAGGTTCTCTGTAACGTCCTCTCCTACTCTGCCGTCTCCACGGGTTGAACCCTCGATAAGCATCCCATCCTCATACACGAGTGCCACCGCTAATCCGTCCATTTTTACCTCAGCAAAAAAGGCGAAATCGCCCGTGGGAGCTAATTTACGTATACGAGCCAACCAGCTCTCCATGTCCTCCCTAGAGAATGCGTCTTCCAGGGACAGCATGGGGGTTGTATGTGGAACTTTTCGGAATCCAGCTGCCACCGTTCCCGCTACCCGTTGCGTGGGTGAATCCGGTGTCAATAAATCGGGATACGTCTGCTCCAACGTGTATAGTTCATGCTTAAGGGCATCTAACGCAGCGGGAGAAATCGAAAGAGCGTCGAGCACATGCTCTTCGTAACGATAACGATCGATCTCAAGGCGTAATTTTGCGATACGCTCTTTGGCTTCAGGTTTGTTCATACAGATTTCATTTCAAAATAGCCCCCTCACCCATTCCACTACCACACGTCCGTATAACACAGCCCCCAGCGTTCCCAAGGCAAGAAAGGGGGCAAAGGGAATGCGCGAGCCCCGACGCACAATTCCTAGGACATACAACAAAAGGATGATCACCCCTCCTAAAACATAGGTTATGTAGAAGGCAATGCCTATGTGCGGCCAACCTAGATATGCCCCCATGAGCGCCCCGAGCCAAGGATCCCCTTCTCCCACCGCACGACCCCGACTTAACCATACCTGCGCCCCCAGGAACCCTCCCCCCACGATAATTCCTATCACGACCGACATCCACGGCAAAGCTCCTGACAGAATGTTCCATACCGCAGCGATAACGGCTGCGATGACCATTGGTTCAATCGGCAAGACTTTCCAACGGAGATCAAACACGACCAAGGTAAGAATCAAGAGGAGAAATACACTTTCCGTGATAAAGAGTGGCCAGAGGGACGGGTGTGTAAGCAGCGGGTAGCGACTGTAGGCAAGCGCAAGAATGAGTGCTGCCGCTACCTCCACCAGGGGGTATTGGATGTGGATTGGGTGCCGGCATGTTGCACAACGGCCGCGCAACCAAAGCCATGACAGAACTGGGACGAGATGTTGTGGGCGCAAGGTGGTGCGACAATGCGGACATTCAGAGCGTCCCAGGATGGTTATCCCTTTATATAAACGGATGATGAGGACGTTTAAAAAAGAACCAATAACCGCTCCTAGTAATCCGGCCAAGAGATATACGACAAACATCACACAATCCAAAGGCTATTTTTCTTCGTCTTTTCCGTCAATTACTCCATTGGCATGCGCATAGAAGACATTCGCCTTGCCGAGATCGGTATCACTTTCGGTGACAAAACGAATGGAGTAGCCATTGGCTCCGCCTTTATAGTAATAAAATTCATTGACCTTGGGTCCGGTGGATAAGCGGTCTAGATAGATGGGCTGCTGTGCGCCTTGTCGAGACTCAAAACCGCCAGCGGATAGGACATCTGCATTTGCTCCAGGCTTCCCCAATTCGATCCCCGTACTGGAAGGGTAGGTAGCTTTTTCCAACCAATACCGGCTGAGACCTGCGGAGATGGTGCTAATATCTGATAACCGTTGAGCGTCGCGCACGCGGGCCCGAGCGCTGTTTAGGGATAAGACCGCCAATGTCGCTAATAAACCAAAGACAGCCAATACAATCAGTATCTCCAAGATGGTAAACCCGGGCTTCAAACGTCTCGTGAGCATATGCAGGAAGTATAGCAGCTTTGACTTATTCCATCACTCCCGCCTGGTTTATGGTGTGTGTGCGACCCCCTTCAAGACCATCTCGATCACGGGCCAAGAAAAACCGTAATTTAAAAGCGCTCGTTGAGATGGGTTGCGCTCCATCAGGCTCGATTGCGACATGACACGGAACCATACTCGCCATCGTACAGATATGTTCTGGGTCTAAAACAAGGGTGTAGCGCTCATAATCTGGTTTAGCGCCCGTCCAGTGCCAGGGGGTGGGTAAGGAGGTCTCACAACTCTCTTCTTTACAGAGACGACATGCCTGTAGCTGAACGGCACGATCTCCCGGCTCCGTACATCCAACTAAGACGGCGCGCTCTTGTTGGGCGGCGACCATCGCAGATACAGACGCCCGCATCATCGCGAGCTGACCATCATCTCGGCGCACGTCTAAGACGCGTTGTACTTGCAAAAAAGTAAATCCTACCGCCACTAAAAATACTACACAAACCCCAAGCCATTCAGGAAGGGTGAATCCATTCTCCTCCCCTTCTTCAAAGCGCTTGGCCACGTGACGCGCCACTTCGTGAGGGTGGTGTTGACCCTTCAAAAAATACTCGCAGGCTCCCAATGAAAAACAACGCTGAATATCTTCTTGTGAGGCGAGTTGCGACCAAACCATGAGGGGGACATTTTTGGTACGCGGATCTTCTTTCAGCGCTTGTAACAACTCAAATCCGTTGAGCCTAGACAGGCGCAGATCTAATAAGACGGCGACGGGCTCATGCTCCATCATCAAATCTGCTACGTCTTCCGCATTTGTGGTGTGCACAAGATCAATCCCTTGTGCACTAAAGGCGCGTTTGACGCCTTGGGCAAAAAATTGATCTTCTTCTGCGTAAATAACAATCATAGAGAACGGCTTGTCCACGCCATGCCACTTGGTACGACGTGACGCTCTAAGACTGAGACGGGGATACCTGCGTATTGTAGCGGCTCTGCCCAACTGAGATCGGATGTTTTTTGATAGGCGACGACGGGACGACCTGTTAATGCCGCGTGCACCGCTTCTTCTTGATCCTCTTCTTCTTCAACTCGATAGATGGCTGGAAACTCGGGTTGGGTGCGCCAATGCCCTTCATTATTTTCTAGCAACCACCCTCGTTGTTTGGCACGGGCTTGTAGCAGATCTTGTTCAGAGGACACAAAAATCAGTACCCCTTTTGGATGCTGGCTAAATACTTCAAACGCTTGTGACCAATCAAGTGGATGTGTATGAATGGCATTATTTTCTTGGCGTTTTAAGGTAAGCGCTGCTCCATAGCTTGTTGCGTGAAGCGACATGTTCCAATCTGAAAAAGACGGATCCTTCCGATGCAGAACATGCGCGGCGAGAGCAGGTGCGCTGGCGTGCGGATGAGGTATGAGATCTTTGTCTAAAAACTGGATACTCTGGTGAGAGATGTGCCATCCGTCTGCGTCCGCTCCTATCTCCAAGTGAGAAGTAGCGGCGCGGTCTAGGCGATCCAGTAAGTGACGGCGGATACTGCTCACGGAGGCCACTGGGGGTCTCTTCCTGGGACGAATATCCGACCACAGCGTGACGGCAGGCACAAGCTTGAGACCATATCCTTGCACCGCGCTTGTGACTGCCTTGATCGCCTTGATATTAGAGGGATCCGCGAAAGCGACGAAAAGTGTCGATACATCTTGATCAAGTATGACCGCTCGCTGTTCTGCCAACCAGTCTCCATCTAGACGCGGAAATCGACCAGCGAATCGCACGCGAGCCGCGGGTCTCGCAAACGGAATATCAAATAGGTGAGTCAGCGCTTCTCCGTATTGGTCGGGCGTCACGAGGCCAGTTCCGATCAAGGCCTGTTCGGGATGGAGACCGTGCTCGAGGAGTATGCGCGTCTTTTGCACGGTTTTTGGCGTTATCCAACCCTCCCCTTGGCAGACAGCTAAGAGGTCAGAGGCGACATGTGGGTCGCAAAAAAACGTAGCAGACATGGCACTTACTCAATATCGCGCATGGCACACCCGATGGCGACGGCATAGCGTGGACCCATTTCTTCGAGGGTTGGGCGCAAATCAAGAGGATACACCACGCGTGCCCAAGGGTTACCCAAGTAGGTATTTACACTCATTTGCTGCGTTAAAAATTCTGGTAAACGTGGTAGGAGCGCGGAACCACCCGTTAAAATAATTTTATCAATCCGTTTTGGAGGCCCACCCATGGATTCATGCTGCGATTGGTAGAGACTGAAGGAATATTTTATTTCTTCTAAAATCGGCTTGATGAGCACGGTCAAGATCGGAGAAATATCTCCGGCGGGGGCAAAGGATTGCATGGACTTGATGTCGCGCTTCATTGATTCCGCTTGCTCCATCGGTAATCCGAGGGTTTTTGCAATCGTTTGCGTAATGGCATTGCCACCGGTCGCGATCGAACGGGTGACGAAGGGAACACCTTGTTCCACGATCATGACATTCGTGCGCAACATGCCCATATCCACAATCATGATGGTAGAACGGTCTTTTCCGATGAGGGAACGGATTTCAGCAAAGGCCTCCGTCTCTAAAGAAACGAGCTCTAGACCGGACTGCTTAAAAATCTCCATGTACTTATTGACCAAGGTTTTTGGGGCGGCCGTCACTAAAATACGCGTAGAGGGCTTCATCCCCTCTTTCTTTTCGCCCTTTTCGATGACTTTTACGTCTAATGACACTTCTTCGAGTGGCATAGGGATGAGTTTTTTTGCCTGTGCTGCTGCAAGATCCTTCATTTCTTTTTCGTCGATGGTGGGCACGTTTAAAACGGACGAAAAAATCGCTGAAATGGGCAATGCCGTCACCACTTTTTTGGTAGTCGTGCGAGCCTTCGCGAGCATGTCTTTGATGATTTGTGACGCATTGACTGGATCATTCAGCAATGACTGCTCCATGCTATCTGAAGGCACATTGGCATAGGCATAGGTATTCAAACGTGCGCGACCTTTTTCGTTACGAAGCTCAACGAGTTTTACCCCGCCAAAGCCCACATCAATACCAAGATAGCTAGAATGTTTTTCTTGAGAAAAGAGGGAGAGGAGACCCATAGAGACGAGGGTAGGATAGCACAAATGTCATGCTTTAGGTACTTCGTTTTTTATTCCTCTGCATCATCTACAACATGAGTCAACCGACGGATCATCTGTTCGAGCGATGCATCCCTCCCTTGAGCCGCTGGTGCCGCCCCTTGAACTGCTGCCCGTACTTCTCTCATAGCATCCGCAACCATGACTTGATCCTCAGAGATATCTGAAGGCTTCGGGTAATGCTCAAGGGGTGTATAGGCAATTCCCATGTGACCCTTATACAAAGACACGGGCGCAAGCCCCGCCTCCCATATCTGTACCAGCTTAGCAAATGGATTATTCAGGCTAGGAATTACAGCTACTCGAGTGACTTGGTGAGAATGGTTAATTGGTAACGTTGCCCCCTCTTCCAAACCCAACGATATTCGAAGATCGTTCATTGCCTGATCCCTACCCCTTGGTTGGTTCGGACTCCGTCTGGAAAAATACGTCTCTAATGCGTTAGGCGAGAGAAGGATATTTCGATGTGAAAAATATCTGTGTGCAACCGCCATCATTAAATCTATGTAGCCCGCTGTGGGATATGAAGCCTTCTGAAATTGCTCGTGCAGCGCCCACGCGTCCAAGCCTCCGGGCAGCACTTCTTTCAAGACCCCATATCTTGCGGCCTGCAAAAGTCCCTCGCAAAGGCCCCTGTATATTTGAGTATTGTATAAAGCACTTCGCATCAGAACGGGAGGGGTAAAATCATGCGCTCTCCTCCAGTCGGTACGCTCAACAAGCGCCGTTGAGAAAAAAAAATCTTCGGGAGGGTTTATATATACCATCTCGACTTCTTTCGTCGCATCCGTCTTTTTTTCGGGCTTGCCAAACACACTGACGATGTTTGCCTTTGACTCGATAAAGCTTTTTTTATGAACTACAAAGGCACGTATCTGATCCAGAGAAGGGTATTCACTGCCCCTCTCACTCGTTGGCGGTGAGCAATACCCCATCTCAAATCGGTGGTTATACCGACTAGGTCGATTGCTATCTATCTCCCTATACCGAAATTCAACGAACTCTTCTGGTGCGATAAGCCCCCTGGATTCACAGGCATCCCGAACCTCATTCAAGACTCTTTCTCGAGCCTTCTGAACACGCGACCATGCTTGATCTTGCTTTTTCTTGATGTCAAGATTTGTTTTTTCACCCTCCCCCCGTCTAAACTCGCCTTTTTCGTAACGAGCATAATACGCAGCCTCTAACTTCTTGCGGCTACGTATTTCCTTTTTAAGATCACGCAGGATGTCTTCCAAAGCCTTCGCGCGCTTTTCATCGGTGGAGGGTCTGCATAACTTTGCGCCATATACTTCCAACGATCTCGACTCACACACGTCCTCAAATACACGCCCCCCGCGTTCCATTTTTTCCATAGTAAATAAAATATTATTTCCTGGCATCCATCGCCTTATTTGCTAAGGCATCTGCCGCTTTATTCAATTCTCGCCGGACGTGGCGATAGTGAACGCGTTTAAGCTGAGCTTCCAGCCCTTTCATTTCGCGAAAGCGGAGCTGGAGGTCAGGGTTTTTTACGCGATACTCGCCTTTCGCCTGCTTGATGAGGAGCTCGCTATCCGCCACGATTTCCATTTCATGCGCACCCAGAGCGACCGCGCGTGATAACGCCAAAATAACAGCTTGATATTCCGCTTGATTGTTTGTCGTGTGTCCTAAAAATTTGGCGTGCTCTTCCAGTACTTCGCCGGTTTTTGCATCTTCAATTACCACCCCGATCCCAGAAGGACCTGGATTCCCTCGTGAACCGCCATCTGTACGCGCAAGGAGATACATGAGTTATGATACTTTTTTAAAATCGAGTAAACGACATTCTGCGTCTTTTCTGCCGTTCCACTCGTTAATAGCCACAGTATAGACGAGATCAATCGCGACGCCAACGGATACTTCCATGACACGTTCACCGAGCTTAAAGCCGAGGGCTTTGACGCGACGTCCACGGGGAGTAATGAGCGTGAGACGAAGGTGGTTTTTGTTGGTTCCGATGAGGTCAAGTGCGACAATTCGGACATTTTTCGACAAAAAAATCGGACGACGATTCCCTTCTCCGAAGGGTTCAAGGCGTGCAATATCCTCCGCAAAAGGCATGTCCACCATATCGAGCGACATTTCTGCATCAATATGGATCGTTGGGAGCAATTGGTGGGGTTCTAGCTGCTCTTTGGCATGCTTCGCTAACGCTTCTGCAAACCCTGCAAGACGCGTTTCATCCTTGAGCGCAAATCCGCAGGCCTGGATATGCCCCCCTGAGCGAGTCAGAATTCCTTCCCCTGCGAGTCGTACGCCTTGGGTAATGTCATACGCGGGAATGGAGCGACCGGAGCCAATCCACGTCCCTTCGTGCTGTCCGACGACCGTTATGGGTCTTGCGAATCTTTCGAGTAGTTTGCCCGCGACCAACCCTACGAGCGCAGGAGACCAATTCGCCTTCCAAAGCATAATCGCATGCGGAAGATGGGCAAGATCGTACCGCTCTTTTAATTGCTCTTCCGCTTCCACCATCATGCTTTTCGTGGTTTCTTGGCGTTCACGATTGCAGCGCTCTACTTGCTTCGCAAGATCTTTGGCCTCGTCTTCGGTTGTGGCAAGCATGAGACGTAATGCGAGCTCGGCATGCTCCATTCTGCCCGCAGCATTGATGCGGGGACCGAGTGCGAATCCAATCGATTCGCTATCCATCTTTCCATACTCAAGCGCCGAGGCCTCAATTAGGGCACGTAAACCAAGGCGGCGCGTTTTATTCAGAACTTTCAGGCCATACATTTCTAAAACCCGATTCTCCCCTATCAATGGCACCATATCGGTCACGGTGGCAATCGCGACCAGATCTAACAGCCATTTTTCCCAGCCCGGTTGGATAGTAAGCCCACGCGCGCGGGCGGCATCTAAAAGCGCACAGGCGAATTTATACGCAACCCCAACGGCAGCGAGTTTTTTAAAGGGATATGTTTCTTCGGGTAAACCGGGGTGAATCAAAAACCCATCGGGGAGCGTCTCGCCAAATTGATGATGATCAACCACGATGGTATCGATGTTTTCCTCTTTGGCGAAGGCGATCTCGTCGACACAGGCGATCCCACAATCGACAGTAATGATGAGACGTGTATTCCGTTCTTTTAATTTTGGCACGGTTCCTTTGTGTAAGCCATAGCCTTCTTTGTCACGATGCGGAATGTAGAAATCAATAAGAGTATCGGGTCTCGAGTATTCCGTATTCTCGATACTGGATACTGGATACTGGATACTTTTTATTTTTTGCTCTATTTCTCTCAGCGTCGTGATGATGACGGTTGAGCCAGTGACGCCGTCGGCGTCGTAATCACCATGAACGGTGATACGCTCGCCCCTCTCTAAAGCAGCAAAAATACGCTCAATCGCCGCAGGCATGTGGCGGAATTGAGCGGGATCGTGAACATGGTCTTCCCAAGACGGTGATAAAAAATCTTGCGCGGCTTGCTTTGTTTTCAATCCACGATTCCAAAGCAGCTGTGCGATGACGGGCGAAGGGACATCTACCGTTTGGGTAAAGTCTTGCGGGGCCGGGTCAGCCGTTTTCCAGGTACGTGTCATACCTTTCATCATGACAACCGAGCATCATGGAGGCAAGAAATCAAAAAGCAGGTTAAGCAGCTTGCTTTTTGATGAGGTGAGGCTAGAACCCCCCTCCAATAAGAGGCGCGATCAAGAATAGGATCGTCGCTACGATCATAAACGCGGCGAAGACCTTCATAACAGCGGTGGTGTGTTTGTGTTTCATATTAGGCAGCACGACGAATGGATTGCGTACCTTCTTCTGCCTCCGCCATCTTGCGTCTTTTTTGCTCGACATGTTGTTGCAATTCCTGCAAAATATGTGCCGCTTCTGGGCGATTATTATCCATGATATCTGACATATCATTCAGCATTTCTGTTCCACTCGCCAAGGCAAATACCGCTCCCGCTAGCGCACGAAATAACTGCTCCCTTCCACGTGCCAAACGGGAAAATTTTGTCACCAGACTGGATGGCGCATCCGGCGTAGGTTCCGGGGGCGCCTCAGGAATCGAGGAAGTGAGCCTAGTCAACTCTGCAAGTACCCTTGCCCTCCTTTCAGGATCATCTAATACCTCATGTGTGAATTTCCATGCCGACCGAGATTCAACAGACATAGGTTATGACCCAGTTAAGGAAGAAAGCTCTTCCATGTACTCTTTATAATTTGAGCGATACTCAAGCAGCATCACTTTAATGTTTGAGAGCATGGCGTTTAGCTCCTGCTCGGTCATTTGATGATCCATATGGGTATATCTTACCCTCTGCGCAAGACTTTGATAAAGGCCTCGGAAGGAATCTCGACTCCGCCCTTCCCATGTTCCAACATACGCTTCTTGCCTTTCTTCTGTTTTTGCAAGAGTTTTGACTTACGCGTGTAGTCCCCGCCGGACATCTTCGCGAGCACATCTTTGCGAAAGGCCTGGATGCGGTCGGAAGCAATGATTTTGGCTCCAACGGCGGCTTGTAATTTTACGACGAATTGTTGGCGTGGGATTTCTTCTGCCAAGGTTTCGACAATTTCTTTCCCGCGTCGATAGGCCTCGCTCTCGTGCAGCAAGGTTGCAAAGGCTTCCATGGGCTCATCGGCGACTAAGATGTCCAATTTTACAATATGCGAAGCGCGATATTCGAGAAAATCGTAGTTTAACGAGGCATAGCCAGCCGTTACCCCTTTGAGCTTATCGTAAAAATCGACAATGACCGAGGCGAGCGGCATATGATAATGCAGGAGCGCACGTGTCGTATCGATGTATTCTGTATTTTTGTATTCACCTCGACGATCTTGCACCAACGCCATCACGTTTCCGATATAGTCCTTCGGACAAAGGATATCGACCGTCACGTATGGCTCACGTGTTTCCTGAATACGCGAGGGCTCTGGAAAAGCCGCCGGGGCTTTTACTAAGAGCTCCGCCCCGTCCGTTTTCGTCACCTCATACCCTACGGAAGGGGTTGTGACCACTACTTCCATATCGAATTCACGCGACAATCGTTCCTGGACGATTTCAAGGTGTAGCATGCCAAGGAGGCCGCATCGAAACCCAAAACCAAGAGCGATCGAGTGCTCTGGCTCGAACGTAAGGGCGGCATCACTTAATTTAAGCTTGAGGATGGCATCACGCAGTTTTTCGTATTCACTTCCATCCATGGGAAATAGACCAGCGTAGACCATGGGATGGACTTCTTTATAGCCGGGAAGAGCCACTAGTGGCGCTCCCGCCGTAGTGATCGTGTCACCAACTCGGACGGCAGAAATATCCTTCAACCCAGTCACAATATAGCCGATGTCCCCTGCTTCCATGCGCTCGGCAGCAATATGGTCAGGCTTCATGTACCCGAGTTCGAGCGCTGTGCCCGGGGAATCGGTCGCGACAAAATGGATGGGTGATTGCTTGCTCAATGAACCGTCGACACAGCGCACATAGGCAATAACACCCTGATAATCGCTGTACTTGGAATCAAAAATGATCGCGCGAAATGGAGCGGCGGGGTTTCCCGTTGGGGGAGGGACTTCTTTCACGATCCGTTCAAGGATGAGATCTACGCCTACCCCCGTTTTGCCTGAAGCGCAAATAATCTCTTCGCGTTTGCAGCCAATAAGATGCATGAGTTCGGCGGCGCGTGTCTCTACATCCGAATTTGGAAGATCGATCTTATTTAAAACAGGGATAATGGTAAGATTCTGTTCGATGGCGAGATAGAGATTGGCGATCGTTTGCGCTTGGACGCCTTGTGTAGAATCAACGAGCAGAACCGCTCCTTCAACGGCGGCCAAAGAACGCGAAACCTCGTAAGTAAAGTCGACGTGACCAGGGGTATCAATCAAATTTAGCTCGTACTCTCCCCCATCTTTTGCTTTGTACCGCATGCGCGCGGGCTGGAGCTTAATCGTAATGCCACGCTCACGCTCTAATTCCATGGTATCGAGCAATTGCTCTTTCATTTTGCGCTTTTCGATGGTACCGGTGATCTCCAAAAGACGGTCGGAGAGGGTCGACTTACCGTGGTCGATATGGGCGATGATACAAAAATTGCGAATACGAGCTTGATCCATGGCCGTAGAATGCCCAAAGATTAGCGAAAAAGCAAGGGATCAGGATTATAAAAACTCCCCAATATCCTCGGGGAGCTTTTAACTTTTCAATTATTTATTTCTTCGCTGCCTTCATCGCTGTCAAGAACGTGGTGCGCGCGGCTTTTGCATTGTCTTGATACTGGGTGCGGGCTTGGGTTTCTGCGGCGGTGCGGGTTGTTTTTGCCTGTTTCATGGTTGCTTGGTAGGCGTTGTTTGCCGCGGTGGTTGCTTGTCGGTAGGCGGTTTGTGCCTGGGTAAGCGCAGCGCGGAAGGCTTTGTTGGCAGCCGCACGCTCCTCTTTGTTGGTGGAGTTGCACTTCTGTTTCCAGGTGGCCTCAGCGGCGTTCACCGCTGTACGACGGGCGTTGATGGCTTGGTCATGGGCCGCACGGCGAACCGCAAGAGCTTGTGTTTGTGTTTTACGGAAGTCTTGCAGAGCGATGTCTAATTTATCGCGACGGTTTTGGATCGCGATACTCATAGAGGCGCGATAGTATTCGACGGCGCGCTTTTGCGCCTCATTCTTGGCGACGCGTTCGTCCTGTTTAACCTCGCGTTGCATGCGAGCAGCATCTGCTTCGGCACGGCGAGTTTCTAGCTTTGTATCAACATCAGCTTGCGTCTTAGCAATCCGTTCATCAGCCGTGGCGCGAGCAGCAATGAGCTTTGCGTCTGCTTCGGCGCGGGTGCGTTCGAGACGGGCTTCGAAGTTAGCGACACGATCAGTACAGGTAACCGTAGGAGCCATCACTGTTGAAGAGGCATTGCTCTCGGCGAAAACAGCGACAGGAGAGGCGAGAGTGGCGCTTAATAAGCCCGCAGAGACCAAGAACCTAAAAGATGTGTTCATATGAGAGATATAGTGAACGAAAGCGTAAAAGTCTACAAGGATGTATACCATCTACCCCTAAAAATGTTACAAACCTCCAACTACTGTGAAGCGGATATCTGGGAATCGGTCGCATCTACATCTGTGAGGTTCACGCGACGTTTCCAGATACGTTCCCGTATTAAGTGTACGAGCTCTTGCCATTCATGGATGCGCATAACGTGCGCGATCAAGCCATAGGTCAAGATACAGGCAAGTCCGGAGGCACCCGCCTGCAGGACGACTTGCCAGACAAAGCGTAAGGGGAAAAGCGTACCAACGAGATGACGTACAAAATAGCCTGCGATAAGACTTGCGCATAACGCAAGGAAAAGTTTCCACATGTCTTTCCAAGGATTTTTGTATTCAATGATTTTGCAACGTACTAACAACCAATACAACCCAATCCCCTGCACGACGGCCGCTAATGAGAAGGCGATCGCCAACCCTGCGACCCCGAAGTGCGCCCGGAGCAAGAAGGCGGCAGCGATATTCACGACCTCAGCTATAACTCCAACGAGGAGCGGGATATGTGCGTTTTGATAGGCGTACCAAACACGGGCAAAGAGGGGCACAAGCGCTTGAGCGGGCAAGGAGACCGCGAACCAGCCGACTAAAAGCGCTGTTTGGCGCGTGTCATTCCAATCGAAGGCGCCTTGACCCAATAATAAACGTACGACTTGCGCGCGCAAGAGAATGAGCCAAGCAGCCAAAGGAATGATAAGAAAGAGCACTTGTCTCGTGACGGTGGTGACGAGCCGTGTCGTTTGTTGACGATCCTGTTTGGCGGCAGCTTCTGCGAGAGCTGGTAAGGCGGCAACGGCGAATGAGATCCCGATCAATCCGAGTGGCACGCTTTGAACGTTGTTTGCGAATGATAAAACAGATACCGAACCATCACCGAGAGAGGAGGCAAGCGCCAGCAGGATGAGTAAATTCAATTGTGTGATAGCAAGTCCGATGGTTCGCGGCCCCATAAGGACAAGCAGGCGGCGTAGGCGGAGATCGTGACGTTTAGGAAGAGCGAGGCGTAAGGCACGCGCACGTAGAACCGACCAGGCCTGTATCAGGACATGAAAGGCGGCGCCGATAACGACCCCGAAGGCGACCCCACGAATGCCGAAGGAAGGTGCGAGGCACACGATACCAAAAATAATGCCGAGGTTATAAAAAACAGGCGCGAGGGCGAAGGCGACGAACCGTTTGGTTGCCTGCAACACCCCTCCCATAACGGCGGATAACGCCAATAACAGAGGCGAGACCGCCATGATGCGTGTAAGCGTAGTTGTTTCTGCCGCTTGGACTGAGGAAAATCCTGAGACGGTCGCAGGCACCATCCAAGGTGCGGCGATGATCAGAAATACGCAGACGCATAACATGACCACTGCGACAAGACTCAATGTGCGTCCGGCAAAGTGCGCCGCTCCTTCCTCCCCTTCTTGTTCACGACACTCTGTGAGAACGGGAATAAAACCCGCCGTGAGCGCTCCGACAATTAATAAATTATACAGGGCATCCGGCCACCGGAACGCGGCATAATACGTATCCAAGGCAGCACCTGCGCCAAAATGGGACGCAAGTAAGCGATCGCGTACGAGACCCGCGACACGGGAAAGGAGGGATGCGATCCCCAAAAGCAGCGCCGCAGATGTTACGTGCGTAGTTTGGCGATGAAATAGGCGCGGCAGAAAACGGAGCATGTCTTAAAAATCGAACGGATCAGGGGGAAGTTCTAAGGTCGCGAATAATTGGTCGCCTTCAATGGTCAGCGGGATCGGAGTCAGCATACTTCCGGCGGGCGCTTGTCCGTGGAGGACTTTTCCTGTTGCGGGATCAAACTCCGCTTCATGCCAGCGGCAACGGAAACGAGGCACGCCACCGGCCTCTGCAAGCTCAACCGGCCCGCCCATATGCGTGCACTTATTGACAAAGGCCTTAATCGTGCCGCCGTCATTATACGCAATCCCTTGAGCGAGTCCAAACCGAAATGATTTGGTACGTCCCGGCACGATTTCGCCAACACGGGCAACGGGTAATTTTCGGGTGATCGCCATAGGAGGATTCTATTTTATTATTTTTTGTAACGACGCAAAATATCAGCCACGATCATCGCGGTTTCATCTGGATAGTCAACCGGAACGCGTTCGTCACTTGTGAGCCACGACTCTACCTTTTCCACAAAGTCTGCTCCAACATCCTCGAGCGTAGCGACTCCCATGCGACGAAGCGCTTCGGCATTACAAAGCTGTTCGTACTGCCCCTTCATGGGGATGACGAGCAATTTCTTGCCTAAAAACAGGGCTTCGGCAGCCGTTTCAAAGCCACCGGCGGTGATGACCCCGGTGCACGTTTCTACACTCGTCAAAAATCGTTCTGCATTGACCGGAGAAACCTTCACACTCCCCTGTTCATACGCAGCCTGGACATGTTTTGAAAAAATATTCCACTCAATGCCACGAATGCGCTGAAATTCGCGCGCGAGGACACGATCATCATGCGCGGGCAAATAGACCGTAACCTGAGGACGCTCTACGGGTGTGAGGTGACGAACCTCGGTCCGGATGATGGGGGTATGGATGAAGGTATCGTACCGCTGGAAGTGGAATCCGATCGTTTCTGTGCCAGGGGCGAAGTAGCGCATGATAAGCTCTGACACACTCGGGCCATCAGAAGGACGGGGGGTCTTAGGAGAAAGAAACGCTGCTTGGTTACTCATCGCCACACAAGGGATATGATGGAGCTGTGCCGTCCAGGCGCTAATAGGCTCAAAGTCACTGATCACGAGATCGTAATTCTTGATGGGAAATGAACGCAGGTTTTTTATAAAACGGGTGAGATGCAACTCTTTCATCGTGCGCGCATAATCAATCCCTCCATTCTTTCCAAAGAAAAAACCAAGGCCATCAAGCTTATACGTCCAAGGCTCGCCGAGACTGACTTCCGAGTGAAGACCGCTTACGAGCGTGTCCACCTGCTGCTCGTATTCCTTAAGACACTTAAACACATCGCGCGCACGGCTGATGTGACCATTTCCTGTTCCTTGGACAGCGAGAAGGATACGCATATCAACGTCAGTACATCATCTTATCCAATGATCGTCGATACCTCATTCTGGATATT
This sequence comes from Patescibacteria group bacterium, assembly GCA_052033585.1. GTDB lineage: Bacteria > Patescibacteriota > Patescibacteriia > 2-12-FULL-60-25 > 2-12-FULL-60-25 > JAGOUY01. Next base: position 22,913 of record JBPOJM010000013.1, on the reverse strand, counting down.
CTTTTACCGACTCAGGATTGACCAACTTGCAATCCCTGCCGCGACGGAAACATTCATAGATTCTTTTACCCCTTGTTGGGTAATTTTGATCGCTCCTCCTTCGCACTGGGAAAGAAGAGAAGGCGGGATACCGGTGACTTCTGCTCCAAGGAGAAGCGCTATTCGATCTGGTGCGACAAAGTCTTTGAGATCAACCGCCTCTGGGGTTAGCTCCAGGGCGTAGACAGGCACACCCGCTTTTTTCAACGTCGCGATCACTTTCTCTACATCCGTACATTGCTCCCAGACCACGGAACGCTCTGCTCCTAACGCCACCTTACTAATTTTTTCATCCGGTGGCACAGGGGTGTAACCTGACAACCAAAGCTTCGATACCCCTAATGAGTCTGCGGTACGAAAAAGTGAACCCACGTTTTCTCGCGAGCGAAGATCATGGGCAATGAGATGGAGTTCACGCATAAGATATTTCGTCTGAAAAAAATACGACCTCGGGAGAACCCAAGGAGGTGGAGGGAGAAGATGTTATGAGGATAGATCAGTCCCAGCACCCAGGCGTGGCGAGCGTGCGGTACGTGAGAGGGCTCTGCTCCCCGCGGGCAGGAGGGGGTTCAGTGGTCATGGTCGCGGCCGGGATCTCGACGGCGGCCGGAGTCGGTGTGGCGGGAGGCGATGCGTCGGTCGACCCAGCCGCCGCGTGAGCACCCTTCTTCTTTGCAAGACTGAGCATGGTAGACCTCACTTTCGTCCCCGTTTTTTATCAAGATTATCCATATCCGTCAATCCAGAGAGAGCAATTATCCCTCATGTTAGCAATATATTTGAGGTTTAGTTGCCCTTTATAGAAATCCTCCTTCTTGCGCTAGACGAATAACCCGTTTCCCGCTACGCTCCGGGCATGAAATTTGGAGATGACTTACAAGGGAGGATTGAGCGCATGGATGAAAAAGGCCGTGGCGTTTTTACGTATCAGATGCCGCATGCCGCCGATGGGACGCGGCAAGTCGTGGTTCCCTTTACCGCGGTGGGCGATGAGATAGACGCCACGTTTGTGAAACGCGACCAAGGGAATTGGATCGCGAATCTTAAGGGGGTTGCTACTGCGTCTCAAAATCGTGTCACGGCTCCCTGCCCACATGCAGGCGTGTGTGGTGGATGCTTATGGCAACACATGAGCTATCCCACTCAACTTGCGCTCAAACGGACGCAAATCAACCAAGCACTAGAACGCGCGGGACACGAGGAACGTATTAAAGAGGTTGTCCCGTCGACAAATACGCTGCATTACCGTAACCGCATGGATTACGTGGTGGGGTGGCAAGGAACGGTGGGGCTCAAAGAATATGGTTCTTGGAATCGATATCTAGATTTGCAAACATGTTTGCTTTTAGATGAGGCAACGCCTGTCATCCTGCAACACGTGCGCGACTGGATGAAGGAGCATGAACTCGCTGCGTGGGATGCGCGTCGGCATACGGGCTTGATTCGGTATTGCGTCATTCGCTTAGGCCGGAATACAAACGAACGGATGGTGACGATCATCGTCAAAGACTCAGCCGCGATTTCTGAAGTAGCTCGCAAGGGGCTTACAGATCGACTCGCTCCTCTTACAACCACACTCTATCTCGGCGAGAATCCGGAGATTACGGATTTGTCACTTGCGAAGACACTGACGCTATTGCATGGCAAGGAATACCTCAGCGAAGAAGTAAATGGACTTCGGTATCTTGTCCATCCAAATTCTTTCTTTCAAACGAATTCAGACATGGCAGCTAGCTTGCAAACGACCGTATTACGTTTTCTAGGCCTTGATCGAACTTCTTCCCCTTCTCCTGCTCCACTTATCATGGATCTGTATTGCGGCTCGGGATTCTTTGGGATCGCCTGCGCGAAAGCAGGTGCGAGAGTCTACGGACATGAACTGGATGCGCCCGCGATCGAACTCGCTCGAAAGAATGCGATTGAGAACGACGTCGCAGAACAAGCGACATTTGGAGCAGGATCCGCAGAAGACTTAGATTGGAAGGCGCTTAATCCTGACGCGGTGATTATTGATCCGCCTCGTTCTGGCTTGCATCCACGTGCCTTGGAGATGTTGCTGGAAAAGAAGCCGCCCACGATCGTATATGTCTCATGCAATTACCGGCGTTTCGTAGAGGAATTAAAGCCGCTCAAGACATTGTATCGTGTAGACGCGATAGAAGCGCTCGACCTCTTTCCTCAAACCCCACACGTAGAAGTTGTGACAAAACTTGTGCGTATCGCCTAACCTGCTATAGTCAAGTTGTCTTAATTCCCTTGTCATTCTGAACAGTGTCGTTTTACCGGACACGCTCACAATGACTGCCCACCTCACCTATGACTACCTCAAAAAAATCTGGATTCGTAACCCTTGTCGGTCGCTCAAATGTCGGAAAGTCCACCCTGTTAAACGCCCTCATCGGCACAAAAGTCGCCATCGTGACTCCTCGTCCTCAAACCACGCGTGAACCTGTGCGCGGTATCTTCAGCGAAAAACGTGGGCAGCTGGTGTTTGTGGATACCCCTGGGGTGTTTTTAGGCAAACGCGACGTTCTCTCACAACATTTAAATACTGTTGTCGATACGCAATTAGAGGGCATCGATACCATCGTATATGTGGTGGACCCAGGACGAGAACCGGGATCAGAAGAAGAGATGATTCAGCAAAAATTGCGTGCGCTTACGACACCTATCGTACTTGTCATCAATAAGAGTGACTTAACAGAATCTCAACGTCCGTTTTTGGATGCTGCACGTGAGATCGACGTTGGGCAGCTCAGTACGCTAGAAATCTCTGCTCTACGTGGAACAGATGTAAATCGATTAGTCGATACCTTATTTGCTCTTGTCCCCGAAGGAGAGCCCCACTATCCCGTTGAACAACGAACAGACCTCACCCATCCTCGTTGGCTCGCTGAATTAATTCGTGAAAAATGTTTTCTTCATCTTCGTGAAGAAGTCCCCTACTCCATCCATGTAGAGGTGCAACAGCTGGAAGAGCGGAATGCGGAGCTTATGTACGCCGCCGCCATGATTTTTACTTCAGACGAACGATACAAACGTATGGTGATTGGGGCCGGTGGAAGTATGCTTAAAGCCATTGGGAGCGATGTCCGTAAAGAATGGCAAGCTTCTACGAACCGTCGGCTGTACCTTGATCTACAAGTATCCGTGGACCCTAAGTGGATGACACGCGTAACCCAGCAGATGCGATAAAAAATATCCGCTTTCTCTTAGAGAGCAGATATTTTTTTATGTCCTCATTTTACTCCTAGCAAGAACTTGAGATAGATGCTTTCTGCGCCAGGAATCTGTAGCCCAAACTGCGCAAGATCGATCGTTGTTCCTCCCTTTAGCCCACCACCTTCACGCACGAAGGGAACGGAAACTTCTTTCGTGACCTGATTGAGCGTAAGCATACCGATCGCGATAGCTCCGCGCTCCTGCCCTTTCTCGATACGCGTGATCACGTAGGTTGCTTTTGTAAATTCGTCTTGTGTGGCACGCGATCCAAATGCACTCAGGAGACGTTGATTGGTCGCCGGATTACCCGTATTCATGCTTTTAAGGTCGACGCTCACGGTTCCGGCTCGCATAGCACGATTTTCTACGAGGATGTCTGCTGTCACTCGATCAAAGGTCGCGCGAATGGTTTCGGAAGCCATTTTAACTTCTACCTCTAAACCCGTTAAGGACGGCTCCACTTCGTTCTTGGCTTGGCCTGTGATGGTCAAGGCAGAGCCGTTTTTTTCGATACGAACATTTGTCACGTTCGCCGAAGGAAGGGTGGAGGTAGCTGTCGTAGCCGCTGGTTCATTTTTTTTCGTCGGGGCAGCCGCGGGGATCGTGGAGTAGAGTACGTACCCACCTACACCCAGCATGAGCAAGATGAGAAGCAATAATTTAATATGTGAGGGTTGCATAGAATGATCTCGTTATTTTCTATCTGGGTAGACTGATGTCCGTGATTTCGTAGCCGAACAGCGCGTTTAAATCCGTATTGCCCTGCGCAGCACGTCCGAGGCCAGGAAATACTGGATTTACCGTGGTCTTTAAGATAAGTGGGTTATCTTGATTGGCCAAAATAATGAGCTCTCCAAAGCCGTTTTTCGCTTTCCATGCCTTGACGGTTTGTCGCTGGCCATTGATCACGATTGGCCAGTCGATAAGACCACCTTCAAGACGTAAACGCGCAGGATCTTGTGCGTCCGTGACGCGCGCCGACTGCGTACGTAAGCGGCTAATTGCCTCTACCCATTCTTTTGATGACTTGAGGAGCTGCGCGGCGGCATCACTCGAAACGTCGAAGTACACCAGGGTCGAACTCGTGCGCTCTAGTTCGCGGTAACTATTCTGTGAGAGCCAAATACCACTGCGTGTCTTTGCGACGTCAATAATACCTGGCGTCCAGTAGGTCGGCAAAGATAAGGTTTGACTATCTAATAAATCAATAGACTCTACGTTGCCACGTGCGGTGACGGTTTCATTACGGACCGCAGGGGGCGGCGGATATTCATCCCCTTTTTTGCGCTGCGCTATGCGTGCCTCATATGCCGCGCGTGCTTGAGCAGATTCTTGCGTCTCTTGCTCTGTTTGCGCGAGCCAGGAAAGACGAGCAGTCTGCCTTGGTTCAAAAGCCTCGACCTTGACCGTGCGGCCGAGTTCTTTGGCTTTCCATAGTATAGAGGGAAGATTCCCTAGACCAAAAAAGGTTTGTTTTACCTCGAAGGTATCTCCTGTACGAAAGATAAGCTGCTGGGTTACGGCCTCAGAAGAGATAGGCGCAACCCGCGTATCTATTGGAGTGGGCGAAGCGGGCATGCACCCCGCTCCCATCATGACTATTCCGACACTTGCTACCCCCAACCGCATCAAACGTGTAAACATAGATGATTGTTACTATATATGATGCGCGGCGTACGTGAGAAGACTGAACGCAAAAGAGCCCAAGGAACATCCCTCAAACCCGTGGACAAACAGGCGCGTATGGCGTATAGAGAAAGGGACGGCCTTTTGGCTGTTTCGGCTCCCTGATGATAGGAAGCTGAGTATTTAATGGGTGTTATTATGACCAATGAACCAAAACCTTTACCGTTTACCGGTGGGCTGGAGGGGATCTCTGAGAAGACCCTCACAGTCCATCATGACAAGTTATACGCGGGGTACGTTGCAAAGAAAAAAGAGATTCAAGATAAGCTTGCCGCATTATCACGCGGCGGAGACGTGTCCAGCGCCAACCAATCATACTCAGAGTTGCGTAGCCTTAAAGACGGCGAAACATTTGCCGTCAACGGGGTCTATCTTCATGAATGGTACTTTGATGTACTTGGCGGAGACGGAAAACCAAGCGGCAAACTCGTAGATGCGCTTGCGGAACAGTATGGCTCATTAGAAAATTTCCTCGCCTACTTTTCTGCCTGTGGCATGGCCGCGCGCGGCTGGGTCGTTCTGTGCTGGGACACGCATGAGCAAGCTTTGCGCGTCTACACCGCAGATAGCCACAACCAAGGCGGAATTTGGGGCTGCATGCCCGTTCTTGTTCTCGATGTGTATGAACACGCCTACTTCATCGATTACGGCTCTGACCGCAAAGCGTATATCGCGGAGTGGTGGAAGCATCTTGATTGGAATAAGGCGAACGAATTATTCACAAACGCAAAACGCTAATATATTTAGTATCGAGTATCGTGTATCCAGTATCGAGAATGCGGACATACCCCACTTTTCGTCGCTCGATACACGATACTTAACTATATTATGATCCAAGTTGACACAAAAGCACCTGATTTTTCCAAGGTAACGGCGTATCAAAAAGGCAGCAACAAAAGCAATAACGATTTCACCAAAATCAGCTTGTCTGACTACAAAGGCAAGTGGCTCGTCTTCTTCTTTTACCCACGGGATTTTACTTTCATCTGTCCCACGGAATTAAAAGGCTTCTCTCAACACGAGAGCGAGTTTAAAGCCTTGAATTGCGAGGTACTCGCCGCTTCTACAGACTCTGAGTGGAGCCATAAAGCCTGGTTTGAACGCGACCTTGCAGAGGTAACGTATCCTATTCTTGCCGACACGACACATGCGATCTCTCGCGATTACCAGGTCTTCAACGAACAAGACGGGCTCGCAGAACGCGGTCTCTTCATTATCGACCCAGAAGGCAAGGTAAAATATTCCTTGATCAGCTCTGGCTCGGTTGGCCGTTCCGTTAAAGAAGTGCTGCGCGTCGTCAAAGCGCTCCAGAGCGGCGACCTGTGTCCCATGGAATGGAATCCAGGCGAGAAGACACTCGGCAAAGCCTAATTACAAGACGCATAGAAAAACACTCACGAAGTTCGTGAGTGTTTTTCTATATTTATTGTTAGGCCGCTAGCGCATGCTTCTGGTGTGTAAGGACATCTTCCAAGGCTTGCTTATTCCATCCAACAATGATTTGTCCGTTAACATCTACAACCGGCACGCCCATCTGGCCGGAAATCTTGACCATTTCTTTGGCGGCTTCGCCGTTGGCTGCAACATCAATTTCTTCAAAGGGCATTTGCTTTTCACGTAGGTAGTCTTTGACTAGCTTACAATAAGGACAGGTTGGCGTTGAATAGACAATGATCTTCATAGAAGGTTCGAAAAAACGAGATGATGTGAGTATAGCAGATCCCGCCCCTCTTCACGAGAGGCACTGTGCATAACCTTCCCCACGAACCCCACAGCCTACCCTCATCTTATTCTCTTGCTTGTTCGGCACAACCCTCCTAAGATGCCCCCATATGGCCACCCTAGAACGCCTCACCCCCCAGAATCTTGAAGCTGAGCAGTCGTTTTTAGGCTCCCTTCTCCTCGATAAAGACGCAATGATCAAAGTGGCGGATCAACTCTCGCCGGAAGACTTTTACGCCGATAAACATCGCCGCATCTATGAAGGGATGTTGGATTTGTATCGACGTAATGAGCCAATCGATCTTCTCTCGTTGGGCAATCGTCTGACGGAGAAAGGCGAGCTTGAACAAATTGGTGGGCGCGCAGAATTGATCGCCCTTGCGAATAGCGTGCCGACTGCGAGTCACGTGGTGCATTACGCGGAAATCATCCAGAAGAAAGCGACGCTACGTCGACTTTTGCAAGCGGCGGGAGAAATTACCGCTCTCGGATACGAAGAAGCGGAGGACGTGGAAAATCTTTTAGATCAGGCCGAGAGGACCTTATTCGATGTTTCGCAACGATTTTTAAAACGCTCCTTTACGGCGATTCGAGATGTTTTAGCCGATGCGTTTGACCGCATTGATGAGCTGCATCGTGAAAAGGGAAAGTTGCGCGGTGTCTCAACCGGATATCCAGACCTTGATCAGCTATTGGGCGGGTTACAAAAAAGTGACCTCATTATTTTAGCCGCGCGTCCAGCTTGCGGAAAAACATCCTTCGCTCTGGATTTGGCTCGCCAAGCGGCCGTAAAAGGACGTGTGTCGGTTGGCTTGTTTTCATTGGAAATGTCAAAGGAGCAGTTGGTTGATCGTATGATCTGTGCGGAAGCGAACGTAGATCTTTGGAAAATGCGTACCGGAAAACTGTCCGAAGATCCAAATAATGATGATTTTCCACGCATCGGTCATGCGTTGGGTGTTTTATCCGAAGCCCCGATTTATATTGATGACACGGCAAATGCCAACATCATGGAGATCCGCACCAAGTGTCGACGTTTACAGATGGAGCACGGCCTCGGCATGATTGTGATCGACTACTTACAGCTGATGGAAAGCCGTACCAAAGGAGGAGATGCAAATCGTACCCAAGAAATTTCTGAGATTACTCGTGGGTTAAAATCGATTGCTCGTGAATTGAATGTGCCGGTCATCGCCCTTTCTCAGCTCTCGCGTAGTGTCGAATTACAGAAACCAGCGATCCCCCGCTTGGCGCACTTGCGTGAATCGGGTTCGATCGAGCAGGATGCCGACGTCGTGATGTTCATCTATCGTAAAGCCGCTGATAAAAACTATCGCCCAGAGGATTTATCGCCGGAAGAACAAAATTTGGCTGAGATCCATATCGCTAAACATCGTAATGGCCCCGTAGGAGTTGTTAAACTCTACTTCGACGCGGCTCGTACCAGTTTCCGCTCCCTCCAAAAATCCCCCATGGGCATGCCGCCGGGCATGAATAAACCCCCCTTGCCACCTAGCAGCGGAAGTTCCATGATAGGGGCGGGAAATCCGTTCTAGCTACCTACTTACCTACTACCTACTTTCTTCCACTATATGTCCATGTTCTCTAAGCTCAAACAATTCAAAGACCTGAAAGATCGCGCCAAGGAAATTCAAGCCGCTCTCGCACAAGAGACTGCCGAGGGTACAGCTGGGTGGGGCAAGGTTAAGGTCGTCATCAATGGAAATCAACAAATTTTATCGGTGTCCATTGACGAAAGCGTCATGAATGATCGGGTTAAACTTCAAGAATTGATTGTAGAAGCCACAAATGATGCCATCGGAAAAATCCAACGCGTGATGGCAAGTAAATTGAAAGATATTGGCGGCCTTGATCTTGCGCAAGAGTTTGGTGATGCGATGAAGTCGTAGACACAAAACACCGATCCTCTCCTGTCATTCCGAAGGAGGAGTCCGCGACGACTGAGGAATCTCGACCGGAACGGGTCTCCCTAATCTGAAGGATGCCTGTTCCGCTGCGAGATCCCTCTCTTCGTCGGACTTCGTTCGGGATGACGGGGAAAAGGGGCTACCTCTAGACCCTAATCTTTCGTTATGCCTCTCCCCGAGCCCATTCATGATGCGGCGGCGGCCTTTGATAGTCTCCCCGGCGTGGGACCAAGGGCGGCTTTGCGCTATGCCTATTGGCTCGTGACACAACCGCGAGAGTCTATCGAACGTTTTGCGCGTAGCGTGCAAAAACTCGCGAGCTCGATTACCCATTGCTCAACCTGTCATCAATGGGCAGATCATTCGCCATGCTCCATTTGCCGCAACGCTTCTCGGGACCAAGCCCTATTATGTGTGTTAGCTACGAGCCAAGATGTGCAGTCCGTAGAAGAAACAGGCGTCTTTAAAGGACGATATCACGTTCTCGGCGGAACATTAGATCCCATCGAGGGACGCACCCCTGATACACTCACGATCGCGTCGCTCGTCACCCGTTTACGCGAACCCTCCTCCCCCATCCGCGAGGTTATTTTGGCACTGGATGCAGATCTTCCTGGTGACACGACCGCCCTCTATTTACGCAAACAACTCTCCTCCTTAGGGGTCAAGGTGACACGCTTAGCCCGCGGACTTCCCACGGGGGCAGCTCTTGAATATGCCGATGCGCATACCCTGGCGGATGCGCTTGTGAATCGGAAAGAGTCCTGACGTTTATTCTCCCCTCCTCCGGTGAGGAGGGGCAGGGGGAGGAGTACTAGCCCAACCAAACGGGTATCTTTGGGCTACCGTTATTTTCTTGGAACTCCTCCCCCGAACCTTTTGTCATTCGTATAAGATGTGGCCTATCCCTGACGGGACTTTAGAGCCACGGCCGTTGACTTTTTTCGTAAGATACCCACTAAATACAGGTCGAGGTGCACCATGGCAAAAGAAGATGATCGGAGGACGGGGGTGCGTGTGGGCGACCCCCCGATGCGGGGGGTGAATCCCGAGCTCCTCAGACTGCGTGAGGCTATCGAAAGACTGGAGGGATCTCTGATCGACATCAACAACGGTCTAAGCAAACCGGAGGTGACAGTCGAGAGGTATGCCAAACGCGGCATCATCATTCGTACTCTGCTCATGATCCCGACAACGCTTATCATGTGCGGAGCTCTGCTTACAACCTATGGCTCAGCTGGTTTTAAGTGGCTCGCTCTTATCTTCGTGGGTTATATCGGGTGTTCGCTGTATTCCGTGATGCGAGAGCATCGACTTCCGATCAAGCCCAAGGAGCCCCTCGAAAAAACGGCCGTCATCCATTCGGAGGTCGCCTACTACGCTTCATCCATGGCAACGTGGATCTTCTTTTTGGGGTGGTTCTTTCTCGAACATGCCCTTTCTCGCTACGAATTCCTTTTGCGCCTTATCTCCTTCCTCATCATGCACACCGCACTTACAAACTGGAGGCGAGCCTGGTGGGCACGAAGGACACTCAAGCTGGATGAGCAGTGCCGGCAAGTACAAGCGCAGCTCGAAGAGGCTCGTGAGCAGGAAAGTCGGCTGCGTGGACAAGAGGTTCTGCAACAGGATAATGGTGACGACGCGGCGGCTATTCCAGACAAAGCCAAACGCTGATCTTTGCCACCTCACTCTTCCCCTCGGATCCTCATCCGAGGGCTTCTGCTTTTTAGGTGTAGGGATTGACTTTTTTCATAAAATACTCACTAAATACTGGTCGAGGTGCACCATGATAATTAAGAAGGATGATCTGACATATGTACGCGCCGTCGATGGTGGTTCAGCTGAAGCCCCTCCTGTTCTCGGAGACTCCGCGTTCCGTGGCGTCGACCCTCGCGTCCACGAACTTCAGGAAAGAGCAGAGGTGCTAGAACGAGCTCTGGACGACCTCGACTCCAGCCTCCTCGAGCAGTCAGCAGGAGACGTCAAACACGCCAAGCGCACTATCGCCATTCGTTCGTGGTTTACGCCCCTGACAACCATCGTTCTGGGGACGATCCTGCTCTTCACGCATGGTGCGCCGTGGCTTACCATGCTCACACTTTTCTTCGCGCTATACAGCGGACTCTCCCTCTATTCCTTCGTAAAAGGATATAAACTCCCGATCAGCTCCTCAGATCCGAAGAAACAGCGTCGGATCCTTCACTCAGAGGCTGCATATTACATAGCAACTGTGATGTTCATGGTCTTCGTTGTCCGTTGGTATTTCTGGATGCCCCTGTTTAAAACTCTTGAGTTTATCTCTGCCGCTGTCTTTTGCCTGTTACAGACCGCCCTCACCAATTGGCCACGGGCTCTCTGGGCACACAAAGCACTCAAGATCGGAAAGCAGCGTAAGGCGATAGAAGAAGATCTCGCGACTGTCAGGAGAGAGCTGGCAGCTCTGCTCGGACATGGCGAGACCGAACCGCCGGCTTCCGTAGAAGTGGACCTCGACGCTCGGAGCGTCAAAGACCCAAACAGAGGCCGGCGCTAAACCCTCTCCCACACTCCTTCTTCTCTTAATCCACCACCCCTCGGCCCCTCATCCGAGGGCTTCTGCTTTTTAAAGGTTGGGATTGACTTTTTTCATAAAATACCCACTAAATACAGGTCGAGGTGCACCATGACAAAGAAAGATGAGGGTACGGGCGTACGGATCGAGACAATATACCGAGACGCACATCTAAGAATCCTGAGAATCAGAGCGGCGATCGTAGAACAAGAAGAAGTGTATGCGCAAAAAATATCAGAGCTTCTTGGCCGGCAGATGGATCCACCCGCTTGGAAGGGCATTGTGCCATGGCCAGCAGTGCAGCTCTTCATGGTGATGGCACTTCCTGTTCTTTACAATTACTTTGCTTTGCCTAGCTTCTTAGTGATTCTTGCTCTTATGGCTATGTATGCGGGGACGGGGATCAGGTATGACCACTTGAAGCATGGGCTAAATAAAGCCCGCTCACTCAGATCTCAACTCTCTCATATCTGCGCAACAGAACGCACGGGACTCACCTCTGTCCTGATCTCGATAATTCTTTATACAAGTCTTGGAGTAGCCGTTTCTTCCGGAGGCTTTCGAAGCTTCCTGTTTATCCTGCTTATTATAAATTTTTTTGAAATGGTAAGCGTCAAGCGTTGGCGGCGTGCTCTCGCTGACCTAAGAGAACTGGATGTCATCGAACAAAGAAACGCGGAGATCCACCGCCTTCGCAGACAGCTTCTAGAAGTGGAGGAAGGAATGCCTGCCCCTGAAATACTGCTCGATGCCGATAAAGAAGCGTCCGCGCTCGTACGCACAAGAGGCAAGCCATTCTGATCCTCGCAACCATCTCATCTACACCCCTCCCTCGGATCCTCATCCGAGGGATTCTGCTTTTTAGAGCAATCCCTCGTAACTTAAAACCCCCCGGACGTGTCCGAGGGGTTTCACTGTTTTTACGCGATTTGGGAGATCTTCACTTTGGTGAAGGATTGGCGGTGTCCGGTGCGGCGGGTGTAGCGGGACTTGGCTTTGTATTTCACGACCTCGACTTTGGCATCGCGGCCTTGTTCCAAGACTTCAGCCGTGACCTTTTGGCCCAATGAAGGGGTGCCGAGCTTCACGGTTTCGCCTTCGGCGGACATAAGCGTCTCAAACATGACCTTGTCGCCAATTTTCGCGTCAAGCTTCTCGATTTTAATAACATCTCCTTGTTTGACGAGGTATTGTTTTCCTCCGGTGTGAATCACGGCAATCATAGTAAAGTGAGCCAATGGCTTGAAAAGATGGGCTAATAATAGAGGAAACGGGTGAACTTGTCAATGGCCTCCGGAAGACGTGCTTCTCCTTAATAAAAGCCTAGATATAAGGCTTTTTCTTATTTGTCTTGCGCAACTCCAATTTCCAACTGCGGAACAATTGCTCCTTTTACGAACCCATGGACAGCCGCCTGACCAGCAACAAGTTCGAGTACCCGATCCGCGGGCTCTGCCGGGGTGTGGCGCGCGGGCACCTCTTGTACCAATGTCGGTGCCGGTAAACGGACAATGTCTACGATCCGTGAGCCATTGAGCCAAATGATATCCAAATCAAACTGCATGCGTGGCATCCAAAACGTATAGCGGTCTGGCTTGGGAAAGACAAAAAGCATGCCGTGATCGGTGCGCATTGAGGGACGATCGCTTAAGCCTTGTTCGCGTTCTTTTGGCGTATCTGCCAGCTCGATGAATAATTGCTTGTTTTGTACTTGGACAACCTGTATATCCGAACGGCGTACATATTCGCGCCACAACCCCCAGATGGACCAGGCTCCCACCGCGAGCGCAATAAGAGCTGTGAGGATCAGCACTCGCTTACGCCATGTAGCAGAAATGGACGAGCGTAAACGCGCCGCACCCAAGGCCAACATGAGAGTCACCGCAATTAACCCAATGATCAAGATGGTCTTGCCACGCGTTTGCAATCCAAGCGCCGCTAGCCCAAAGATCAGCGTCAACATCCAGAAAAAAGCGGCTATTTGTCGAGGAGTGAACTGGAGATGAAGGAGTTGAAAATGGAGGTGGGCATCATCGCCTTGAAACGGCGACCGCCCTGCATGAATACGTCTGAGGATGACCCGCAAAAAATCCACCAAAGGAATTCCTAGCGCCATAAAGGCGGTGGCAACTTTTGCTCCAGATACGATCGCTAAAAATCCCAAACTAAAGCCCGCAAGCGTACTCCCCGACTCCCCCAGAAATTGGCGCGCAGGGGAAATATTCCACGGCAAGAAGCCCGCGAAGGCACCCAAGATGATCGCGGCGATGACAACAATCTCAGGTTGATAGAAGCGTGGACTCAGGGCGAGCAAAATGATGAGTAAAATTCCAATGACCGTCTGACCCGTTACAAGACCATCAATTCCATCCATGGTCTTGGTGGCATAGGTCACGCCTAAAAGCCAGGCGAGTGTGAGCAAGTCGGCAGGAAACACGAAGCGGAGCGCGTGACCGAAGAGCGTCGTGCTTGCATGCCACCAATCTAAACTCCAAACGCCTTTACCAGCTAAACTCGAAATCTCTAAGATACTCGTCCCGGTAAGCATGACGCACAGGGCGGCAGCAACGGGAAAACAGATCTGCATCCAAGGTCTGAGATTGTGTCGATCATCTAGACTACCGCCGATAACGAGAATAAGGACACCGACGAGAAAACCGCCAATTCGCACGAGAAAGACCTCATCGAATGCGCCGGGATGAATGATGGTGAGAGCGATGGTGGCCAGGATGATGGTCGCTCCGATTCCAACTCCTCCTAATAAAGGAGTTGGCTGGGTATGAATCTTTCTTCCGCCTTGAACAGCGTCAACCGCCTGAATCTTAAAGGCCAGGCGGCGCGTGAGAATAGCGACGCAAAAGGAAAGCAGAGCGGAAACAAGGACGAGGACGAGCATGTGACTTATGTAAGAGCGCGCACAAGACGAACAAAGGTTTCACCACGGTCAAATTCGTTTTTAAATAAACCAAAACTCGCGCAACCGGGAGAGAGAAGGACGATATCCCCCGCTTTCTTTTCTTGATTGATAGATGCAAAGGCATCTGCGAGATCTTTTCCTTCAAGATATGATACGCGCGCTTTTTTGAAGGCGGTCACAATCTTCTCATGCGCGGTTCCAGGCAAGAGATAGACAAACGGCTTTTTTTTCTTGATGAGGGAGGCTACCTCGTCAAACTCAAGCTCTTTATCCGCGCCTCCAAAAATCAAATGAAGAGACGCTCCTTCCTTAGGTGTGAAGGCGTTTAATGCCGCGATCGTCGCATCCGGTGTCGTGGCCGTTGTGTCATTTATATACTTCACTCCTTTGATCGTTGCGACTTCTTCTAGTCTATTGGGTAATCCGGCAAATGTTGTTAACACGTTTTTTATGGTGGTCTTTTTTACACCCAGGTGGAGAGAGAGCGCGACCGCGAAGGCAGCGTTTTGACGATTGTGCTCGCCAGGCAGACGAAGTGTGACATTATTTACTAAGAGTAAGCCTTGATCTTTGCCGTTACCGATACGCATAACTTCTCCAGGTGCGCTTTCTGCGTAGGGATCAAAGGCCGTGTCTGCCGGCAAAAGTACGAGTCCGTTCCCTGTTTGGTGGCGGAATATTTGCGCTTTGGCTTCTCCATACTCTTCCATACTCCCATAGGTATTGAGATGGTCACGCATGAGATTCGTCCAGACGGCGTAAGGAGGTGAGATACCTTTGCGTCCCGTAAGTTCGAGCTGCCAACTACTTAACTCTAACACAACCCAGTCGGTTTTTTTCACCTTTGGCAAAAACGCAAGGGGTGAGATTAAAATATTTCCCCCGAGATGCACGGTGCGACCATCCGCCTTGAGCATTTCCGCTATCAGAGTTGAGGTCGTACTCTTTCCTCGCGTGCCTGTGACCCCAATCACAGGGGCGGGACACTGTTCTAAAAATAATGAAATATCCGACTCAATTCTTTTTCCTAGACGAACGGCTTCTTGAAAGACCTGACTATCGGGTCGGACACGTGGATTTGGAACGACAACGTCTGCCCAGGCGATATCCTTGAGACGATGCTCACCAAAAACGAATTGGATATTTTTGTATTTAGATAAGCGTCGAACATTGTCCTTTAGGTCTTCTTTTGATTTGAGGTCGGTCACAATAAGACTCGCCCCTTGTTCGGCAAAAAAAACGGCGGCCTCAATTCCGCTTCCGTGAGGATATTGACCTAGACCCAGGATCAGGACATTCATAGTCGATCAAAGGACTCGACCCTACTCGCCGCGCAAGGAAAGATCGTAGCGGATTTCTTCGAGTTTACGGAGGTTTTGCTTGGCTTGGTCAAGCTTGGTTCGTAAAGCACCCGTCAAATCCATTTCCATCAGTAATTCAACGACACGGCGTACATCTTCAAAAATACGTTCGACGGTTTCGTGATCACCTTCGGTTGCGTGCAACACGGAACGGCGCACAAGCTCGCCTGTCATATCAGACAGACCGCCGAGATAGATCTCGGCATCATCGGAGATACCGTCTACTTTGCCGAGTTGACCGCGCTCGAGATATTGGCGCAAAAGATCTGCTTCTGCGTATTCTTCTTGCGCGGCGCGGAAACTTCCTTCCTGGGCGAGTTTGCTCACTTTTTTTACAAGAGCTGCCCCCACCCGCAAGCGTTCGCGCGCAAGGTCGAGCTGTTCATGCGCCGCCGCTTCGTCATCACGATGATACGCAAAAATGGCACGCTTGCTCGCCGCCAGAGCTTCAGAGGAGACTTGTTGCAATTCACGGCGACTCTTATCGAGGAGCGCCATGCGCTCGATCATGGATTTTGCAATGGTGGAAGAAAGCATAGGAATGCTTCAACTCTAGCAAATACGCGCGTTTTCGTCACGCCAAACAAGGATTGTCAGACCAATGAGCAAAATGGCTCCGATGAGGGTCGGCGTGACTGAACCGGTACGCGCATTCACCACTAACCAGAACCCTATACTTGATGCGAGAGGTAAACACCAGTACACCAATGATCCTTTGTAGGCTTGGAGAATGCGCGCCGATATACACGCCCCGATTGAGCCCGAGAGCACCCATCCAGCAAAATTCGTCCAGGGAACCTCGTGATACGCTCCATGCGTGGCATACTTCCATAACCCGAGCGAGACCGCTCCAGGATCAAGCACAAGATCGATCGCGACGAGGATCCATGCCGACAAAAAAATACCGGAAGCAACCGTCTTGGTTGTGCGTCTGGCAATTTGCCAGGCTCCAAGCATAAGAGGAACCCAGGCAAGTGGAAGAAGCATGGGTACACCTGCAACCAAGGGCCCAAGACCGCCAACATATTGAAAAGATCCGTAAGGAAAACCTGTTTGCACCCCTATTCCTTCGATGAGGTAAGCGAAGATGGAGAGGCTCATCAGCCCTTTAAGAGCCACACGTAAGCCATATGATGCGATTGAGAGGTAGAGGGGAATCACCGCTCCAAGAAGAAGAAACGTGAGTGTACCCGTGATAAATATAGGCGTATAACGCCAATCAGAGGCCATCCAGCCTCCGACCGCCGAACCCAGCATCACAAGTATCCAGAGAAATATCCTATTCATATTAGCTTTTCAGCGCTAGGATAGCATTATGACTTCTTTTTTCACATCTCTTTGGAAGGAACTCCGTTGGGTAGTGCGCATAAGCCGTCCACGCTTCTGGCTGTATTTATTTGGGCCATTTTTGATTGGACTGGTCGCCGCGATTCGCATTGAGGATTGGGTGCGGTTGGATTTCTTGGCTCGCGTACGAGCTCTTCGATATTTTCAAGAAGGTCTTTTCGCCGGCCTCCCTCTTTTGATAAGCAACCTATGGCGAGAACAACCGGAACTCCTGCTTGGTATCGCCGGCATGACGATTCTTCTTTTGGGCTATTTCTTATTTCCCGCGAACCTACTCCTCTATGGAGTGAATGATCTTTTTGATGTAGATACAGATGCCCTCAACCCCAAAAAACAAGGCTACGAATCACGCCTTTCACAAGAACGGATCCCGCGTCTTATTGTCTACATTGTTTTGGCACAAATTCCCTGGATACTCCTCGCCTTAAGTAGCCTGGCGTTTAGCCCATTCAGTCCTATCGCGGTGGTACCAGGATTACTTCTGTGTCTGTTTTTCTTTTTCGCCATCTTTTATTCCGCTCCGCCCATTCGGGCAAAAGCACGACCGTTTCTTGATAGCGCATTCAACACCTTGTATTTACTTCCAGGTCTTATCAGCTACGTTTCCCTTTCCCCTCCCGTGAACGGCTTTGGAGTAGACTTCCGCTTTCCCTGGCACGCCACACTTGCTGGTGCTTGTTGGTGTATGGCCATGCATGCGTATAGCGCTGTGCCCGATATAGAAGCGGATACAGGAGCAGGATTGCGTACCATTGCCACTGAACTTGGAGCAAGAAAAACGCTTCTTCTTTGCGCCGTGTTGTATGCTACTTCGGCCGTCATTGTTTGCTTCACGGTGAATACAATGGGATTAAGATATGTCTTTCTCTTGCTTGGAATCTTCTATGTTATACTCATGTATATCTCACTCACACGCATAGACGATCTCATGCCAATTTATAAACGTTTTCCTCTTGTGAATACGTTCGTCGGTATGATCCTCTTCTTTGCTCTTCTTCTTGGTTAATCCCCTATGGACCAACCCATCCGTCCTTCTGCTCCCTCTTCAGTCCCGGCGCCCGCTCCACAAGATAAATCCGGTAAGCTCGCGTTATCTATTGCTGTCATCACACTACTCCTCGTGTTAGGTGGGCTATGGCACATAGGTCAACGCCTTGATCGGATGGCGATGGATGCACGCACACCTCAAATGAACGCGCCGATGGCAGCTTTACCACCTATCCCTGTCCCCGCAGCTCCGACCGCGCTTGAGGCGGCTCCCACCCCTCCTTCCGCCGCTCCGGAAGAAAAATGGTACAGCGTCAACATGTTATCTGTTGGAACTAAAAAAGGGGCGATTCAAATTCGTCACGAATGCAATCAAGTCCCTGAAGGGGTGTCTTTTGATGGCGCAAGCTATAAAGGGACTGTTTGCTTTGGTACCAATCGTTTGCTACTCGTCGATACGACGGGTAAAGAGCGTATCATCTTACCCGCACGCGTCTTACCTACGGATGAAGATGGAAAATCTCTTGCTCCATTTTTATTCTCGGCCTTGCCACAGGATTTCAGCCATGGAAAACAAGATGTCCTTATCAGCTTTGACGCGGATGCATGTTCCAGTACAGGGAATTGTGGCGCCGGACAGCCGACCCCACGCATTACATTTGTCTATAGCGTGGATGAAGACCGCGCCTTCCCTATTACACCGGTAGGCGATCGCCAAACGGTCGTCTGGGGTGGTGATAGACGCGCCATCCTTCTCGATCTGACGTGTGGAGGGGCGGGCTGCGATAACCCTCAGGCGATTCGCGGATTCAATCTCAATACGAATACGATAAAAACACTCACTACGCTTAAAGCAGATTGGAACGAAGGGCAACCAACCGGTGATACCGGAATTGGTCGCGCTACGGCGCATTGGGAGTCTGTGAAATGGGTAAGTGCAACCAAAGCTGAGGCGGTTTATGTGGGAGCAGATGGTGTGAAACAGACCGTTTCTCTCGTGTTCTAAGACAAGCATTCAGATAAAAACACCCCGATTCATCGGGGTGTTTTTACATCTGTTCGTAGCTTATCACTTATATATTCTGAATCGAGAGATGCACTCCTCCCTCTTGTCATTCCCGCGAAGGCGGGAATGACAAGATGGGAGCAGCGGCAAAGGATTATAACGATGATAACGGTTCCCCACTCTTATCCCCCATCAAACGCTTCACCACCAATTCCGCACTAATCAGACAAATAGGCATCCCGATGCCTGGATTGGTATTTGCACCCACGTAATAGAGATTCTTTACCTTTGGATTGATGTTATTTGGACGGAAGGTGGCGGTCTGTTTCAGGGTATGCGCTAATCCGAGAGCTGTCCCTTGAAAGCTGTTGTAGCGCTTTGTGAAATCTTTCACACAAAAAGATGTTTGATACACAATTCTCGCACGTAACTCAGGAATATTCATGCACTCAGACAATGTGTCTAAGATTTTTTCCGTTTTTTGTTTAAGCTGTTCTTCCGTATACTCAAGGCCGGACGCAATCGGGACCAAGACAAACAGGTTTTCATGGTCTGGCGGAGCAACGGTCGAGTCAGTTACCGACGGCGCACAAACGTAGATCGAGGGGTCTGTCGGCCAGCATGGGGTATCAAAGATTTCGGCAAAGTTCTTCTTCCAATCTTTGGAGAATAATAAATTATGATGCGTGAGCGATGGGATGCGACCCTTGACCCCAAGATAGATAATGAGAGCCGAAGGCGCTAACACGCGTGTTTTCCAATATCCTTCACTGTATTGTTGTGACGCCTCTGGAAGAAGGTGTGTATCCGTGTGGTGAATATCCGCATTTGAAACGATAATATCTGCCCGTACTTCTTGGCCATTTGCGAGACGGACACCAACTGCCTGCCCATTATCTACCAAAATCTTTTCAATGGGTCTGTTGGCTTCAAGCTTAACTCCATGCTTTTTTGCAAGACGCACTAGCGACTCGACAATTTCATAAATCCCTTTCTTTGGATAGTAAACCCCCATCTTAAAGTCAATGTGGTTCATGATGCTGTAGAGCGCCGGCGTTGCGTAGGGAGAGCTACCCAAAAACACCAACTGATATTCAAGGATTTTTTGCAATGCCTCGCTCTTGAAGAAGCGGCTGATATAGGCATGCATGTTCGAAAAGACGGATAGTCGTCGTCCATTTTTCACGGCTTCCCAGGTAAAAAGATCGCGTAGCGTGTCGTAATTTTTATACATGAATGAGCGCTTTGAGATCTCGTACGCCTCCTCTGCTTTTGCAAGGTAGGCCTTTAATTGCTCAGAGGAACCGGCCTCGAGAGACTCGAGTGTAGAACGGTCGCGCTCAAGATCCGAGTAGATGTCGATGCGCTTCCCTTCATCTTTAAAAAAGATGCGATAGGAAGGCCCAAGACGAACGAGATCGAGATGATCCTCGACCCGCTCACCCATCAATTCATAAAAATGCTCAAAAATATCGGGCATGAGATACCATGAAGGACCCATATCAAAACGAAAGCCTTCAGCTTCAAAGATACTGGCGCGACCGCCGAATTGCTCGTTCTTCTCGAACACTTGGACGGCATAGCCCTGCTTCGCCAACAAACATGCCGTGGCCAAGCCTCCAATCCCTGAACCGATAATAATGACGGATTTCATAGAAAAATAGCTCGTATTTTCTCGAACGCACTCGTTCGTGCTCGTTGCTGATAAACATCGTATCCTTGCTCCTCCATCTTGCGCAGGATCAGACGATAAAGATCACTCCCCGCACGCACCCCTCGTCTGCCACGCGGATGAAGCAGCACAATACCTTGATTCGCTTCTTCATACAGTACGTCTGCGCGAGAGATCTGGAATTTCATCCAGGCCCTAAATCGCTCATCGACAACATGATGCTTGATATCCTCCTCGGATAATCCAAACTGGTTCAATTCATCTTGAGGGAGATAGATGCGGCCTCTCTCCTCGTAGTCTTCACGAATATCTCTTAAGAAGTTCGTGAGTTGCATGGCATATCCAAGCTTTTCTGCGTACGGGAGCGCCTCTTGGTTCGTGAAACCAATGACATGTGTCATCATAAGACCTACGACAGCCGCCGATCCATACATGTAGCGCGTAAGATCATCGTATGTTGCGTACCGTGAACGAGTCAGATCCTGCTGCATCGCTTGAAGAAAATCACTCGCGTACTGTTCCGGAATCTGGTAGCGATGGAATAATTCTCGCGCGGCTGAGAGTACAGGATCATGCGTTGGACTCCTCCCCCACTCCTGCCACGCGGTTTGCCATACACGCAAGGACTCGACAGATGAGAGACCCTCCGTCATTTGTGCCACTCGATACTGGTCGCGCAGATGCTTTGCTCCGTTTGCGGTATCCACCATCTCATCTGGCACACGAAAAAATGCATATAAAATATGCGTCGCTTCACGGATATCACGCGGAAAGAGACGGGTGGCCCAATAGTAACTTGTGCCGTATTCACGATGAATACGGCGACAAATTTCTGCAGCATCAGAATAATTCATTCCTAGTGTGTGCGTTGACGAATGAATTGCACCAAGCCTTCTAATTCCTCGGTCTGGACGCGTTGTTTTTTGAGACCCACGAGGGCTTGCATGGCATTCTCGAATAAGATATTCATCCGTGCTTGACCGGCGGCAAAGGCTCCGGAGTCTTCAAATAAGGCGTGTACCGCTGGGCGATCAGCTTCTGTAAGCTCTTTGCCAAGACAACGCTGCAACATCCGCTTTTGCTCCTCCGTTCCGTGTTTGATCACATGTTGGGTAAAGACGGTATGTTGCCGTTCACGTAAATCCGTTAACACCGCCTTGCCGGTCTGTTTTGCGCTCTGTGTCAGGTCGAGATAGTCATCTTGGATTTGGAAAGCAAGACCGATGGCGGTTCCGAAGGCATCGCAACCTGCGAGGACTTTTTTTGAGGCACCCGCCAACACGGCTCCCATCCGAAGAGGTCGGACGAACGTGTAGCTCGCTGTTTTAAGAAGCATCTTGATATCAATCAAACCCGATTCCACGTGTGCGCGCGCAGCTGAGTCGATGTCTACCATTTCTCCAATCATGACTTCTTGCACCATGATGTCGTATTCTTCCAACGCTGCGCGCAGACGTTTTTGCGAGTGTCCAGGGACACCGTGGCGTAACATCCGGTTGGCGGCGGCATGTAATAAATCCCCTAAAAGAATGGCATGACCACAACCAATATGTTCCAGATCTCCAAAACGTTTTTCCTGCTTCAATACTTCTTGCGCAAAGCGATGAAGGGTTGGGACGCCGTGGCGCTCTGTCCCGTGATCGATAATGTCATCATGTACCAATGCGAAGAGATGAAAACATTCTAAGGCGGCGACGTAGCGCAAGATATCCTCCGTAATAACCCCTCCTAACATCTTGTATCCGAGAGTTGCGACATAGGGTCGCACGCGCTTCCCCCCAGAAGCCGCCAACGTCAAGACGTGATGAGATGTCTTTGTGAGAAATGGATCTTCTGACAAGCCAGAAAATGCCCCCACCTGTCGACGCATTTCATGCAGGAAAACGGGGTCAAATTGTTGCTTAAATGTTTGGATATTCATACCCGTGAAGCAAGATGATGGAGGATGCGTTTTGCAAAAGCGGTTCCGTCATCTGTAGGGAAAAATGTGTTCGCTCGTTCACCCATGGCGTGCCGTTCTGAGCGATCCTGCAAGAGAAGTTTGGCACTGCTTACCACGTCCTCGTCAAAGGTGGAAGAGGTTTGGTCAAAGACGATCGCCGCACCCCGCTCTTCAAATGCCCGTGCATTTGCTTCTTGATGCGTGTCAGGCATCGGAATGATGAACGCCGCTTTTTTTAGGCCTGCTATTTCTGACAAGGTTCCGATACCCGCACGTGCTATTTCTAGATCCGCAGCGGCATGCGCATACCCCATCTCTTCCGTGCTTAATAAGGAGCGAACCACATAGCCTTTGCGTTGCCGCTGTTGTAAGTGGGTGTCTTTCCCTTGCCCTGTGATATGGATGATCTGCGTAAAGCGCAACCAACTATCGAGCGTCCGTTCTACGAATACATTCAAGGCATGTGCTCCTTGTCCTCCTCCATAGACACAGACAATAGACTGATGCGGGTTGAGTCCAAATGTCTTCGC
>JBPOJM010000009.1:0-79222 GCA_052033585.1 Patescibacteria group bacterium | reverse complement strand
GTGGTGTATTTGGGCAGTGTTTGGAGCGTGATGTGACAAGATCTGTCCGTCTTGGAACTACGACAGAGCAGCCATGTCTGACCTGGAGTCCTGGTCCAATTCTCTTTGGAGAAAAGGATGTGTATCATTACGCGCCATCTGCAGGGTATTCTCCTCCTCCAAGCTCTGGCCAATACTACTGCACGTCCTCGGCACGTAAGCCTCGTACCTTGCGTCTTGAGCCAGTCGACTTTGAAGGAAGTAGTAATCCTGCGTCAAGCACCTATGCTGGTCGCATGCGCGGGTTCTATTATGATGACTTATGGACCTCGGATGAGGGGACCTCGGATGCGTCTTTGGATGGAGTGAGTACAGATGGCAGTTTAGTAGCGCAACAGTGTGAGGATACGGATGATGATCAGGACAATGACAACTCCCAATCGGATCTTCAGGGGTTGCGTCTTGTGGGGACGGGTCATTCCATTGATACCTCCTATGCAGAGACATTCTTCAAGATCAACGCCCCGGCTTTTGTCAGCCGATTGTACAATTCTCTTGCTTCAAACTCGGAGGTGGTGCGAACGGGGTTATCTGATGCGAATATTGGATATATAAAAGTCGCTCCATTTGAAAATAAAAATGGTATCGGTCGTCTTGCGTGTGGGTACCAGGCGGACTGGGTAGATAACCTTCAGAGTTTGGACTATGACAATCTGGATCAATCACGCCAGGCTGATCAGATGTGGCGCCAAAACTTCTTCTCTACTTACAATCCAGTTATGACGCGTTCGACGGAGAAGTTACTAAAAGGCAGAAACATTGATGGTAGCCCAACCGATACGCCGATTGCGATGGATTGTGTGGACTTCAAAGGGATTGAACCTTCTCATAACCGTTGTTACTTCAAAACGTGGGAAGTGGGTCACCGTTTAGCGGGTCAAACACAGGCCTTCTCGCGCATGGTATTTGGAAACTCCCCCATCAATAGTTTTGACAGCATCCGTCAACAGCCAGACTACCAACGATGTGAATCTGATAAGCCGTACTTCGGTATTCGCGCGGTCTTTCAGACAAATGCCGATGAAGCCTATCAAGGAGCAAGTGCAGCGGATTTTGCCTCATCCGGTCAAACCCCACGTGGTCCGTGGAGATTCGTCGGATTCTGGGTCGCAACGTGTGCCGGAGCCGCAAACGATGTCCGCTACATGTACATGAATGTAGACATCACGAGTGCGGATATTTGTAAGGAATTAGCCGAAGTTCGTAGTCATGATTCCTTTCAAGATGCGGCGTTTACCGACCGCGTTTGGAAAGAAGGGTCGTTTACGGTGCCGCGCATTGGTCTTCCCTACGGAACGCGCTTCTCTCCATTTGCGAGCGCTCTTACAACGCGCTCGATCGGAAATGATGACCAATCGTTGTTCCAGACCGGTCAAGATTTAGCCGGGTTCTCGCCACTTAATAAACCAACCTTCATTGCGTCTGGGGCGGACACCTACTATCGCGCGGATCTTTATCCAAAAGATAAGTGGGCGTATCTCTCAAACTTATTTGCACGTGTCTACCGCATCTATCGCTACGAGTCGGAGCCGGTAAACTTCACGAGCAATGCCTGTTTGTACGGACCGTTCAAAGGTCGTGCATGTATTCCTTCAAATGCAACCGTGCCTGCCGGTCGTTATCCTACAAGTGCCATGTGTAGCTTGGACGGTGAATGTGATACCAGTGCCCTGGCGCGTGAAGATTTGAGTGATATTAAAGTGTGTGATGCGTTATCTGGCGTGAATGCAGGTTTATCCTGTGGAGATGATCCAGATGTATGTCACACGGGTGCCGTGCTCATTGATCCGGTGAGCCAGGAACGGAAGCAATTATTGGCAGAATGTGGGGTAAATACGTCCTCTTGGGCAAAACGGAGAATTTGTGATCGCACCTCTGTCCGTGTTGGTCAACGTTGTTCTAACGATACAGAGTGTGGCGGTCGTCCAGGGTCGTGTATCGAAGATCCTCGACAGGTATATGACGACTTGAGCACGCCCGGAACCTTTGAGGAAATCTCGGCAAGTGAGGCAAGTTCTCGCTTTACCTCTGGTAGATCACCCGCTCCATTTGTCTGTAAAGGTGGTATGCGACTCAATGAGAGCTGTTCTGCGCCAACTCCTGGCTCTGGATCCAGAGAATGTCCGATCGAATTAGCGGGGAAATGCGTGAAGAATCCCTTCCAGCGCTTCACGCCTCCGAGCCCGTCTAACCCGATCACACTCGGAGATGAGCAAACGCGCTTTGCACAGGCAGGAAGATGCGCGTTCCCTAAACTGGATGACCGTGGTAACCCTGTGCGTGTTGATGCTTCGCAAGCCACGCGTGCGGATGCGCCTACGGGTCCAGGCAGTGAAGTGACGTATCCAGATGGCTCGGTGTACATCGTTAATCGCTCGGAGGAATACGAAGATTGTTTCGCAGATTACGACTGTTCATTTGACCAAAATAACTACTACCTCAAGCGTGCAAGCGGATATCCGACGATCTACTCACCACGCTCCTATTTCTACCAAGCACAGCGGCCTTCGGATTATGGCGTGACGGGTAGTCCATGTGCTCCGGGTAGTCCAGATATAGATAAGAGCTGTCTCTATTCTATGAAGGTGGACGTCACCAGTTGTGGAGGAGGGGCAGATGACGCGGGAACGATTGGTACGCGTATTCCAGCAGGTCCAAGCGGATATGGGGAATGTACGCTACGTGCGTGGCGATATGGGTACAATAATACTGGATTAGCAAGCCTTCCCGCGGCAAATCAAAAGAATGATTGTTCTATCCCCGAGTTTGAGGAACGGCTAGCGGGTCCGGCAGAATGGAATCGCTTCCCAGGATTTGTTAAAACCTCTACCTACGAGCAATTACAGGTCTTGGGCTTAAACCTCAACATTTTGCGCGATGCACGTGGAGAATTGCGCAGCTTACGTGACTGGTCGCGTGAGAATGTGGAATACGCCTTCATCGTGTATGGGGTAACGGAAGCGATTGACTCAATTGTGGATGGCATAGAATCAGTCGTCACCTACGCCTTTGAGTGTACAACCGCAAGTACCTGGCAACAGATCAACTTTGGTAGCTGTATTAGCCCAGCATTGGCTACGGGACGTGGAAATGACTATGGAAGATGTAAGGGTGGGGTGTTTGATGGCAAGATTTGTCGCGTTGGGGTAAGTGCGGGGAGCAAGTATAGCTGTAAGCTTGATCCAACGACCCCGCTTAAACCAGATGGAAGTCCGGTTACGATTCCTACTTACACGCCGATGGATGGTACGGGTCGCCAACAGGTGGTTTCTCCCGCTCGCACCGCTACCAACGTGGCTCAGTATGAAGCGATTATAAACGCCTGTGGTCCGGTCTCTTACACCATAGATACGGTCCGTCGATTGTATCGTCCTGTGGCGGAATGTAGTTTGACGGGACCCACAGACACGCCAAATGCGACGACGAACTTGGATGAAGACAACAATATTTGTACGCACGGAGTAGGGTACCGTCCACGTATCGATATCTGTCCGGATGCAACAGACGAGTTCTGTGGTCTGATCGCCTACCGAATCTGTCCGGATGCAACAGACGAGTTCTGTCGTCGTGATGTGAGCTCTCTCAGTCCTCGCTTATCGCCCTACCCATTGCCGACGGATGTAACCATGGGTCTCTACACCCCAGACTACTTGTTAACGGGTACGCGTGGGGGGGACGGGTCGGGTGACTTCGCTCCATCAAACTTCTCGTATATCTCAACGTACAAACCTCAGCCTCCGGTCATTGCCGCGGTGAATGTCTCTCAGTGTCGTGAAGCGGGTCAGTGTGCGGTTACGCGGGTCAATGCCTTTACCTTTAATGGTCAGACGGAAGGGCCGATCACGATTGCAGGCGGTCAACATAAATCCACGATCCAATTCTACGGCTGGGCGGCGCACAATCAGATGCCGATCCGTAAACTCGTGATTGACTGGGGTGATGGCTTCAAGCAGTCGTTACCAGACGCCAAGATTAAGAACCGCAAGCCGATGTGTGGAGGAACTAAGGAATGTGTCATTCCTGCGGGTCCTAACCGTGGTCCAACAGGACTTACCTGTAACTCGGATCTTGATTGTCCAGGTGGCTATGGTCGCTGTGAAGCGGTCGGTACCTGTACACGCAACGTGGATCGTGTGTGTACACAAGACACGGACTGTTTTGCTCCAGGTGAAGCGCGTGATGTGTGTAACATCCGTACCTTCTTCGGCAATAGTACCGACGCTTGTGAACCAAATTACTTCGAGTTTAGCCACGTCTACAGCTGTAACGGACCAGCGACAGTGGGGGGTGTCTCCAACGTGTGTAACCCCTCAGGCGCCACGGGCTTCCGTTGCTCGGGTAATCCCGAGGTTAGATGTACGGGTGCGTCAGATACGACATCATGTGCCGCCGGTGACAGGTGTATCCAGGATCTTGCCACGAAGAATGGTTGTTGGGATCCGGTGACGAATAGCTGTCGCTTTACGCCACGTGTGCTCATCGAAGATAACTGGGGCTGGTGTACCGGCGAATGTCGCACGGTCAACTCGCCAACAGGTCCGACAGATGCCCTTACCAGCAACGTTCTCCATCCATATGGCGGATGTTATGCGGGGGTACCGTTGGGGGCTTCTGATGGAAATGCTGTGAGACCTAATGTAAGTGGCGGATCTCCTCGTTTAACTCCTAATGAATGCGACGAGAATCGCCCTGCGGCATCAGGTCCCTTATCTCAGCAACGTCCTTGGGTGGTATATCCTGGTTCCTTACAGCTTAGATCTCGTAGATAATAAATTAAGAACCCTTTCCTGAACCAGGAGAGGGTTCTTAAATTTAAATGCCCCGCTCCAATGATGGATGCGGGGGCTAGAGCTGTGTGTTGAGATGCGCTTCCATTACGGCTAGCGCGCCCTGACGTAGATGATGGTGAAGCTCCTCTTGTTGCACGTGGCGTTGAAGCGCCGCATTGCGGGGTTCATGTTCGTGAGCACGCAGCCGTCGATCTGGGTCGGCATCGGGATGCCGCAGCCCATGTTGCTGCACATGCCTTCGGTATACCCGATCCCGAGGATGCCGGCCAGGGCGTCGATCCAGATGTGGGCTTGACGACCGTCGGCGTCCATCATGCAGATGATCGTACCTGATCCGCTCATCCCTTCGACTCCCCAGATGCTCCCGTTGAGCGTCGTGCAGATGTCCGGGTCGAAGCCGACGATCACCGTCGCGTCCGGCGGGGGCGGAGGAGCGTCCATCACCGGGACGGGCGCGTCCTCGACGTGCGCGTCGGGGGGCGGGGGAGGGGCGTCGGGCGTGGCGGGCACGTCCGGCGGCGGGGGGAGGGGGGTGTCCGGCGCCATGGTGGCGTCGGGCTGTGGCGCGGAGCGGTCGGTGACCGCCGCGTCCTGGTTGTTCGCGTCCGGCCGGGACGCGTCGGGGCTCGGCACCGAACCGCATGCCACGAGGGCAGCGGCGATCGCGGCGAGCAGCGCGATCCACAGACCGTTCATGAAACGAACCATGGTGGTCTCTCCCTTCCGAAAGCTGTGAGGAACCTTCCTACAGCATAATCCGGATGACGCATCTAAGCAAGATAATAATAAAATGTCAATAGATACAGGGCAAGGGTCAAAGATCAAGGAGAAGGGTGAAAAAATCCAAAATACCCCTAAAACAAAAAAGGACCCTCGTGGCGGACGTGGGACGCAGGCGGTGCCTGGGTCTGGTCCGTTCGATGGGCAGGGAAGGAGGGGGTGTTGGTTTATGAGTTGGTGAGAGGTCGGCTCAGCTGGCGGATGCGAGCTGCGCGGTCGGCTGCTCCGTTGGCGGCTTGCGGGGGTGCTTCTTCCGCTTCTTGCCGGTGTTGGGCGGCGGGGCGTAGGCCGGAGCCGGCTGCGGCGTGGCCAGCTGTTCGGTCGTCGGCCAGTGGAGCGTACGAGACACCGCCCACATGACGAAGTTGGGGCTCCAGGGTCCGGTCGGCTTGGAACTGGCCTTGTTCTGATCCGACCGGTCCATCAGGTCGCCGGGGTCCTGCTCGGTGATGAGGATCGTGACGGGCAGTGCCTGCGCGGCCTTCAGACCCCAGAGGTGACCCTGATCCACGGGGGTGAGGTGTTCGGCGTCGACCACCAGCAGGCCGTGGCTGGACTTGGCCTCCAGCGCCTTGTTCACGCCGTTCGCGTCCATCTCCGTGAGCGTCACCTGGGTGCCGTCGCCCGTGAGGCTGAGCATCGCCTTGAAGAAGTCCGTGCTCCTTTCTGCCTTCTTGGCGACCACGACCAGGAGCTTGTGCTCTTCCGCGATGAGTCCCGCAAGGTTTTCGAGCGTCTTGCGCTGCGCCCTGCTCAATCCTTCGTTCATTCACTTCACCTTATAGGTGTAAGCACCGGAAATGTCCGGCCCACCTGCCTCGTTCCCGAAACATTGCGCAAAATGGTAATACATTATTCTTTGCCCTGTCAATTTGCCGTGCTTGACGGATAGGGGAAAGATGCGTATCCTATGGCCATGGATGACTCGTTCGGAAGAACGGGTTTCTTTTATACATGGGTAGGTAGTAGGTTGTCTCCAGCCTACCCCCTACCAGCCTACTCGCCTTTATTTTCCCCACTATGGCCAGTCCCATTTCCCAAGCCATGAAGCAGATCGCCGACGAAAAAGGCATCGCCTATGAGTCGGTCTTAGAGACCGTGGAAGTCGCCTTGGCGGCGGCCTTCAGAAAAGATTTTGGGAACAAAAACCAAAATATTAAAGTTCAATTTGACCCAGAACGTTACGATGGCCAAACCGCGGGGATTCGTGTCTTTGATGTGAAGACCGTGGTGGAAGACATGGAATTGCCAGAAACGCCGGTTGAGGTGCCAGAAGAGAAAGAGGTACGCGGAGGTCGTCGTGAACGTGAAGAGGTAAAAGCGCCGGAATTTGGTCCAGATGGCAAATTGCTTGATCCGGTCTTTAACCCTAAGACCATGATCATGATTTCGGATGCGCGTGACTTAAAGCCCGACGCTGCTTTAGGTGAAGAGATTCGTGTTGAGCTTAGCGTGCCTGCGGCCTTTGGTCGTATGGCCGCGCAAACGGCGAAGCAAGTCGTGCTGCAAAAATTACGCGAAGCAGAGCGTGGCGTGATCTATAGCGACTTCAAGGGTCGTGAAGGGGAGCTCATGAATGTCACGATCCAACGTCGCGAGGGTCGTGTCGTCTTGATTGATCTTGGCCGTGCCACGGGGATTATGCTGCCTGAAGACCAAATTGAAACAGAGCGCTACTATCCAGGCACACGCATTAAGGCTTTGTTGCGCGAAGTAGCCTTGACGGGCAAGGGTCCTGAGATTCGCTTGTCGCGTACCAGCCCGCAACTCATTACCTCGTTGTTTATCCAAGAAATTCCTGAAATTGCGAATGGCGTGGTTGAGATCAAGGGGATCGCGCGTGAAGCGGGGAGTCGTGCCAAGGTGGCTGTCTCTACTAATGATGAAGCCATCGATCCAATCGGTTCGTGTATCGGTCAACGTGGCACACGTATCCAGACCATGATCCGTGAATTGAATGGAGAGAAGATTGATATTATTGAATGGAGTGAAAATGCGGCGGCGTATGTGCAAGCTGCCTTGTCACCCGCAAAAGTCTTGGCCGTGGAATTGCGCGACGACGAGCATTTGGCAGTTGTGTCTGTGACGGCTGATCAATTGTCCTTGGCAATTGGGAAGGGTGGGCAAAACGTACGGTTAGCCGCAAAGCTTACTGGCTGGAAGATCACGGTGGTTGAACAGGGCGGAAAAGTCGTGGCAGATTCTGAAACGGGAGCTTTTGAAGAAGCGGCTGGCGCTTCTGTCACGGAGACGCCCGAGTTGGCTCAAGAGGCGGACGCCAAGGATGTCGCTCGCGCGGCAGAGCCCTTAGAAGGGGCGGCCAATGCGGAGGTTAAAAAAGAAGAAGCGGTTTAATGTAAGCTCTTTGTATGTCTAGTCTATTTACCACCTTTCTGCTTCAACCCATCCTCAATCTCTTGATTTGGTTGTACAACGTGTTGCCAGGGAGTGATATCGGTTTAGCGATTATCGTGGTCACCTTCATCGTTAAGCTTATTCTGTATCCACTTACGCAAGCTCAGTTAAAACAGCAACGCGCCCTGCAACAATTGCAGCCAAAGATTGAGGAGGTGCGTGCACGTCTTAAGGATGACAAGGAAGGTCAGGCGCGTGAACTCATGGCGCTTTACTCGAAAGAGAAGGTTAACCCTGCTGCTTCATGTTTGCCTCTTCTTATTCAATTGCCGGTCTTCATCGCACTGTATCGCGCCTTGTCGATTGGGCTTACGTCTGCGACCTTCGATAATTTGTTGTATTCCTTTGTCGCAAACCCACAAACCGTGAATGCCAAGTTTTTAGGAGTGTTCGACCTCGTTCATCCAAGTTATGTCCTGGCGGTTCTGGCGGGAGCTGTGCAGTTCTTGCAAACGCGCCAAATGCTCAAGCCACCCGCGGGGGCTATTGCTTCTCCTCCTCCAGAGGTTGAGGGTAAACCTGGTGCCAAAGATGAGGGGATGGCCGCCATGATGAACAAGCAGATGATGTACATGATGCCTATCTTGACGGTGGTGATTGGTTTTTCGTTGCCAGGAGGACTCTCCCTTTACTGGCTCACCATGAGTTTGCTCACGGTTGCTCAACAGTACTGGATGCTTAAGAAATCCACGACGGCTCTTGCGCCTACCGTTTAATTATTGTCTTTTTTCTCCCGCGTGCGTTAAACTCCGGCCGTTTATCATTTACGTATGAATCGATCTCTTTCTCCACAGAAAAAAACTGTACGCACACGTGCGGCTTGGCTCGTCCTCCTTTTGCTTGCTTCAGGGGTATTTGCCTATCCGGCGCCTTATAATTGGCTCTCAGGCCAGCTTAAATCTCGAGTTGGCTTTGGTCTTGGAACAATTAAAGCCCCCTTTGTTTTAGGTCTTGATCTACAAGGTGGAACCCATCTTGAATACGAGGCAGATGTGGCAAAGATTCCCGACACCGATCGTCGTGAGGCTTTGAATGGTGTTCGTGATGTTATTGAGCGTCGTGTAAATACGCTCGGGGTATCTGAGCCACTCATCCAAACCACGCAAGCGGGTGATAGTTGGCGTGTGACGGTTGAGCTCGCCGGAATCAAGAGCGTGAATGATGCGATTAAGTTGATTGGGGAAACACCTATTTTGGAATTTAAGGAGGCGAATGAAGTAGCGAATACGGAATTAACCGAGACTCAAAAACAAGAGATAGAAACGAAAAATAAAGAGGAACAGGCACGCGCGTTGTCGATCTTGAATGAGGTCACGAAGAATCCTGCCACGTTTGAAGCTGTGGCACGAGAAAAGAATGAGGATCCAGAGGTGAAGGCGAAGGGCGGCGACCTGGGATTTCTGGCGACAAATCCAAACCACCAGGATTTGTATGAGATCTTTAAGCTTGCGTCCACCGGGACGATTGCTAAGCTTGTGATTGAACGTCCACGTACGTATGCGGTTGCTCGAGCAGAAGAAATCAAGAGTTTAGGCAACGAAATCAAAGTTCGCCATTTGTTGGTGCGTGCACCTGTGCCAGACAAGAATAGTGAAGGGGTGGTTGTGCCCCTGAATGACATCCAACGACAGGAGCGAGAGAAGGCCTTAGCAAAGATTACCGACCTGAAAAAACGCGCGACGCCTGAGAACTTCGTTGATTTGATCAAAGAATTTTCTGATGACCCAACGGCAAGTTCTACGAACGGGGAACTAGATTGGGTTGTTAAGGGTCAGTTTGTAGATCAAGCCTTTGAAGCAGCTGCATTCGCGGCTAAGAGGGGGGAGATCTCTGATGTTGTGGAATCGCAGTTTGGATTTCATTTGATCCAAAAAATTGGAGAAAATCCTAAGAATGATGTGCGTGTACGTGTCATCGAGGTTAAGCGCACTGTTGCGTCTGATATTGTTCCGACAGATCCTTGGAAAGCCACGAAGCTTACCGGGAAAGAATTGGCATCTGCCAGGGTGGATTTTGACCCACAAGTGGGGACTCCTCTTGTCTCTTTGCAGTTTAACGATGAAGGTGCTCGTCTCTTTGAAGAGATTACGCGAAATAACATCGGCAAGCCGGTTGGGATCTTCTTGGATGGGGTGGCGATTTCTACTCCGATTGTGCAAGCAGAAATTTCTGGAGGGCGCGCGGTTATTCAGGGAAGTGGAAGTGTCGAAGAGGCGAAGGTTCTTGCACGTCGTTTGCAGGCGGGCGCCTTGCCGGTTGGTATCAAGCTGATTGCGCAGCAAACGGTTGGGCCAACGCTTGGTGTAGATTCGTTAACAAAATCCTTGGTGGCTGGCCTATACGGTTTCTTGTTTGTCGCGTTATTCATGTTGTTTGTGTATCGATTGCCTGGTGCAGCTTCTATCCTTGCCCTGCTTTTGTATGCAGCTTTGTCTGCTGCTACGTTTAAGCTGATCCCAATCACCTTAACACTGGCGGGCATTGCCGGGTTTATCTTGTCGCTTGGGATCGCTGTCGACGCCAATGTGCTCGTGTTTGAACGTCTTAAAGAAGAGCTTAAGCAGGGGAAGGCGCTGTCAGTTGCATTGGAAGAATCATTTCGACGAGCATGGCCATCCATTCGTGATGGTCACGTTACGGTTCTTATTTCGTGTATCGTGCTGTACGGTTTTTCTTCTTCTGTTATCCGGGGTTTTGCCTTAACCCTGGCTGCTGGTACGCTCATCTCCTTGTTCACGGCGGTTGTGGCGACACGTACGTTCTTGCGCTTTTTGGCACAGACTAAGCTACAGCAGTACGATTGGATCTTTCTTCGCTCTAAGCGCTAATACCTTATGTTGCTACCTGTCATTAAACTTCGTCATCTCTGGTATACCGTGTCAGCTATTACGATTGGATTCTCTATCTTGTTCCTATCGATGTGGGGCTTGAAGCAGGGGATTGATTTTACAGGCGGGACGCTTATGGCGGTTCGTTTTGTCGAGCGTCCATCTCCGACGGATGTACAGCGGGTTTTGGATCAAAGTGGGGTAGAACTTGGTTCCGTAGTGATCCAGCCTGTCGCGGAGACAGATATGCAGTTTCGTCTCCGGCCGTTAACGGAGGAGGAGCATGTAAAAGTCTATTCTGCCTTGGCGCAGGCCTATCCAACGGTCTCTGAGTTGCGTTTTGACGCCATTGGTCCAGTTGTGGGTGAAGAGCTGAGACGCAAGTCGTTTCAAGGATTGGCGATTGTCTTGCTTGCTATCATGGCGTACGTGGCCTACGTGTTTCGTAAGGTTTCGGCTCCCGTTCAGTCGTGGAAGTATGGTTTAGTCACGATTTTTACCGCCTTCCATGACGTTATCGTGCCTCTGGGGGTATTCGCTTGGCTCGGACATTACTATGATGTGGAAGTTGGTACCTCGTTTATTGCGGCTATCTTAACGATCTTGGGTTATTCCATTACGGATACGGTTGTCGTGTTGGATCGTATTCGTGAGAATTTGCCAAAACATGCCGGTTCATTTGGGGAGATTGTGGAAGCATCTGTTCATCAAACATTCATGCGTTCCATTAATACCTCATTCACGACCTTGCTTACCTTGGGAGCCGTTCATTTTTTTGGAGGTTCTACTCTGCATGAGTTTACGCTTACATTGATGATTGGGATTGCGGTGGGTACATACTCCTCTATCTTTATTGCATCACCGCTCTTGGTTAGCTGGCACTTGTGGACACAGAAGCGGAAACGCGCATAACACGCATCATGTAACGTGTAACACGCAACAAAGCCTGTCACGGATAACATGTGGGAATTTGCTTCAAATGTTACGTGTTACATGTTGCGTATTCTATGATTCTCCCTTGTTACTCAATTTAAGAGAATGTGGTAAGATGCTGTCGCATGGACGACGGCATCTTTTCTTTTCTCCCAGCGATCTTTTCGCTCGATCTGGAGACATTCTTGGACCTCGCGGGTCAAAATCCGTTTGCCGCGATGTGGATTATTCTCAAGTCCGGTGGTTGGATTTTTTTGGCTTGGTTTGCCTGGTGGGCAGGGACGCAGGGGTATTTGGAATATATCCAAAATCGTTTTTGGCAAAAAAAAGAATGGATGTTGATGCGGATCACGGTTCCGCGTGTCTCAGAGCAGACCTGTAAAGCTGTCGAGAATATCTTTTCTACGATTGCCGGGATGCATAACGGTCCGAGCTGGACAGAAACGTGGGTAGATGGGTTTGTGCAAACGACGGTAAGTTTAGAAATCGCTTCTATTGATGGTCAGGTTGCGTACTACGTGTGGTGCGAGCGTCGTTTTGAATCCATGATTAAGTCGGCGATTTTTGCCCAGTATCCAGATGCAGATATTGCCGAGGTTGATAATTATGCCAAGGCGGTTCCACAGGATTATCCAGATGAAGAATGGGATGTGTGGGGGACGGAATTGACCCCCGTTGCGCCACAAGCCTATCCCATAAAAACGTACCAGGATTTCACCGATCCGGTATCTGGTGAGTTAAAAGATCCATTAGCGGGAATGCTAGAGAATTTTTCTCACCTGGGGCCCGGTGAGCAGGCTTGGTATCAGATAAATATAAAGATGACCGATCAGAAAGATTTTCGTAAGGAAGCAGAGAAAGAGATTAACAAGATTAAGGGGATTAAAGAAAAAGAGCCTGAGAGCTGGATTGGAAAAGCCTTTCTTTTTCCCCTACAGGTACTGAATGATTTTTTAAAGGTCGCGGTTGGGGGCGAGATTTTTCCCGTGGGTGAAGCTCCGAAAGAGGATAAGAAAGACCTATTTCCTAAGTTAGCCGCTTTGTCGCCGGGGGAGAAATATAAACTTGAAGCTCTTGAACGTAAAGCGGGAAAGATTGGTTTTGAAACCAAAATCCGTTTTATTTATGTCGGACGCAAGGAGGTCTTTAAAAAGCCACGTGCCGTCCACTCATTTATTGGTGCCATTAAGCAGTTGAATGATTTTGGGATGCAGTCGCTCAAGCCTGAGTCAAAGACTTGCGGAGTAAGTAGTACGATCTTGTGGTTTAAGGATGCGCGTAATTCTATTCGAAAAACCAGGCTTATTAAGCGCTATGCGAAGCGTTCTGGGGATGGAATTTCCCGTTATTTTATGTCGACAGAGGAGCTCGCGACGCTATGGCACTTTCCTATTCTCTTGCAAGTTAAGGCACCTCAGCTTCGTCGCACAGAAGCGAAGAAGACGGACGCGCCAGCGAACATCCCTTTTGAGTAAGTTTTTTTCCTATGCCAATTACCTACGATCATGACCATGAGCGCGAGATTACGCTGTTTGCGGAAACGAATTTCCGTAACCAGAATCGCCGCTTTGGGATTAAGACGGATGACCGTCGACGTCACATGTACGTATTGGGAAAAACGGGCATGGGAAAAACCACGCTGCTTGAGAATTTAATTTTATCGGACATTATTGCGGGCCATGGATGTTGTTATATTGACCCTCATGGAGACACGGCGGAAAAGCTGATCGATTTTATTCCCACGCAGCGTATCAACGATGTTATTTATTTTAATCCGGCGGATACGGCTTTTCCGATGGGGTTTAATATTCTGGAAACAGAAAACGATGATCAGAAGCCTCTCGTTGCTTCTGGACTCATGGGAGTGTTCAAAAAGATTTGGCCGGATGTGTGGAGCGCCCGCATGGAGTATATTTTGATGAATTGCGTGCTGGCCTTGCTCGACTATCCGGGCGCAACCTTACTGGGCATTACGCGCTTGTTGGTGGATAAAGAGTATCGTGCTCGCGTGACCGCAAAAATCCGCGATCCGATCGTCAAAACCTTTTGGGTGGCGGAATTTGCCTCTTGGTCCGAGAAATACGCGACGGAAGCCATTGCGCCGGTTCAGAATAAAGTCGGACAGTTTTTGTCGTCATCCGTGGTCCGAAACATTGTGGCGCAGGTCAAATCAACCCTCAATTTTCGTCAGATCATGGATGATGGCAAGATTTGTATCGTAAACCTATCGAAAGGACGAATCGGAGAAGATAACATGCGTTTATTAGGGGGAATGGTGGTCACGCGTATTCAGCTAGCAGCGCAAGAACGTCAAAACATGTTGGAACATGACCGTCGAGATTTTTATCTCTACGTGGATGAGTTCCAGAATTTCGCGAATGAATCGTTTGCTACGATTTTGTCAGAAGCGCGTAAGTATAAGCTCAATCTCACGATCGCACATCAATACATTGAACAATTGGATGAGAAGGTAGCACCGGCCATTATTGGAAATGTTGGCACAATCATCTTGATGCGTATCGGAGGAACGGATGCCGAGTTTTTTGAAACGGAATTTGGTCCAACATTTACGCCAGAGGACATGGTGAGTCTGGCGAAATATCAGATTTATCTAAAATTAATGGTGGATGGTGTTGCGACCCCGCCGTTTTCCGCTAATACCATGGCGCCGATTGCTAAACGCACGGGTTCTACGGAACGGGTGATACAAGTAAGTCGTGAACGTTACGCGGAGCCTCGCGCCAGCATAGAAGAAAAGGTTTTGCGTTGGAGTGGGTTTGAAGTAGCAAACGCAGGGTCATCTGCTTCGTCTGGAGATGTGTCTGCTCCTTCTCCCGCTCCTGCGATGCCTGTAATAGCGGGGAATGATACGGTGGAGACTTCTCCGGCCGTACCTCCCTCGGCTCCGCTTTCGCAAGCGGTGGTGTCAGCACGACACTATCCTCGTATTGAGACGGAGGACGAGTTAGCGCAGCGGGCTGAGTCCGTTTCTTCTGCTCCCCCCGCTTCTTCTCCGCCTTCGTTTGTCGAGCAAGGTGCGTCTGCGCGCGCTCCTCAGAGTCCTTCTTTGGATGTAGAGGAGATGAGCTCAGATGAGTCGGGTCAAGGTGAGTATTTATTGCTAAAACCTGAGCGTTTAGCGGCGATCGCGGCGGTGAATGCGGCTGCTTCCCAGGGCAAGAAAAAAGATCGTCCTAAATTTATTCACACATGTAGTCGTTGTGGAAAGACATGGGAATTAGCCATTCAATTGGATCCAACGCGACCGATGTATTGTCCGGAGTGTCGTCCCATTGTGTTGGAAGAAAAAAAACATCGTGGGTCAGTGGTTAAACAAATTACACGTACACCTCCTCCACCAGAAATCACAACCGTGCATCATCAGGAAACGTCTGAATTATCTTTTTCCCACGATGACCAACTACCCGTTTCCGCTCCCGTTTCTCATAAACCACGTGTAACGCAAGAGGCTCCGTCTGCCACCACATCCGCTCCACGTGGAACAGTTAAAGTTGTAAAAAACGAACACGGCACTCCTGAGCGCTTGAGCATATTAGAAGAGATTGCGCAGGCAAAAGGTCAGCCCCTTGAATTAGATAAGCGCGTGTTAGAAGCGAGGGCTGGAGATCCTTCTGCGTCACTGAAGCGAGATGCGTCTTCTGTATCTAAACCGACGTCCGCTGTGGCCGCTCATAGCCGACCTGCGCGTTCGATTTCTGGCCAAGATCCTCATCCTCGTCGTGGACGAGAAGAGCGTCGACGTGATGAGCGCGTACGTGATGATTCTCGACGTGTAGATGATGCGCGTCCTTCTAAGGATCGTGCATCACGTGATGCATCTTCCGTTAAGGCTTCTTCCTCTGCGCCTACGGACAAGTCTGGGTTCTCAAACTTGAATCCTTCTGCCTCTTCGGGTGCGTCTGAAGGTCAGGAGCAAAAGCCTGCATCGGTGCCGCCTACGAATGCTGCCACAGCTAAAGTCCTAGAAAAATTGCTTGATCGTGCCAAGCCTTCTCCTTTACAGCAAATGGTGCAAGCGGAACCGCCGCCATTTCCACCCGTGCAAGAAGATGATGAATTGGATGGTTTGGATATTGGTCTTCCGCCTCAAGATTCTACCTCTTCTTCCTCTCAGCCTCTTCAGCCTGGACAACGTGTCACGTTTTAAGTGTATGGATCGTCCTTATTGGGGTCGCGTGGTAAATCTCGTGGCTATGACGGTTCTCTGTTTGCTTTTCTCTGTGAGTTCTTTGCGGGCAGCCACTTTACCCGATGCTGATCAAGACGGGATTCCTGATGATTGGGAGATCAATGTGTATAGGACAAACCCCCTTCTTGTTGATACAGATGGAGACTCTTACCCTGATCGAACCGAGATCTTGAATGGGTATCAACCGACGGGGCCAGCGCGCCTAGCTGAAGCGGATTATGATCGGGATGGGTTAAGTGATCGTCTTGAACTCTTGTTTGAAAGCGATCCCATGACTCTAGATACCAATCTGAACGGCAAGCCAGATGGAGAAGAGATTCGTTCCGGCATATCTGCTAGCTCGACCGTTCCGTTTGCTTTGCAAAAATCATTATTTGTGAGTCTCAAGAAGCAGCAACTGGAGATGCGGGTAAATAATATTGCGATTGCGACCCATCCTGTATCGGGTGGATTGCCCAGAACACCGACACCGATCGGAACCTTTAAAATTTTGCAAAAAAACCCTCGGGCTTGGTCCAGTTCTGCTAAATTATGGATGCCATATTGGATGCATTTTAGTGGACGGGGTCATGGCTTCCACGAGCTTCCAGAGTGGCCGGGAGGGCGCAAAGAAGGGGAAAATCATCTAGGGCGACCTGCCTCGCATGGGTGTGTTCGTTTGGGGATTGGAGCAGCTAAGGCGGTCTATGATTGGTCGCCCGTGGGGACACCTGTTACCATTTCAAAATTATGACGAGGATCTTTATCGCCGTTGGCATGAGTATTATGGCAATGCTGATGAGTAGCCTGTCTGTTTTGGCGGTGTCACCACTTCCTACATTCTCTGCGTATACTCCGCAGCCCGATGAATTTGTGTCTGCCATTGTGATGGTGCCAAAGACGCATCAAGTTCTTTATAGCTTTAAGCCTGATCTCGTTCATCCCGCGGCGAGCCTGACGAAGTTGCCAGCGGCGCTTGCGTTTTTATCCCGGAATATTTCTGCGGCAAAATCTGTACGTTTGGCGGCCGTTGATGAGGTGGGGGGCGGTCGTCTTCGTGTGGCCGTTGGGGCACGCATGACCGTGCGTGACCTGGTGTACTCGAGTATTACGGCGAGCGCGAATAATATGGCAACGGCTCTCGGCAGATTATCTGGACTCACGAAGAGCGCGTTTTTAAAACGCATGAATGAGCAAGCGCGTTTGGCGGGCGCGCGTCACTCGAAGTTCGTTGATTTTTCCGGAATGGATACGGGGAATGTGACGACGGCGCATGATATGGCGTTGATCGCGGATCGTGCTTTTTCGGAGCCGACCATCCGACGTGCGGCGACGACGGCAGAATACTCGTTTAAAGTGTATGAAGGCAGCAAGGTGATCAACAAAACGATCAAGAACACCAATGACCTTTT
Source organism: Patescibacteria group bacterium (assembly GCA_052033585.1). Taxonomy (GTDB): domain Bacteria; phylum Patescibacteriota; class Patescibacteriia; order 2-12-FULL-60-25; family 2-12-FULL-60-25; genus JAGOUY01. The sequence continues at coordinate 61,836 of JBPOJM010000009.1, read as the reverse complement.
AACCAAAGATCCAGAGATGTGGGTGTTGGGAGGGAAAACGGGATATTTGCCCGAAGCAAAGAATAACTTGGTGGTACGCTTGCGTCGTTTAGATCGTCGTGGTACACCCATCCCCGGAACAGACGTGATCGTTGTTGTATTGGGGGTGGCAGATAAACAACAGATGTTTGCTTCTGCCAAACGGTTAGCTAACTGGTCCTGGGAACAGCATGCATTTTGACCAAGTAGCCGCTTTTTTAGCGGAGCAAAAACAACCTGCCTATCGACTCGCTCAAGTAAAGCGAGCATTTTTTGTTGAGCTGTGTGAGAAGTGGGAGGATCTCTCTGTGTTTGCGAAGCCCCTGCGTGAAGCCGCCGCTGCGCGTATCCCGTGGAATGCGCTTGCGCCGTTGCGTGTGCAGGAGAGTAAGGATGGCGATACGGTCAAAACGTTATTTAAATGTGAAGACGGCAAAATTATTGAGGCAGTGCTCATGTGCCATCAAGATGAACGCAATACCGTGTGTGTATCGTCTCAAGCGGGGTGTGCCATGGCCTGTACGTTTTGCGCGACCGGAACAATGGGGCTTAAGCGTAATTTGACGAGTAATGAGATTGTGGAACAAGTGATTCATTACGCGCGTTATTTAAAGCCACGTGGCGAAGTCGTGACGAACGTGGTGTTGATGGGAATGGGGGAGCCGCTCCAGAATTACGATAACGTGATGCAGGCGCTTAAGACCTTGAATGATAAAGATGGGTTTAATTTTGGCGCTCGTCGCATGAGCATTTCTACCTGCGGGGTTGTTCCCGGGATTTTGCGCTTGGCGGATGAACCAATGCAGGTAAATTTAGCTATTTCTCTGCATGCTGGAACAGATGAAGTACGTTCAAAGATTATGCCGGTGAATAAGGCGTATCCTCTCGAGAAACTTATGCAAGCGGTGCGGACGTACATGGAGAAGACTAATCGTAAGGTGATGTTTGAATATCTATTATTGAAAGGGATTAATGACCGTCCTCAAGATGCGGAGGCGGTGGCAAAATTATTGGGATCGGATGTGCGTCTTGTGCATGTGAACGTGATTAAGTATCACGACACCCTCTCTTTTCAAGGGACAGAACGATCGCAACGTGTTGATTTTGTTGATCAGTTACGCGCATTGGGTATCCCTGCGACGCATCGTGTGACCTTTGGCGAAGATATTGACGCGGCTTGTGGCCAGTTGGCGGTGAATGAAGCAGGGGAGGTGGTTGCGCAAGGCGCACAGGCTATAAAATTGAATAAAAGCAAAGTATAGTGGTCGACCCCCGAGTCGAGCCGAGATCTCTTTCCCCTCGTCATCCCGAACAAAGTTCGACGCCGTGAGGGATCTCGCAGCCTAACGGTTTTGGATGGTGATATATAGGCGATGGGCTCGAACGCGTGCACAATTTTCTTGCTACAGAACTCGCATTCCGCCTTTATTGTGCTCTTTGTGGCGGACCGGAGCCACCCCCTGCAGCCGCGCGCGACCGCAACGGGGGAATGTCTCCTTGCTCAGACAGCTGTAGCAAGAAAATTGTGCACGCGTTCGAGCCCTAGATGGGGGAGGATCAGGGAGGGGGAGCTGGCTAATGCCTAACTTCCTGATGCCTAACGCCTCTCCCCCCTTATGCTGTATACTCCCAATGATTATTCGTTATGCACTATCGTTCTTTTTTCTTAGGCTGGGCAGCGTTAGTGTTTGGATTGGGGTGTGTGGTGCTTGGGATTGTATTTGTGGTGCGTCCTCGCGTGGATACGATGATTGTTCCAACGTACGAGGCTCCGGTGAATGTCGAAAATAGCTCTGTTACCTCTACCGTCGCGCCGATCGTTCCTTTGGTGGCTTCGACGGGTACGGCTGCCTTGCATGCGCCTCCTGTTCGTTACTTGAGTTTAGTAAAAGGGGAACCCAAGCTTTTAAAGGATGAGGTAGCGATTCAGGTGCCGGTTCTCATGTATCATCACATTCGTAAGATGAAGTCGACGTTTACCAGCAAGGACCGGCAGTACTCGGTGACGCCGGAGCATTTTCAGGCACAGATGGAAGGATTGGTGCGAGCGGGATACACAACGATAACACCGCGTGAACTTGAAGATGCGATTGAGGGAGTCGGAACGCTTCCGAAAAAACCTGTTCTCCTTACCTTTGATGATGGGTATCGCGAGCATTATACGATCGTGCTTCCTATCTTGAAGCGCCTGAATTTGAAAGCCACCTATTTTATTATTTCAGGGGTGACCAAGGTAAACGCACATATGTCCGTCAAGATGATTCAAGAGGCAGATCAAACGGGTTTAATTACGATTGCCAGTCATACCCGCGAGCACCCATTTCTCGCTCGTCTATCGAGCGCGGGGCGTGTTTCACAGATTGTTGGGTCAAAAAAAGACCTTGAAGAAATTGTGGGGCATCCTATTTACGATTTTGCCTATCCCTTTGGCAGTTGGAATCAAGCGGTGGCGAATGAAGTAGAGGCCGCTGGGTATACGTTAGGATTTGGGATTCGCTTAGGATCTATCCACGGAAATTCCTCTAGATATCAGTTGCGTCGTATTCGTGTCCTAGATGGAGAGGACATTGTTCCGATGCTGGATCTTTTTTCTAAACCCCCTTCATCTATTCCGTTCCCATCCTGAAGTGGGCATGTGAACCTAAAAAGAGGATGATGGGTTAGGGATTGGCCGTGATTGTTTTTCGTCAAGAAGCGGATTATTGACACTATCCCTTGTGGCGTGCTTAATCTTGTCAGAAAGGAGAGCGTACGATGGTGGTGGGTGTGTTGATGTACTTTTCTATTTTTATAGGTTTATTGGCGGCGGTTGCCTGGATTTTTCTCTGTGTTTCGGATAATCCCCCCGAAGGCCTTTTTCGTGTAGCGGTGGGTTTGCTAGTTATTTTTGTGTTGCTGGGGCTGGTCTTCCCCTCTGCGCCCTAATTTTCACGGGCTCCTTCTTCTTTGCCCCACGCATCTGCTCGTGGGGTTTGCTGATTTTGTAAGAAGATGTATACTCCTTCATTCCTTATTCTTCCTGCTTATTTGCATGTCTTCTTCTTTTCCGATTCGAAAACGCATTCTCGTTGGCATGTCCGGCGGGGTTGATTCGAGTTTGGCAGCGGCATTGTTACAACGAGAAGGGCATGAGGTAGTAGGAGGATTTATTAAGAATTGGTCGGATACAAAAGATCTTTGGACGGGGGAATGCCAATGGCGAGGGGAGCGGCGTGATGCACTGCGCGTTGCGGCAAAGCTCGGGATTCCTCTTTTAACGTTTGATTTTGAATCTTCCTATCGGAAACGGGTTTTGGGACGAATGTTTACGGAATATGAGCAGGGGATTACGCCGAATCCCGATGTTCTTTGTAATGAAGAGATTAAGTTCGGTTTGTTCTTTGAAGAAGCGATGCGTTTGGGCTTTGATGGTGTCGCAACCGGGCATTATGCGCAGGTTACGCGGACGGATGATGGGATGGCGCATTTATTGAAGGGCGTTGATGGCGATAAAGACCAATCGTATTTTTTGTATCGTCTGTCTCAGCAGGTGTTACAAAACGTTTGGTTTCCTGTTGGTCATTTAGCGAAGATGGATGTTCGTAAACAGGCGGAGATGTTCGAGCTGCCCACGGCACATAAGCCAGATAGCCAAGGCATCTGTTTTGTTGGAAAGCTGGACTTCAAAGAATTTTTGCGTAAAAAAATTGAGCCGACGCCTGGCGAGATTGTAACGGTTGAGGGAGAAGTTGTTGGTCGGCATGACGGGCTAGATGCCTATACGATTGGGCAGCGTCAGGGGATACAGGTATCTAAGGATCAACGCGCCTGGTATGTAGCGCGTAAAGATTTGGTGCGCAATCAGCTGGTGATCGTGTCTGATCGTGAGCACCCCGCGATGTATACTAAGGAGGCAACTATTCATGGAGTAAATTGGTGTGCGGGAGACCCTTGTGCCGGAAACAAAGATGCAGAAGTCGAGGTCGCCATCCGTTACCGTCAAACGCCGATTCAGGCGATCATCCGGCCTCAGGCCTCAGGGACGAGGTCTGGGTCCGAATACTCAATCCTCTTTACTGATCCTGTCTGGGCTCTTGCTCCTGGCCAATCCGCCGTTCTCTATCGTGGGAAGGAATGTTTGGGGGGTGGATTTTTGGGGTAGGATCAGGTATTCTAGCGGCGATGCAACCGGTACGCGCGAATAAACGCCTGGAGTGGATTTCTCTCGTATATCTGCTCTTTTTCGTGCTGACCGTCCTTTCCCCCTCGATTTATACCCGTGATTACTTTGGGATCTCCCAGACAACGTTAGAAGAGATTACCATTTTCATCTTTGGGATCGCGGGATTGCTCACGTTTTCGCTGTATGAGCGTTACATGGAAAAGCGCGAGCGTGAGCGTGAGCAGGTTCAGATGGATTACCACCGTGCCAAGAAAGAACTGATGGATTCCTATGCGTACATTGGGTCGATTAACCGTAAAATCGAGCTGCTGAAAAACATGGCTCATGACACGTCCACGGTTATGGATGGCAAGCGCCTTCCAAAGGATCTGTTTCATTCCCTCGCGGCGAATGCCTGCGCGGCGGCAGGAGCCCAATGTGCGTTGCTGCGATTCGTTGAGCTTGACCCTCTGCGCACGGAGGGAGAATTTACTCATGAACAAGAAGGGAAGTTTGCCTTTCGTGTCGCAAATAAAGATTTAAAAGAGGTGCATGACAAGAGTTTGTCGCATGCGCTCCTAGAATCAGAAGATCATAAGAAGATTGCCGTTATCCCTTCCGATCGTTCTGCGGGTCAATACAAAGCCTATCTTCTTCTTCATGTCGGAGAGTCCTTGCCAGAAGATTTTGATGTTTCCCTTCTAAAGATCTTTGTTAACCAAGCCCAATCTCTTTACCATGGGTTCGTGACCAAGAAGGCCTAAGATTGGGCTACCGTGCAGCCATTCCGTTTGTCTTTTGATGAGTTTTTCGCTATTCTTCGAGCATTATGACGATCCATGAGATCCGAAAAGCGTATTTAGATTTTTTTGCAGAAAAGAGGCATGCGATTTTGCCTTCGGCTTCGGTGTTGCCGGACAATGATCCGACAACCTTGTTTACGGGCTCGGGGATGCAACCAATGATCCCGTTTTTGCTTGGAGAGCCCCATGCACAAGGCACTCGTCTGGCTGATAGCCAAAAGTGTTTTCGTGCGCAGGACATCGAAGAGGTGGGTGATAATCGTCACACCACATTTTTTGAGATGTTGGGCAATTGGTCATTGGGTGATTACTTTAAACAAGATCAAATTGCTTGGATGTTTGAGTTTTTGACCAAAAAGGTTGGGCTTGATCCAAAGAATCTATATATCACGGCATTTCGAGGGAATGGCCAGCTGGGGATCCCTCGTGATGAGGAAGCTGTTGCTTTATGGCAGGCGCAATTTGCTGCCGCCGGAATAGACGCAAAGGCGGTGGATTTTGCTGATCGTGATGGGATGCAAGGCGGAAGAATATTTTATTACGATGAGAAAAAGAATTGGTGGTCACGTTCAGGTGTACCATCGAAAATGCCTGTCGGTGAACCGGGTGGGCCTGATACAGAAATGTTTTGGGATTTTGCTCCTGGCCGTGGTAATGATCATTTGCATGGAAGAACTGATATTGAGGTCTTTGGTAGTTTTTGTCATGTAAATTGTGATTGTGGTCGTTTTCTTGAGATAGGAAATAACGTCTTCATGGAATATCAGAAGACAGAAGCGGGATTTGTAAAATTAAAACAACGAAATGTTGATTTTGGAGGAGGATTAGAGCGTATTGCCGCCGCTTTAATTGGATCGCCGGACGTTTTTAAAACGAGTGCTTTTTTGCCTATCATTAAATTGTTGGAGCAACGATCCGGTAAGTCGTATGATAACTCACCTGATCTAAAGAAATCTTTTAGAGTTATTGCCGACCATATTCGCGCTGCAACGTTTATCATTGGTGATCCTCGTGGCGTGCTTCCTTCAAATGTAGGTGCCGGCTACGTCGTTCGCCGCTTGCTCCGACGCGCGATCCGTGAAGGTCGTCGTTTGGGTATTGATGGATCATTTTTGCCCGCGATTGGTCAGTCTGTGATTGAAGCCTTCGGTGAGCATTATACCGAGCTCAGAACAAACCAAGAAAAAATTCAAACGGAGCTGGCGAAGGAAGAAGAGAAGTTTGGTAAGACGTTAGAGAAGGGGCTTAAGGAGCTTGAGAAGATGGCGGGTCATGGAAGTGTTTCTGGCGAACAGGCCTTTACGCTTTTTTCGACGTACGGTTTTCCTTTGGAATTAACGGAAGAGCTTCTACTTGAGCGTGGGATGAAGGTGGATCGGGAAGTGTTTGAAGCGGAGTTTAAAAAACATCAAGAATTATCCCGAACCTCTTCTGCCGGAGCCTTTAAAGGTGGGCTGGCTGACCAGTCGGTTGAGACGACGCGTTTGCATACGGCCACGCATTTGCTGCACCAAGCGCTTCGCACGGTGCTTGGAACGCATGTCGAACAGCGTGGTTCGAATATTACCGCAGAACGTTTGCGCTTTGATTTTTCACATGGGCAGAAAGTGACTCCAGAAGAACTTGCTCAGGTCGAGGCATTGGTGAACGAGGCGATTCGACGCAATGATGCTATTCGCATGGAAGAAATGACGGTGGAGGAAGCAAAGTCGCGCGGCGTGATCGGTTTGTTTGAAGATAAATATGCCTTGGTAGGCAATAAGATCAAGGTCTATTTCATGGGCGACTTCTCCAAAGAAATTTGTGGAGGACCCCACGTGACCCAAACAGGGGAGTTAGGATCGTTTAAGATTCAAAGGGAAGAGGCTGTGTCGGCGGGGGTCCGTCGCATAAAGGCAACGGTAACTGGATAGTGGTTACCTCATCAGGCTTTTATTTTTGGCTTATATAAGCCTCAATTAGAGTTGCGATAGACATCGCTCTCTCACTTTAAAGAAGTTTTTTTCCTTGTCTTTTGGTATTTGTTTCCCAGCTTACCTCTTCTTGTTGACAGCCTAGCCAAATTATTGGTACACTCCGCCCAATCCTTTATCCATATCTACGTGGGGTACGAAGCTTGTCTTAGCCTTTGGCCAGACAAAGGGACACCGTGGAAGATGCCCGGCAGTCCCTTTATGCAACGTACACACGTCTCTTTTGCAACCATGCATCACACCTATGGCCGGTAAAAACCTCTCACCAAACAAGGACTTCTTGGTGGTGAAGGGGACGATTGAAGAGAACCTTCCGGCGGCCACCTTTAAAGTCAAGCTTGAAAATGGACAAAGCATTCTGTGTTATTTGTCCGGAAAGATGCGGATGAATCGTATTCGTCTGACACCTGGCGACCAGGTGCAGGTTGAGATGACTCCGTATGATTTAACCAAGGGTCGCATCACGTATCGCTTGTAAAACAAGAATTTTGGCGAATAGCTTCGTTGGAGCCTGCGGTGCTCGACGCCGTATGTCTAATACGGCTTACTCCGCTCCTCGACTCCGCCTCGCTCTTCATCCAAAAATTCTTGTTTACTCCTTCCTCCATCTCTATCTATGAAAGTTCGATCTTCTGTCAAAGCTATGTGCCGCGATTGCCAGGTGACACGCCGTAAAGGTCGTGTGGTGGTGACGTGTCCCAAGAACCCTAAGCACAAACAGCGCCAAGGATAATTTTGATTTGATACTTTACTCTCACTATGGCTCGTATTGCCGGAGTTTCCCTCCCCCAAAACAAACGCCTGGAAGTCGCCCTCACCTACATCTATGGTGTCGGCCCAACCACGGCTAAGAAAGTATTGGCTGACACGGGTATTTCCCCTGACGTCCGCGTCAAGGACTTACCAGAAGCTCAAGCCAACCAATTGCGTGATGTCATCGAAAAGCAGCATAAAGTGGAAGGGGAACTTCGTCGTGAAGTCCTCTCCAACATTAAGCGCTTGAAAGAAATTGGTTCGTATCGCGGTTCCCGTCATGTGAAAGGCTTGCCCGTCCGTGGCCAACGCACCAAGACCAATTCCCGCACCATCCGTGGTAACGTTCGTAAGACCATGGGTTCTGGTAAACGTAAGCTAGAAAAGACCTAATATGAGCGATGAAGTAAAGAATGTAGCCCCTGTCGCTGATGCGGCAGCTGCGCCTACCAAAAAAACAAGTAAGGCCAAGCCAAAAAAGGGTGGTAAGAAAGCGCGTGCGCAGGTCTCTCAAGGCAAAGCGTACATCCAGGCGAGCTTTAACAATACCATTGTGTCTTTAACCGACATGAATGGAGCGGTCTTATCTTGGTCAAGCGCCGGTGTCGTTGGATTCAAAGGTCCTAAGAAAGCGACTCCTTACGCCGCCTCCGTCATCGTGCGCGATGCTGCTGAGAAGGTGAAGGATTTCGGCCTCAAGGATGTCCATGTGTTCGTGTCCGGGGTTGGACAGGGTCGTGAAGGCGCGTTACGTGCCTTGAATGCCAACAACCTCAACGTTTTATCGATTAAGGATGTGACGCCTATGCCACACAATGGCTGCCGTCCACCACGCCCTCGTCGCGTCTAACCTTCCTTGACTTCATATGAGATTGAACCTCAAGGCTAAATACTCTCGCCGTGAAGGTGCGCCGGTATCTGACCGCAGCGCCCACGCCAAAGCGCTTGTCCGCCGCCCGTTTGCCCCTGGTGTCCACGGACCAACCGGCAACAAACGTACCACGGAATACGCCAAGCAATTGCGCGAGAAGCAAAAAGCCAAACGCATCTACGGACTCAACGAACGCCAATTCCGCAACCTGTTTGATGAAGCTGCTTCTAAACAAGGGAACACAGGAGAAACGTTAGTTCGCTTGCTCGAACTTCGTCTTGACAACGCGGTCTATCGTGCTGGTTTTGCTAAGACGCGCGCAGCCGCTCGTCAATTTGTTTCTCATGCTCACTTCGATGTGAATGGGAAGAAGGTGAATATCCCTTCCTACCGTGTCCGTCCTGGGGAGATGATCGCCGTGCGCGGCATCAAGCAAGGCAAGGGGAACTGGAAGACAGCGATGGAAACCTTGGCAAAGCATGAAGCTCCATCTTGGATTGCGCTTACGCGCGGTGAGTTGTCCGCCAAAGTGACGGGCGCTCCTGCGGACAAGGAATTGCAGCAGCCCTTCGATGTGAAGCTGATTGTGGAATTCTATTCTCGTCAATAATTCGTTCTTTTTTATCCATGTATTCCCTTCGTATGGATCCCATCATGCTTCCATCTAAAATCAGCTTTATGCGCGGCGATCGTGCGCATGAAGGCGTGCTCGTGGTTGAGCCATGTGCACAAGGCTATGGGACGACGCTTGGCAATGCCTTGCGCCGCGTGCTTTTGTCATCCTTGCCGGGTGCAGCGGTAACGGCGGTGAAGATTAAGGGAGCAGACCATGAGTTTGCGACCATGCCAAACATTAAAGAGGACGCGCTGGAAATCATTTTGAACCTTAAATTGCTCCGTCTTAAATTATTTTCTGAGGAGCCTGTCAAGCTTACTTTGTCTGTCAAAGGCGAGAAGCAAGTCACAGCGGCAGATTTTAAGAAGGACGCTTTGGTCGAGATTGTAAATCCTGAGCTTCCCATTGCAACCATCACCTCTGCTTCTGGCAGTTTTGAGATGGATGTATGGGTGGCTCCGGGTCGTGGATATAAGTCCATTGATGAACGTGGGAAAGAGAAGCTCGAACTTGGGATGATTGCGATTGATGCCCTCTACAACCCTGTTATCAACGTTTCGTACAAAGTGGAGGCGACCCGTGTGGGAGAAAAGACTGACTTCGATAAACTAATTTTGCGAGTAGAAACAGACGGCACGATTGACGCGATTGAAGCAGTCAATCAGGCGGTTCAAGTCCTTACCGACCATGTCTCTACCCTCAAGAATTTGACTTACAGTGAATAATGTATGAGACATCGCCGTGTAGGAAAAACCCTTGACCGTAACGCTACTTCGCGCCTCGCGCTTTTGCGCAGCCTCGCGACGTCGGTCATTCTCTATGAACATGTCAACACCACGCTTGCAAAAGCGAAGGCTGTTCGCCCATTCGTGGAAAAGCTGATTACTCGTGGTCGCTCTAAGACTCTCGTCAGTCGACGTTTGCTCATGAAAGACCTTTTATCTGAAGGCGCTGTTAACAAGGTGCTGGAGGAGCTTGGGCCTCGGTATAGCACCCGCCCAGGTGGGTATACGCGTATCTTGAAGCTTGGTTCTCGCAAAGGGGACGGAGCAGAAGTCGCGCAGATTCAATTGGTGAAATAACTATGGCTTGGAAAAATACACGTGGCATGGCCACGATTACGCGCAAGACCGTCACGATTGACGCTACTGATAAAGTGGTCGGTCGTTTGGCGACGTCGATTGCCAACCTCTTGCTAGGTAAAGACCAGCCTGGCTATACACCTCATATTGATACGGGGGCGATCGTGAAGGTCACGAACGCGGATAAGTTGGTCTATACAGGTAAAAAGATGGATCAAAAAACCTTCTTCCGTACCTCTAACCGTCCAGGTGGGCTTAAGCGCACGCCCGTCGCCAAGGCACAGGCAGAAGATCCGGGTTCGATTTTGGTGCACGCGGTCCGCTATATGTTGCCAAAGAACCGCACGCAAAACACGCGTATGAAACGTTTGACGATTGTGAAATAACTATGGCTACGGAAACCAAGAAAAAGACGGCGGCAGCAGCTCCAAAAGCTCCTCGCGCAAAAGCCGTAAAGAAACCTAAGGAAAAAGAGGAGACGGTGGCTGCGGAAGTAGCTGCTCCTGCTCAGCGTTTGGAAGCGGGTTCTTACATTAATGGTCTTGGTCGTCGTAAGACGGCTGTGGCTCGTGTAAAGCTCGTCAAGAATGGGACGGGTCAAATCAAAGTTAATGGCCGTGATGCAGAAGTTTGCTTCCCAGGCTTTGAACTTGGTGGTTTGGTGCGCAACGCCCTTAAAGTTGTAGGCATGGATGGCGCGATGGATGTGGTCGCGACGGTGTCTGGAGGTGGTATGCGCGGCCAGGCAGAAGCGGTGCGCTTGGGAGTCTCCCGTGCCCTTACGGAGCTCAATCCAACCTACCGCAAGACTCTCAAGAAGCTTGGTTACATGACACGTGATCCACGTTCTAAGGAACGTAAGAAACCGGGTCTCAAGAAAGCTCGTCGTTCGCCACAGTGGTCCAAGCGTTAATCGTTCGATGGACGATCAAGAGCAGGCTATACAGCCTGTTCTTTTGTATCTAAATATAGCGAAAAACGAGGTTAGGGGCTTGCCAAAATAGCAAAAATCAGGTATGGTGCTTGGTTGCCTTTTTGGATTTGTATGCTTGGGTAAAGGCTCGGTATTGCGTTTACACATGTGAGTGCTCATTTAAAACTCGGCTTTGGCCGGGTTTTAGATTGTTGGCTCGACATGCATCTCTATTTGTCTATGACTCTTCGCTTCACTTCTGCTTTTCTCTCGGTGTGTTTGGCGTTGTTTGTGATGGTTGGATGTGTCTCGTCTGCCGAGGCAGGTACGCGTTTTTGGGTTGGCGGAACAGGGGAGTGGGATGCATCCAGCACGGACCATTGGAGTGAGACATCTGGTGGGGTAGGTGGGGCGAGTGTGCCCTCATCTATGGATGATGTGGTTTTTGATGCGGCTTCTCATGTGAGTGAGTATACGGTCACCATTACCGCTCCCGCTCAAGCAGCTAACCTAACGATTGCTAACCCTGCCACGGGGGCGATTACGGTTACTGGGAGCGCGCCACTCAGCATTTTTGGAAGTTTTTCTGGCCCACTTGGAGGCGTGTGGTCGCATACGGGGACGGTCACATTTGCGGCGACTTCCATGGGGAACACGATGACTTTCAATGGTATGACGTTTGGTGGTCCGGTTGTTTGGGATGGGATGGGAGGAGGATGGACGTTGCAGGATTCATTTGCTCAAGTGGAGACGGCGCTTATGACCCAAGCGAATGGTGTCTTGGACACCAATGGGCAGGGGCTTACCCTTGGGAGTTGGGCTCTTGGGGTTGGAACAAAAGGGCTTGTCCTCGGTTCTTCGACGATAACGATTCACGGGCTCGTGCTTGATTTTTCTACAAATAATACGGGCTTTACTTTTGATGCGGGTACTTCGTCTATCACTTTTGATAAAAAGGTTACGGGGAGACTCGTGTTCGCGTTGGGGGGAAATGTATTTTACGATGTTTCGGTTATTCAATTGCCGGGTGGGTTTACGCCACTTGGGAACGGAACCTTTCATGATTTGCTTATTGATGCGAGGTTGCTCGGGGCGGGAAATCGTGTTGTGGGAATAGATTCTGGAGCAACCTGGAATGTGAATGGGGTGTTTACGTATATTGGATTTGATGCAGCGAAAAATCGTGGTCGTTTTCGGGCTTCTACGTCAGGAGTTTCTGCGACGGTGGCGTTGGGTGCGACGGGTTCTGTGATCTTCACGAATATTGATTTTTCCGACATTGTGATTACAGGAGCCGCGGTACCAGTGATGGGAACATCGCTTGGCGATTGCGGAGGGAATGAGGGGATTACCATGTCTCCCGCGGTGACACGATATTGGGTTGGTGATACGGGAGTTATGTCATCTGCCGATCACTGGGCAGCGACAAGTGGTGGGTTAGGAGGTGCGAGTGTGCCGTTACCTCAGGATACGGCTGTTTGGGATGGGTATTCATTTACGACAGAGGGAGGTATCGTGCATTTTGATATGTTGCGTATTGGGACGATGGATTTTTCCGAGGTTACGAATCATCCTGCGTTGAATTACGTTAATCCTTATTCTTCTGGGCATCTTGTGTTTGGGAGCGTGGTCTATTCACCGAATATGTCGGTGACCGTGAATGATGCATCTGGAGGAACGGACGTACTTAATTTAAATGGACGAGGAAAATACATATATAGCGGCGCTGGGCTCATTCTGCCAGCAAATTTTCGCGGGTTGAATATTAACGCCCCGAATGGGACGTATACCCTTGGTTCCGATTTGTATCTTGACGCAACACGAACGCTTAATCTTGTAGCGGGTACGTTTGATGCGGCTACGCATGATGTGTCTATTGGTGCGTTTGCGAGCGATGCTTTGAATACACGTACATTAAAGATGGGGACGGGAACTTGGCGCATTACGGGAAGTGGCAATGTTTGGAATACAGCTACTTCGGCGGGTATGACTCTGTTGTCGGGTTCTTCGACACTTCTATTTACGGATGCGACAGCAGGTACTAAGACGATCGCGGCGGGAACGGGTATCGCGAGCTTTTACAGGATTTGGATTACTGGGAATGGTTCAGGGAAATATGTTTTTTCTCTACCGCTTACCGCGGTAGATTTTAAGGATGACAATGTAGCGGCGCATACGCTTGAGTTTTTGGCGGGGTCTACGTATACGTTTACGAATTGGCAGGTACATGGGAGCGCTGGCAACAACGTCGCTCTTGTTTCAACGCACGATGGTTCATTTTTTCGTCTCGTGAGTAATGGTTCGGATCCGTTTCGCTCGACGTATCTCTCGATTAAAGATAGTCAGGCGAGTGGGGGTGCTGGGTTTTTTGCGGGGGTTGGTTCTGTTGATGTTGGGGGGAATAGTGGTTGGATCTTCGGAAACGTGCCAGAAGTCTTGGTTCCTCCTGTGGTTCCTCCAGTGAGTGCTTCTATTCCCGTGGTGAGTTCTGGTGGGGGAGCGACGACGGCGAGTTCTGCAACATCTACCCCGGTTACATTCAGCTTCACGGGTGGTGCTGCTTTGCCCGCGAGATCTCTTCCGAGTAGTCATGCGCTGGTCGTCTCTTCCCCCTACGGTTTGGATTCGGGTTCAGGGAGGGTTTTTGAATGTCATGCACAAATACGAGGGGTTTTTTGCTCAGTCTATAGGAGTTTACGTGTTTCTCGTTTATTGTCTGATGATATTGTTCTGACAATGATCGTGGTGATTCGTCTTGGAAAGAGTTTTTAACGGTGGTATTGGGACGGGAGGCTTTTTTCTGATCTCGGAATGTGCTATTGTGCGGGGTGTGGCATGATTCGTCGCCACTCTCGTATGCGATCTTTTTTTTCTGTATATAAAATTAGTTGGTTTTTCCTATTTTTTATCGCCTTTTTGGGATGGGCGAGCGAGAGTCGGGCAGCGGTGTGTTCGATAACGACGGACACGGTGATTGACCAGGCCTATGTCACGAGTAACAGCTGTAGTTCGATTGATATTGAAGGAAATGTTAGTACGACATGGCTTGGTGCGGTTGATCTATCTGGAGCAGGTACTGTTACGGTAAAAAGCGGGTACACGATGACGTTGGGTACTTTAAGTGAAATGATTCTTGGTTCTACGGATGATTTGGTTATTGAATCTTCGGCGGTATTAACGCATACAGCAGAAGATCCAAATGGGATGAAGATAACGGCAAATGATATTACTGTCACTGGTTCACTCTCTGCGTCGGAAAAAGGGTGTCGAGCGGCCGCAGGCAGTGGGGATGATGGATATGGTGTTAATCTGTCTACGGGGCGATGTGCTTTTCAGACGGGAGGGTATGGACGGGGTGGCGGTGGTGGCGGTGGCGGTGGCGGTGGCGGGTCGCATGCTGGCTCAGGTGGAAGTGGAGCGGGTCCGGTTGCTGGTGGGAGTACCGTTTATGGTAATTCATTGGTTCCTCAGTATTTAGGTTCGGGTGGTGGTACGGGTTATTACTTCACTGCGTTTGGAGGTGCTGGAGGTGGATTAATTCATGTTACTTCAACAGGTACTCTTACGATTGATGGTGTTGTCAGGGCAAATGGAGGGAATGGAATATACGACGGATTGTTTAATGGGGGGGGAGGTGGTGCTGGTGGCTCGATTTTGTTAAGAGCGGGGGTTTTAGCGGGTGGGGGGGTCGTTTCTGCAAATGGAGGAAGCGGAGCCGCGGGAGGTGGCGGAGGTTCTGCTGGCCGAGTGGCAGTATATTATAATTCGGTTACAGATTTTTCCCTGTCGTCTGTTGTAGCTGTGGCTGGCGCTGCAGGAGTTGGTGCAGGAGCGACCACAGCTGGTGCTACGGGAACGGTTTTTATGTTGGATCGGTATACGGATAATGGTTCGGGTACGGTGACGATCACGTCGGGTTTTGACTTCCCTGCTGCTGGGGATTACACAAGGACAGCGTTTTCTATTTCGTCAGGTGCTGCTTTGGGCTGTTCCGCTGTGGATTCCTTGACGGTCTCTTCCACCTCTTGGTTGGTACTGACGGGTGTCACTTGGTCATGTTCCGCTACAATTAATGCAGTTACCTTCGCCTCCAATGCAGGAATATCTACGACGAGTACCTCGCTAACATTTTCTGCGGCTACATCCGTAAATATCATTACGCCTTCCTGGACGAATGTGACAACGACTATTACGGCAACGAAATCGGGTTCAAGAGCACGGTGGGATATTACCAATGATCTAGTGTTGAGAGATGCAACTATTTCCTTGGGAGATGCTGGCACAGTGGATACACTGGGAGGATTTGTATCACTGCCTCAATCTATTGGGCTTACCATGGTGAGTTCAACGATTTTGGCAAGTGTTTCATCGACATCCCTTACTTCTTTTTATATAGATTCACGATCTTCTGTTGATGCCTCAACCAATGGATGTCCGAGATCTTTGGGGGCGGATGATGGATTTGGTCCGAATGCGACCACGGGTATTTGTGCTAGGAGTCAAGGTGGATACGGCGTAGGTGGAGGGGGTGGTGGAGGGGGTGGTGGAGGAGGTGCTCACGGTGGAGTCGGTGGAGCGGCTGGCTCAGGCCAAGCGGGTGGATCACCGGCGTATGGGTCTTCTACGAATCCTCTTTCCTATGGCTCGAGCGGTGGTGGTGGGTATTATATTGGATCTGGACCAGGCGGAACGGCGGGTGGTGTTATTAAATTGATCGTAACGGGCGTATTAACTGTTGAAGGCTCTATAAAATCTAATGGAGGCAATGGTGTTTACGGTGGTTCAAATACGGGTGGCGGCGGTGGTGCTGGCGGGAGCATTCATCTTTCCGTGGGAACCTTGGCTGGTTCCGGAGTTATTCAGGCGAACGGAGGGGCTGGAGCGAATGGAGGTGCTGGAGGTGGGGGAGGGGCTGGGGGACGGATTGCCTTGCGGTATTCTGCCGCGACGTTTAGTGGCACGTCTTCAACGACGGGCGGTGCAGCCGGTACCGGTGGGTCCGCTGTGGCGGGTGGAGGTGGGAGCATTTATACACTTGTTTTGAATCAATCCCCAAACACCCCCTCTTCTTTAGGGCCAACGGTTCTCGTGAATGGCTCTACAACAAGTTCTGGGACACCGATCTTTACTTTTTCAGTCACCGATCCAGACGTGGCTGATACGGTCGCCTATCGCATTCAGATAGATGATTCTAGTGATTTTCTTTCCCCGGTGGTTGACTATACCTCCGCGCTCGCTGCTCAAGGCTCTCGTTTATTCCAGGTTGGTCAAGCGGCTGGTAGTGGTGTGTATACCGTTGGCTCTTCTGGGCAGTCATTATCTGATGGATCTTATTATTGGCGCGTAAAGGCGATTGATGCGAATAGCGTCGAGTCTTCTTATTCAACGGCGAATAGCGGAGCTATCGCATTCATTGTTGATGGCGCTCCTCGCACGGTGCAGTTTGCCCAATCTACTGCTTCAGCGCTGGAAAGTGTCACGGCGACATCGGTACGTGTTGTTTTGGATACGGTGCACTTTGAAGATGTTACGGTTCATTATGCTCTCACGGGGACAGCATCTGGAAGCGGTGAGGATTATATACTCGCGGATGGGACGGCGACGATTGTTGCAGGAGATACCTCCACGACTATTCCCCTTGTTATCGTGAATGACGCGGTCGTTGAAGCAAGTGAGACGATTATTCTCACGTTATCAAGTCCTACCTATGCTTCTTTGGGGTCGAATACGTCTTTGACGTATACTGTTCTCGATAATGACACGGCTGGGGTAACGGTCTCTACGTCTGCTGTGTCTGTCACGGAAGGTGGTTCAACGGCGAGCTATACGGTTGTTCTTACTTCTCAGCCAACGAGTACCATTCAGATTGCGCTCAGTTCTTCTGTCATTATTGCGGGTGTTTCGCCAACCTCATTGTCATTTACCAGCTCCAATTGGAATGTTCCACAAACAATTACGGTACAGGCATTGGAAGACACAAGTATTGATGGAGAGCAAACCATGACAGTTACGCATACCATCTCAGCGGCGACGGCTTCTGGGTACCCACAGGGTACGACCATTGGTACGGTGACTGTGACGGTTGTCGATAATGATGGGCCGTCGGCAAGTGGTGCTTCTACGGGTGGTGGGGCTGCGACCAATAGTTCCTCTGGAGGATTAGGGGTGCCATCGACATGGACGTTTGTTTCACCGCAACAAACAGCTCCACCTGTCAGCGTCTCTCCGGTATCTTCTGATTCGTCTCCGCGTGTGCCTCCCTTAGTTATTCCTTTGCCTACGTCTCCCATTACCACGGTTCTTAATCCTACGGATCCTGTTCGGGTAGCAGAAGTCTTGAATAATGGAGCGCGTGATTTGGCGCGAGAGGCTCAAGCTCGTCGACTCGTGGATCAAGATTTGCGTAGCTTGCGGTTATCTTCTTCTGAGCAGACGAGTTTCGCGCAATCAGTGTTTCTTGCTTACGGCGCATCTGATGTGACGGCTCGCTTGGGGATGGGGGAGCGTCAAGCGTTGTTGAGGGATGCGTTTGAGACGATGCGTACGGCTCAGGTTTCCGTGACGGATCTTGAGCGTATGGCGCGAGGGGTTGTCCCGGAAACGAGAAATCTGGCTCAAGAACGGGCGCAACTCCCACGTGTTCGCCAGACATTCCGGACGATCTATGGCCGTGAACCCAATTTTCGTAATCCGGAAGAGAATTTGGCTTGGAATACCCTTATGTACCGCATTCGCTTTCCTCGTAACTTAAATGAGGAAAGGCAGGGAATTACGGAATTTCGTCGCATTTTTGGTCGTTCTCCTCAGGATCCCTTCCAGTGGGCGACGGTGCGCGTGCTGGGATACGTGCGTTAATCTTTGCGGGGTTTGTTTTAACGTTGTCATAATGTTTATTCGGCGCTATCCTCCTATACATGAGCGCTTTCTTGGAAGTGGTAAAGCTTGGCATGGTCAACTGGTATGATTACTCGGTAGCTTCGCTTTCGATTGGATTTTTGGTTGGGGCGGTGGTCGCGATGTTTTTACTTATTAACTGGATGAAAGGAGTCTAGTATGTCTCAGGCAAAGCAGATTGCCGGGAACGCGGCTTGGCTCATGATGGCAACTGTTTTGCAAAAAATGATTGCCTTTTTATCCTTCTTTTTTGTCGCTCGTTGGAGCGGTCCTGTGACGACGGGAGCGTATTTTTATGCGGTGGCCATTACCTCGGTCTTTGTCACATTTGCTGATCTTGGGCTCACACCGGTCGTCATTCGTGAATATGCTTCCGATCCAGCGCGTGGACGTCGGTTTGCGCAAGCGGCCTTGAGGGCCAAATTCTTACTCATCCCATTAGCCGTACTGGCCTCATTTGGATATGCGTTAGGGAGAGGGAGTGATTCGTCGGTCATGTTATCTGTGGCGATGGCGTGTGGTGTTTTATCGGCGGATTCCCTCTCGCTTCTGTTGTATGGGATTTTGCGAGGGTCGCAAAAACTACGTTATGAGGCGGCAGGCATGCTCATGACGCAGGTTGTTACCGCGGTTGTGGCCATGGCATCCGCGTGGTTCTTGCGAGGTAATGTACAGGCGCTTGTGTTTGCGCTTTTGTGTGGGAGTGTGTGGAATTTGGGCTGGTCCTGGTGGCATGTACGAGGTCTTGATGGATCAGAGGTCGCATGGACCCGCCAAGATCTGTTACACATGATGCGTTTGGCGGTGCCTTTTGCGTTAGCAGGGATGTTTGTCAAAGTCTATTCGTATGTGGACACGCTTTTTTTGGAAGCGTATTGGACGAAGGCGGAGATTGGGCACTATGCCGTCGCGTATAAGTTGACGTATGCCTTTCAATTTTTACCACTTACGTTTGTCGCGGCATTGTATCCTGGATTGAGCGCGATGCATGCGCGCGGGGACCGTCAGGCGCTGACACATGCCTTGCATGGATCGCTGCGTTTAATGATGCTTATTTCTGTCCCACTTACGGTAGGGCTGTCGGCTTTTTCTTCTTTGATTCCGCAGGTGTTCGGACACTCGTATGAATCAGCTGTTCCTATTCTGCAGGTATTAAGTTGGGTGTTGATTCCTATTTTTTGGGACTTTCCTCTTGGTTCTCTGTTGAATGCGACACATCGCGCGCATTTAAAAACCATGTCGATGGGGGTTGCGATGGTTGTCAATGTGATAGCGAATGCGTTTCTTGTCCCTCGTTATGGAGGAGTTGGAGCTTCCTATGCAGCGATTGTCAGCTTCGTGATCTTGGGTTTGCTAGGCTTGTATTTAACGCGTAAGGATGTGGGGGTCGGCTGGACCATGAGATTCTTGGCTCAGGGATGGGGGGCTGCTCTTAGTTTGTATGTCGTACTTCGGTATTTGGTGAGCACGCTCCCGGGTTTTATCGCGCTTGCTGTTGGGGTCGTTGTAGCTGTGATCTGGGTAGGGTTATGGCAATTGCTTAAGAAAGATGATGTGATGATGCTATGGAGCTGGATCAAACGAAAAAGGGCGTAGATCAATATCCATTTCTCCTCTCTACCTTGGAATATCCACCGCAGAGAGGGGGGATTGCGCGCTATTTGTTTGAATTGAGCGAGGCGTTGCCGTTGGTGGAGGTGGAGCGTTCCGAGCAGTCTTTCTGGAGATTGTGGCCACATTGGTTGCCGCTGGTTTCTCATTTTTATAAACGTAAAAGCATTCGCGGTTTGCTTGTGAGCCATGTGCTGCCTGTAGGAACAGCGGCTATGATCGCTCGTTTTTTTGGTGGACCGGCTTTCGGAGTATTTTTTCATGGGATGGATGTACGGCAGGCTTCAGCGTCGGCTTGGAAACATTGGCTAGTAAAGAAAATAATAAAATATTCTCATGCCTTGTTTGTGAATTCGCAAGCCACGGCGGATTTTTTGCGCGCGTTCACCTCTCGTACCCCTGTGGTAGTGACGCCTGGTCTGACACCCACGGGATTTCTTTTGAAGGAGCAGGCACGTGAGTCGTTGGGAATTTCTATAGAAGAAAAAATTGTGTTGGCGGTAGGTCGACTTGTTCCACGAAAGGGATTTGATGTCTTGATTCAGTCTATGAAGGGGACGAAGGCTCGTTTGGTCATCATAGGCGATGGACCTGAGTATGTTCGCTTGGAGCCATTGTTGCGTGATTCATGTTGTGTATTGCCTCACGTCTCCGATGACGAGCGTGATGTATGGTATGCGGCGGCAGATGTATTCGCTCTCCCGGTGCGAGAGGAAAAGGATGATGTTGAGGGATTTGGGATTGTGTTTTTAGAGGCCGCGATGGCGGGATTGCCGGTTGTGGCGGGGAGGGCGGGAGGGGTAGGTGAGGCGGTAGTAGAGGGGAAAACGGGAGTGCTGGTTGATGGACGTGATCCGGATGAAGTGCGAGACGCAATTCAGGGATTGCTTGATGATCCCATGAGAGCGAAACGGATGGGGGAGGCGGGTCGAACACGTGTCTTAGAAGATTTTCCGTGGTCAGATCGTGCCAAGCTGGTTGAGGATGCCTTTCCGCTTATCTCGATTATCATTCCTGTCTACAATCGGGTACATCTTTTGGAGGATGCACTTGCTTCGTTAGCTCAACAGACGTATCGCTATTTTGAAATCATCATTATTGATGACGGATCGCAGGAAGATATAGAGAAGATCATTCATCCTTGGAAAGAGTGTCTTTCCATTCGTTTTGAGCGTTTGTCGATGAACCAGGGGGCGCCGGTGGCGCGTAATCGGGGGTTTGTCATGGCAAAGGGTGAGTTCGTTTTATTTTTAGATCACGATGCGACCTTGGAGCGTGACGCGTTGGAATGTTTTTTACGGACGTTGCAAGAATCTCCAGAGGCAGATGTGGCCTATTCTGCGCATCGCTTTGGAGGGAAGTTGTTTCCAAGTCGCGCATTTGATCCCGTTGCCCTTCAACAAGGAAATTATATTCATACGACGAGCCTCGTGCGACGAGAGGCGTTTCCTGGGTTTGATCCGTCGTTGAAAAAGTTTCAGGATTGGGATGTCTGGTTGACGATGGCGAAACAGGGATCAAAAAAAGTCTGGATTAAAAGATCTCTCTTCTCGGTTAAAGGGGGAGGGACGATGAGTGGCTGGTTGCCATCGATTGTGTATCGTCTGCCTTGGGAACGTATTGGTTGGATGCCAGATCGCTTGAAGCGCTATCGTGAAGCGGAAGCGATTATCAAAAAGAAACACGCATTATGAAAACGTACGCTTATTGGTTTTTTGCTTTGATTGGTCTAGAAACGCTATCCGCGCTCACGATTTTTCATGCGCAAGCGCAGACGGTTGTGTTGATTATTGTGAGTTTTGTGATGTTCTTTTTGGCCTGGCGGCGTCCGACCATCGCGGTGGGATTGTTGCTATCGGAGTATGTGATTGGATCAAAGGGTGCCTTGTTACGAGGATGGGGGGATGGATTGGGACATGGGGGCCTTCCCCTTAGAATGGCATGGTTCGGCGCATTTTTTTTGGGGTGGCTCGTGTGGGCCATTCAGAATAAGACGCATCGTGGATGGAAGGGGTATCTAAAGGGTAGGAGTATATATATTGCATTCGGATGTGTGCTTGTGTATGCATTTTTGCGAGGCGTGATGTTACGGAACTCGTTCGTGTTTGCTGACGCGAATGCGTGGGGTGCGTGGTTGTTGTTGTTACCGGCGTTGGATCTTGCCACGCATCGAAAAGAGGAGCTGAAGCGAATCGTTCCTTCTGCGTTATTAGCGGCTTTTAGCTGGTTGTGTCTCAAGACGCTTGTATTATTTTATTTGTTTACGCATTTGACGAATCCGACTTGGATTGAGGCGATCTATCTTTGGGTGCGTCGTACGGGGATAGGGGAGATGACGCGTGCCTTGGAGGGAACGAACGCCTGGCGCGTGTTTTTTCAGTCGCATATCTTCCTCTTGCCTGTTGTGATGGGAGGGGTTTGGTACGCTGCGTTTCACGAGAAGCTCTCTCGCTGGTTTTGGGTCATATGGGTTGGGGCGTGCGCGACGTTGATCGTGTCTTTATCGAGGAGTTTGTTTTTGGGGGCGGCGGCAGGGGTGTTGATGTCTGGCACGATGTTGTTTCTGAGCCGGATCTGTTCCGACTCGGTTTCTGTCTTGAGCCACATCATAGGAAGAAAGTCGGTCATTCTTAGATGTCTTCTTGTTTTATTCTCTTCTTTCGCTCTTGTTACGGGGTTATTTTATGCGCCGCCACGTTCATCGGGGTCTCTCATGAATTTACTCGTCGCGCGAACCAATGCAGGCGATGCCGCTAGTATGAGTCGTTGGAAACTGTTACCCATGTTGTTTGAGGGTATTAAACGTCACCCGGTCCTCGGGTCTGGGTTTGGCGCGACGGTGACGTATCGCAGTTCTGATCCGCGGGTGGTCGCACAGACGGGCGGGCTCTATACCACCTATGCCTTTGAATGGGGGTGGGTAGATCATTGGTTTAAGTTTGGCATGTGGGGAATTCCGCTTCTGCTTACAATTGTGATACGGTTAGGGGCAAACATATGGCGATCGGCTATGGGCGGGTGGCTCAGGGGTGCGCTCGTGTGTAGCTTGATGGGCTTGATTGTGACCCATGTCTTTACGCCGTATCTTAATCATCCGTTAGGGATTGTCATGCTCATCCTTCTTGAGGTGATGCCCATGATGTTTAATCCTTCCCCCTCTCATGAATAACTTTTCCGTCCTAACGGAGGTGATTGTCTCGGCCGCTCATAAGATGCCGGTCTGGTTGTTTGTGTCCGTGGGTTCATTTTTAGAAGAAATTGTTTCGCCGATTCCTACGTATGCAGTGATGGTAACGGCGGGTACGGTGGCGCGTGTGCAGCAGATTAGCTTTTTATTGTTACCCGTTCTGGCACTTCTTAGTTCACTTGGGAAGACCCTCGCCTCTTACATCTATTATGTTCTGGCAGATGTCGTAGAAGATATTTTAGTACCCAGATTCGGTAAATATATTGGTGTGACCCATGCGGATGTTGAATTAATGGGGGCTAAACTGAGTGCTCGAAGAGGTGATTGGTGGTTATTGTTTAGTTTACGGGCGATCCCAATTATTCCCTCCGTTCCTGTATCCGTGGTGGCGGGTCTTATCAAGATCGACAGAAATTTGTTTTTATCTACGACATTTGTAGGAACAGCTGTAAAAAACTTGCTGTATTTGGTGGTTGGATTTTTTGGTCTGGATGCCGTTCGACGCGCGGCGCGTGATGGGCGTTTTTTGGTGGCAGCGATTATCGTGCTGGTGGCGTGCTATGTGGCGTATCGATTGTATATGCGTTATGGCCGCACATCGACATCGATAGAAAAACCAGCTGAAGAGAGATTGCTCGACAAATAGGCTATTTTTGCGTAGGATAGGCCAATATGAGTGCTTTGAAGCCGATGCGAACGCGTCTCGCCCCCTCGCCCACGGGGTTTATGCATATTGGAACCTTGCGGACGGTTCTGTATGACTATTTTTTGGCGCGTCAATCTGGCGGGCAGTTTATCTTGCGTATCGAGGATACAGATCAAGAGCGGTCGGTGCCTGGGGCGATTGAGAGCTTGCTTAAGACCTTTCAAACCATGCAATTGGATTATGATGAGGGGTTGGTGTTGAATCCAGACGGTACGCTGGGGGAAAAAGGACCATATGGTCCCTATATCCAATCAAAGCGCTTGGATATTTATCGAAAGTACGCCGATCAACTTCTTGCTCAGGGTGATGCGTACCCGTGCTTTTGCACCTCTGAAGATCTTGAGAAAATGCGTGAAGAGCAGGCGTTACTTAAATTGGCTCCAAAATATGATCGTCGTTGTTTGAAATTGTCTCAGGAAGAGGTGGCGACGCGCTTGGCGCGAGGCGATCGACATGTGCTGCGTTTGAAGGTTCCAGAAGGAGAATCGAAATTTGTCGATGCGATTCGGGGAGAAATTGTGTTTAAGAATAGCGAGGTGGATGATCAGGTTTTAATGAAGTCGGATGGATTTCCGACGTACCACCTCGCTGTTGTCGTCGATGATGAGCTCATGAAGATCACGCATGTGCTGCGGGGTGAAGAATGGATTTCTTCGACGCCAAAGCAGATTATTCTGTGTTCGAAGCTCGGTTTTGACATGCCGACGTATGCCCATGTGCCCTTGCTTTTGAATCCGGATAAGACAAAATTGTCAAAACGTAAGGGAGATGTCTCGGTGGAATCGTATTTAGACAAGGGGTATTTGCCAGAGGCGCTCATCAACTTCTTGGCTTTGTTGGGTTGGAATCCGACGGATGATCGGGAGGTGTTTACGCGAGAAGAATTGATTAAGCTCTTCGATCTCTCCAAGGTCAACCGAGCGGGTGCCGTTTTGAATGTGGAAAAACTCAATTGGGTGAACGCTCATTATCTCAAGACCATGCCAGAAGCGGACTATTTGAAATTGATGCGGCCGTTTCTTCAAGGGCTGAGCGATGATCGGGCGTTCCTTGATCGTGCCTGTCTGCTGGTGCGTGAACGAGTGCAATTACCGAGTCAAGTCGTGGAAATGACGGGGTTTCTCTTTCCTGCCCAGCTGAACCATGACGCGAGTATTTTGGTGTGGAAGACGCAGACAAAAGAAGAGGCGCGCGAGCGATTAGAGGCGGTGAAAGCGCTGTTCATGGCGAATTCCGAGGCATTTGCCTCTATCGCTGAGTTGGAGGCTGTGGTGCGTGGCTTGATTGCAGAAAAAGGTTGGGGAAACGGAGACACGCTCTGGCCACTACGTGTTGCCTTGTCTGGCATGAAACAATCGCCAAGTCCCTTTGAGTTGTTGTGGGTGTACGGGATGGATCGAGCCTTTGCCCGTATCGACGAAGCGCTTGCAATATTGCTATAATCCAGGCATTGATGTCTGCCTTGTCCCTTCGAAAACGAGGGCTCGCGTGTCTCGCGCTGAGCTTGCTTGTGTGTTCTTCGTTTTACCCAGTCTTTGCTCAAGAGGTAGCGCCACAGGCGGAGAATGCGACTCAGGAAGAAGATCTTGGTTTAAAACAAGAGGTAGACACGCTACAAGATCAGGTAAAGCAAAAACAGCAGCGTATCAAAGAGTTGGATACGTTGATTAAAGGGTATCGTGACAAGCAGGCGGAGCAACAAAGTGCGGCGTTATCTCTGCAAAACCAATTAGCGTTGCTAGAAAATGGAATCCAAGAGAAGCAATTGAGTGTTGAGCGCTCACAGCGCGAGGCAGAAGCGACAACGTTGGAGATTCAGGCGCTTGCGACCCAAATTACGTTACAACAAAATGCGATTACCAAGCGCGAGGCAGCTCTATCGGACATTTTTGCGAAGTTGCAGCAGGATAGCTCGATTAGTATTTTTGATGCTTTTTTATCACGCCCTTCTTTGTCAGAAGTGTTCGTTCGGATTGATGAGTTGGCGCGTTTAGAGGGAGATTTAGGCGAAGCGACGCGTGTTTTGAAATCCGAGAAAGTCATTTTAGAAGAGAAACGTAAGCAACAAGAGGTTCGCCGCGCGGCTCTGGAGAAACAAAAATTAGATGCGCAGGTAGCACAAACGGAATTAGAGGAAGAGCGCTCAAGTAAACTCAGCCTTATAAATGCTACCCAAGATAAAGAGGATGAGTTTCGTAAAATTGTGTATGAATTACGCCAGCAGCAGCAGAGTGAAGCGGGTGATGTCCAATCTCTTCAAGATCGTTTGAAAGATCGTCTGGATTCGATTGATGCGGCCTTAGCGCGTGGGGATGTACTCTTGAACTGGCCTGTTCCTGTTCGCAAAGGGATTTCTGCGCACTTTCACGACCCAACCTATCCTTTTCGGAAGCTGTTTGAGCATCCAGGCATCGACCTTCCGGTGCCGGTTGGGACACCGGTACGAGCCGCGGCGGGTGGATATGTGGCGTGGAATCGAACCGGCAAACAGTATGGAAATTATGTGATGGTAGTGCATGCAGGGGGTGTTGCGACGGTGTATGCGCACTTGTCGAAGTTTGCTTCGAAGCCTGATACCTACGTTGAACGGGGTGATATCATTGGGTATTCAGGGGGGAAGCCGGGGGATCCCGGGGCTGGATTATCCACGGGGCCGCACTTGCACTTTGAGGTACGTCAAAATGGGATCCCGGTGAATCCAGAGAATTTTTTGCCGGACTTGGACTAGTCTTTGGCATTTTTCTGCTATTTGTATCATGGTATTTATTGCGAGCCTGTTTAAGATTGATCCATCGATTTGTATGATTCTCCCTAACTGGTTCTACCTTGCTCTGTACGTGGCGCTTTTGTGTCTTATTTTTGGGTATATTATCTATCAGCGCTGTACATGGAAGATTGTGAAAGGGGTTATGGGAAGGCGTCTCATAAAAGGAGTAGCTCTTGCCCTATCTACACGTAAAGGATTTATATACGAGGTTTCCTTTGTATATAGCGGTCAGCCAGTTATCGCGCTCGTGACTCTTCTTACAGCGTTTCACGGCTATTATTTCAATTCCGCGGAAGGTAAATCCGTTTTCTTGCTTGTTCACCCTGATAATCCAAAAAAAGTAAAAATCCTCTATCTGGGAGAGGAGTTTTCTTGGGCAGCTGTTTGGGTATTGCCCGCCATGGCGTTTATTTTGACGCTTTTAGCTACCTACTTTCTTCTTTCTCTTGGATAAGTACTTTACTTTATCCCGGCAAGAATCGTATCAAGGTCCTGCAGCGTATCAATTCTTACGAGAGCGGAACGAATTTCTTTCCAGCCGTTGAAGCCTTTGAAATACCACGGGAGATGTTTGCGGAGTTTAACCAGACCTCTTTCTCCGTAGTGGAAGACTTGCATGCGCGCATGTTCTTTGATGGCGTTTATCCGATCCTCAATTGTTCCCTGTTGTGAGTTACCTGTTGTGTGTTGTGTGAGATATTCTTGTACTTGCTTTGCGAACCAAGGATTGCCGAGCATGCCACGACCGATGAGAACGCCATCAGCTCCGGAGCGTTTCATGGCTTCGGCGGCGAGTTCTGGGGTTGTGATATCTCCGTTGACGAGAAAGGGGGTGTTGGGGACGTTGGCGCGTGCTTCGCCGATACGGTCCCAGTTGGCGACGCCGCTATAGCCCTGTTCTTTGGTGCGTCCATGCATGGAAATGAGGGCGGCGCCCGCGTCTTCGATGACTTTTACGAAGTCGAGACAGTCTGTGTCATGCTTCCAGCCTAAGCGTGTTTTAACGCTGATAGGGACGCTTACGGCGGCCTTCATCGCACGTATGATGGCAGCGGCTCGTTCAGGTTCTTTAATGAGAAATGCCCCATTAAAATTCGACACGATATTATAGACAGGACAGCCCATGTTGATGTCGATGGCGTCTGGATGGAAACGTTCTTCGATGATACGAGCGGCTTCGGCCATCGTGGCGGGGTCACTGCCAAAGATTTGCTGGACGAGCGGGCGTTCGCGTTCGTCAAATTCAGCCATCTTGAGCGTCTTGGGATTCAAGCGTACGATAGCCTCTGACGAAACCATCTCCCGGAACATAAGCGGTGTGCCATGTTGTTTGCATAACAAACAAAAGGGCAGATCGCTCATGTCTGCCATGGGAGCGAGGGCCACAATGGGCCGAGGCATGGTTTGCCAAAACATCGACCTATTCTATGCCAAATCATGAAGAAAAACAAGAGGGAGCACTGGGCGTCAGTCGTCAGGAGTTAGGTGTTAGGCAAGAGAGGAAAGTAGGCTTAATTCGGGGAAGATATTTTTTCGCGACTCGGAAGCGGACGTTTTTGGTGGGGATGGGGGTTGGGGTTGTTGTAGCAGCAATTTTTTTGGTTTTATCGTTAAAAGTGGCTGACCCGACATTGCAGTACAACCCGTATCGTTGGATTTCAAAACCCCACGAATGGCTGATGCTCGTGGGGTTGGTCGTGGAAGCAAAGCTTTTGCTCTTGGTAACGAGGACGCCCGCATCGCTTGCACAATTGTTAGTACTTGTATCGCTCGCGCATGTATTGGCGGCCGTGGTTGTATATGGGGTGTTAGCCGTGCTTATCCGCGAGATCGTTGTGCGCGTGCGACGGTTTAGCGCCAAGCGCCGATAATGGCTCCCATGACGACCAAGGTCACGAGGCTGCAGCCAGCATTGATCGCGAACCAGATCCAGGATTTCTTTTCAAAAAAGACGTGCGCAGCCGCCGAGGTTGCTTGGAAGCCGAGCCAGGCCCAGAATCCTCCCACCATGCCGAGCCAGGCGTTTGTTGCTCCGGTGTAGCCAAGAAAATGAGCCAGAACGTAGGCGGTCACAAGGCTCGCAATGAGCTGACCGATCATGGCCTTTGGCATGTCTTTTTTTCCTTTTTCCATGAGGCTTTTATCGTCTGGATTGACGCCAAGTTCTTTGAGCCACTTTCTCATGAATAGTAAGGGTGAATACCAAACCGAACCGATGACCATGGAGGCGAGGGTGGCTACAAGAATCGCGAGATAATTCACAGATAGCATGGGCATATATTGTCAGATGAGGGGTAAAGTGAGTAAGCTATCTAAAGTATATGACGAATCAACGTGACTCGCAAATTCCTCGCGTCCGGACGTGGCCCTTTAAGCCAACGGCAGATATGCTTGCCTCTCCGGAATGGAAGAGTGTTTTGGAACAAAAAGATTGGTATCCGTTAGGGATAAAAACGCACTTTTTGTTTATGTTGCCGCAGTTTATGGCATCTGTGGGGGTTGCCGCTACCTTTCCTCCTGGTTTTATCCGCGTGATAGCTTTGTATGAGGATCGCTACATGAGAGCGGTCTATGATCCTGGTGAATTTATTGTTCTGGCGCATGAACTTATTCGTCGTACAGAGCTTGATTCACGCTGGATCGACCAATATGAAGCTGATTTCCTGGCAGCGACACGACGGTTGACTTCAGAAGTTGAGCGAGCGGTTTTTGATGGTGTCGAACCTGATGCGCGAATGATTGTTGAGAGATTAGTTAGACTGATTGATATCGAAGTTGAGGCGCAGTCGTATGGGTATTTGACCCATGTTTTTACCTTAACGCGTGATGAATATTGGGTGAACAAGCACCTTGTTGAACTTGCTCCCGAGCTCAGTTCTGAAGATCGAGCGATTCTCATGCAGCCGACGCGACCTTCGTTTTTGCAGGAGTATCAAGAGGCAATACATCAGATCGAATCTGGAGTGTCTATTGAGGAGGTGCGGCGTAGGTATTTTTGGATTAAGACAAGTTATGAAACGGTATCGGAATTAACAGAGGCTCAGATACAGTCAGATGCGTTGTTAGCGGGGGAGGGGGCCTTTGATGCAGCGATTATCCAGAAAAAAATTCAGCTGATTGAATCTGTAAAGGAGTCCGAGCGTTTGGCGGCGTTTGTCCATGTACTAGAAGTGCTTGTTGCTCTACAAGACACTCGTAAGGCGAATGTTTTACGCTCGAACTATGCTATCTACCGGCTTCTCGTTGCGTTGCAACCACTGACTCCAGAGTGGTCAATGGATGAACTGTTAAGTTTCACTCCCATGGAACTCATCAGCTTAGTTGACGGCACGCTGCCTGTTGATCAGCGTGAACGCATCCAGGTTCGAAATCATAGAAGTGTATGGGTCGCAACGCCCGCTTGGTTTGCTGTTTCCCCTCATGACGAGCCAGTTCGAGCGCTCAGTAAGCTGCTTGAGCCTACTTTGGAGAGCCGTGTTAAGGGGTTTGTCGCTTATAAAGGGATGGTGCGTGGATCCGCACGCATCATTTTATCTGAGCATGATTTTGCGAAGATGCAAGAAGGTGATATTTTGATCACTTCTATGACCCGTCCGGAATTCTTGCCGGTGATGCGCAAAGCTTCCGCCTTTGTGACAAATGAGGGTGGTATCACATGTCATGCCGCGGTAGTCGCCCGTGAATTACAGAAACCTTGTATCATTGGAACGCGTATAGCCACGACGACGTTTAAAGACGGAGAAATGATTGAAGTGGATGCCGAGAAAGGGGTTGTAAGAAAGGTATAGCCTGCACCAATTTTGGGTGATGATGCGTATATTGCCATACGTGTTCCTTGTCTTTACAATGCACGAACCGATTTTTGTCTTTTTTCCTTTATCGTATGGATCAATCCTTTCTTTCTGTTCGTTCGAAGCGCGCTTTGGTTGCGAGTACTGTTAGTGCAGCGGTATTAGTCATGATGGGGGCTGGATGTGGGCAAGTGGATCAAGCTGCTGCGCCTACTGCTCCTTCTGTGGCAACGAACGAGCAAGGTTCGGTCATGCCCGTGTCAACCTTTGGTTCGTATAAGGATGGTACCTATACCGCTAAGGGGGTCTACAGTGTCCACTCTGGTCCTGAAGAGATTACCATTAGTCTCACGTTAAAGGATGGGGTGATTACGGATACGACATTTGCCGGAACGCCAGCGGTGAAGATGTCCCAGAAGTTTATGGACATGTTTGCGCAGAATTACAAGCCGATGGTGATTGGAAAGAAGATTTCTGAAGTAAAGCTTGGAAAAGTCTCCGGATCCTCTTTGACACCCATGGGTTTTAACGACGCTGTCGAGAAGATCAAGCAGCAAGCCGGCCAGTCGTCGTAATTGTCTAATATGGATCTGATGGGACGCTCGTTTCGATTTGAAGCGATTGGTACGAGCTGGTCTATCGATATTACGGATCCGCTGTCTTTAGACAGGGCGAGTCTCCTTTTGGAAAAAATACGGGCGCGCATCGAACTCTTCGATCGCGCCTATTCGCGTTTTCGGGCGGATTCGCTCGTGACCGAGATGTCGACGCGCACAGGAATGTTTGTTTTGCCAGAAGATGCAGTGCCTATGATGCGCTTATATGAAGAATTGTATCATGTGACAAATGGAGCGATGACTCCCTTGATTGGTCAGGTTTTGGTCGAGGCGGGGTATGATGCAAACTATTCACTTCAGCCAAGAGAGCTGCATCATCCGCCGGCATGGGAGCAAGCAATGCGGTTTTCTCCTCCTTCACGATTGGAGGTAAAGCAACCGATTGTCTTAGACGTGGGAGCGATGGGGAAAGGGTATTTGATTGATCTCGTATCAGATTTGCTTTTGCAGCAAGGGATGCGATCGTTTTGTGTGGAGGCGGGAGGGGATATGCGGCAATGTGATGAAAAAGGAGGGAGGCTCCGAGTGGGGTTGGAGCATCCGGCGGACGCGACACAGGTGATCGGTGTTGCCGAAATTGCTGGTCAGAGTATCTGTGGATCGGCGGGGAATCGTCGTGTCTGGTCGACCTTTCATCATATTATTGACCCGCATACGCTTACATCTCCAAAGAATATTTTGGCCTTGTGGGTGGTGGCAGATACGACGATGTTGGCGGATGCGATGACGACGGCATTGTTTTTTGTTCCACCGGAAGTATTATTAAAATACTATTCGTTTGAATACGTTATTTTGTATCCTGATCATACGTTCAAAATATCAAAGGGGTTTCCGGGGGAGGTGTTTTTGAAAGAAGAGATATAGGCGATGGGCTCGTCTTTATTTAATGCGTATTATTTTCTTTGCACAGGGCCTGCCACTGCGGCACCCTGTCATGCTCGACTGCGCTCAGCAAATAAGTGCATAACGCTTCGGCTGCGCGTGACAGGGGACCCGCCTACGTGTCACCCGTGCAAATCCATGGATATTAAACAAGACGAGCCCTAGGTGGGGGAGAGGAAGGGATCATGGATATCCCTAGGTTTTCGCAATATTCTTTAGGTTTTCTGTTAAATTTCCGCCGACTTTTTTGTTGGGGTTGAAGATATTTAAAGGGTCGAAGAGGGTTTTTACTTGGGAGAAGAGATCGATCATATCTTTGCCGTACATCAGTTCTAAATAGGGGGTGCGGATCAGGCCATCGTTGTGTTCGGCGGTGATGGTGCCGTGATATTTTTTTACCAAGTGGTAGACTTTGTCGGAAATTGTGGGTATGAGGGAGCGGACGCGAGCATTTCGGAGATCCATGAGGGGGATAATGTGGAAGTTTCCATTGCCGGGGTGGCCGGCGATGGTGTAGGTGAGGTCGTTTTTGTATTGGTCGAGGATCGTGTTGAGCTCTGGGAGAAAGCTCGGGAGGTATTTTGGAAGCACAGCCACGTCATCAATGAAGGGGGCGGTGACTTTATCTGGATGATGCGCATGGAGGAGGGCAAAGCTTTGACGACGAATCGCCCAGTATTTTTGGGCTTCAGATTGGTCTTTCAGAGCATGGATACGGAGATGCCCTTGGCGTTTGGCGAAGGCCGAAAGGGATTTTATGAGTTTTTGCTGCCGTTGTTGTAAGCGTCGATGATCGACATCTGTCAGCTCGACAAGGAGGATCATTTTTGGGATGCCTCCGCGCAGAACCATGCCTATTTCTGGAAGGAATTGCCAAAACATTCGAAAAAGATTGCCTTTCATGGTGCGCACCAGTTCGCGCCAAAATTGTGTAGCCATCGTGAGTGTTTTGTCGTCGTATGATTCGAGGCTTTCAGGTTTATGTTTGAGGAGTTCGGTGATGAGAGTGGCGAGCGGCTTCAGATCATCTAAAAAGACGACGGTTAAACCTGTGTGTGGTTTAGCTTTTACTACTTTGAGGGTTGCTTCTGTGATAAGGCCGAGCGTGCCCTGAGAACCGATGAAGAGCTGTGTGAGGTCGAATGTTTTTCCATCCCAAATATTCCACAGGGAATAGCCGGCGGAGTTTTTTGAGACGTTAGGCTTCGCCTGTTTGATCAGGGCTTTGTTTTTTTCGAGAATTGCAAAGAGTTCTCGGTAGAGATAGCCTTCAAAACTGTGTTCGCGGCATTTTTCGTGTAATGCTTGTTCGTTTAGGGGTCGGATGGTGTGCGCTTCTCCGTCGCTCAAAACCACGGAAAGTTCTTTGACGAATTTGTCGGTTTTTCCGTAGGCAAGGGTTTTTTCTCCGCCGGAATTGTTGGCAAGCATGCCACCGATGGCGCACAGATCTTTCGAAGCGGGGTAGGGGGGATAGAGAAGGTCTTTAGGGGTAAGGGCGGCTTCAAGATCACGAAAATAGACGCCGGGCTCGACACGCACGTGAGTGGAGGTGAGATCTTGGATGTGATGGAAATGTTCCGTAAAAGAAACGGTAATCGAGTTATTGAGCGGTCCGCCGGTCATGTCTGTGCCGGCTGCGCGTGCAGTAAGAAACGTGTGGCGTCCTTGGCGAGTTTCTTGTGCGGCAAATTGGACGAGTGTTTTTATATCTTCCGTATTTTTTGGACACGCAACAAGTTGCGGACGAATTTTAAACACGGAATAATCTCGACTGGCGACATCGAGATGTTTTTTATCTTGGAAGAGTTCGCCTTGGAACGATTTTTTTAAAGGAGCAAGGTTCATGAAGGAAGGGGCATTGCGTTCATGTTTATGGTAGCATAGTTTTTTGTTTTATGAATTCTTCTTTTTGCTTTTTTGTCCAACCTTTTATTTGATGCTCTTGTTTACGTGCGGCTGATTCGGATTTGGCTGCATCTTGCCAGAGTAGGATAACGGGCCGACGTGTGCGAGTGTAGGCAGCTCCTTTGCCTTGGTTATGGGTTTCGAGGCGTTTTTCTACATTGGTAGATATGCCTGTATACAGGCTTTTGTCCCGACAACGGAGGATATAGACAGACCATTTATTTATGCAGGAAGCGGTGTTTTGTTTGATTTGCTCATTTTTCACCATATGTTAGGGTAGGGGTACTGGATTATTCGCTCAATCCAGAGGAGGTGCATGATGGTGAAAGATTCCGAAAGCGCCGAATATTACTATTATGATAGGGGTCGCAAGGTTACGCTTACTCCTTGCTCTGATTGGCTTGTCGTTCGTCGCCCTGTTGCGGATGAGGTTCTGGGTGGGGAGCGTGTATGTCAGATCTTTGGCGATGATGAGGGGGATGGATTGCCTGTATTTTATCAGGTCGGAGTCGACCAGGGTTTGTCTCAAGACGACGTCATCTATTTGGAGAATAGGGGCGGATTGTTGCCTGTTTTTCTGAGCCCGGATGGTACGCCAGTGGCGGTTCAGTCCAAGATTCTGGTATCTGCTCCTCAAGCGGGTCGTGACAGGGTTCTAGATTATCTTAGAGAGCATTCTCTGTCTGATGTGCAGGTCTATCGTTGGCAGGAAGAGGGGATGTATTTGGTCATGGTTTCCGGAGATGCTCGACGTACGCTCGAGCTCGCGAATACTCTGTGTCAAGCAACGGGTGTGTCTGTGGCGCCGAGCTTTATTCCCATCCGCACCATTCATTGAACGGTTCTTTCATGCACTACTTATTCTTGAAACGCCTTATTTTGCAAGCGCGTTTTTCTTTTTTAAACGCAAATTCCAAAGCAGTCGATAATATCGTTTTAGTGCATGTCGCTTCGTTCGGCGAAATTGATTTTTTAAAGGAAAGAGGAGTTGTTTGCTGTATTTTTTCCCGTGTAGAATGCTAGCTTTTATTCGGCAGGCAAAGGAACAGTGCGCATCTTTTTGTGTGGGGGCGCAGTTCTCGCAGATGATCATGTGGAGATGGCAGTCGTCGTTGTCACAATTCAAGTAGCGTTCAGATGTTTTTTTGCAGTGATGGCATTGCCCGATGATTTCACGATCTCCGCCAAAATCCATCACCACGCGATCATCAAAGGTGTAGAGCGTGCCCAAAAAATCCTGACCGGGATATTTTTCCATGTACGTATGCATCCCGTTTTCTAGCTGGTAGACGTTTTTAAACCCTCTGTTTAACAAAAAAGCCGACATTTTTTCACATCGAATGCCACCGGTGCAGACGGTCACAATTTTTTTGTCTTTGTATTTTTCGAGTTTTACGATGGCCTTTTCTAGGTCGCGTGAAGCGCGCATGCCTGGATCGATCGAGTTTTTAAAATGGCCCGAAGCGAATTCATAAGAATTGCGCATATCCATGACGATGAAGTCTTCGTTGTTTGCGTACATTTCGCGTAATTGTTCGGCAGGGAGGTGGGGCGCCGTGCGGACGCGTGGGTCAGCGTCTTTTTGAGAGAATCTGGTGCCGACAATTTCTTGACGAACCTTTACGATGAGTTTTGGGAAAGAAGTGCCTGTGCCGTGGCTTCGCTTGATATTGATATCCTTGAAGCGCTCGTCATTGATTAAAAATGAGACAAATGCTTCCGTGTTCTCGGTTGTTCCTTCGAGGGTGGCATTGAGTCCTTCCTCGGCGATGATGGCGCGACCGGTGAGGCCAAGTTCTTGTGCTTGTGAACGAAAAACCTCCGCAAAGCTGTGTGGATTTTGGATCGTCACGTACTTATAGAAAAGGAGTACTTGATGCGGCATATTTGACTTGATTAAACAGTAGAAATCGTTCATTCGTCAATAATGCCTCTTTTTGCATCTCAGAGGTGCGAGGCGCCTATAAGCAAGCCCGTATAGCAAACAAAAATAAAAACTGACTAGGATGAGAAATCGAATCGTTCTCTTGTTTATCAAGAGGCGGCAACGGAACGTAGCTTGGTACAGAGGCGAGCGGAGGGTTGGCTAAGGTTTTTTTGTACGTGGCGGTGGCCCTAGCTTTACAAATGTTTCTTCAGCTGCTCTCGCAAGGGTGAATGTTGCTTCTGGCGCTTCAAGCGATAGGTCATGTACGAGAGAAGCTCGTTCCATGTGCAATCCCTCCGGGTTTTGCGTACATGAGATGAAAAGCGAGCAGGGCACGTGTTTCTTCTGTGTCGAAGAACTCTCTCAACTCTTTGGTACTAAGAGCGGCTTGGGTCTCTTTGAGAATTTTGTCGCGTAGGTCGTTTGTTTCTTGGTTTTCTGCTTGGATGAAGTAATCGTAGGTTCCCCCAGCCTGTAGCATATTGTTTTTTTAAGGTATCATGCCCGTATCTATGGCAAAAGGTGATCCTGTTCCTCCGCTTCCATCGAATGCTCCTAAGTCGGGCGAGGTGTTTCGTCACTATAAAGGTGATTTGTATCGGGTGGTTTTATTGGCTGAGCATTCAAACGATAATGAATGGATGGTGGTGTATGAGGCGATGTATGAAAATCCCGATGCGCCGTATTTTACCCGGCCGTTGCGGGAATGGGAGCAGGAGGTGGAATGGGAGGGAAAGCGTGTAAAAAGATTTTCGTTGAAATAGAAAACCGCTTCCTTCCTTCGATCGTGCTAGGACTCGCACGTACATCACGGCCACGGTGTCATCCACACGCACGGTTCGTAATATCTTGGGTTGGTCGCGGTAGCCAGACATGACTCCAGAGGAGTTCCTCCAGTGGGCGGACGTTGGCCAGTCTCGTCGCCAGCTGATGACTAGGCTATCTAAGAATAGAGGTTTTAGCAAGGAAGATTGCTTTTTTATTGCTGGGCTCGCTCTGGCTCAGCGATGGTTCATAGCTATCATTTGGCTAAAGTGAACACTCTTACATGGTTTGGGTTTTTTCTTTTTGGTTTACGATGTTTCCGTTTTATATACTTCCTTCATATCCGCGATGGATTGTTTTACCACCGCTTTGAGGACGTTGAGGTCAATGTCTGTGATGTTCTTTATCGCGAGGCATGATTTCCCTGAGAATTTGTGTTTTCCGAGGGTTTCAAGACCTTTTTTGTATCTCTCCCAACCCCTCATGTTGTAGAGCGTAAAACCGGTCGATGAGATGGCGAATCCAGTCATCAGGAACGTATGTTCGCCGCCCTTGCTGTCGAGATAGTGATATTTCCCGAAGCCAAAAATCTTATTCCACATGACACAAGGCGAACCAGTGACATCTGAATACAAATCAATCAAGGTGAGTGCTTCCCTCTGCACGTTTTCCTTTCCTTTAAAGTGTTCTTTTAGGTACTTTTCGGGACGTAGGCTGGTTGGTTGAGTTTTGTTGGTGTAGGACATATGTTATTCAAAAAAATCTTGTTTCTTTTAACGTATGCGGCACGGATCGGCGACAGTGTATTATGGCATGCCATGCAAATTGCAACAAAAACAACCCAGCAAAAGGTGATTTTTACATGGCAGGTTGGTCGAGGTGGGCGATCAGGGAAATGTCTAATACAAGGGCTTTTTCGGAAGTCAAAATGCGGGTATTTTCGAGGCAAGTGAGACGGGGGGCGGGTGATGAGGACAACTCATTTCAAAGTGATAATTGGGATGCTGGTTGTTGGAACCGGGGGAATGGTATGTCTTGTTGTTTTTGGCGGAAAGCGTTTATTTGATAGGCCGACCTGAAGGACGGTAGATTTCGTAACCGGAATATCTTTTCGACGAGGGTATACTTGAACAGCTGAATCTTCTTGATAGGGGACACACATGCAGGGCACAGATGTGAGTCGAAGAAGTTTGGCAGCCTGACATCGATGATGGCCATCTAGGATGACATTCGTTTCTTGGTCGATCAAGATCGGATGAGTGAACGTTTTCCGAGTCAGAAGTTCGAAAACGACTTGCAGGACACGCACCGCACGAATGCGTTCATGAGGTTTGAGGGTTTTTGGGTTGCGTAGCTCAATCGGATACATAGTGGATGATCATAGCATTTCTAGCTGATATTGAACAGTTCGATCAATGGGCTTTGCTATACGCGTTGATCATGTGCCTTCCTATTTTCTCTATCGCCTAGATCTCGCACGTTTTGAGGCATCCGAGACGTCAAGGAATTAATCGGCTCGTTCTTTTGGATAGTTGAAGGGAATTGTATGCATTGAGTTCTCGCATTCCCGTGGGAAAACTTTGCGTGTTATGTATACGCTGCCTTTCGCATAGTTCGTTGTGGTCATTGCGCAGTATAAGGTCGATTGATCGGTAGATCCTTTCACATTACGTTGGACGATATTTTCTAACTTTTCATCTTTGAGCTTGTAGATCCGATCTTGTTGAAATTGGTAGAGGGATCTCGCGCTTCCCACCCCGGGCGTATTTGTGGTTGTGATTTGTCTCTTCTCTTTATCAAACGAAATAAGGCTAAAGCCTATCTTTGCAAGATCTTTTGATGCAGGAGCGGTTAGGAATCTTCCTGTCTTCTGATCGAATATCCAGTAGGTATAGGACACCCATTTTGCACCGCCCTCATGAGGAACGCCAATATCGACAAAGCCATCAAAATTCACATCTTGCACATTAAAGAAGCTCGGAACCATGTCATAGAGCCACATGTTTGGATCAAGCGAGATGACCTGAATAGGTGTATTTGAGGCATCTCCTTCCTTGAACACTTCGATCTGCCCTTGTCTGTAGACCTCATCCGAGGTGACGCGGAAGGTGTATGGCAACAGGGAAGGGTGAATGACAACTGAAAATGTATCTTGTGCTGAGCTCGGACGTCTGATCGATAGCCCTGATCCGCTAAAGTCTTTTTCCGTTAAAACATGAGGATCCGGCAAAGATAGATCGTCTATCCATTCGCCCGTGACACTGTTTAGCGTATAGATACGCGTCTCCGCACCATCCGTATTCTTTCCATGCCAACTCTGTGCCGTACATGTAAAACGAATCTGCGTATCGTTTACGATGAGCGGTAAACATCGTCGTTGATAGATATTCTTTTCATCGTAGAAGGGATTCCGGCGCCAGTTATTGATGTCGGTTTCCATTTCTTGCAGTGTGAAGTTCAATCGGTCTTCTGCCGTTTTATCGTGGAATCCAGAAATAACCGGATCGTCCACGTCAAGCTTGCTATCCGCATCTTCATTTAGGCGACGATGGAATGTGAGTCGAGGATGATTTGTCCCTGGGTTGTTCTCTATCCCTAAATCATTAAATGGCGTACCGTTAATCTTTAAATTCTTAAAAGGATCTCCTGCGCTACCGAATCCTTGACTCACGATATAGGCGATGTGCTTTTTTTCATCATATAGCGCCCGATAGTTTGTTCTTAGGACCGGGCAATCAGTTGATACCGCGTCGAGTGGGTAATCGGTCAACGGATTTCGACCCTTGATCGAGAGAGTGAACTGTTTTATACCAGGAATGTTTGTTGGGTAGATTGATTCCATCACGCAACGCCTGTTGACATTTAGTTTATCCTCGATGAAATCCGTAAGGCCCGCTTCATTCTTCACCGTTCCGGCGATAACGTTAATTTGGTCGAGGGCGTTAAAGTTCTTATTGCTTATATCGGTCGACGTCACTATTTCATTACCGACCGTAGTCTGGGTTGGCTTTATCACAATACCATCTTGAACTTTTGTGAGCTGAACGGGAATACGTCTGAGGCAATTTCCGTGACTATCAAAGCTCATACACGTAGATGCTGGGTAGGTAAGGCTGAAATGGTATGCCTTATCTACGTAGCTTTTTTGATTCTCTGCCGAAGTTGGTTTGGATATTTTTGAATAAAGCAATCCCACTATAAGGATAGTGGATACTAAAATGGCGCTGAGTACAGCTATCCATGCGAAGCGGATGCGCAACATGAAAATTGAAAGTGAAAGATAGATTCAATTCCTGTGGTTGAGCATATCCTGTCGAAATCAATATGACAAAACCGCCCTTTCAGGCGGTTTCTTTCTATCGCGCCATCTCGAACGTTTTTAGGCACTCGAGACGCACTTGTCATGGCTGGCCAGTGGAGGTAAGCAATCATGAAAACGTGTAATCCAAGGGCTTTTTCAGGGGTCAGGACTCAAGAATACGCGAGGTATGTGAGACGGCTGTTAAAAACATCCTATAGTAGATAAAAATGATAAACAAATACCTGCCACAAGTAGATAAAAAGAAATCGTAATGTGAAGGTAGGGTCTATTGAATCTTTCTTTATCGTCTATCGGATTTTCTGTATTTGAATATCTCTCATACGATCTTTGCAGTGCATCGTATTTTTTTTTCATGTGGTGCTCGTTAGCTTCATTTGTATTTCTTGAAAATTGCGTAAGGCTTTTTCTAAAATCAACCATGGGACTTTCTAATTGAGATATGTTCTCAAAAAAGCTTTTGCCTCTATATATCTCTTCTCTAAAAATATTTAATGCAACTAAGAGTGACGACACAATAAGTATCATTCCAAATAGAGCTACGGAAGGATGTGCAACTAAATCTGAAGAAGTGAATAGAATAGATGCTATAACCGAAACCCCAGGAAACTTAATAAACCTGTCTATATATTTTTCAACCTCTTTACTATGTTGTTTCTTTATAGGAGCGGAAACGTTTTTAATGAATTCAGAACATTTATCTGCTAGATCCTTCATTTCTTCTAATTTAGATATGTCCATAGTTAGTTTCTACAACCTGATGCATTACATATGGTTTTACAAACAGGGGTGCTGGTAAGGTTACTGCCATCGAATGATGAACACCCGTTGCCACAATCAAAACGATCTGCACTACCATCTGCTAAATACGAGCGTCCTGCAGATAGACATGCTTCTTTAGAGAAGTAGTCTATTCTTAGCAGCGTACCTCCATTCCTATACAGACTAAGTATCCACTGATTCTGTTTTTTAAATAAGAAGAGTCCTAAGAACCCGATTAAGACAATTCCAACAACGATAAGTATTTGTCGATACATAATTAGGGGTTATTCATTGATAGAAGTTTAGCATAAAACCGCCCTTTCGGACGGTTTTACTGGTCCTATGCCACCAAACAAATCCCACACGTTTTGAGGCACGCGAGACGGCTCCGATAAAGACATGTCATGACGGGTCACGTGAATCACAGCAAAAAACCACCCATTTAAGGGTGATTTTTACGTGGCGGAGAGGGAGAGATTCGAACTCTCGATACCTTGCGGTATGCACGCTTTCCAAGCGTGTGCACTAGGCCACTATGCGACCTCTCCGTGCGGTTTAATAAGTCTTTGAAAAGCGTTACCTCCTTTGTAAGACTTTATTTGTTTTTCCCTTCTTAAGGCTGATCCTTTATCTGGATGAGTTTCTGTATAAATGACTTCCCACGGCCCTCTTCCTTTGGTAGACCTGTTTGCTCCGCTGTTGTGATGTGCGAGTCTTTGGACTATATCAGATGTTATTCCGATGTAGTATCGCCCCGATGATTGGCTTTGTAAGATATAAACGAGATACATACTCTCGATACCTTGCGGTTGCACAAGCTTTTCCCGCCTACTGCGGGACCCCGCCTCTGAGGCGGTGGCCAAGCGTGTGCACTAGGCCACTATGCGACCTCTCCATGTTGGGTTTTGCGAAAAAAGGGGAAAGGGGCGTTGATCGGGAGATCCTTCACAACGCCCGCAGTGTATACGAAAAGAGAGGGTTTAGCAAGGGTCGGCGGTGAGGGAGCGACAGTGCTTCTCGAATAGGCTTAGCGCCCTGTCGACCTGGTCCGGATTCTCGAATTGTCCTTCCGCGAGCCAGGCCTTCATTTGCTTGAGGGTGACCCATTCCGTGGTCCACCCGGCAGGGGGAAGGCCGCCTTGTGCTCCGTCAAGGAAGAAATACCCGTCAACGGTCATGTATCGATGACGATCCGGCCCGAGATAGGTGACTTCTTTTGAAGACCAGTGGTTGTAACGAATGAACTCTGTTAAGAGAGTTTCGAACTCGACACGAGACTCCAGGCTCCACTCGTTCGGGAGCGTTTTTCTTCCTGAACAGATCGATCTCAGAACGCAGAACCGATCGTTGCCATCGGTCATGAGGAAGAGCGCGATCCTCATCGTGACCTCCTTTCGTAAGGCGACGTTAGCAAGCCTTGTTTTTTGAGACAAGAGCTTGGTCTATGAGGACGGCTGGGTTCTGAGTTTCCAGTGGGTATAAGCAGTAATCGTCTTTCCGTCGAGGAGTTTGCCTTCTCGAATCATGGCTTCAAACTCTTTTATAGGGACCCATCGCGTTTCCATATCCGCCTCATATTCCTCCCTTTCCTCCCCGGTAAACGTGAGTCCCTCTGCTAAGAATATGTGTCCGTGTAGCCGACAGCTGCCATTTGCCTCGAAAAAAGAGCCGATTTGTTTCAAGTGTTCGGCGACATAGCCTGTTTCTTCTTTAAGCTCTCTTCGTGCGGCTTCGATCGGTTCTTCTTCGTCGTCAATTCCGCCCGCCATGAATTCTAAGGATCGCTGTTTCATGGTGACGCGATACTGTTCTACGCAGAGGAAAGCCCCGTCTTTTTCTGCGACTACGATCACGAATGGTTTTTTTACTTTAATGAAATACTCTCGTTCCGTTCCAGATAGGAGGCGTACCTTGAGTTTGCGGACATCCCACCGATTTGAAGGGGTGTAGATCACTTCTTCAGAAAGGATCGTTAGGTTTTTTTGAGGGGAGTTCATGTCATTAGTATGGTCT
Source organism: Patescibacteria group bacterium (assembly GCA_052033585.1). Classification (GTDB taxonomy): domain Bacteria; phylum Patescibacteriota; class Patescibacteriia; order 2-12-FULL-60-25; family 2-12-FULL-60-25; genus JAGOUY01. The sequence continues at coordinate 19,517 of JBPOJM010000009.1, read as the reverse complement.
ACCTGCTACATCTCGACAACCTCTTCGAGACGCGTTACAATAGAACAGAAATAGAACGTATATGCAAGATAAAATCATCATCCGAGGCGCGCGAGAGCATAACCTCAAAAACATTTCCTTGGAGTTGCCGCGTAATAAGATGGTGGTGTTTACCGGTCTGTCTGGCTCTGGCAAGTCGTCTTTGGCGTTCGATACCATCTTTGCGGAAGGTCAGCGTCGTTATGTTGAGTCGTTGTCTTCGTATGCGCGCCAATTTTTAGGGCAGATGGATAAGCCGGATGTCGATGAAATTGAAGGGCTGTCACCGGCGATTTCGATCGATCAAAAGGCGCACTCCGCGAACCCGCGTTCGACCGTAGCCACGATTACGGAGATTTATGACTACTTACGCGTCCTCTATGCGCGTGTAGGGAAGCCGTATTGTCCGATTTGTAACAAGCCGATTCGAAAGATGACGATTGATGAGATGGTGGATACGACGATGAAGCAGCTGGAAGAAATACACACGGAAGTATCGAGTATCGAGTATCGAGTATCGAGTGATCCGAAACAGGCAAAGTTGCAGAAGGCTAAGGCAGCGCTGGCAAAGAAGGGTGGGAAATCTGTGGTGCAAAAAGACCAGATTGTGGTCTTGGCCCCCGTCGTACGCGGACGAAAAGGGGAGTACCACCAGCTTCTTCAAGACTTTTATGAGGCCGGGTTTTTGGAAGTGCGGGTTGATGGAAAACTGTATAGTTTGCGTGAAACTGTGCCGATGCAGCGTTATGCGCAGCATACGATTGAGCTTGTCGTTGATCGTGTGCCCATTGGGTGGCCACTCAGTGGAAATAGCTCCCTGCGTTCTCGTTTAGCGGAAGCGATTGAAGTTGCCTTAGAACGAGCCGCGGAAACCGTGAATATTGTGTTCGATGATGGCAGCGAGCGCCTCATGTCGGCGCGTTTTTCGTGTCCAGATGATGGGTTTGCCTTTCCAGATATTGAACCGCGTTTGTTCTCGTTCAACTCTCCGTATGGGGCGTGTTCGACCTGTAATGGCTTAGGGGTTAAGAGCATTTTTTCTGATGAGATCTGTGAAGCTTGTAACGGTCAACGCTTGCGAACCGAGGCCTTGCATGTCCGGATTCAGAATAAAAATATTGTTGAAGTTGCTTCCATGCAGATTAGTGAAGCGGCGGACTTTTTTGTTGGGCTCAGCCTTGATGCCAATCATACGAAGATTGCTGAGCCTATTCTGCGCGAGATTATTGGGCGCTTGTCCTTTTTGTTAGATGTTGGGCTGGAATATCTCACCCTTGGACGTACGGCGGGGACATTATCGGGGGGAGAGGCGCAGCGTATTCGTTTAGCATCTCAGATTGGTTCACGCTTGGTTGGTACGCTGTATATTTTGGATGAACCAACGATTGGCTTGCATCAGCGTGACAACGCGCGTTTGATCCAGACCTTGCAAAAACTGCGTGATTTAGGAAATACCATCATCGTGGTTGAACACGATGAAGATACAATTGCGGCCTCAGATTACTTAGTGGATATTGGTCCAGGTGCAGGCGTGCATGGTGGGTCAGTCGTGGCCGCGGGTCCGATCCCGGCTATTTTGAAAGATGAGAAGAGTTTAACGTGTGCCTATTTGCGTGGAGACAAGAAGATTCCGTATCCAGCCAAGCGTCGGCCAGAGGCGAAGGAAGGATTGAAAATTGTTAAGGCCACCGAGAACAATCTTAAGAATGTGACGGTGACGGTGCCATTGCGGCGCTTCGTGTGTGTCACGGGTGTTTCTGGCTCGGGGAAATCTACACTCATGATCGATGTTTTATATCGATCATTAGCGCAAAAATTAAATGGTTCGATGGCGAAGCCGGGGGCGCATAAAGAAGTAGAGGGGATTGATTGGTTGGATAAAGTGGTTGATGTTGACCAGTCGGCAATTGGACGCACGCCACGCTCAAATCCTGCTACCTATACAGGGATTTGGGATCATGTACGTGAATTATTCTCCTTAACTGGGGAAGCGCGTGCTCGTGGCTATAAAGTAGGACGTTTTTCGTTCAATGTGGCCGGAGGACGCTGTGAGCACTGTGAAGGGAATGGCCAGCTCGCGATTGAGATGCACTTTTTACCGACGGTCTATGTGCCGTGCGATGTGTGTAAAGGTCGTCGCTTTAATCGTGAGACACTCGAGGTCAAATACCGTGAAAAAAATATTGCGGATGTGTTAGAGATGACGGTGGAAGAAGCGAACAAGTTTTTCCATGACCTGCCACCCATCCATGACAAGACAAAAATCTTGGAGGAGGTGGGCTTAGGCTATATCCGTCTTGGACAATCCGCGACCACGTTATCTGGTGGTGAAGCTCAACGCGTGAAATTAGCCACAGAGCTTGCTCGTCGTGATACAGGTCGCACGTTCTATCTTTTGGATGAACCGACAACAGGGCTGCACTTTGACGATATCCGTCGTTTATTGGATGTGTTACATCGCCTTGTAGCGCGTGGAAACACGGTCGTTGTGATAGAGCACAATCTCGACGTCATCAAGAATGCTGATTGGATTATTGACATGGGTCCTGAGGGAGGGGATAAGGGGGGAATGGTTGTAGCCCAAGGAACGCCTGAGGATGTGGCCAAGAGTGAAAAGAGTTGGACGGCGAAGTACTTGAAGGAAGCGCTCAAACGAGGGAAGGGCGGGAGGGATTAGTTTGATCCGCTTGCCGCTTAGCACTCCTCCCCCTGCCCCTCCTCGCCAGAGGAGGGGAGTCTGAATATGATTCCTAAAACGATCAAAATTAAGGACGACACCCTCCCCGATTCTCCCGGGGTATACCTCATGAAAGACGCGCACGGCGCGATTATTTATGTTGGCAAAGCGACTTCGCTTGCGCGTCGTGTGCGGCAGCATTTTGAGCGGCCGCATAGTAATTTTATTGAGGAGATGACGCGGCTGGTTACAGAGATTGACTATATTCAGAAGCCGACAGCGCTTGAGGCGCTCATTTTAGAGGCAAATCTCATCAAGTTGTACTGGCCAAAATATAATACGGATCAAAAGGATGATAAGTCGTTCATGTATTTGGCGATTACGGATGAGGAGTATCCGCGACCGTTGCTTGTGCGGGGTGGGCAACTTGGAGTAGGGAAGACGATTGTAGGGGTGCTGTCTGCAAAAGGACGATCCTTGGATGGATTGCATGCGAAGGGGAGCGTGTTGACCGTTGGAGACCACTTACCACGTGCGATCGAGCATCATGGTGGTCGTGTAGAGCGAACGGAGCTTTGTTATAAGTATTTGTTTGGACCGTATACATCCGCGCGCTCGTTGCGAGTAGCCTTAGAATTGATTCGCAAGATCATTCCTTGGTCTACGTGTGTTCCGGGACAAAAACGCGCGTGTTTCTATTTTCATTTAAAGCAATGTCCGGGCGTATGTGTTGGGGCCGTGACTCCGCTTGAGTATCGTCGCGTGATTCGTGACTTGATTCGTTTCTTTGAAGGGAAAAAAGATGAGATCTTAAAAGATTATCGCAAGCGCATGTTGCGGGCGGCGAAGGCGCAGCAATTTGAGGAGGCAGGGTTATGGCGGAATAAAGTCTTTGCACTTGAGCATATTCAGGATGTGTCGATGTTGTCGAAAGACGAAGAGGTATCCAGTATCGAGTATCCAGTATCGAGTATGGATAAGGATGAGTCTTCCCCCCGTATACCCGATACTGTTATATTTGGTCGGATTGAAGGCTATGATATTTCACACGTATCAGGCACATCGACGGTCGCTTCAATGGTGGTATTTGAGCGCGGGGCGGCCAATAAAGGCGAGTATCGAAAGTTTCGGATTAAGACGGTGGAAGGGTCGAATGATGTGGCTTCGATGCAAGAAGTATTACGACGGCGTTTTACGCATGCGGAGTGGAAGAGGCCGCATCTTCTTTTAATTGATGGGGGTGTGCTACAGGTTCATGCGGCTGAGCAGGTCGTACATGGTGAATTGGGATTATCGATTCCGATTGTGGGGTTGGCGAAAGGACCGGAGCGTAAACGCAATGATTTAATTTTTACCACGGCAGATCCCTTGCTCGCGCAAGCATGTCAAAAGCATCATGTGGTGTTAGAACAGGTGCGAGATGAGGCACATCGCTTTGCGATTACGTATCATCGAAATTTGCGGGCACGACGGTTTTTAGGGGATGCGAAGCGAGTGTTGGATAACGATTCCTCTTAAAAATAAGGCTAATATAAGAGATATTTTTCTCTGTGTTTTGATTGACAAAACCCTATTTTTCTGGTATCATATTATCTCAAGTGACTAGTCAGGATTTTGCATGTTATAGCCGAAACTATTGGCTAAGTCTAGCCAGGATTTCGTCTAGAACCTGTGTGTTCAGGCGATCGCTGTAAGGGATAACGTCGATGGTTCGGCGTGCAGGCGTAAGCCGTCCCTGGAAGTGTTCACAAAAAGAAGAAAGTGAGGCCATCATGGCCAAGAAGATCATCGTTCTCGCGCTTGCTCTGCTCTTCGGGGCGTGCTCCGCCCCTGCGGAGTCCGTCGACTGCCCCGACGCAGCCGCCATGCTGCAGCCCGACGCGGCGCAGCAGGAGGTGTCCGTCCCCGACGGCCCCGTGCTGGTCGAGATCGTCACCCCCGACGCGTCCCTCCAGCCCGACCTGGTGTCCGAGGACGCGGCGTTCGTTCCGGACACGCCTGTCGTGATGGACGTGGTCGAGCCCGACGCTACGCCCGACGCGGACGTCTTCGCGGTCGACGCGACTCCAGATGTCTCCGCAGTCGATGTCGGTGCTGACGCGTCCCCCGACGCTTCCGTGAGCGCTGACGTCCCCACGGCGCCCCCCGGATCGCGGATCTACCGTTCCAGGGACGGGCGCGGTGACTTCTGGTTCTGCGGCGAGTACCCTGGGTACCCCGCCGCGCAATACGGGTACAGGGGGTGCTGCACCAATGGCAGGTGGAGTCGGCCTGAAGATCATGGCCGCCCGGCCGGAGGTGTGTACGCGGGCACCTATGTCCGATCGTCCTCTTCCGAGACCGTGTACTACATCATGAACCGCATGAGCGACGGCGCGCTTGTTCGAGTGCGCATGCCGACGAGCAAGGTTTTCCTTTCGCAGTCGTCTGGTCCTCTGTTCGTGAAGGGCGCCCTGCTCCTCGAAGATCCGGCAATTTGTTCGGATGTGTGGGAGGCGGATGAAGCCGCTCTCGGCGCTCTTCCCGAAGCGGGCACGGCGCTCTTCGTAGCGGGCACGGTCTTCACGAGCCGCCTCGGCGACCGTTACCGCTACATCGCCGGTCCCAACCGCACTCTGCACCCGATTCGTTTCAACGGCGGATTTACCGGGATGGGTCTCGATGCGTGGACCAGCCCTCGGCTCCACGTCCTTCCGCAACCCGTGTTCGACCTCTACGTCATCGGCGCGCCCGTCAACGTCATGTCTAGCGAAGATCCGCGCGTGGTGCTCTCGCGCTACACGAGCATGGAGCGGCTCATCGACTTGTTCCCGTAGCCGCATATTCCAACTACAGCCTGAGACTCTGGGAGGACGCGTGATGAAGAATCATGATCGTGCCTCCCCCCTCAACTGATCGCTTGATCCATGATCGAGCATTTGAGAGGAGAAAACACGAACACCCTGTCGCCTGCGGTCGGGGTGTTGTCGTTTTTGGGAGGTTTATCCACAATTATCCTTGTTTTAAAGGGTGAGATGGCATAGAATGGCACAAGGTGGGTCAAAGTGGCATATGTTTCTTGGCGAATATCATCATACGGTCGATGAAAAAGGCCGGCTGGCGATGCCATCCAAGTTTCGAGGTGCCTTGGCTACCGGTGTTGTTGTGACGCGTGGGTTGGATCGGAGCTTGTTTGTCTATCCAAAGGCAGAGTGGGAATTGGTTGCCACTAAGTTGGCGGCGTTACCGCTTGGTCAAGCGGATACACGCGCATTTGCTCGCTTAATGTTAGCTGGGGCCATGGAAGTTGAGCTCGACGGTTCCGGTCGAATCAATATTCCCGAATACCTGCGCACGTATGCAGGTCTTGCGAAAGATGTGGTTGTGGCGGGTTTGTATAACCGTTTGGAAGTTTGGGATGAGGCGACCTGGAAGACGTATGCGGCTCAGACGGAGGAGCAAGGCAATGCGATTGCGGAACGCTTAGGAGGATTGGGTATCTAAAGAAAGCGCTTATCGTTGAACGTGGATCGTTGATCGTCTTATACGATGAACGCTCCACGATCCACGAAGAGTTTCCAGACGTATGCAGACATCTATCCATACCGCCGTCATGCTCGAGGCGTCCATGCTTGCCCTCGAGGTTCGGCCCGGAGGTGTCTATGTGGATGGAACCCTTGGTGGAGCGACGCATACGCGAGCGCTGCTTGAGCGTAGCGCGCCAAACGGTCGGGTCATTTCTTTCGATGTTGATCCCGTAGCGTTGGCACGTGCGCGCAAGGCCTTGGCTTCTTATGGTGACCGTTGGCAGGGGATCGAAGAGAACTTTCGCTACCTCGCTGATGCGCTTAAGAAGGAAGGGATTCAGCAGGTGGAGGGAATTCTGTTGGATCTTGGCTTGTCTTCCGACGAGTTAGAAGATCCGACCAAGGGGATTTCCTTCCAGATTGATGGTCCACTCGATATGCGGTTAGGCGCGCGAGCCAATGATGATGGGCTCACGGCTGAAGATATTGTAAACACCTGGCCACGAGGGGAATTACGACAAATGATCGGCGTGTTTGGCGAAGAACGCTTTGCCGGACGGATTGCCGAGGCGATTGTCACCGCTCGTGAACAGCAGCGGATTACCACCACGTTTGAACTCGTGGATATTATCCGAGGGGCTGTACCAAGTGCCTACGAAAACGGCCGTATTCATTGTGCGACGCGTACGTTTCAGGCCTTACGCATGGCCGTGAATGATGAAGTGCAAGCTCTTAAGCAGGCCATTGAGTCGGCGTATGCGGTGCTTGCGCCGGAAGGTCGACTCGCGATTATCACGTTCCATTCAATCGAAGATCGGATCGTGAAACTCGCTTTTCAGGATGCACGTTGGAAGCCGCTCACAAAAAAACCCGTTGTTCCGTCTGAAGAAGAGTTGACTCAGAATTCTAGAGCTCGGAGCGCTAAGTTACGAACAGCGAGTAAGCTCTTTTGACCTTCTATGTCTCGTCCTTTAGCCATTTCCCTTAAACGTCCACACGAACAATTCGCTCTTCCGATGCCGTTCGCACGCCGTTTGGCGGATGTGAAACGCGGAAGTATTTTTGCGGCCATGATTGGCTGTATGGCTGCCTGCATGGGTGTCTATATTTATCAGGTGACGACACAGGCAAACCAAAGTTTTGAATTACGTCAATTGGAAAAACAGGTGGAACGATTGAATGACACGGTTGCTTCGCTGGATTATAAGGTGACAGAGCTTAATTCTATTCATGCGCTTGAGACACGGATTCAAGGGATGGGGTATGTACCATTGTCGAATGTCCGGTATTTGCAAGGACCTGGTCAGGTAGCGGTGCGTAAATAAGCAGGACGTTCGTATTCGTCTTTTTGATGAGAGTCGAATACGGGCGTTCTGAAGAGGAAAAACGTTTTTTGTCTGCCATTGGCGTGGAGAGATAAAAAGCGTTTTTTGTTTCCGTCATTCCGAACGAGGAGTCTGACGACGACGGAGGAATCTCGACCGGGACGCGTAGCCAACCTGTCGCTACCTGCTCCGCTGCGAGATCCCTCACTTCGTATGACTTCGTTCGGGATGACGGGAATAGAGATAAGGACGTCTAACGAGAGATCTCTTTTTATTGTATACTGTCCTTGTCTATGTCTTCGCGTGTGCAGATGGTGGCGTCCTTTGTCGTGTCGGATTTTTTTGGGAGTGTTTTGCGCTTTCCATTATGGTGGTACACGGAAGGGCTTATGTCGCTCGGAGCCTGGCGTCTGCGTACGCTTCGTTATCGCGCGCGTGGCTATGCGATTGGACTCTGGGTGAGGAATTTTTTTGTGCCGATGTATGGCACACGCGATTGGGTGGGAAGGTTGATTAGTATTGCCATGCGAGGAGTTGTGATTCTCGCGAGACTATTCGCCTTGCTTATTGAAGTGCTTCTTTCTCTGGTCTTGCTGTTGTTGTGGTGTTTTGCGCCGATCTTAGCGATTGTATTTCTTTTATTAAATTTTTCGGTCGGATTTCAGGCGTTTGTGCAATCGTTTTAACCTATGGCTCCTTCTTCTGCGGTGCAAACGTGTCGTGAATGTTTAGGTGATCCACGGGCAGCTTTACGCTGCGCGGCTTGTAAAGGAGCAGGAGTATTTTATCCGGATGAAGATGGAGTTTTACTGTGGCGTCCTACCTTGGATGGATTTTTCTTTGCCTTTCGTCGTTGGCGTTTGACGTTCCATCGCGGGGTTCAGTTAGGTTTTTTGCTCCTAATCTTTTTATGTTTTGCTGGGTGGGGGTGGCACTGGTTTACGCAGGGTGATCCATTACAGTTATTTGAAGGAGCGACCTGGGTGTCTGGTCATTGGTCAATGATGTTGTGGTGGATGGGGTGTCTCGCGATCTGTTTTTTAGTCTTTCACGTCCAAGCCTTTGCGGAAAAAGCTTTGATTATTTCAAGTTGGTCGGCGAGTGGACGAGCGCGTAAGACCGATGCGAATCAGCTTATTGATGTGTCGGCCTACGCGCAGCCCGCGTTATGGTCGGTGTTGGAGCAAGCGTATCAGTTAGCGGTGCAAACAGGTCGAGCGGAGGTGTTACCGTTGCATGTATTTGCGGCAGCGCTCTCGAGCCCAGCGGGGGGCATTTTTCTGACGCGCTTAGGGGTTGCGAATGAGGTGATCAAGCCGCCTTTAGTTGAATTATTGCGTTCTGTGCGGAGTGGAACACCAACCGTTCTATCTGCAGAAACAAAAACGGTGCTTTTATCTGCCTATATCATGGCACGCGAGGCACGGCGCAAGTATATGGGGGTGACGGAAGTGTTTGTGCAGGCGTTTTTGGCGGATGAAACGCTCCAAGCCATGTTTGATCGCTTAGGCTTCCCGCGTGAACATGTTTTGCATGTGGCGCATTGGGTACGCTTGCAAGAACAGTTGCGGGAAGAGCATGATCGATTTATCTCACTCTCTCAACAAAAACCGAATACGGGGATGAATCGGCTCATGACCGCACGGCAGACGGCTTTGCTTGATCGTTTCAGTGAAGATCTAACCTTGGCGGCACGTAATGGGCATTTGATGCCACCCGTTGGACGTGAGAAAGAGATGGAGGAGTTATTGCGGGCGATTGAGAGCGGGCGACAAGGGGTTGTGCTCGTGGGAGATGCAGGAGTGGGTAAGACCGCCTTAGTAGAAGCCCTCGCTCGACGCATGGTTGAGGAAGATGTACCGGCTTCGTTGTTTGATCGACGTCTCGTCTCGGTTCATTTAGCCGCATTGGTGGCTGGTGGTGAGTCCGGACAAGCTTTGGAACGATTGCTGACCATGTTGAATGAGGCAGCCTTGAGTGGAAATATCGTGTTGGTATTGGAAGGAATTGAGGCTTTAGCGGGAGGGGGGACGGGGGCGATGGATTTAGCGGAGGCGCTAGCAAGTGAATTAGATCGTGGCCATTTCTTTGTGATTGCGACGACGACACCGCAAGCGTGGACGGGGGTTTTAGAGCGTCGTTCATTGGGGAGTAAGTTGGTACGGGTTCAAGTAGAAGAGATGGATGAAGAGGCGGTTCTAGAAGTGTTGATGGCGAAGAGTGGGTTTATTGAATATGAGACACGGGTGTTTTTCTCGTATGCGGCCTTAGAACGAGCCGTTACGCTTGGAACGCGGTATTTGCATGATGAACGCATGCCACAGGCGGCCATTAATATGGTGCGTGAGGCGGCAGTGCTCGCGAGAAATGAACGAGGGGAGCAGGTGCTTGTTTCAGCCGAGGACGTGGCGAAAATTATCCAGGCAAAAACGAACATTCCTGTAGAATCAATTTCTCAAGATGAATCGCAGAAGCTATTGAACTTAGAAGAGCGTTTACATGGACGTGTGATTGGGCAAGAAGAGGCGGTGACGGCGGTGGCGCAGGCCATGCGCCGCGCTCGAGCCGATGTACGCGAGCATAAACGTCCGATTGCGAATTTTCTCTTCTTGGGTCCAACGGGAGTTGGGAAAACGGAATTGAGCAAAGCCCTGGCGGCTGAGTATTTTGGACGGGAAGAAGCGATGATTCGCTTGGATATGTCGGAGTATCAGCATCCTTCCTCTGTTGTGCGGATGATTGGCTCGCCAGGAGATGAACGCGGGGGATTGTTGACAGAAGCTGTACGAAAACAGCCATTTAGTATTGTTTTATTGGATGAATTAGAAAAAGCCCATCCAGATATTCTCACCCTCTTCTTGCAAGTCATGGATGATGGGCGATTGACGGATGGCGTGGGCAGAACGGTGGATTTTACGAATGCCGTGTTGATCGCGACGAGTAATGCTGGGACAGCATTTATTCAAGAGCAGGTAAAAGCGGGAGCCTCCACCGAACGGATTAAGACGGGACTGTTGGACGGAGAGTTAAAAGGTGTGTTCCGCCCTGAATTCTTAAATCGTTTTGATGGCGTCATCGTCTTTAAGCCGCTTACTCTTGAGAACGTGCGCGCGATTGCGGGCCTACTGCTTCATGGTCTGGCGAAGCGGTTGGCGCTTAAGGGGATGGGTTTTCGCGCAGAACCCGCGGCGGTTGAAGAATTGGTGCAAGCTGGGTTTGATCCACTGTATGGTGCGCGTCCCTTGCGCCGTGTCATTCAAGAACGTGTGGAGAATGCCTTGGCGGATGCCTTATTGCGTAAAGATGTTTCTCGTCGTGACACGATCGTTATCCAATCGGGTGGAAAGTTGGAAGTGGAACATGGGACATTTATCCCAGAGTAATGTTAGAACTCGTTTCAAAACACATCCGCTCTCTGCAAGAAGACCTCTTGGGGGAGCATGCTGTCATTTTTTGCGAAAAATGCAGCTCGCTCTCGGGCCGTCACCCTCCGAGAGTCTCCCCCAAGAGATCTTCTTGCAGAGAGTAAGAGTTTTAAAAGGATTTCTAGGCTTATTCATGAAGTATGCTAAGATCAGGGCGTTATGACGATGTTTGGCGTTTCGATTGAAGGAATCACGAAAGAGGCGGTATTACAGCAATTCCGGACGGCGACGGCGCCGCTTTGGGTTGTGACAGCAAATCCGGAGATTTTGCTCGCAGCGCGTCGTCATCCAGACTATAAAAAAGCTTTACAACAAGCAGATATTCGGATGGTGGATGGGGTGGGATTATACGGGATGGGGCGTCTTTTTGGTCAGAAGTGGTCACGGGTGACGGGAGTGGAGTTGGGTGAAGCGTTGCTTAAAGAGGCATATACGCAAGATTTGCGCGTGGCGTTCATTGGGGGAAAGAAGCGGGTGGCGGAGTTGGCGGCTGCCCATTGGCGAACAGTCTACCCGGGCTTGTCTTTGATTGCAGAGCGAGGGGGAGTGGTGCAAGCAGATGGGACCGATGATGAAGAAGGAGAAGAGGCGCGTCATCGTTTGACGTTATTCGCGCCCCAGATTGTGTTGGTAGGATTCGGGCATCCTAAGCAAGAACGGTGGATCGCGCGCTATTTGCAGGATATGCCTAGTGTCAAGATGATTGTGGGGGTAGGAGGGACGTTTGATTATTGGGCGGGGAATATCCGCCGCGCGCCTAAGGCATTTCAATTACTTGGGATGGAGTGGCTGTGGAGATTAATGCAAGAACCTAAGAGGATTGGGAGAATTTTTAAAGCGGTGGTGGTGTTTCCTATCCTCGCTCTTATTGATCGTTTACGTTAGATACTTATGTTGCCCGCACTTTCTCAGCGGATTCAAGCATTGCCCGCTTCCGCGATCCGTAAATATTTGCCGGTAGCGGATGGGTTACGCGCACAAGGTGTAACGGTCTTTCCTTTGAATATTGGCCAGCCGGATGTGGCGACGTCTCCTCTGTTTTATGAGGGAATCCAAGCGTTTTCTGAATCGGTTCTTTCCTATGCTCCAAGTGCAGGTGATGAATCGCTTCGCCAGGCGATCAGTCGATACTATCAACGTCTCAATATATCTGTCTCTGCTGCCCAAACACTCATTACGTCGGGAGCAAGTGAAGCCTTGATGGCGGTGTTTGATCTCGTGTGTGATCCAGGTGATGAAGTGATCGTCTTTGAGCCGTTTTATACCAATTATCAGAGCATGGCAGGGCTTAAGGGGGTGCGCGTAGTTTCTGTTCCGACGAAATTAGAAGAGGGGTTTGCTCTTCCTTCTGTCGAAGTCATTGAACACGCGATTTCCTCTAAAACAAAGGCGATATTGATTTGTAATCCAAATAATCCGACGGGATCGGTTATAGAAAGAGAACGTTTGGAAGGGCTGGTCGCCTTGGCGAAGCGTCGTTCTGTCTTTCTGGTTGTCGATGAGGTGTATCGAGAGTTCGTGTTTGAGGGAGAGCGAGCCACGAGTGTCCTTGAGATTCCTGGATCCGAGGAGGTGGCGATCGTTATCGATAGTGTGTCTAAGCGGTATTCGGCGTGTGGGGCTCGGATTGGGTGGTTGGTGTTACGCCGAGAGGATTTGATGGTCGGTGCTTTAAAATATGCGCAAATGCGTTTATCGGTTCCGACGGTGGAGCAGAGGGCGTGTGTGCGCGTGTTGGATGAGGGAGAGGCGGATATTCAACGGGCGAAGAGAGGGTACGCTGTGCGTCGTGACGTTGTCTTTCGTTGCCTGCAGGAGGCCGGTATTCCGTGCGGCTATCCAGCCGGTGCTCTCTATCTCATTGCCGATATTGGAGTAGATGCAGAGCTATTCACGCAATTTATGTTGACGGAGTATTCAGGAATTAAAACGGAGCGTCAGACGGTGCTAACGACACCAGCGCAAGCGTTTTATGCTACCTCTGGAGTAGGGAAGACGCAGATAAGGGTTGCGTTTGTCATCGAGGAAAAGGGATTGGAGATGGCGATGAAGCATTTAATCAAAGGGAGAGAAGAGTTTCTAAAGATAGGACGTACGCGTTTGGATGAAGAGCGAGGCGGAGCCGAGGAGCGGAGTAAGCCGTATCAAACATACGGCGTCGAGCACCGCAGGCTCCAACGAAGCTATTCGCCAAAGGCGTAGGTCCTAAGAGAAACAGAAAAGCGCATCCGTCGGCCGAGAAGCCTAGGCCCGTCAGTCGACGGATGGCTTTCCTTGGCGTGCGGTGCGCCCTAGCAGTGGTTGAGGATGTACAGGATGCCATGCGGGATGAGGCAAGCCCCGTACACTGCCAGCCACACCCTGAACAAGAATGCTTCCATTGTTTCCTCCTCTCTCACGACATGACCCGGTCGTGGCGGGGTAAGTGTCAGTTGATGTAGTTGGCGCCGTACCAGACGCCGGTGATGACCAGGCTGGTGCTGTAGACGATGAACGCGATGCCGCTGAGGAAGCCTCGCGTCTCCTCCTTGACGATGAGGTGTTTCCCGTCGAGGCCCTTTCTGTGAGCGAGGCCCTTCATGATCGCGGCGATGACCATCAGTGCGAATCCGAGCTTGAATGCGTAGGCGTCCATGACTTCTTCTCTCCCACGACATTAACCGGTCGTGACGGGGTCACATCTCCCATCAGGTTGACCCTGACAGGCAAAAAACCATCTAAATGATTTCTTGTCTATCAGGGTTAGTAAACACTGTAGGTTACACGAAAAAATGGATTCTGTCCAGTATTTTGGCTCTATTTTCTTTTATTTTAGCCAAGATTACGTTCTCAATCGATACCCTTTTTTCAATACCCAAATCAAAACGCCGACCATGCCCGCCGCAAAGAGGTAGACGAAGGTGAGGGAGGTGAGAGGCAAGCCGTCGGCCCGTCCTAAGAAGCCGTAGCGGAAGCCGTCGACCATGTAGAAGATGGGATTGATACGGGAGACGCCTTGCCAGAAGGGTGGGAGGATGTGGATGGAGTAGAAGACGCCACCGAGGTAAATCAAGGGAAGAAGGATGAAGGTGTTGAAGGCGCCGATATGGTCAAATTTTTCTGCGATGATGGCAACGACGGCGCCAAGAGCCGAGAAGAAGGCAGCGGTGGCAATGGCGATCACGAGCACGAAGAGAGGGTGGATGGGGAGGATGACTTCAAAGGGGAGAGAGATGATCCAGGTGATCGTGCCGACCATAAGAGCACGCACAATACCGCCCAGGGTATATGCGAGGGCGGTTTCGGTGGCGCTGAGCGGAGCCACGAGCATATCCACGAGGGCATTGTTCATCTTGGAGATGAAAATGGATGAGCTCGCGTTTTGAGCGGCGTTATTTATGATGCCCATCATGACAAGACCAGGGACGATAAAAGCGAGATAGGAGACCCCTGTTCCAAGGTTGATTTGTTTCCCTAATGACACACCAAATATAAGGAGATACAGGCCTGTCGTAATCACGGGGGTGAAAATCGTTTGCATCCAGACGGCGAGGAAGCGGCGGATTTCTTTCGAAAGGAGGGTTTTAAAGGCGAGGGAGAGCATAGAGTGATATAAATGTAATTTTTTTGTCATTCCCTCGAAGGAGGGAACCCAGCCTAGACGGATTGATGGTGGTTGGATGGTGATATATAGGCGATGGGCTCGTATGCCGGTGCTTTTTTCTCGCGACTGAACTCGCATTCCGCCGGGAGCTTTTTGTTGGCGAACCAGAGCTAACACCTGCAACCGCAAATCGAGAGCAACGGTGTTAGCTCCTTGCTCAGACAGCAGTCGGGAGAAAAATGTTGTGTCTGTCGGAGCCGTAGATGAGGTGGAGGAGAGAAAACTACGGATACACCTGCTTCCCCTCTTCATCGTAGACGAAGATGGCTTGGACGGGGCAGGATTGGGCGGCAAGCAGAATGGTGTCGCCGTCGGCGCCGTTTTGGTCGACGACGTAGGCTTTATTTTCTTCGTCGAGTTGAAAGACGCCTGGAGCCACAACGACGCATGGCGCGGCGCCGATACAGAGATCGCGATCAACCACGACTTTGGAAACTTTGAGAGGCATAGACGAAAGAGTATCGTGTATTCAGTATCGTGTATCGAGTATATAAGGAAACGCTAGACTTGTATGAATTCGATGTTTTTGATGGCGGGGAGTTTTTCGCGGACGAGGTCTTCGATCCCTTCCATGTAGGAAGCGGAGCAGGAGCAGTCGTCGCATTAGGCTTTTAATTCTTCCTCGCAATGATCATCGGTGGCCTCGGTGCCGGTCACGCTCCGTCCTGCAGCGCGGAGCATTGGCTGGATGTCAACGAGTGCTGACTCAATGAGAGATTTAGGATCCATAGAGAATATCGAGAATAGGGGGAAGATAGCGGAAAAATGCCTTGTCTGACAAGTCTAAGCCCCGAAGTATTTTTCTTTGTAGAAACGGATGACTTGTTCGACGTCGGGGAGACAGGCGGGGTTACCGATACCGACTTTGAGTTTGGCTTGGACTTTTTCCAAGGTGTCAGCCCCTTCAAGAACAGCTTCTTCGATGTCGTGATCGGTGACTTTGGTTTCTGGGTCGATGATTCTCCCCTGCTCTACCTCGATGAGATCAATCTTTCCGGCACGACGATACCAGTCGTTGATGGCGGCGCGCAGAGCTTTATCTCCTAGTACGGAACAGTGAACCTTGCGAGCGGGTAAGCCCCCGAGACGCATCATGATGTCTTGTGGACGAAGCTTGCGCGCTTCTTTGAGGGTCAATCCCCCGTTTTCGGTTACAATGGTCGACATCATGGAGGTAGAGGCGATGGCGGAGGCGCAGCCAAAGGTCTTCCATTTGAGATCGGTGATGCGTGTCGTCGAAGGATCAACACGAATCCAAATTTTCATCGCATCCCCACAGGCCGGTGAACCAACCATACCCATAGCAGCGTCTTTATACTCTTCTTCGCGGCCATCCTCAAGAAAATTCTTGGGATGAAAAAAATGATCTTTGACCGTGTCCGTATAGAACCAGCCTTGGCCGGTGACATTGCCCGCGCCGACGATATCACCTTTGGTGGCAGTGGTGTTGGGGGTAGCGACGGGTTGAGGAGAGGATGACATAGGGTTATTCAAAATATTTCATGTCGAGATTAACGGGACTCATTTTGCGAAGGCGTTCGATGACGCCGGGCATGACCTTGATGACGTGGTCGAGTTCTTCTTTGGTCGTCTTGCGGCCGAGAGTGAAGCGGATGGAGCCGTGGGCAGCTTCGTAGGAGAGACCCGTGGCAAGGATGACATGCGAAGGATCGAGAGAGGATGAAGCGCAGGCGGAACCGGTCGAAGCCATAATACCTTCGGCATCTAAGTAGAGAACAGCCGCTTCCCCTTCGATGTCGAGGAAAGAGACGTTGACGCTGTTCGGAAGGCGATCGGTGGGATGACCGTTTAAGCGTGACTTAGGAATCTTCATTAAGCCTTCAACCAGGTAGTCGCGTAGCTCTGTGAGACGTATCGATTCTTGTTCACGTTCAGCGTGGGCGAGTTCGAGGGCTTTGGCGAAGCCGACGATACCAGGAACATTTTCCGTGCCGGAACGAAGGTTGCGTTCTTGTCCCCCACCACGGACCAGAGGTTCTATTTTTGTGCCACGACGGAGATAGAGAAGGCCGACGCCTTTTGGTCCGTAGATTTTTGAGCTGTTGATCGTAAGGAGATCTGTATGAAGCTTGTCGACGTTGAGGTCGAGAAAGCCCGCCGCTTGGCAAGCGTCAGAATGGAAAAATGGATAAATGGTTTTGTGCTCTTTGCGCCACGTGAGAATCGCACGACCGATATCGGCAATCGGCTGAATCGTTCCAATTTCGTTATTCGCCATCATGATAGAAACGAGGATGGTGGTTGGCTTGAGGGCGCTTTCCAGATCTTTGATGGAGACCCGACCTTCGCGATCGACGGACAAGACGGTGAGTTCGATTTGTTTTTGTTTTTGCCAATGCAAGAGCGGTTCGAGTACGGCGTGATGCTCGATGGAAGTGGTGATGACGTGGGGAAGGGAAATGGTATCGGATATCGAGTATCGAGTATCGAGTATGGCGGACTTGTGGGCTTGGATAATTCCAAATAGAGCCAAGCTATTGGATTCGGTGCCTCCGGAGGTGAAGAGGACTTCGTCGTCGTGTGCGCCGATGAGGTGCGCGATGGTTTTGCGCGAAGTGGTGACCACCTCTTTGGCGCGCATACCCATGGTATGAAAGGAGGAGGGATTCCCAAAATCCTCCATAAAATATGGCTGCATGACTTCTAAAACACGCGCGTCTACTGGAGTTGTGGCAGCGTGGTCGAGGTAGATGAGTTTTTTGGGGAGAGGGATCATATTGGAGAGTATCCAGTATCGAGAATCGGGTATCGAGTATGGGGAGATGAGCAAGGACTACAGAACATCTTGTAGCGTCATAGACTGGAGGTGGTGTTGAATGGTGTGTTGTAGGCGCTGCCAGACGGATTTGGTGCGGCAGGTGCGTTCGTGGGGGCAGTGGGAAGTCGCACTTTGGCATTCGACGAGGGTGACTTTGCCTTCGAGGGCGGTTGCGATATGTTCAAGGGTGATCTCTTGCGGCGCTCGCGTGAGACGGTATCCCCCACCTGGGCCTTGGCGACCTTCGATGAGGTTGGCTTTGCGTAGGGCGGCGGCGATCTCTTCTAGATAGGCGGGGGAAATGCCGATGTCTGGCGCCAGGGATTGCAAACGCAGCCGCTCGTCTGGGTTAGCAGCGAGGGCGGCCATGAGTTGTAGGCCTGCGTGAGCACGTTCAGACACTTCAAACATAAAACCAGGTTGATAACCTGGTTTTATGCCTTGTGCGAGTATACGTCAAGGTTATTTCGCAGCCACTCGATATAAGCTGAGCAAAATACTCATGCCTGTAGCTGCTACACTTGCGATGGTTATCATGGCCGAACCCATCGCGATCACAGGATTTAGAGAGATCACCCCTATCGACAGGGACAGGAGCTGCAACACAAAGGTAAGTGCAATTCCTACCACGGCGACGGCGGTGACGACAGCATGTAATTTTGGAAGGTTTAATTTCATACGCAATTATGTTAGCAATATAAGATGTTTTCGTCTATTGCCTTGACCCGGAGTCAGAGCAACGTTAGGATGAGGCGCACTGGAGAAGTATAAGGGTTACGGAGAGGTGTCAGAGTGGGTGAGGTCCGAGCGAGCGCAGGACCGCACGGGCTTCAAGAGAAGCCCAGGCGAGCACGCTGAACGGATTTTCTGGTGGAGCGTAGCGTAACAATATGGAGAGGTGTCAGAGTGGTCGAATGAGCTGGACTCGAAATCCAGTATCCCCGTAAGGGTATCGAGGGTTCGAATCCCTCCCTCTCCGCCACGTCGCTCGCGAGCGACGTGGCTCCGCCAAGCATAGGGGTATATTCCTTATTGATTGGTTGAGCTGCGTGATTCGCGAACGACGGAGTCACAACCTCGTTGGCAGCCGAAGACTAAAACGCACCCAAATGGGTGCGTTTTAGTCTTGACAAGATGACCAAAATATAGAACGGGGTATGTATGTGGTATTTCTATATCCTGCAAAGCTTGAAGAAAAAAGACTACTTTTATAAGGGCTCAACAAATAATCTTCATCGAAGACTGGAGCAGCACAATGGCGGGGAAGTACTTTCATCTTCGCCCTACAAACCCTACAGATTAGTGTGCTACGAAGCTTATCTTTATGAATTCGCAGCACGTATTCGAGAGAGCACTGTCAAAAAGAGCGGCTCAATTTCGACACCCCTTATAAAAAGGATTAATGAGAGCTTAGATATCTATCCTTAACGATAATAATTATCCTGCTCTATACTTTATAATCAGCTTATACCCCTCCACCATCACGACCGGGATCAGCGATAACCCTACACATGTAAGAAAGAGAGATTGATCTAACGGAATGGTCTTTGTAAGAGCATTGCCGAGATTCGTGTAAAGAGACCAATAGAGGAAGAGAAAGGTGCCAAAAACGGTGTAATATAATCCCTTATTTGTTTGCAGCGAAGTGGAGAAGATTGAGAGGGATTCCGAGCGCGCGCTTAGGGCGTGCCAGAGACGCGATAAGAAGGCGGTAGTTAAGACGGCGGACATAGCTATGTCGGAGCTCGAACCCTTGGCCATAAAAAATGCCATGATGCTTACAGAGGCGAGCAGGATAGCTTCTATACTGATTCGAACCCAGCGAGCTGATGTGAGAAGACGCTCAGTACGCTTGCGCGGCTTGCGCTGCATGATATTTTTTTCTGGCTTTTCTAATCCTAACGCGATACAGGGACCCGTCTCTGAGATGAGGTTTAGCAGTAGGATGTGAACGGGAAATAATGGAGATGCGCCCGTGATCATCGTGAGAGGAAATACGATTAGTACCCCGGAAATATTGCAGGCGATTTGGTAGCTTAAGAATTTACTGAAGTTCGTGAAGATCGCTCTCCCCTGTTTGATTGCTCCGACGATGGTGGAATAGTTATCATCTTGCAATACAATATCGGCAGCTTCTTTGGCCA
>JBPOJM010000021.1:0-46829 GCA_052033585.1 Patescibacteria group bacterium | reverse complement strand
ACCTTACGCTTGATCGCTCTGCCATGTCCCTCTCCGGTGGAGAAGCGCAGCGTGTCCGTTTAGCGGCTCAACTCGGTTCAGAATTATCCGGCGTCATTTATATTTTGGATGAGCCATCGATCGGGCTGCATTCTCGTGACAACGATAAGCTCATCGCGACTATTAAACGTCTTCGTGATCTAGGTAATACCGTCATTGTTGTCGAGCACGACGAGGCCATTATTCAGGCGGCTGACTATGTGGTTGATGTGGGTCCAGGGGCTGGGGAATACGGCGGAGAAATTATTGCTGAGGGTACCCTCGCAGATATCAAACGCTCCAAAGAATCAACCACCGGGGCATACCTGAGCGGCCGCCAATCCATTGCCCGTCCTAAAGTCCGTCGCCGCGGTAATGGCAAAGCGCTCACCATCAAAGGCGCCACCGCCTTCAACCTAAAAAATGTCGAAGTCAGCATCCCACTCGGTCGCTTTGTCTGTGTCACGGGTGTGTCCGGTTCCGGAAAATCCACCCTCGTCTTAGATATTTTAGGTCGCGCCCTCTCTTCCCATTTCTACGGAGCCAAAGATCCTGTCGCCGCCCACAAAACCATCGACGGCATCGACTATCTCGACAAGATTGTGTCCGTCGACCAATCGCCGATTGGACGCACCCCACGTTCCAATCCCGCGACGTATACAGGTCTCTTCACCATCATCCGCGACCTCTTCACCGAAATCCCAGAAGCGAAGATGCGTGGCTTTGACGCCGGAAAATTTTCCTTCAATGTCAAAGGCGGTGGACGCTGTGAGCCTTGTGGCGGAGATGGCTACGTGCAAATCTCCATGCAATTCTTGCCCGACGTTTACGTCGAATGCAGTGAGTGTCATGGTCGTCGCTACAATTCTGAAGCCTTAGAAATCCATTGGCGTGGTAAAAACATCGCCGATATCCTCGACATGACCGTCGAAGAATCCCGCCGCTTCTTCGTCGACCAACCGCTTATTTATGAAAAGCTGTCCGTCCTCCACGAAGTCGGTCTTGGATATGTAAAGCTCGGTCAACCTGCTACTACGCTGTCTGGTGGTGAAGCTCAGCGTGTGAAATTGGCCACCGAACTTTCTCGTCGTGCTACTGGCAAAACTCTGTACATTCTTGATGAACCAACCACCGGTCTCCACTTCGACGACATCAAGCGTCTCTTGATCGTCTTGAACGCGCTGGTCGATAAAGGTAATACGGTTCTTGTGATTGAACACAATATGGACATCACCAAGTCCGCCGACTGGGTCATCGATGTCGGCCCTGAGGGTGGTGTATACGGGGGGGAGATTGTGGCGCAGGGTGTGCCTGAAGAAGTCGCGAAAGTGAAGGGGAGTTGGACCGGAAAATATTTGAAAGAAGCATTATAGTAAACAAGAGCCTGCACACGTGCAGGCTCTTCTGATGCACATAAATAACAGCCCCGCACAAGGTCTTCTGGTAAAGGAAGAGAGGCTCGTGCGGGACGCAGGAGGGATTCAATGGTCGAGGGGGACGTACGCTCCGGGCTTGAGCTTGTGGCCAGAAGGGGCATCGAGCACCTCTTGCAGATAGTTTCCGATCTGGCCACCGAGTCGCTCGACATCCTCGAGTCCATGATTGGTTTGCAGAGTGGCACGGGTACAAATCATGCCCTGACGCCAGAAGGAGCGGGTACTGACGACAAGACCGTATTGCGTCGCTCGAGGGTTGATGGGTGGAAACCCCATGATAAGCAGCAGGGCGGCGACAAGAAATGTGGCGCTCGAAATGGGATCACGCTCTTTTCGCTTAAGCAGGGTTATAAGCGTCAGGCCAAGGCTGAAGAGGCATAGAATGGCGGCCAGGATATACAGACCCATTTCGAGTCGCGTCAGGACGAACCCGGGAAGGTCTGATGACCTCACGTTCCGCTCATAGGTGTCCGTGACAGACCGTATGTCTGGTGTATCCAGATCAATTTTTCGGGTATCGCCTGCCTCAGACAAGTAGAACATGGTGGCGTTTTGGTTTTGACGATCCTCCGTCAATCCCAGCACATGCCCGAATTCGTGGGTCAAAACATTCCTAAAATCATTTGGCGCGTTGAGAGCGCCCAGCATGGATGTTTTGAGAGTGGCATAGCGGTTATGCTCCCCATCAAAGATGATGTCAGCATCCAGGATCTCGCCCGTTCTGGTGTTTTGAGTCTGGAGGGTAAGGGCTAGAACCGGTTGTTCTCTGGTGGGAAAACGGTTTCGATAAAAGACAATGGTATTGCGACCATCATTATCAGCATAGCCAACCGTCGCCACCTCACCCCTCCTAATCTCAAAACGCGGAACATGCGCACTCGCTCTCTCCCAGGTGCGAGCCGCGCTCAATGCTTCCGCCATGGGATGTTCAATGCCAGACCCTCGGAACGACGACTCGTCTAGGGTAATCGTGATTTTGGGAGTATTCCAACGCGCTATCCCTCCCTGGCCCCATCCCAAGGTTGGGAAAAGGAAGGTAAAGAAATACAGCGTAAGACCGATGACTGTGTATTGAACAGTCATAACTCCTCCTCCCTGGCTGTCATTGTTGCCGCACGAGGCGATCAAAAAGTATAAAAACCATCCCGTATTGTCAAGAAAGACACAGGAAAAAATGGCTAATATAAAACAAAATACAAAAGTATTCTTGATCTGGCTTTTAGAAACGGCGCCTACATGGTAAAGATGGTCTTGGTTTCCACGGCGCCTCCCCATGAAGCAATCTATCCCCTTGACGAATCCCCCAAACATCGCTATCCTTAGCCCATCATTTCTATGGCCGACGCATTAAAGCTCCCAGCCGCTATCCAGCCTGGGCAGGTAGAAACGGGCATGACCGTCCGTATTCACCAGAAAATCAAAGATACCAACACCAAAGGCGAGGAACGTGAACGTATCCAGGTCTTTGAAGGATTGGTGATGAAAGTTGGCGGCACAGGCGTCAGCAAAACCATGACCATCCGCAAGGTCACAGAAGGAATTGGCGTCGAGCGTATCTACCCGCTCGCTTCCCCAATTATCTCGAAGATTGAGTTGGTGAAGATGGTCAAAGTCCGCCGCAACAACATTTCTTTTGTCCGTGACACGAAGAAGCGCCTGAAGGAAGTAAAAAATATCACTCTTCGTACCGCCGCCTAACAGGCAAAAAAACACCCACGCTAGACCGTGGGTGTTTTTTGTATCAATTGGGAGATGAGTTCTTTGGGGAAGGCTTTGAGTCCCAGAAGGAGAGCTGCATACACAATAGCTCCTACGAGGATAAGAGGAAGTAGGGGGAGCGCCTGAAGGGCGAGGAGGGTAACAGCCATGACACTCGCACTCGTCCAGGCAATCAAAACCGATCGAACATGTAGCCCCATGGACACGGCACGCGAGGCGACCACGTACGAGCCCGTTGTAACCAAAACCTCAGAGGCGACGGTAAGCCAGGCGGCCGCCCATAGGCCATAGCGAGGAATGAGAAAAAGATACCCGACTCCAATGCCCAACGCGGTCAAAATGTAGATCGGCAGCATTTGTCGTTGGGCTTGGATGGCCACCACAACATGTGCATAGATCACGTTCATGAAGATAATACCCGTGGCCACAATCAAAACGCGTAAAACCCCTGCGGAGGCAGCAAAATCAGGACCCGCCACCAGCAACATAATTCGATCGGCGAGCACGAGCGTACCCATGACCATCGGCGCGATCAAAAACATGAGAGCGCTCGCACTTTCTTTGGTAAGATGGGCGAGTCGCGCTTTATCACCCTTGCCCCACGCTTCAGAAAACAAGGGGAGCATAAGCCCCGCGATCATAAATGGCACCGTAATCAAAATCTCCAAGACGCGATAGGCTGCACTATAAATCCCCACTTCTGCTTGAGTACGGGTGAACGACAGGACGAGTGTGTCACCCTTGTAATACAGCAGGTTAAAAAAAATAGACACCCCAATCGGCCACGAGCGGATAAGGGTTGACTTCCAAAATGCCACATCCCAATTCCAACGGAATAATCCGTGCGGTCGCGTGAACCAAATATTTAAGAAAAAATTCGCAGCACTTCCTAAGGACACGAACCACATGATGGGAACTAGTCCCCAGCCTGAGGCGCGGGCGATAAAAATTCCGATCAAAAGAACAAGGCGTCCTACTACTTCCCCGATCGCGCCCACCTGTGTCTGTAAATGGCGTTGTTGAACACCTGTCACCATTTGAGTGAGTCCAGGAAAGAGAAGTGAACCCGTAAGGGCGATAATTGCGAGCTTGATCTCAGGTGGATACGGAGAAAGCCAGCCAAACAGGGGCGCGAGGATGGTAAGTGCTCCGGCAGAAATCAGGCGAAGCGTGAACAAGGCGGACACACAGCGCTTTTCATAGGCTGGGTCATCTGCATGCTCGCCTAAAAGAGCAACAAACGTGACATTGATGCCAAGATCTAAAAATAAGGTGAAGATTTGCAAAAAGGCATTGGCGGTAGAATAGGCTCCAAAACCATCTTGACCTAAGTAGCGTGTAAGAAGTCCAACGATGAGCACTCCAATCGCCGTTGAAGCACCTTTTCCAACAAGTTGCGCCGCGGTATTGAACGCTAAACGACGAAAGAGAGACATGAATGCCAGTGTACGTGAGAGTAAACGGTCTTACAACCTACGCATCTTGAGTTTTTTGCTGAAAAATGCTATTATATTACTATATGCCAGATGGAAATATACGAGCCGAAACCTATGCTTCTCAAAAAATAGAGGTTGTGACCAGTGAACAGGGTTATGAAGTAAAACAGCAGCTTCTTGAGTTTTGTCACAAGGCCGAGACGGCCTTAAATGAGATTACAAAGTTGGATAAAGACGCCGCGATGTTAGCCGTAGAAAAATTCAAACGAGACTACGCCCTACCTTTACGCATGACGGTACGGGCCATTAACGATCATCACATCCCGCGGGAAGAGTTTTTATCAATGATACATGAGCAAGCTGGATCGCTGGTTTATTTTATTGAGCATCGCGCAAGTCATTTTAGTAAGAGTGATAGCGCAGAAATTGCAATTGCTCTCAATCATGTTGTCGGAAGATTCCATGAAATAGGCGCGATATAAAAAAAGAACAAAGAGAAATGAGAGCCACGTAACAAACGTGGCTCGTTTCATGTATACTTGAATAAGATGGACCTTCCTTCCTTTTTAACGATCGCCCATAAGAAACACGCTGCCTGGAGACAGGTGTGTATTCGCGTAATTTGCTCGGCTCTTTTCTTTTCTTTAACATTTGGCGGCTCTGTTTCTATTCTAAATGCCGCCTCGATTCCGAGTACCGCGTATCAAGCTGCTCTCCTGTCCGTCTCCGCGCCAAGTAAACTCGCGCCGGGTGAAATGGCCCAGGCGCGTCTTGAATTTAAAAATACCGGTTCTGCTCCCTGGCTAAAGTCCGGTAAGAATTTTGTCTCGCTCTACCGTTGGGATCCGGTCAGGAAGGTAGAGCTGGCGAGCCAGTTTGTCACGCCAAGTTGGGAAACGCCCACTCGTCCACTCCGTCTCCTTATTGACCGTGTGGAAGCGGGCCAGACGCTCGTCATGAACGTTTTGCTTAAAGCGCCTCTTACCCCTGGTTCCTATACGGAAACGTTTATTCTGACGGCGGAAGATGCGGCGTGGATGAAATATGGCCAAGTCACCTTTAAAATAGATGTACTTGCTTCACCGACCGTTCCCGTTGTTTCCAGCTCGGCTGCTGCTAGTGCGTCTGTCGTCTCTGCCCCTCACAACCAAGCTGATCTCAGCCCTTCCTCCTCTGGGAATTGGTCCGCTGAACTCGTAGAAAAGTCCGGCGCCGCTTGGCAGCTCAATCCAGACGAAACGGTAAACGTAACGCTCAAGTTTCTCAATACGGGGACAACGAGCTGGACGCGTGATAGTAGTAACTATGTTTCTTTGTATGCCACAGATGGCTCCAAGGAACGCAATAGCTCGTTTAAAACCGCGACCTGGAATGGTAACGCCGTGGCGCGTCTTAAGGAATCTCAAGTTCGTCCCGGTCAAATAGGAATCTTTACATTTCAAATCAAGGCGCCATCAACAGCTGGTTCATATAATGAAATCTTTACCCTCGCGGCAGAAAACATCGCTTTTATCCCTGGCAGTTCGGTGACGTTGCCTATCCGTGTGATTCCAAGTGCCATTTTAGAGTTCGTAGAAACGCCTTTGCCCGCTCCGGAAGCAAACCCCCTCACGCCCCCACCTACTATTCCTAGCGGACCCGCACGTACGGCTTCATTGCTATTGCGCTCTGTGCAATCCATGACGCTTCTTGGTAACGGTCGTCAAGAGATCCAAGTCGGGTTTAAAAATACGGGTCAAACAACCTGGAATTCTCGTTCGATGCGTTTCAAGTCCCTTGCGCCGGCGAGTAATGAGCGTTGGGCCTCCTTGCGCGATGAGTCTTGGTATAGCACAGGTGAACCAGTGCGCATCACGGGAGATGTAAAGCCTGGAGAGATTGGATTCCTCACCTTTAAGGTAAAAGCGCCTGCCAAACGGGGAACATATAAAGCCACATTCACGCTTCATGCCGACGGCCAACCTGTCATGGGTGGAGATATAGAAATCCCGATCACCGTCACCACTGATGGATACATTGAACCTGAACCTGTCCTTCCTCCCACCCCCGCGGCTCCCAATCCACAGCCAAATACACCGACGCCTTCCCCACTTATCACCTTCCCAGCCATTAATCCGGTCCCGCTTACGGGAGACGTCTCCACTCTTCCAAACGAGCCCCGCATTCGCGTTGGGATCTTCCGCACCACCGATGACCAAATGGTGGTGCGCTCCATGCAAGTTCCCGTCATTGTCTCACAAAATGGAACAACGATTTGCCGCTTGAATGCTGGGCAATCTGCGACGGTCCAGTTTGATCGTATCAATAAAGTATACAAGCTGTCTGGTGGATCATGCACTGGTCAATCGTCGGGACTCTATATCTTCCAGGCCGAAGATGGCATCGCTCCTCTGGAGATCGCCGACTTCTCACGTCCTGTTAGTGGGACTCCGGGCGGCAATGACAACGCATTTCGCTCGCAGCTCGAACTTCGCTACACACCTGCGACGGATGGAGTTTGGGTTATCAACGAACTTCCGATCGAATGGTACCTAAAAGGAATTGCCGAGACGTCTAACATTAGTCCCCCTGAATTCCAACGCACATTGCTTGTTACAGCACGCACGTATGCCACCTATCATGTCCAACGCGGCACAAAACACGCCGATGAGTTCTATACGGTGGATGCCAAGTACGACCAAGTCTACCGCGGCTACGGAGCGGAACGTCGCAATCCAAATGTCGTAGCGGCCATTGACGCCACGCGTGGACAAATCGTCACTTACCAAGGTAAATTAGCCATCACGCCGTACTTCTCTCGTTCCGATGGCCGCACACGCGGTTGGGGAGAGGTTTGGTATGGCGCCTCGAATTATCCTTGGCTCGTGAGCGTCCCTGTCCCACAAGATCAAGGGAAGACCCTGTGGGGTCACGGGGTTGGTATGTCGGCCTCTGGAGCACTTGCGATGGCTAATGAAGGTAAACGCTACGATCAAATCCTCACGTACTTCTACCAAGGAACAGAGATAAGAAAAGCTTATAAATAAATACTATGAGCCAAGAAATGCCAGGGTACTCCGAGCATGAGAAGAAGCCTGTCCCTCAGATAGAGCCAAAAACAGGCCTCTCACATGATTACTATAGTGAATGCGCATTATTTAATTGCTATGATCCCAAGAAGGATTCCGCCGCCATAGATAACCTTATCGTTGATCTACGGGATGGCGTTTTTGAAGAACGGCGTTTTGTTGCTCGCCATTACGAGCAGAAATTTCCTCCCACAGAATTTAGGGATGTGGTAACGAATGAAAATAAAGAGAGGGTGGCGAAGATAAACGCGGAGGTGGACAAAGTAAACGATTTCTATAAGAACAGAATTCTTCCCCATGTCGCAACATGGAGTGACTCGCTGTCATTGGAGGATAGGACTACAGTGGAAGAGTTTGCCAAAGCTCTCGTAGATTTTCTAGACCGTATCACAGAGATCGTAAAAAATGAGACCTCCGAGGCATATAAGGCTCGTATGTCAAAAAATCGCTAGTACCCAGTTAAACACAAAATCCCCGTTGAGGGGATTTTGTGTTTAACTGATAACCTTATCAATCAATCCGTACTTCAGAGCTTCATTCGCGGTCATAAAATTATCGCGCTCCGTATCATTTTCAATGGTTTTAAATGGTTGACCGGTATGTTTCGCAAGAATCTTGTTGAGCTGATCTTTCGTTTTAAGAATGCGCTCTGCATGGATCTTGATGTCTGTGGCTTGTCCTTGCATTCCGCCTAATACTTGATGGATCATGACTTCCGAGTTCGGTAAGGAAAGGCGCTTCCCTTTAGCGCCACCCGCGAGTAACACCGCACCCATCGAAGCTGCCATTCCGACACAAATCGTCGAGACATCTGGTTTCACGTATTGCATCGCATCATAAATCGCAAGCCCCGCTGTCACTGACCCACCCGGAGAGTTGATGTAGAGTTTAATATCCTGTGTTTTATCCTGGCTTTCTAAAAAGAGAAGTTGGGCTACGACCACATTCGAGATCTCATCATTAATTTCAGAACCAAGCATGATGATGCGGTCTTTTAAGAGACGCGAATAAATATCATACGCCCGTTCGCCCATATGCGTTTTCTCAATCACGGTAGGGATCAACCAATTTTTCATGGAATCAATATTGGACAGAGTGTAGGGGTTAGACATATGGATAACAGAGGAGGATCGCTTTGCTAGTAGCAAGAAGGCGACCAGCTTAGAAGCAGGATAACCCTCGAAATAAGAGGGTACTACGATCCAATTTAGCAGTCAAATACGCTGAGTGCTAGTTTACGATCGAAGGCCTGCCATGTACATCAACCACAATCCGTCCCGCAACCGTAAAGCCAGCGGCTTTCTTGTGACCTCCGCCCCCCAAGAGTTTTGCTAACTTAGAAATATCTCTCTTCACACTGCGAAGTGACCCTTTAATCATGCGCTGTGGCATTTCGCGCAGTACAAGCATGGCGTCTGAATTTCCGCATGTCGCATTCAAAAAGTTCGAGAGACCTTCCATGGATTCCTCATCGGCATCGGGGACGCTTTTAAGATCATCCTGAAGAAAATAGGTGGAAGTTAAATTGAGTTCTTCGTTATAGTGCAAGCGTGATAGTGCAAGTCCCCACAATTTGAGCGTCGGCATCGATTTGTTTTGTACCAACTGTCGCAGGATTTCTGGTTGACGAGCACCGAGCGCACACAGCTGTCCCGCCGCTTCCATCCCAGGCGCCGTCGTTCCCGCATTAGAGAAGCAAGATGTATCCGTCAAAATGCCTGTCAGAAGAGACGTCGCCATCTTTGAATCGATCTCAATGCCAAGCATGGCAAAGAACTGATACACCAGTTCCGCGGTCGAGCAGGCATCCGTCCAAATCGCATTCAAATGACCGTAACGTGTGTTCGTGGCGTGGTGGTCAATCACGACAAGCTGGTAGGGGAGGGGGAGTTGAGGGAGAAGATTCTCGATTCCTGCATGGCGTACGTCACTCGCATCAAAAGTAATAACAAGATCAAAGGGCTGTTTAAAAACCGCTGGATCCTTCGTCACATCATGCGCACCGTCCAAATACAGGAGGGTACTCGGAATCGGATTCGCGCAAAAAATCTCCACCGGTTTTCCTTCTCGTTTTAGCCACGTATACATCGCGGTCGAAGACCCAATCGAATCCCCATCCGGCTTCCCATCCGCCACGAGCAAAACCCGCTCAGCCACCTGGATGAGCCCTGCGATTTTGCCAAAGGTGACGAGTTTGGGATCCATACCGTTTGAAGTATCGTGTGTTGGGTATCCGGTATCGAGTATCGAGTATTGAGGGATCTTAGATTTCTCCCGCAGCAATTAATCGGTTTAACTCTGCATCAATCACGGCTGCCTCAGCTTCTGTATCATCAAAGACGTAGTGGAGTTTTGGAATTACGCGAATACGTAGGCGTTTTGCGAGGCCATCATTAATCTCGTGTTTAAATTGAGCCAGGATATCCAGTACCTGTTGTTGAGCGCCTGTGGGGAATACGGACAACGTAATTTTGGCAAAACGTCGGTCCTGGGTCATCTTGGCTCCAAGAACCGTCACGAGCATTCCGGGGGGAAATTCAACATCGCGCGCAAAGATCTCGGCTAAGCCATCTTTGAGCCGTTCAAAGCCCGCTTCCATGGAAATAGACATATAGAAGAAAGTGTATAGAAGACCCCCCATCTTGCCTAATAAAGGCGCTTTTGACAAGGGGGAACGGGATTATCGCTCTCTGGCCTAAATACCCAGAAGTCGATACTCTAAGGAGCGATATGTACCTGCGCCGCCTCGAAATTCAAGGATTTAAGACCTTTGCCCAAAAAACGGTCTTAGAGTTCTTGCCTGATGCTTCCGGCCGCCGCGGCGTTACAGCCGTGGTTGGTCCAAATGGGTCAGGAAAATCCAATATCGCCGATTCCTTGCGTTGGGTCATGGGGGAGCAGAGCATGAAAATGCTGCGTGGAAAAAAATCAGAAGATATTATTTTTTCCGGAACCGATAAGCGTTCACGTAGCGGCTTCGCCGAGGTCACCCTCACTATAGAAAATGACCATCCGTCCAAGCTGGAAGAGTCACCTTTTGGAGACATAGCAGAAGTTTCCATCACACGTCGTCTATATCGTGATGGAAATTCAGAGTATGAAGTCAATCGTCAGCCTGCACGCCTTCAAGACGTTGCATTGTTATTGGCGCAGTGTGGTGTCGGCCAACGTTCGTATAGCGTGATTGGACAAGGAATGGTCGATCATGTGCTTGTCGCAAGTCCTGCCGAGCGCAAAGAGTTTTTTGATGAGGCCTTTGGATTACGCCCTTTTCAATTAAAGCGTCAGTCAGCTTTGCAAAAGATCACGGCTGCCCGCGAGAACCTCGCCCAAACAGAAGCATTGCTTCGTGAAATCAGTCCTCGTCTCACCATGCTTGAACGCCAAGCGAAGCGTTTAGAAGAACGTGAAAAGCTAGAAGGGGAGTTACACGACCTCGAACGCGCCTACTACGGCCATGGCTGGCAAGAGGTAAATGCGGGGCTAGAACGTGTCCGTGGCCAACTCGAACTCGCCCGTGCAGAGTTAGCGACGCGGGAAACCGCCGCGCGGACGCTCGAGGATCAAATGCGGAACCTCGAGCAATCGACGCCGATTCACGAAGGGTTCCAGGATATCCGTCGCGCCCTCGACAAATTGTCAGAAGAACGTGCCGCGTTGCGTGAACGAGAGCTAAAACTTGAAACAAAACGAGCGGTTGCCGCCGTTCGTGCCGAAAAGCCCTGGTCGCCTCTCCCGCTTTCAAAAATTATTGAAACGATCCAATCACTTCATCTCGAGCACGAATCTCTGGAACGTGCCCTTTCTGAAAAAAACTTGAACCCTGAAGCGATCCGTCTCGCCGCCCTGCGTCTCAAGCAGGCAAGCTTAGAATTGTTGAATAAGCTTCAGCGTCCCGCTCCTGAGCCTGAAACAGCTCCTACGCTTGATCCAGAGGTCGAGCGCGAAGCAAAAGAGATTCGTGTCGCCATGCAGCAGGTCACCGAGCGCATGAAAGAAGCAGAAGCGCGTCTCGAGGCCTGGAATCGTGAAGAACAAGATTCGCGCAAACATATTTTTGCCTTGCAGCATGATTTAAACCGCAAGCGTCAAGACGCCCAAGCGTCTGAACGCATCGTAAATGAAGCCTCCATCGAACTCGCCCGTCTCGAAACGCGCAAAGAGGCCTTTCTTAATGAAGTTCGCCGCTTCGCCCCCGACCTTGAGTCGAGCTTATCTAGCGATTCGCCCTCCAGCCTCCAACCTCTAGCCTCCAACCTCGGAGATGCTCCTGCTCGTCTCCAACGTCTCCGTTCCCAGCTCGAGTGGATCGGGGGCATTGATCCTGAAACGATCAAAGAATACCAAGACACAAAAGATCGTTTTGGCTTTTTAAGCAAACAGGTTGAAGATTTACGCGAGACCCTCTCCTCGCTTGACGAAGTAATTCGTGAACTCGATGTCACCATCCGCGAACGCGGAGACGCGGCCTTTGCCCGTCTCAATCAAGAATTCGGTATCTATTTTAAAAAACTCTTCGGTGGGGGAGAGGCTTCCATTATCGAACTAAAACCGGACGAAGAAAACGAGGAAGACTCAAGACGCAAAACGCAAAACGCAGAAATTGATGAAGATGCAGGGGCACTCGATGCTCGTCCGACCGGCATGGATATTCTCGTTACACCACCCGGCAAACGATTCAAGTCTATCGCCCTTCTTTCTGGTGGCGAACGCGCCCTCACCTCTATCGCGCTTATCTGTGCCATCATGGCTACGAATCCTTCGCCATTCGTTGTATTAGACGAAGTCGACGCTGCTTTAGACGAATCAAATTCACGTAAATTTGCCGAAATTCTCGGGACGATCTCCGATAAAACGCAATGCATCGTGGTAACGCATAATCGCGCTACGATGACGCAAGCGAGTCTTCTCTATGGTGTGACCATGGGCGAAGAAGGAACGTCGCAATTGTTGTCAGTAAAATTAGAGGATGTGGAGAAGATGAGGGAAAAGAAGTAAGCTATGCTTATGTTTCACCCTAAAGGCGAGTTTCTCTGGCCGGTATTCATTCCGACGGCCATCTTATTTTTGCTCGTAGCGGGGTTTGTTTACCGTAATGTCCAGTTCATCCGTTCTTCTCTACGTGTGAAAGGGACGATCATCGGCTACGAAACGGTTTCTCAAATGCACGGCCCCTCTACGAGCGCCCCGCTCGTCCAATTCACGGATGAAAAAGGCGTAACAAGAGAATTACGCGCCAAGGTTCGCTCCAACCCGCCTCCAGGACAAGTAGGGGACAAAGTTACGCTCTATTACCAGCCAAACGATCTATCACAGGCTCGTCTCGGAACCTTTCAAGAAATGTGGTTGCACGTAACTGTTCTCACGATCCTCTTTGGAATATTTTTCATTATATGGTTTGGCCTTTGGGCCGGTGCTCCGACGCCTCTTCCAGCAAAGAATATTGAAAAAAACACACCCTCACCCGCAGCATCTAACGATCCTGATGCAGAAGAGTTTGCAGCCACGAAGAAAAAATAGGGTCTCGGGCTTAAGTGAGGGTCTCTTGCTCAACGCGTGATCGAGCATTAAGGTTGCCTCATATGCCCATGGCACGTGTGCGAGGCCCCGGCCATCCAGACCAGGTCTGCGATTTAGTGGCGGCGGGAATTGTGGAGGAATATAGTCGTCGTGATCCAGCCTCACGACTCCATATTCGTGTTATGGGGGGGCACGGAGCTATGTTCGTCGCTGGTGAGGTGTCATCTAGCGCAGATTTTGATGTGTCTGCAGTCGTGCGACGCATTCTTGGGTCAAATGGAGTCCAAGCCGAGATCGAGCCCTTTATTGCGCTAGAACCAATGGCGCCAGGATGGGCGTGTGAGCATGGAGCTCGTGAAGGAGCAGTTGTCACTGGCTATGCCACTCATGAAACCGTCACCCGCATTCCGAAGCAAATGGGGTTGGCGCGTAAAGTCGCACAATTGATCGAGAAAAAACGTTTGGAAGACGAAGACTGGTTCTGGGTGGATACGGATTACGAAGTCACCGTTGAGCGCGTCCAAGAAAAATACGTCACCATCATCCGTGCCGGTCATGCAGATGCCAAGCCTCTCGCAGACGTTCGTAGCACGATCCAGCAGTTTTTAAGTGGGGCTGGAATTCCTGGGCCGATCCGGATCAACCCTGCCGGAGAAGAAACACGAAGCGGACTCGCATATCGAGTTGGCTCCTCAGGGCGAAATGTAGCGGTGAATACGGTGAGCTCATTGTTACCAACGGGTCCTTCAGGGGTTGGCCTCCATGCAGCCCATCCCTTGAATGCAGGCAGCTGGATCGCCCGTGCGGTAGCTCGAGAATGTGTCAATCGCGAACTCGGGCAGGCGATCCAAGTGTCCGTCTCATGGCTTCCATTAGAATCGCGTGCGCATCAATTGCGCATCCGCAATGAACGAGGAGACGACCTCAGTCAGGCTATAGACATTGGACGCTTTGATCTGCGCCACATCCCGGAGAACTATCTGAAAGATCCATATCTAACCCAAGTGCTTCAAGCAAATTATCAACCGGTTGAGCTTCCCTGGGAGAAGTGATAGGATCAAAAAACTATGCGATCTTTTCTCCCTTCCATGACGGTTCTCGCCGTCCTCATCCTCATGGGTGCCGGGTGTAGCTCAAATCAGTCTCAGGTCATGCCATATCAATCAGCCCCAACCAATGATGCGAATTCTGCACCTCAACCTCAGTCTCCGCCCGTAACGCCACCCACCTCTCCCGAGCCTTCAACTCCTTCTAATCCCGCAGCTATGCAACAACCTTCCAATCTCGCTTTTCCAGGCATCCTTTCCGCGACCGAAGCGAATAAAAAGATTCGCGTCAAAACCAACAAAGGAGACATCGTTATCCAAACAAGTGTTGAGATGGGTCCGCGTGCGGCTTCAAATTTTGTCTATCTTGCTAAACAAGGATTTTATAATGGCACCATTTTTCATCGCGTTATCCCCGGCTTCATGATCCAAGGCGGCGATCCAACGGGCACCGGCATGGGAGGTCCTGGCTATCAGTTCCAAAACGATGAAGTAAAAAACATGCCAACCAAGAAGATCACGATCCAAGGTCAAACGTTGACAGCCCCCGTCTACGAAGACGGGTGGGTCGCCATGGCCAATGCCGGACGCAACACCAACGGCTCCCAATTCTTCATCATGGTCGGTGATTATCCGCTTCCGGGTGACTACTCCGTCTTCGGAAAAGTCGTGGAAGGATTAGATGTTGCTCATAAGATCGCAGATGTGGCGCGTGACAGAAGCGACCGTCCAAACGAAGAGGTAAAAATGCTCAGTGTCACAGTCGAATAATGACTGGGGAGAAAAGAGCACCTTTTAAAAGGCGCTCTTTTCGTTTCCTCTTATTCCCGCTACGCTACCTGCATATGAAACGCTCGTCTTGGTGGATCGCCACAGTCGTCATGGTGCTGCTAGGAGTGGCCTGGTCTTCCCGAGGCTTTTTGCGTGAATTTCTTGAGGATTGGCGCAGACCATCCCTCCCACCACCCACGCCGTTTGTTTCGAATAACATTCCGATGGCTTCATCTACACCCTTATTGTGTCAAAAGGGATTTTGCGTCCCCACCTCCACCCCTCCCGGCAAAGCTCCCACAAGCACAGCTCCGGTGCCTGCGCCCATTAAGCCACCTCCTCCTGCCGAGCCAACGTCGGCATCTCTTCCAACACAAGTAAACCTTGCCGTCCCATTCCTCGCCCAGGCTCCAAAACAAAATTGGGACATGCCGTATCAAGAAGCCTGCGAGGAGGCCTCTTTAATCATGGTAGATGCCTATTTTTCGGACCAAGCGAAAGCCTTTACTCCTGAGGAGGGGGATCGCGCTATTCTTGATTTAGTCGCCTTTGAAAAGAAAGAGGGATTAACTGTAGATATTACGGCAGCCGAAGCAGCCATGTTGATTCCAAAATATTTCCCTGGCCGGAAAGCACGCGTAATCCAAAATCCGACCATGACTCAAATCCGTGAATATCTCGCCAAAGGTATCCCAGTGATCGCGGCAGCCGATGGCAAGGCCTTAAAAAATCCCAACTTCCGCAATGGAGGTCCGCCTTACCACATGCTCGTCATCAAGGGTTACTTACCTGACGGCCGCTGGATTACCAACGATCCTGGTACACGCAAAGGAGCAGACTATATCTACGATCGCGAAATTCTCTTTAAGGCCATTCGCGATTGGAATGGCGGGGATGTGCCACGGGGAACGCCTTCCATAATTATTATGGAACCCACAGCATAAGCTTTTTTACTATAGCTATATGTCTTCACTCCTATTTGCGGGCGCGTATGCCGGTGGGATCGCAGGCGCACTCCTGACACTCATGGCGCATGTAGCGCCGCGCTTCGGTGTTGGAAATTTTATTCGAGACCTGGATAACCCTCATCTTGTGGGACGCGGGATTTCACACCGTGAAGCTCATTTTCTTGGAATTTTTATCCATCTTTGCACGAGTATTGTAAGTGGTCTCGTCTTTGCGTATGGCGTTGAGCGAGGTTGGATTTCTGGTTTTCACGTCCTTCCAATGTTCGGTTTTGCCACCATCATGCTCCTCGGTGCCGCCCTCATCCTGATGCCGCTCGAAGGTCACGGCTTCTTTGGAACAAAGCACGATCCATGGTTCATCGTTGACGCACTTCTCACCAACCTATTTTGGGGCGGATTGTACCTCCTGCTGATCCCGCTTTGGGTATAAACATGACTAAACCTCGTTTTTCTTGTCCTAGAACCTGTATCGCGATCGTCGTCGGGATGCTATTGGGATTGATAGCCCTCACGTTAGGAGGTGTGGCGCTTCATCAATGGTCATCTAAGCCCGTATATGTTCCAACCGTCATTCCTCAACTCACGCAATCAGTCTCCGACGCTTTCCCGCAGCCCCTGACCCCCTTATTTATTGAACCAGAACCGATCACCCTTCTTTTTGTAGGTGACATCATGCTCGATCGCCAAGTCGCCGAACGCAGTCAAAAAGCAAAAGACTTGGCATATCCTTTTCAAAAACTTCCCATCGGGTGGTTTGAGCAGGTGGACTATGCCATCGCTAACCTCGAAGGGCCGGTCACGGATAAACGTCGTCCGCCAGAAAAAACCATTGATTTCCAGTTTGATCCCTCGGTCATCCCGATCTTGAAAGAGCAAGGAATCGACGCCGTTTCCCAAGCCAATAATCACGCGCTCGATCAAGGACGTATAGGCTCAGAAGATTCTCGCGCGCGTCTCCAAACAGCGGGCTTTCTTGTCTTCGGCGATCAGGTGCAAGACGACGCGATCGCACTCGCGACAACCACGATTCGTGGTCAGCGTTTCGCCTTCGTGGGCTTCAATACGACCGACAACCCGCTTGATCTCGTCGCAGCTTCCAGCACGCTTGTGCAAGCGCATACTTCTGCCGACTACGTCATCGTCTACATGCATTGGGGACCAGAATACAAGAATCGTCCCCCGGCCAGCATCATCGAAGAAGCGCAGTGGCTTATCGATCACGGAGCCGATATCGTTATTGGTGGACACCCGCATTGGGTGCAGGGGATAGAGTTCTATAAAAATAAGCCGATCGTGTATTCACTTGGAAATTTCATTTTTGATCAAGATTTCTCACGTGAGACCAAAGAAGGATTGGCCATGAAAATAACGATAGGACAGAACGAGCTAGCTCTCGAGCCGATTCCATTACAGATTGACCTCAGTCAACCTACGGTTGTAGAAGGAGAGGATCGTGAGAAACGCCTAAAAGAACTCGCCAGGATCTCAGACCCCTTATTAAAAGAACAGATTTTAGGAGGAAAGATCGTAATTGCCAAATAATCTATGGAAAAAACCACTTGGCCTGAGCTTACCTCTTCTGAGCAGATGCTTTTAACGCAAGCAGAAGAAGTGGTGAGCTTCGCCTACAGCCCCTATTCACAGTTCTGTGTTGGTGCCGCCTTGCTCGCCCTCGATGGGTCTACTCATGTTGGCGCCAACATGGAGAATGCGGCCTATAGTGACACGATTCATGCGGAAATGGCGGCGCTTGCCGCAGCAAATAATCGGGGTGTCCGACAATTTTCTGCGCTCGCCGTCATTGGTAAGCCCCGCGAGGGAGTAAGCGTAGAGCCCGTCATGCCCTGCGGGATCTGCCGACAATTGCTGCACGAATTCGCCCAACTTGGTTCAGGAGATATCCAAATTCTCGCTTCAAACACTAAAAAAGATGCGATTATGCGCACCTCGGTAATAGAACTTCTTCCGCACGCCTTCGGTCCGAAAGACCTCGGCATCGATCTAGGGTGCTACCGCTAATATTGCGATTCTTTCTTCAGGCGAGTAGCCTAGGTAAATAACGAAAGTCTCTTTTTTCGTTGATTGGATCAAGCGGATGGTGCTGTATGACTATTTTCTCCGTCGCGCAATTTCTCGCCTACGTAAACGATACCTTTAAAGCCATCTGGGATCCAACTCAGATCGCGCTCGAAGGCGAGGTGTCGGGTTTTCGTATTTCCCAAGGGCAATGGGTAAATTTTGATATTAAAGATGACGAAGCCCTTGTCTCCGTCTTCATGGTTTTGCGTAATCTCACCCTTCCCTTGCAAGATGGAATGCGTGTGCGTCTCTATGGCTACCCGCGCATTTATCCAAAATACGGAAAATTTTCCTTTAGTGCTGATCGCGCCGAAATTGTCGGCGAAGGGGGATTGCGCAAGGCGCTTGAATTGCTCCGTCAAAAACTCCAATCAGAAGGCTTGTTTGAGACGGGTCGCAAACGAGAACTGCCACGTTTCCCCAAGCGCATCGCCTTGATCGCGTCTCGCGAAAGCGCTGCCTATGGCGACTTCATACGTATCCTCCAAGAGCGCTGGAGCGGTCTAGAAATAGATTTGTATCACGTCCTTGTTCAAGGCAAAGATGCTCCAGACAGCTTGGTAGAAGCGATTGAACGTGCGAATAAAAAAGATGCGGGAACCTATGATGTACTCATCGTCACGCGTGGTGGCGGATCACTCGAAGAACTCATGGCCTTCAACGATGAACGAGTTGTGCGCACCATCTTCGCTTCCAAAATCCCTACCCTCGTCGGCATCGGCCACGAACGTGACATCACTCTCGCCGAAGAAGTCGCCGACGTCCGCGGCTCGACTCC
The DNA here is from genome assembly GCA_052033585.1 of Patescibacteria group bacterium. Lineage (GTDB taxonomy): Bacteria > Patescibacteriota > Patescibacteriia > 2-12-FULL-60-25 > 2-12-FULL-60-25 > JAGOUY01. Next base: position 27,990 of record JBPOJM010000021.1, on the reverse strand, counting down.
GACCGACTGCGCACGCCGCCTCGTACCAGACCGACGCGATGTTCTCCTCGAACTCGCAAATCTAGAAGAGACGCTCGCCAATCGCTTGCAGAATCTCATCCAAGATCACCTCATTCGTATTGAGCGCGCCTTCGTTGGCGCCCGTCACTGGCTCCAGACCGTTCATGGACGCCTAGATATGGTCACCGCTCGTGCCTTGGAAGGTGCCCAACGTTGGCACAACAATCTCACCGACCGCGTTACAACCATGGAGCGCCTCATCCGTTCCGCCGATCCCGAACTCATCCTCAAACGAGGCTACGCCCTTGTCACAACTTTTGAGGGTCAGGTCAAGGTCCGCGCCAGCGATCTCCACCCCGGCGAAACCTTGTCGCTCCGCTTCGCAGATGGCAAGGTGAAGATAGAAGTAGAGCCCACCTCTCCTAAGAATCTAAAGTTGCTCTAGACCGCTTTATACTCGATACTGAATACCCGATTCTCGATACTTTTTCCTATATGGCCAAGAAAAAATCCGACCTTGATTTCGCGAGCTCCTTCAAGGAGCTAGAAGACATCGCGCATTGGTTCGAGCGCGGTGAACCAGATCTCGAACAAGGCTTACAAAAATTCACCCGTGCCAGTGAACTCGCGAAAGCCTTGCGCGAACGTCTCATCGAGGTAGAAAATGTGATTAAGGAAGTACATGCGTAGTCTCACCCCGTCATTCCGAAGGAGGAGTCCGACGACAACCGAGGAATCTCGACCGGAACGGGTAGCGATAGAGGCTACCAGCTTGGCTGCGAGATCCCTCACGGCGTATGACTTTGCTCGGGATGACGGACAGCAGTTTGATTTTTAACCTCATCTGTTTATGCTTCTTCTCCTTCGTTTATTTCTCAACGCCCTCGCCGTGATGGCCGTCCCATATCTCGTGCCAGGCGTCTCCGTCCAAAATTTTCCTTCGGCCTTTATCGCTGCCGTCGTCATCGCGTTAGTGAATGCTCTTGTCCGCCCCGTTTTACTGATATTAACGCTTCCCGTTAATATTCTCACGCTTGGACTCTTCACGCTGATCATCAACGCGCTCATGTTCTGGTTGGCATCCTCGTTTGTTCCGGGCTTTCGTGTCAGCGGATTCGCCGCCGCGTTCTGGGGCGCCCTCGTATTCTGGATTGTGTCGTGGCTTACGAATTCTTTGATCGTTTCAGAATAAAATAAGAAAACAAATACCTCCTCGACAATATTCGTCGAGGAGGTATTTGTTTTCCCTCTTCCATTCTCAAAGAGAATAGCAAAGGGAATTGGACGGCACGTGCCATCCGAAGGAGGGAAGGAGCGATGTTCAGCGCATCTCGCGGTATGTCTCGATCCTGGCCACGGCTCGCCACGCCATCGCTGTGAATCCACTCGCCATGGGTGTGCTCCTCATCGTGTAGCGCGACAGAATGGACGTCACGTCGATCGCGCACAGGTGGTCGGGGTCACGCATGGGAGCGAGCTGCGAGTAGAGCGAGCATCCGTACGCCGCATCAACCGGCCAGCGTGTTTCGTGAATCACGAAGTCGTAACCCGTGATCCCTTCGTGACGCATCCCCATCGTATCCCGCCAGTCGACGTACACGCCGGGGCGCACACCCACCTCGACTCGCGAAACCCCCATGAGGGAGGAGAAAGTGCCATCGGGGAAGACCATCGCCACCGCGCACAGTGTTTGCAGGCTCAGCGGCGGGTTGATCCAGTCGATCGCTTCCTGAGCGGTCGCGAACGAGTAGACGTAGCGGCTGGGAGCGGGGGGAAAGTGGATGTAGTACAGCGTCGAGCTGCTCTCCTCGCGTGCCCAACCGACCATAATGCCGCTCGGGGTGTCAGTACGGAGCACTCGACCAGCGCACTCGAGTCGCCCATCCGTGCCCGTTTGCAGGCGCAGGAAGCCGTGCTGCGGGATCGGCATGAATTGACCGCTCTGCAAGCACGTTGAGAGATTGTGCCCCTCTCCATCCGTGACATGTCCAACGGGAAGATCCCACTGGAGCGTCCGTGTGAAGAGAGAATCTCCCGCCGGACGGAACGAGAAGAGGATGTCGCCCGCCATGGTGAGGGGAATGGCGAACCCACGTTCGATTTCGGCCACCGTCAGGGTCCGATCGATGATCGCCGTCATGCTGGAGTTGATGATCACACGGACGCGGAAGCTGTCGCGCGGATCCCCTGCTGACAAGCGAGGCCTGATGTGCACGACGTGAGAAGACGGGGGCATCTCGAAACTCACATCGAACAAGTACCCCAGCTCGTTCCAGGTCGTGACCCCGTACGTGCCACAGGCGAAGCGGAGTCGCGCTGCGTTTCCGCTTGAACACTCCGTCGGCTGTTCACAGAGGTTTGTGACAGCCTGCCGCATGACGGGGTCGAACGGCGGCTCGACGGTGCGCGTGTGGTTGCACACGCCGGTCACGAGGTTGCAGCGGTCGGTCGTCATCTCGTCGCGATCGTCGCAGTCGAGGTCGTTCATGCACCGCACGTGCGGCAGATCGACGGGCATCGTGTCCTCCGTCATCACGACGTCGGTCGTATCGACGGACGGTCCGTCATCCGCAGCCGCGTCGTTGGTGTCCGTCGCGGCATCCTCGCGCGCGGAGCACGAGGGAACGAGTCGTCCATTGGCGTGGCACGCGAGGACGCAAATCCCCGCGGTGACGCCGTGGAAGGGGGCGAGCGTGCCTTCCAGGTAGTTGCACCCAGGGGTGCAACCGAACGTGTGGGGGTCCTCCCCCACGTTATAGCACCCCTCGTGGTCGGCCATGGGGGGCGTCCTGGTGGGCGCAGAGACGTCGACCGTCTCGCTGCCACAGCCCACGAGCGCCGCGAATGCGAGAACCGTAAGGCCGATGAACTTGCTCATTTTGTCGATTATTTCTCCAAAGCTCCATCCAGACCGCGTCGCGCGGTCGAGGAAGAGTCTGGGCAAAGTCTCGAAAAACATCGAAAATTTACTCAAAATCCTCCCACCAAGAATAAGAATGATACCACTTTTAGCCCATTTTGTCAACCATAAATGAGCATATCTTGGCTAAGATAAAAGATATTATGCCTCATTATGCAGGTCGTCTTGGTTGATCATTCAGGACATGTGGTCTACGCTTCCGTGTAATATGGAGCATATGCGGGATCAGTCTCGCATGTCTCTTTCTTTGTATGCGTCCTCTGCCCCGTCTCGGTCTTAATGAAACAGAAACAAAGATCTGGAATGCCTTGGCGCACAAGAGTCCTTTATCGATCGTCGAACTCGCCGGCCTCGCCGGAAAAACGCGACCCACGATCTACAAATATCTTGATCGTTTGCAGAAAAATGGATTCATCCTGACAGCAAAGAAGGGTAAGCGCATTGTTTACGCGCTTAATAAGAACAAACACCCACTCGACCCTCCTCGAAACGGAGAGCATCATCCCCCAACAGATCCTGATATACAGGTATACCGAGGAAAAGAGATACGGAGGGTCTGGGAACGGCTCTTAGAAGAATTACCAAAAAAGGCTATTTTCTATCGCTACGATGGCTACGGCTCCAGCCAGTCATTGGTTGGGATCATGCCTGCCAACAACTACCAAATCATTGAGGACAAAAAACTCGAGCGTTTTGTCATTACAAACGACGCCTTGCGCCGAGGCGTCTACAAAAAACGCGTCGAATGCGCTTCCCGCAAACTACCGGCATCATTCGACGACTTTGAGCAGGGGATCACACAGTTCATTTTTGGAGATACGATCGCCCTCGTTGACCTCACGAAAGAAGTGGCATTTATGATTGAAAATAAGGCATTAGCAGAGTATCATCGCAAACTCTTCCAATTTTTATACCACCAACTACCGGAATAAAGTGTAAAAATATTTTTACATAAAAAAACAAAAAACACACGCAAGATAAGACTCTGCTACGCTTTTATTGAGGGAAACCTCGAAAGGAGAATGAGCGTATGTGGCGTTATGAGCGTGAGAAGCGTGGTGGGGGACAGGGTAAGACCTGGTGCGAAGATTACGGTGAGGTGGTTCTGTACCTCTCCGTGCGAAAGGGGGAGATGCACGAGTATGTGACGCGTGAAGATCTCGATACTGCCACGTCGGACGAGAAGGGTAACGTAACGATCTTTATCCATGAGGGTGCCTACGCGCCTGAGGACTACGATCACTACCTCGACTTTTCATACGCTGTATATGTCCATACCCGTCGCTATGAGGTGACGATGCCGATCGAGGTGCTGCGGGACAGAGCCATGCGCGGACTGCTGCAATATCGCGCTGCCTACAGAGAGCTTACGCCTCGAGATCGATATCCTTCTTTTCCTGCGTGGCTGCTCGAAAACAAGCGACAGGTAACGACCAGGGACGAAGGGGGTAAGCGTGTGGTCCTCTCACTGGAGTCTGAAGAGCGGATCCCGGTGTCGGCTCCGAGGAAGACGATCTACGACCCTCTGGTCTCGGTCGATCTCTTCCATCGTATCCATGCTGTGTATGCAGATGGCTGCCTGTGGCCCAACCTGTTCTTCAATCCCATCCAGTTCTGGGACATGCTCATCGAGCGTTCTACGGGAAGGGAGCGTTACTCCGGCCAGGACCCGTTTACGGCCGAGGCGGAACTCATTCCCATCGATCCTTCCGTGAAGCTTACAAATGAGCTGTTGGTGTCTGAACCCTCGGATCATTCCTGGTTCTACGGTGATATGTGTGACTATCTCGCCCTGTCCAATGTGGCACATCTCTGGGGGATCGATATCGTGTGCCTGGGGTCTGGAATCTTGCCTTCCTGGTTCGACAGGACGGGAGATTGTAAGCCCCCTACAACCCTCGACTGTGCGGAAAACTTCATCATCTTCGGCGAGGAATATCCAGGAGCTCGCTCCGCACGCTTCGTGCGTGTGGGGACGTCCTTCGCCTCACATCGAGATCCGACGCGCTCCTGCTTCCTGCTCAAGATGCATAATCGGGTCACGAAACGGAGGTAGGTTGCCCTCCCGAGTATTTTTCAGTACTCTGCGAGGCAACTATGCAAGCCAGTCCTCCTATCGTTATTTCCCTCGGTGGTTCCCTCGTGGCACCTCCAACGGGCATCAATACCGACTTTCTTAAAGCGTTTCGCTCTCTGATTACCGAGGAGGTAAAGAAGGGCAAGCGCTTTATTCTTATTATTGGGGGAGGTGCTACCGCGCGCGTCTACATGCACGCCGCCAAAGAGGTGGTGCCATTAGAAGAGGAGGATATGGATTGGTTGGGGATCCATGCCACCCGTATCAATGCCCATCTTCTACGCACGGTCTTTCGAGATCTTGCGCATCCCGTCGTGTGTAAAGATCCGCGTCGAAAAATGCAATGGACAAGTGAGATCTTGATCGGAGCAGGCTGGCGTCCCGGCTGGTCAACGGATTATATCGCGGCTCGTCTTGCCTATCTTTATAAAGCCGAACAGATTATTAACCTTACAAATATCGAGCGTGTCTACGATAAAGATCCAGGCAAGCACGTCGATGCCGTTCCCTTTGATCATATTGAATGGAAAGAGTTCCGCAAGATTGTCGGTACAAAATGGTCGCCTGGATTAAATGCGCCGTTCGACCCCATCGCTTCTACGTTTGCCGCCAAGCATGAGTTAAAAGTTATCATCGCCAAAGGAACAGATCTGATGAATCTGAAAAAAATCCTTGAAGGAAAATCCTTCCTCGGCACCACCATCGAATAGAGCCTTTCTAGGCTTTTCCGTGGCTTCCAAACAAGCGGATCTTGTACCGTGCAACTTCCGTCATGAGCAGACTCGCTGGTTCCAAAAGTTTGCGAGGATCAATAACCGTTGGCAGATCATGTAAGGCTTCGCGTATGCCCGCGGTAAATGCTAACCGCAAATCCGTATCAATATTGATTTTAGCGATTCCAAGGGGAATCGCTTTTTTGATGTCTTCGTCTAAGACGCCACGAGCTTCACCTAATTTTGCCCCATATTTCTCGGCTAATTCAACCACATTTTCCATGACACCCGAAGCACCGTGCAAGACCAGGGGAAGTTTTACGCGCTTAGCAATCTCTTTTAGACGATCTATATCCAAATGGGTAATCCCTTTAAATTTATATGCTCCATGCGCAGTTCCGATAGCCACCGCCAGTGCATCACAGCGAGTTTCTTTGACGAATTGAACCGCTTGTTCAGGATTCGTCAACACTGCATCCCGTTCTCGCACATTTACCAAATCCTCAATTCCTTTAATTGATCCTAGCTCTGCCTCCACCGACACGCGTTTTGCCTTCGCCCATTTCACGACTTGCTTTGTGCCACGGACATTCTCAAGATAGGGGAGAGCCGATCCATCAAACATGATGCTTGTGTAGCCAGAGTCTATCGCCCGCTTAATGGTTTTTAAATTCTTCCCATGGTCTAAATGCATGACGACCGGAATCTTGCTTTTGGCTGCCACCGACACCATTGCCAACAAATAATCCATACCTGCATATTCAATCGCACCTTCACTTGTCTGAACGATAATCGGAGAACGCTCTAAAACAGCAGCCTGAATGACGGCTTTAAGCATCTCTAGATCATTGATATTAAACGCGGGAACGGCGTACTTACCCGCACGCGCTTTTTTAAGCAGAGAGCCAGAAGAGACGAGCATATTAAATACGTTTTGCTTGCACTTTTATAAATTGCTTAAGCACTTTATCGATTTTTGTTTCCGGTAAAAGTCCTGCTTGCGGTCCAATATACTGCACCACGCTCCATGCCTGTGCGCTTCCGTAGCGTAAGGCTTCGGGTAAGGTTTTCCCGTTAATGCGAGCATAGGAAAAAGCAGTTGCAAAACTATCACCTGCCCCTGTTCGTTCCACTTCCTTTCCGGGAAACATGGGGCAATGCCATTGCTCATCTCCATCGGTTGCGTAAGAGCCTTTTACGCCGTCTGTAATCACCGTAATACCTGCTTTATAGAGATGAAGTTGTTCGAGGAGCTCTGTGACAGGGCTTGGTTCACAGTCGAGGAGTAGTTCCGCCTCTTCTTTATTAACGATGAAGACCTCTGAACGAGCAATCACAGGCTTAAGAGCCTTAAGACCACGTCGTAACTGATGCGTGCCAGGATTAAACGTAAGCTTTGTGTTAGGGTGCTCTTTGAGATAGGTGAGGAGCTGTTTTTCAAGTCCTTCATGACCCTTGCCAAGGGAGCTGTAGTAGACCCAGTTTGTCGTTGGAAGTTGAGGTAGGTGAAATTTATAGGGTTGGTGATAGACGAGGATCGTACGCTCACCTTGAAACGAGAGGATCGTAGAATAATTGGTTTCCAATTTCTTATCACGCGTAACTAAATGCGTCGCAATCCCTTCTTGACGCCAATGGTTCAAAATCATCTGTCCTGTTTCATCATTCCCTACGGTACTAACCATCGCCGCGGACAATCCTAAACGCGAAAACCCGACCGCCGCATTAGAAGAGTTTCCTGCGCCTGGAATCTTGGTAATCTTCTCAGCGGGGACTTTTTCTCCGTAAGGAAGGCATAATTGGCACGTGTCTTTTTTTAACGAGCAAGACACGCTCGCCTCATGGATGGTCACAAACACATCCAGCATGCAGTCACCAATCGCGATCACATCAAAAAAGGAACGTTTCATAGAATACGGGGGTATCATATCATCCTCACGTTTTCTTGTCGTTTTCACGCAGAGTCTCTATGATCTAAGAACGATTCTTATCTCTGTTAGGACCTACGCCTTTGGCGAATAGCTTCGTTGGAGCCTGTGGTACTCGACGCCGTATGTTTAATACGGCTTACTCCGCTCCTCGGCTCCGCCTCGCTCTTCATCCAAACGCGTACGTCCTATCTGTACTTATATGGCAAAACCACAAAAGAAATCCTCACACCTAGGCGTTGGCATGATGGTCGGCTCGGTTATGGGGCTAGCGGCCGGATTTTTCTTGAACTCACGCAAAGGTAAAGAGCTCACCAAGGATGCAGAAAAAAAAGCGGTGCAACTACAAGCCAAGATCATGAAGAAGGTTCAGGATGTCGAAGCCCTCTCCAAAGAAAAGTACACAGAAGTTGTCGATGATGTGCTTGCCTACTACGAAAAGACCCAAGAAATCGCCAAAAAAGAAGTCCCCGAAGTCCGCTCCATGCTCCTCAAAAAATGGAAAACGATTGAGAGCAAGTTAAAAGAATTAGAATAAAATAGGCATCAAGGATGAGACGTAGGTTCTTTCCTTCTCTTTCCCCATCTAGGGCTCGCACGCCCACAACTTTTTCTTCCCACAGCTGTCCGAGCAAGGAGACGATGCCGTTGCTCTCGATTTGCGGTTGCAGGCATCGGCTCCGGTCCGCTAATAAAGAGGTCCCAGCGGAATGCGAGTTCTGTAGGAAGAAAAAGTTGTGGGTATGCGAGCCCATCGCCTATATCCCTCTGCCGCGCGCAGCGCACCCCTTTATGAAAACCCACCGCTTCATCGGAAGCTTTTCCTTGCAAAAAGAAAATGTTGTTATTACCGACCCCTCACTCGTCCACCAAATCGGACGAGTCTTACGTTTGCAAGTAGGGGAGTCGGTGATTCTGTGTGATGGACAAGGGATGGATGCCGAAGCAGAAATTGTGTCTTTAGATAAAAAAACGGTCGAAGTACACATCCACGCTCGTCGAGGGAATACGGCTGAGTCAGCCCGTCACGTCACGCTCTATGTGGCGGCTCTTAAACGCGACAACCTAGAGTTAGTGGTGCAAAAAGCGACGGAGATAGGTGTATCAGAAATCGTTCCCTTGCGCAGCGCCCGCACCATCAAACAGGAGGCAAACGTCGAGCGCTTACAACTCATCGCCCGCGAAGCGGCCGAACAATCCGGCCGTGGCCGCGTACCTGTCGTGCACCCCCTCGCATCCTTCGAAGAAGCGATAAAAACCCTCCAAGATCGTCAATCCGCATTTTTCTTCGACCTCAACACGCCAAGGATTGATTTGTCCTCAGGCCTAATTCCTGACGCCTCACGCCTAGCAATTTTCATCGGTCCCGAAGGTGGTTGGGCTCCCGAAGAAAGAGTTCTCGCGGAACAGCAAGGTCTCGCCATTGTTGGCCTAGGCCCCCGCACTCTCCGTGGTGAAACCGCCGCGATTGTTGCAAGTTATCTGCTTTGTGCGGAGTGATAAAAAAATATGATCATGCTCGTGAGCGGTCCCATCATCGTCGAAGACAAAAAAGTTCTTTTAAATATAAGTGGCGATTCCCCACAGTGGAAAACCTGTGGAGGCAAGGTAGAGCCGCAAGATGCGGACTTATTCGCGACCTGCCGCCGTGAAGCAAAAGAAGAGATGAATATCGAGCTCGAACGTCTTCCGGCTGATCCATTTCTTTTCTATGCAACAAAACAAAAAACAGGTGAAATCACGGATATTGTCTTAATCCATTTTCTTGCAAAGAGCATTGGAGAAATCACTCCAGGGCCGGATGTCCGCGAATGGAAATGGGTTCCTATCAATGAGTTAGATCACTACGACCTCGCACCAAATATTAAACCCGCTTTAAAGCATTTTGGATATTTAGAAAAATAAGAACCCGTCTACGTCAGCCACGAGGCAATAACGTAAACGGGTTAAGGGAGGAAAAGAGCAGAGGGAAGAGGAAGAGAGTAGGCTATTCGTTGCCGTCGCAGTCCATGCCGCCAGCGCCGAGGCGACGGCAGCACTGGCCATCTGTGAGGGTATAGCCTCGACGGCAGCGAGGAGCGTGGGGACGGTGCGGACGATCCGCGCTCCGACCCGCATCGCGACGGGATCGGCGGACATTGCGGTCGGCAGGCGCCACTGCTGCATCCGGTGACGAATGAGGAGGGGGAGCGATGACCGGCTCCACATCCTGTGAGAGTATCCCGTTTGCGTCACGAGGTATCACCGCAGTAACTGGCGGCGTGTCTTGCTGCACGAGGCGAGCTGTTCTCGCTCTGGGCGGCTGCCGGGTAGGTGAATGGGGCCTGCGAAGAACGGCTATAAGTACCGCACTTACAGCCATGAGGGCACCGAGTCCCGCGAGGACGATCTTGCGCCACTCATTCCTGCTCGGACTCGAAGGAGGGGCGGGCGAGCTGGTATGCACAGGTACAGGACGGAGACTGGTAGCGGGCGGCGGCGGACGCGAGACCGCCATGCCCGGATCAGCCGTAATCGCGTCGGGATTAACCTCGAACCTGGTCGGAGATCGTCGCGCATCTGGCGCGGCTTCAGACCCGTCGTTTTCCAGGGCATTGATGAACTCTTCCGTATTTTGCCAGCGCTTGTCCGGATCCTTCTGCAGTCCGATCATGACAGCTTCTTGGATATACGTGGGGACTGAGGGCGGGAGAGCTGGTGGATCCCCATGACTGATCTTGTACATCGTGGTCATGGGGTTCGAGTCTCCGCCGAAAGGATCTTTCCCAGTCAGCATCTCGTAAAGCATGGTAGCTACAGCGAAGAGGTCGGAGCGACCATCGAGTTTTTTGCCACCCGTGCACTGCTCGGGAGACATGTAGTTTGGTGTACCGAGGTATGCTCCGGTCTTGGTCATGCGCCGATCCTTGACGAGCTCCTCATCGAGAGACTTGGCGATTCCAAAGTCCAGAATGCGGATCTCACCTTGATCGGTCAGCATGACATTCTCGGGCTTGAGATCCCGATGAACGATGCCAGCATGGTGCGCCTCAGCCAAGGCAACCAGAATCTTAACCGTATAACGTACAGCGTCCTGTGCAGGCATTCCCGTAGGGTAGCGCTGCATCTCATGCAGAATCTGGGTTCCCTTGATCTTTTCCAGGGCGATGAAATGCATGTCGTATTCGGCAGCATAGCCAAAGTCATACACATCAGGAAATGCATTCGTCCGCCTACGCGTTCGAATTTCTCTAAGGTATCTTGCTTCGTCCTGAAAACGTTGGGGGATAGTAGGGGTAGAGTTGTGCTTAGGCAGCAGCACCTTGAGAGCCAAGCATCTCGCAGGGCCTCCAGTTTCTACCGCCTCGTATACTTCTCCGAACGATCCGCTACCCAGTAGCTTTTGGATGCGATATTTGCCAAACGCAACGTCGCCGCTTTTGAACAGGCTTTCACCCTCGCTCATGATGTACCTCGCTCTTGTTGTTACGGTGCGTGTTGAGTCCGTGACCTTCACGTCCTCTTGTGTTTCTTCATGCAAGATGAAAAAAGACAAGATGATGGAAGGAGAGCCGGGTACGTGCCACGTGACAACGTACCCGGCAGGGGGAGGGGAAAGTTCAGAAAGAGATCTCGAGGCCGACACTGCGCAGGCTGGCGGTGGGGCGAATGGGCGGCGGTGGGCGACCGGTGAGGTGGAGCACGATGCCCACGCCAAGGCTGATAGCCCCGACACCCGTCAGGACGCCTCCGAGAGGACGTTGCCACTCGGCGAGTTCACCCGGCAGGGTGCTGCCAGCGGGGTACTGGAGACAGGTGGGGGACATGCTCATCACCTGGCAGCCGTTCGTCGCGAGACGCTCGGCATCCTCACTGGCCTTGGTGTCGTTGATAGTGCCGACGGCGAAGAGTCCGACACCCGCTGCGAGCAGAGTACCTCCCCCTGACATCAGGGCGATGGAGGCGGTGCGACGCCACGTTGAAGGGGGGTTCGTTGCTGGTGCGCTGATGACGGCACGGCAGCTGCCTGCCGTGCAGACGTTGCCCGCGGGGCAGACGCCGCCGCAGCCGCCGCAGTTGCGCAGGTCGCTCTGGATGTCGACGCAGCGTCCGCTGCAAGTGCGCTGCGCGCCCTCGCAGACGAGCGCCGAAGGTACCTGAGGGCGCGCCTGCGCCTGCTGGACGCGCCGCCGGACGGTGTCGATGCGCGTTTGCAACGCGCCCGCGTCGGTTCCCGGAGGAAGCTCGCCACTCCGTTGGAGGGACTCGAGCTGCTCAAGCGCCTGGGCGCTGCGCCCAGACGCGTCGAGGCAGATGGCCAGGTTTTGCCTGGCCTCGGGGCGTGCGCACGCCCCGTTGGCGATCGAGAGAGAGATGGTGTACGCCGAAGCGCACGTCTCCCAGTCGCTCGCCTCGATGGCCGCGACTCCTGTTGCGCGTGCAGCACGAGCATCAAGCTCGTTCTGCCCGGTGCAGCCCGAGGGCTGCGCCGCCGGCTGCACCGGCTGCGCGACCGCAGGCTGCGTCTGCGCCACTGGAGCATGGTGCTCACGGTGGCGGCGGTGATGTCCGCGGGTCTGGCCATAGGCCACCCCCGCCGCCGTCTGCATCACCCAGAAGGCGAAGCAGACGGCCAGAAATCTTCTGGCTACGAAATACTCATACCACATCCCTTTACCTCCTTGTAAGGGTCGTCCGTTGCGGTTCTTCAATCCTACCCGGTTCGGGGGATTGACGCGATACCTTGGCACAAAATCAAGATTTTGTCGAGCCCTCATCGACTTCGGTGGTCTAGACGAAACGGTTCTCTATTTCTTCTTCCACATACTCGATACTCGATACCGTATCCTGTATACTCCCCCTATGGCCTATAAACCCGTTGTTTTGATCATTGTGGATGGCTTCGGCGTCGCTCCTCCTGCCGATGGAAATGCGGTGAACCAAGCCAAAATGCCGGTCTTTCACCGGCTTGTCGAAAGCTACCCTGCCATGACCCTTCAAGCCTCCGCCGCGGCGGTGGGTTTGGGTTGGGGAGAAATGGGAAATTCCGAAGTCGGACACCTCACGATTGGCGCTGGCCGTATTTTTTATCAGAGCCTCCCGCGCATCAATCTATCCATTGAAACAGGGGAATTTGCCGCCAACCCAGCCTTCCAAAAAACCATTCAACATGCCCGCTCTAATAATGGAGCGATTCATTTGCTCGGCCTTGTTTCTCCTGGGGGTGTCCATGCCACCACCGAGCATCTGTATGCCTTACTCGACATGTGCAAGGTGGCTGGAATCACGCGCGTCTACGTCCATGCATTTCTCGACGGTCGTGATACGCAATACCGTTCTGCGTTAGGGTTTATTGATGAACTAGAGGCAAAGATGAAAGAGAAGGGGGTAGGAGAGATTGCCTCCCTCGCTGGCCGTTTCTACGCCATGGACCGTGATAACCGCTGGGATCGTATCCAAAAAACCTACGAAGCCGTGGCTGCTGGTCGTGGCGAGATGTCCGACAGCGCTCATGCGGCCATCGAAGCCTCCTACGCCAAAGGTGTCTACGACGAACAATTTGTTCCTACCGTCATCACCAAAAAAAATAAACCGATCGGTATCATGTCGCCGGGCGACGGCGTCATCTTTTTCAATTATCGCCCCGATCGCATGCGTCAAATCACCAAGGCGTTTTGTTTGCCGACATTCACAAAATTCGAACGTCAAACCTACCTCACGCGCATGTTCTATACGACCATGACAGAATATGAAAAAGATCTCCCAGTTGAAGTTGCTTTTCCTCCGCACATCATCGAGCAGTGCTTAGCGCGTGTCGTATCCGAGGCGGGATTACGTCAGCTTCACATCGCAGAAACCGAAAAATACGCGCACGTCACCTTTTTCTTGAATGGCATGCGCGAAGAACCATTCCCCGGAGAAGATCGCGTCATCGTGCCTTCCCCGCGCGTGTCGAGTTACGACCAAGCGCCAGAAATGTCGATCTTTGAGGTGACGGATCGCATCGTCAAAGAAATTTCCGCCGCTTCTTACGATTTCATCGTGGTAAATTTTGCCAATCCCGACATGGTTGGTCACACGGGTAATGAAGCGGCAACCGTGAAAGCGTGTGAAGCGGTCGATAAAGCCCTGGGGCAGATTGTTGACGCGATCCTGTTAGTTGGTGGCGCGGTCATATTGACGGCTGACCATGGCAATGCCGAAGAAGTAAAAAATCTCGTCACAGGTGAAATGGACAAAGAACATTCGACGAATCCTGTTCCGTGTTTAATCGTCGCCAAAGACCTAGAAGGTATGAAAGCCCCCGGTGGAGATATCGTAGGCGGAGATCTATCATTCACCCCACCCATCGGCATGTTGGCGGACGTTGCGCCAACGGTATGTAAGCTCCTCGGAATTCCTCCAGGATCCGATATGACAGGGCAGGCGTTGGTGTAATCGAGTATGTTCCGTCATCCCGAACGAAGTCATACGCCGTGAGGGATCTCGCAGCGAAGCAGGTAGCCCCTACCCGCTACCCGTTCCGGTCGAGATTCCTCTCTCGTCGTGGACGCCTCCTTCGAAATGACGAAAGAAGAGAGGTTCATATTTTTATGTTCTCCAAAAAAACCACCACGCGTATTATTAAAATACTAGAACCTCTCTATACCGCTAAAGGCATGGTCGATCTTGGAAATCCGGAAGATACGCTCATCGCCACTCTGCTCTCAGCCCGTACCACCGATGAACAAGTCCTAAAAGTCTATCCTGGTCTGCGCAAACGCTTTCCACGTTTACAAGATTTTGCCAAGGCAGATGTGGCGCAGATCGAAAAATACATTTCCTCCATTGGTCTCTATCGCAATAAAGCGCGTGCCATCAAAGCTCTCGCCATCCGTTTATTGGAGGTGTACGACGGGCAAGTTCCCGCAACCATGGAAGACCTCGTCACACTCCCTGGTGTCGGCCGCAAAACCGCGAGCTGCGTCCTTTGGTATGGTTTCAATATTCCCGCCATGGCTGTCGACACGCATGTGTTTCGCATTGCTCATCGCCTCGGCTGGGCGAAGGGAAAGGACGCTGTCATGGTCGAGCAAGAATTAAGGCTCGTCATCGCGCAGGATCTCTGGGGACCGGTAAACCGTATCTTCGTCCAATTTGGCCGCGATATCTGCAAGCCCATCACCCCTCAATGTTGGCGCTGCCCGGTAAGAGATCTTTGTCCGTATCAATCAAAAACAACGCCCTGACGCTTGGGTGGGAATTCTGTATACTCCCTACATGTCCTCCGAGCTTCTTTTCATGCATACCATTCAAGACTGGCTCCACGCGCCTTGGATGGTCTGGCTCATGGTGCTCTGCGCCCGGTGGATGATTTTTATCATTGCACTACTGGCGATAGGTGCTCGCATAAGAGACTGGCTATCGCATCACGCGCTCAAAGAAGTATTTTGGTCCACGCTCTTAGCGGCTTTTCTTGCCTTTAGTAGCGAGTGGGCGATCGGACGCGCACGTCCCTTTGTCACGGATCCCACGCTCGACGTTCTTGTTCCGCCGCCGCATACCATGAGCTTTCCCTCTGCGCATGCGTCTATCGCCTATGCCATGGCCTTTGCCATCTTCGGCTGGAATCGTTCCTTAGGAGTGATCGCCCTCATTCTTGCCGACTTGGTCGCCATTGGTCGCGTAGCCGCCGGAGTGCACTATCCCTCAGATATTCTCGCGGGGATCTTTGTGGGCGCGCTGTCGTTTACCTTCGTGCGTCTGGGTCACGGGTGGCTACGCAAGCGTGTATAAATATGTCTCGTCTCCTTCATCTTGTAGGCGCGTATTTAGGCATTTTCTGTCTCTGGAACCTTGGAGGCTGGGTCTTTTCAAGTTTTGTGGGCAGAATTCAACCTGGTTCACCAGCGATGATCCGCGTCGACCAATCGCTCACGCACAAAGAAGTCGCACGGCTCTTAAAAGATGAATATCATGTCATCGATTCTGCATTAGGCTATAGGATCTATACCGCCTTTGCGCGTAGTCCAAGAGCTAAGCCTGGCACCTACCAAGTCCAACCTGGTACGCGCTACAGTGACATCGCTCCGCTTCTTGCCCGCGGTCCACAACGAAAAGAGCAAGAGATCCGTGTTATCGAGGGCTGGGATCTCACAAAGCAAGCCGAACAACTCGCCGCCATAAACCCAGCTTGGCGCTCTGCTTTTCTTGGTTTTACGGGTCAATCCGGTAATACGGCTCCCTTTGATCCCAAGTGGCGTGCCGAATTCCCTTTTCTTGCCGCTCTTCCCTCCAACCGTTCTCTCGAGGGCTACCTCTTTCCCGACACCTATCGTGTCTGGGAGGACGAACTACCAGAAAGCCTCATTCGCAAACAATTAAGTGTGTTCAACCAACGCATCTATCAAGTTTTTAAAGATGTGCCTTTGCCAGCGCCCTTAAAAACCTTCGATGAAGCGGTTATCCTGGCATCGATTGTAGAAAAAGAAGTCCAAACCACCAAAGACCGCGCCATCGTGGCCGGCTTATTCCTGCGTCGCCTGCAAGAGGGGATGGCGCTCCAAAGCGATGCAACTCTCACGTATATCACTGGCTCCAACCGCGGCCGTGCCACCGCCGCAGAGCTGCAACTAGAAAGCGCCTATAATTCCTATAAAAACCGCGGCCTCCCCCCGAGTCCTATCGCACACCCCGCCCTCTCCGCCCTGCAGGCCGTTTTCAATCCTGCCAAGACCAACTATCGCTACTTCCTCACCGACAAACAAAATAACGTCCTCTACGCCGCCACCTTCGAAGACCACATCCGCAACCGCCAAAGAGCAGGGTATTAGGAATGAGGCCTCAGTTCCTTCCCCTCCCCACTCATCTAGGGCTCCACAAGGGGCAGAATTTTTTGTCTACTGCTGTCTGAGCAAGGAGCCAACACCGTTGCTCTCGATGTGTGGCTGCAGGTGTTGGCTCCGGTCCGCCAACAAAGAGCTCCTGGCGGATGCGAGTTCAGGAGACAAAAAATTCTGCCCCTTGTGGAGCCCATCACCTATATCCTTCTTTCGCCCGCGCAGCTATTCTAGTAACTGAACTATGTCTGTTTTTGTCTTACAAAATCAAAGTGAACCACATCACCGTCGCATTGACTATGCGAAGGAATTAAACCAAGAACAGCTTGATGTCGTGCTCGGTGGAGATGGGCCGTGCTTAGTATTGGCGGGAGCGGGGTCCGGCAAGACAAGAACCCTTACCTATCGCGTCGCCTACCTGCTTGAACACGGACTTGATCCTTCCTCCATTTTATTATTAACGTTCACCAATAAAGCCGCGCGCGAGATGCGTGGACGTGTTGAATCATTATTGGGTACAGATGCGCGCGGTATCTGGGGAGGCACCTTTCATTCAATTGCTAATCGTATCCTCCGCGCCTTCGCCGAAGTCATCGGGTACACCTCGAGTTTTTCCATTCTCGACCAAGAAGACGCCCGCGATCTCGTCAAAGCCATCCTCAAAGATCTAAAAATCGATCCCAAAGCCCGTCGCTTCCCCTCAGCCGCGGTTGTTCAAGATGTCATTTCCTACGCTCGCAACGTTCAACAATCGATCGACACCGTGATCGGCTGGAAGCATCCTAACTTCACCCCCTTCATCCCCGATATTGAGTCCATCGCCGCTCAATACCAACTTCGTAAAAAATCCGCCAACGCCATGGATTTTGACGATCTTCTCGCGTTCATGGCCGCGTTGCTTGAAGACCCAATCCATGGACCACATATCTCCGGTCCTTTCAAATACGTTCTCGTCGATGAGTTTCAAGATACAAACGCTATCCAAGCCCGCATCGTGGCAGGTTTTGCGAAAGCCCATCGTAATATTTTAGTGGTAGGGGATGATGCGCAGTCCATCTACGCCTTTCGTGGGGCAGATGTAAAAAATATTTTGTCGTTTCCTAACCAATGGCCTGAGACAAAAATATTTAAGCTCCTTACCAATTATCGCTCGACCCCACAAATTCTAGATGTCGCCAATGCCTCTCTTTCGCATAACACCGAGCAATTTCAAAAAGACCTCATCGCCGTCCAAACAAAAGGGGATAAGCCCAAGCTCATTCCCTGCGCCTCCGCGGCTCAAGAAGCGCAGTATGTGGCGGAACAAATTCTAGCGCTTCGTCATGAAGGTACCGCACTTCGCAATATCGCCGTGCTCTTTCGTTCAAGCGCCCATTCTCAAACGTTAGAATTCGAACTGATGCGTCGTGATATTCCCTATGAGTATCGTGGCGGTCAAAAATTCTTCGAGCGGGCACACATAAAAGACGTCGTCTGTTTTTTGCGTGTCGCCCACAACCCACAAGACGAAGTCGCTTGGCTCCGCGTGTTGGGTCTTCAAACCGGGATCGGTGATGCCTCTGCCAGCGCCATCGCCTCGCAAGCGAAAGCGGCGACGGATTTTGCCCGCATCCTGTTGCCGGAAACAGCTTTGCTCGTTCCCAAACGTGCCCAAGATGGTTGGCGTGAATTCCAGACCATCGCTCGCGATATGGTCGCAAGCGGCAAAGGACCCGCCTCCATGATCCGTGCCGTTACAAGTTCTACGTATCGCGATTATCTCGAGCGCGAATACCCAAATTGGCGTGAACGCTTAGAAGATTTAGAGCAGCTCGCCCTCTTCGCCGAAAGCTACCAAGAGGTTGGCCCTTTTTTAAATGATATCGCACTTTACGATGACGTAGTCGCTGGTCGTGAGTCGAAATCCGCCTCCCCCCAAGATGAAGAGCGGATGGTACTCTCCACCATCCACCAAGCCAAAGGCCTCGAATGGGACACGGTCTTCATCCTCCATCTCGCCGAAGGCTCCTTCCCTTCTCGTCGCGCCCTCGCCGAAGATGGGATGGAAGAAGAGCGCCGCTTGTTCTACGTGGCCGTCACTCGTGCCCGCAAGCATCTCTTTTTAACGTACCCCATGACAACAGGCTACGACACACTTCAATTCAACCAACCGAGTACCTTCGTGGAAGAAGTCCCGCCTCGTTTGTTTGAGCGCGTCGAACTCCGTGAAGCGGGTGGTTATCATACCGCTACCGTCCGCCGCGGTGGTTCCTCGAGTCTCGCGACAGGGGAGTGGAACGATGACAGCGGCGATACCCCCTGGATCGACGAACCCACCATCCAAATCGACAACACCGGCGAACGCCGCAATTTCGGCACCAAAACCGTCTGGAAATCCGCCGCAGACACGCCTCCTAAAAAAGCTTCAGGCTCATTCTTGCGAGATGTGGATGAGTTATAAGGATAAAAAATGTAACAAAATACAAGATTTTTACGTCTTATACACATCAGATGGCGTGATTTAGTATTCCTGATGCCTTCTCCCTGACGCTTGAGACTTTTTTTTCTATGACCCCCTACGCTAAACGCGCCCTCCACATCTACTGGCAACACATCCGCCTCTACAAATGGCGCGTGTTCGCGATCCTATTCATGGTGATCGTGAACATGGTGCTTTGGGTCGTTTATCCTCTGTATTACAAGGATCTCTTCGATATCCTCGTCAACATGCAAAAGACGGGCCTCTATGATTGGGACGTGATAAAACGCATTTTCCTGATCATTTTTGCAATATATATGGCCATGTGGGCCATCTGGCGCGCCTGTGGTTTGCTCGCGAGTAGTATCCAGCCACGGATCGGGGCGGATCTTCAACGTACGGTTTTTAAAAACGTCCTCGATCACTCGTACCAATTCTTCACCGAAGAGCCGAGTGGTTCACTGGTAAAAAAAGCTTCTCGCTTCGTCGATGCATTCCATAATATTGTAGAGCCCGTTTTATGGCGTCTATTTCCTACGGCGATCACGATTATTGGGATGCTCATTATTTTTTGGCGCATGGAATGGGTGCTTGGGGCGATGCTTGGCATCTGGACGGTAATCTTGTTCATCTCAGACCTCTTCATCTCCCGCTGGAAGCTCCCCTTAGACGAACGTCGTTCCGAGATGGATTCCAAGGCGAGTGGCCTATTAACAGACGTCCTCACCAACGCCGTAAATATTAAATTATTTGTTACCTCTCCGCGTGAACAAGCTTCCTACGGCGGACTCGTAGATGAACAGCGCCGTGCCCAAACCAAAAGTTGGCAAGCCTTTGAAGTAAGTCTTGCCATCCAGACGGTCCTCATGACGGCGATTGAATTCGCGATTATGGGCTGGGCCGTGCAAGGATTTACCCAAGGACGTTTTACCATCGGGGAGCTAGCGGCCTTGCAAGGCTATCTCGTCCTTCTCTTTAACCAAGTCTGGGACTTTGGTCGTCTGATCCGCACGGTTTATGAACAAATGGCCAATGCCAAAGAAATGGTCGAGGTGATGGACAAGGTTTCAAATGTCCAAGATGAGCCAAATGCCAAACAGCTCAAGGTCACTCAAGGGGTTATCGAGTTCAAAAAATTAGACTTTGCCTACACAGAAACTCGTAAAATCCTGCGTGATGTTTCTCTTGCGATTAAACCAGGCGAAAAGATCGCCCTTGTCGGCTCCTCCGGTGCTGGCAAATCCACGGTGACAAAGCTCCTTCTCCGTCTCTTCAACCTTAACAAAGGCAAGATCCTCATCGACGGCCAAGATATTGCCAAGGTCACCCAAGACAGTCTGCGTCAAAATATTGCGCTCGTCCCTCAAGATCCGATTCTCTTCCATCGCTCGCTCAAAGAAAATATCCGTTACGGAAATCCAGATGCGAGCGATGAAGAAATCTTTGCTGCTTCTAAACAAGCACATTGTCATGAATTCATCTCTGCGCTTCCAGAGGGCTATGACTCATTGGTAGGGGAGCGAGGAGTGAAGTTATCGGGTGGCGAGCGCCAGCGTGTCGCGGTAGCTCGAGCGATCTTGATGAATGCCCCCATCTTAATTTTAGATGAGGCTACCTCCAGTCTCGACTCCGAATCCGAAGCACTCATTCAAGATGCTCTCGCCAAACTCATGCAAGGAAAAACCGTCATCGCCATTGCGCACAGGCTTTCCACGATCATGCAAATGGATCGCATTATTGTCATGCAAGAGGGCCGCATCCTCGACGAAGGCAAGCACGAGGATCTCTTGACCCGCGACGGTCTCTACAAGTCCCTCTGGTCTATCCAAGCGGGCGGATTTTTAGCCGAATAAAACAAGAGACGCTGTGTAGCGTCGAAGAGGGGGGGGGTGGATGGGTCAGTTGCAGTAGAAATTCATGCGTCGCCGAAGGTAATGCGCCGCTTGCTGGCGCGGCTCTCTGCGGACGTCCGTACCTGTATCCCAGCCCACTACCACGATTTTGTCGGGTTGAAGCGCGTCGAGGATGATCTCAACGTGCTCAGCTACCTCTGCGGCTGTCAGGACCGTGGGTTCAGAACGGCGTTCGCATCCACAGATTCGTTCGGCTCCCAGAGCGTTCACGATGCTGGGAGGAAAGCCGAGGATGACTTCCTCGGTCTTCTGAAGCAGGCGAATCATGCCGGCATAGTCCAGGTCCAGAGGCTCGAAGAGGCAGCAGATGCCATCCGGCTGCATCACACCGAAGAAATAGCGCGTAAGCAGGGCTTGTGTGACCGGTCCTGCCTTCAGGCGCACCAGCTCGACCAAGGCCTCCCACTGTTCTCGGGTGAACAAAGAGCACCTCCTTTCAGGGCTAAAAGATGGCATATTCTTTTATTTTTGTAAACAGACGGGCTTTATAAAAAGCAAAAAGACGCGAAGCGTCTCAAGAAAGTGAAAGGATGGCGAATAAGTAACGAACGGTCAGCTATGGTTTGAACAGCCGTCGTACGGATCGCATCGCGGACTGAAGCTTGTCTACTCCCTGTGCGGTGCAGTAGTGCTTGTAGCCTGACGCGCCCCTCCTCTCTTCCTCACGTAAAATGAGCTTTTGAAACCTCAGACTCTTGATCGTCTGCGCGGTCCCCGACCGGCTCGAGACGATGCCCAGGCGAGGAAGCGCTTTGTGAATTTGATTGCCGGACAGACCCGGCGACCGATCGAGTACCAGGAGAACCCCCACCCAGGGAGCCACGGGTGAGGTTTCACCTCTTTTCCTTCGTCCCATCAAAAACCTCCGCGCGCAAAGGCTTGCATATTCTTTTATTTCTGTAAAGCGATGCCGACCCCGTCCTTATTCTTGACGTCCGGCCTATAATCCGCTACATTCAGCCGTAACAACCAGAGTCCAAAGACAGCAGGCGGCGCAAAAAAGCGCATAAGTTGGCCAAAAACCACCCTGCCGAGGATCGCTTCTTTTGTGAGAATTCTCACAAAAACACGCATCCGCAGGACATGGCTCCGCGGTTGTTTTATTAAAAGGTCGATTTCATTCATAACCTAGAACGTCACGTCTATGCCAAAAACACGTGCACAAAAAGGCGAATCCTTGCAGGAACTGACCCAGCTCTTCAAGAGCGGGAAGTCCATCATGTTCGCTGACTACCAAGGCATGACCGTCGCTAAGATGACCGCGATGCGCAAGCAGCTCACGGGCGCCAAGGTCGACTACGTCGTGTCCAAAAAGACCCTTCTCGCGATCGCTGCCAAAGAAGCTGGCTACGAAGTCGACTTCAGCAAGGTCTCCGGAATGGTCGGTGCCGCCTTTGCTCACGAAGATGAAATGGCTCCTGCCAAACTCATCGGAGAAGCGGGGAAAGAAGCGCCTATCAAATTGGTCGGTGGAATCTTCGATGGCAAGTTCATCGATGCTCAATACGCCATTTCCTTGTCCAAGTTACCAAGCAAGTCCCAACTCTTGGGTCAATTGCTCAACGTCTTCAATGGTCCTGCCGCTGCCTTCGTCCGCGTCTTGAACGCGCACCGCGAAAAGCAGGAAGGTGGTTCCACGGCCGCTTAATTAACAAAAGTATCCAGTATCGAGTATCTAGTATCGAGAATGAAGCAGATCTTCGTTCCTAATACTGGATACCCGATACCGGATACCCGATACCCGATACTATCTATATATGTCCGACGAAATGAAACCAGAGGTTCCAGCGAAGTTCGCTGACCTTGTTGCAAGTCTTGAAAAAATGTCCGTCCTCGAAGTGGCTGAGCTCGTCAAAGCCCTCGAAGCAAAATGGGGTGTCTCCGCTGCCGCTCCTGTCGCCATGGCCGCTGCGGGCGCTGGTCCTGCTGCCGAAGAAAAGTCCTCCTTCAATGTTGAACTCACTGAAGCTGGTGCTAACAAGATCGGCGTTATCAAGGTTGTCCGTGAAATCACGGGCTTGGGCTTGAAAGAAGCCAAGGATATGGTCGATGCTGCTCCTAAGGTTGTGAAAGAGGGAGCTGCAAAAGCCGAAGCCGAAGACATGAAGAAGAAGCTCGAAGAAGCTGGTGCCAAGGTAACCTTGAAATAAGCCCTTCGTTAAGCAAAAAAACACCTCATCTTTTCCAAGAAGAGGTGTTTTTTATTGTACGGGGGCTAGTAAGATCAAGAGAGATGTGGTAGCGTATCCGACCAATCGAGATGGATAAGAGAAGGGGAGGGTAATTCTCGATGAGCCTTCCCACGCACCTGCTCACGTTCTTGGGCAGAAGAAGAGGTCCATGAATCAGCAGCAACAGGAAGCGCGTATCGCGCTTCTCCGTCACCAGGACGGATTCGACAGGCCGTTCCCCGCCACTGAGGTGGCGGGTCACCTCTTCATCCTCGCAATCTTCGCCGTCATTCTTTTCGGCCGGGGTCCTGCCAAATCTCGATCACGCCGCCGCATCTGACATGTCGGTATTTCTCCTGAATTTCCCGTCGCTACTGCGTCGGGTCTTGTGTTTTTTGGGAACAAAACAACCCCCGAAGGGGTTGATATGGTTGGATTTAAGCCGCTTTTTTCGCGAGCTTTTCCTTGCGTCGTTTGGAAACCGATTGCATCTTACGTTTCTCGCCTTTAACGAGTTTGTGTTCAACAAATAAGTTCCAAGCCGTATCAGAACATTGGGCTCCCTTAGAGATCCAGTGATGAATACGCTCTTCCTCGACCTTAAAGCCAGCTGGCTCAGTCAGGGGGTTATAGGTCCCCAGGATCTCCAACGCCTTTCCCCATGGATCACGCGCCTTTTCGGACACGATAAAACGATACTGGGGCTGCTTGGTTTTCCCGACACGGGTTAAACGGATAGTCAACATGCGCCCAAGAGTAGAGGAATCGAGCGATAAAGTCAATACCTCTTTACCCTCCCGCTCCAGCCTTCCATCCTCCCTCTTCTAGAGCCCACGGCTGGCGCAGATAAAAAGGAGGCTATTTAGACGCGACGGCGGCTAAATTTGAGCAGATTTCCTAGCAGGGAAATATGCGTACTCCTTTTTATCTGCGCCAGCCGTGGGCTCATCGCCTACATATAAATCCTCTATATTGCCCCCTCCCTGATTCTTTGCTAGTTTAGAGATAAGCCCATCTGGGCATTAACTCCTTATCCTTTATGACTGCCGTCTCGGGGATCTGCTTGCAGATCGGATGGGATGGCTCAAAGCCGCTATGGCTGAACAGTTTCTTGATCAGGAATTTCTTGAGTACGTGGTAAAATCGGTCGTCAACAAGTCCGAGGACGTCAAAGTCGAACGCACCGTCGACGAACGCGGCGTCTTGTTAACCCTCCACGTCAACCCAGAAGACATGGGATATGTTATTGGTCGCGATGGCCAAACGGCTCGTGCCTTGCGCATCTTGCTTAAAATCGTGGGTGCCAAAGCCAACGCCCGCGTCAACATGAAGATCTACGAACCAGAGGACGCTCGCCGCGAGCACCAAGAACGCAAAGTACCTCGTGCAAGCGCTGCAGGCGCAGCTCCTGCCAGCCACGGCGAAGCCGGCTTGGTCACGGATGCCGATTTGAGCGACCTGGGAATCTAGTAGGTGAAAGGTAGAGCGCAAGACAAGTGAAACGGGCCACGCCCCGCCTCTCGTGAGAGGCGGGGTTGTTTGTTTTTCTAAGGGGGGTTAGGCTAGTGTCCATGAATCGTAAGCCCCTGCGTGTCGACGTCATCACTATCTTTCCGGAGATGGTAGAGCCATATTTGAAAGGCTCTATTCTCGCGCGCGGACAAAAAGCCGGCGCTCTAGATCTCAAGGCGCATCACCTCCGTCAGTGGACGGATGATCGTCACCAATCTGTCGATGACCGCCCGTTTGGAGGAGGGCCGGGTATGGTCATGAAGGTGGAGCCAATCCATAAAGCCCTGCAAGCCCTCAAAGTCCGCAAAGCCGATGGCTCAAAAACCGCCGCTGGCAAAAAAACGTGTGTGATTCTCACCAGCGCCAAAGGAAAAACCTTTACTCAGGCTGATGCACGTCGCTTATGCGAGTACGAACGTCTCGTCTTTATCTGTGGCCGCTACGAAGGTATCGACGAACGCGTCACTCAGCATCTTGTTGATGAAGAGCTCTCGATCGGAAACTATGTTTTAACGGGGGGAGAATTAGCAGCACTTGTTATGACTGACGCCGTTGCGCGTCTGCGTCCTGGTGTGCTCGGCAAAGAAGCCTCGCTTGAGACAGAGTCGCACACGGTTGAAGGGGTGCTTGAGTATCCTCAGTATACTCGCCCTGAAATTTATAAAGTAAAAAAAGGCGTGGAATGGAGTGTGCCAGATATCCTTCTCTCCGGCGACCACAAAAAAATCGAAGCCTGGCGCAAAGGACAGATGAAATAGATCGGATTTAAATGGATTGAAGTGCTTCCTCTAAAGAGTTCACTCGTTGCACCCTTGGATGAAAGAACATGAGCGAACGTCGGTTGTGTGAGCCAATGATAAAGATGCTGCGTACACGTTTAGAAAATATGGCTGCCCCTAATTCCACGAATTGACCCACCCCACCCATCTCATCTGGAAAAAGAAGGAAGATGTCACATTCATGTGCGCCATTCAACGCCTTTTGGGCAAAGAGGGGAGTCTCATCAAGATGTTCGTGATAGGGCTTTAGGACAGGATGGACCGTCCAATCAAACGAAATAGAATGTCCTTTTTGCTCTAAAAGAGAAATCGTTTCTTTGATCTTACTCCCTTTATCAAGGGAGCCAGCCACGTAGAAGGTGAGAGCCATAACAGAAAGATAACATCCAAAACAAAACACCGCCAAATGGCGGTGTTTTGTATGGTAGACCAAGTGGGAAATTCTTGGAACCAGCTGATTCCAGAACTAAAAGCTTGGTATGTGTTTGGAGAAAAAGTAAAGGAAGGTAAATTATCGCCGGTTTTTAGCTAAGAATAAGTCTTCAACTCACCTCCCTCCTAGGAATAGAAACTTAAATCTCGAATTCACAGTGCCTTCCTTCTTCCATGTCAAGTCGATATATAGTATTCTGGCTACATATTACTATGTCATATAAACAGACTGTTCTTCTAATGAGTGTTTTTAGTCTATTTTTAGCCTTCGTAACACCCGTGTTTGCCCTTAGTCCTGCACCAAGCGCCGCGTGCTGTTTTCAGTGGGGAGAGACGGGTATAAGACCCGATATCTGTGAGCCAAAACAAACAGAAAGTACCTGCGAAAAAGAATTAAACACACCTGAACCCAACTATCTCTTTAGCTGCTGGCCAAACGATAATGACCCAACTTGCAGAGCAAATGAAGATGCAAGAGTCGCAAAAATAAGACAAGAGCGGATGCGAAATCCGATCGATCTAAATGCAAACGGAATTATCAATGGAAAGCCTACCAAGATTCTTCTCAGAGGAATGTACTTCGTTGGAGCAGCTGGACTCATCATTGGAATTATTCTCTCCATTGGGGTCACGGCTTTAAAGGGTCGTTTCAAGAAAAAATAGACCAAAGGATATTCAGTGATGGCAAGGATAGATGTCAACAATTACAGCCTCTTGCCTTGAGTCAAGCGGGCTTGTACGAGCGCATCCCAATCTTAACACATTTCATTCTATTGCTTTTCTCCCAATCGAACCGTTCTGGGGCGATTTGTGGCACTCCCAATAGTGGGTCACGTACTGATAAACGAATCTGATCACCAAGCGTGTGCCCAAGTAAGATAAGGTCAGAACACAATTCTCTCCTTTGGGATAAATAGAGATCTGAAATCAGGTTCCCAGGCAAAATAACCTGTATATGGCAGGCGATATCAGCAGACTAAACGGAAAGAAAGGTGGCCGACCAAAAGGATCGGAGAATTTAGAAACGAAAGTATGACGAGAGATGAAAAAGGATTGGCTACAACAAGTCCATAAAGAAGCAGAGCGCATCTTTCGAGCACAGCTAGACTTAGCCCTTGGACAGTACCGAGAAGTCAAAGGCGCTGAAGGCGTTATTCGAGTGTATAAGCAACCTCCGAATGCAAGAGCCATTGGCAAGTCCCCCAAATTTCGGACACGGTTTCTCGATTTTGCGGTTAGTGGTTTAGATGGATTTAGACGACGGCGACAGCCGTCGTTTTCCGTTCCTGTTTCTGCCTGAAGATGCTCGGTGGCATCCTGAGCGCGGTGTGGATTCGTCGGTTGTTGTAGTAGCTCATTTGCTGATGCACCGCTTCGATCAGCTCTCCAACATGGTTGAAGCGCTTGAGACTGCCCAGTTCGAGCTTGAAGCCTGAATAAAAGGATTCTTGATAGCCGTTCTGCCATGGAGAGGACTTGCGGCTGTGCGAGATTTGGACGCCGTAGCTTTGAAGCAGGGATTCATACGCTCCTGAAACATATTCGCTGCCTTGATCGGAGTGGAAGTACGTTGGTGAGGCGCGTGATCTTCGTGCTGCATCCTTGAAGGCTTCCATGATGAGGCTCGTCGTATGATGGTTCGCAATATGCCAGCCAAGAATCTCTCTCGTATGCACATCAATCACGGTTGCCACATACCAGAACCGGTCGATGAGCCAGAGATAGGTGAAGTCTCCTGCCCAGACGATATTGGGACGAATGGGACACAGAACTTTGAGGATGTTGGTCACCTGCGTTTCTGGTCTTCCCAGATCATCGAGCTTCACGAGCGTGAAGCCTCGTCTGAGCTTAGGTTTGAAGCCATGTTTGCGCATGATGCGTGAGATGGCCTTTTTGTTGAGCGTGAGCGCCATGGCGATGCGGCGGTGCCCATATGCGGGATGTTCGTTCATGACAGCAACGATCTTCCCCTTAAGTTCTTCGTCGGAGGAGGCTCTTTTTGGTTTGTAGTACAAGCTTGAACGTGCAACGCCAAGCTTCTTGGCGAGAGCCACTTTTGTTTGTTTGGTTGTCTCCATACGCCTACGTGCTTCGCGTATTTTTTTCCGCACGCTTCTTTTCAAGAGCGAACCAACCAATGATCTCTCGCAGTTCTTGATTTTCTTTCCTAAGCTTTGCGATCTCAAGCGACGATGTTCCTGTGTTATCTGATTGGGCTTTCATCCAACCGTACAACGTAGCTGTTGAGATGCTGTGCTTCACGGACAATTCAGAGACTCTTGTCCCGTT